>CASENS010000017.1 GCA_949289345.1 uncultured Bacteroides sp.
CCCCCAACACCAGGACTTTAAAGGGTCAATCATATTGTAGCCAAAGGTGGGCAAATCCTGTTTGGCCAAAAGGGTCAAAGTCGCGTGACTTTTCCACCATACACCTACATCAAAAAACAATCGGTTAAACAACATCGTTTATTGAAATGCCAGTGCAAACCGCCTAAACCGTTTGATTTTCCGCTAATATCCGTTTTCATGCTTGTTTTTCTTTGAATAGTGGTGCAAAGTTACGAAAAAGTCTATATCTTTGCAATATAAATAATTGATAAACAGATATTTAATAGTAATTTCAATGAATGTTTTACCATTGTTTTACCCCGGAAAAACAAAAAACGCTGTAACTTGTTCAGTTACAACGTTTCGTGAGATTTTCAAAGTGGTGCCACCAGGAATCGAACCGGGGACACAAGGATTTTCAGTCCTTTGCTCTACCAACTGAGCTATGGCACCATCGCTTTTAGATTGCGGGTGCAAAGGTAGTGAAAGTTTTGGACTGTGCAAGAGATTGGATGGAAAAAACTTACTCAACGGGTGGATTTGCGTCTTTTTCATCCTTGAGCGGGTTCCATCCTTGAGCTTTTAACTCAAATTCCTGCCCATCGCGGGTGATGAGAGCACAACCAAGTTCAGGTTTGGTGATGTGACCTATCAGCTTCACGCCTTCCATGTCCTGTATCTTTTCATGATCGGTTATGGGAACAGTGAACAAGAGTTCGTAATCCTCGCCTCCGTTCAGAGCGCAAGTGGTAAGATTCATATTAAACTCTTCGGCCATGACCGCTGTCTGATAGTCTATAGGAATGTGTTCTTCGTAAACACGGCATCCCACATGGCTTTGCGTACAGATATGCAGCAGTTCGGAAGAGAGTCCGTCCGAAATGTCCATCATGGCGGTGGGCACGATGCCAGCCTCATGCAACTTTTGAATAATATCACGCCGCGCTTCAGGTTTGAGCTGGCGTTCGAGCAAATATTCTTTTCCGGCAAAGTCGGGCTGCACGTCTTCTCCTTTCCCACGGAGGGCGGCTTTCTCGCGTTCCAGAAGTTGGAGTCCCATATAGGCGGCACCCAAATCGCCACTCACACAGATAAGGTCTGTTTCTTTAGCGCCATTGCGATAAACCACCTTTCCTTTCTCTCCTTCGCCAATGCAAGTGATGCTGATGGTCAAGCCGGTAAGCGATGAAGAGGTGTCGCCTCCCACGATGTCCACTCCATATTCCTCGCACGCCAAGCGGATGCCGGCATAGAGTGCCTCCATGTCTTCAATACAGAAACGTTTGGAGAGACCTATGGAGACGGTAATCTGACGAGGGGTACCGTTCATGGCGTATATATCGGAGAAGTTGACTACGGCCGACTTATATCCCAAGTGTTTCAAGGGTACGTAAGTGAGGTCGAAGTGCACACCTTCCAACAAGAGATCGGTGGTGATTAAAATCTCTTTATCGGCAGGGTATGAAAGAACGGCGGCATCATCTCCGATACTATATTTGGTAGATTTGTTGGACGGTTTGATGCCTTCAGTGAGATGGCGGATTAGGCCAAATTCACCCAGCGTAGCAATTTCTGTTCTCATATTCTTTTAATGTCGAGTAAAAAAACCGGAGGAATGAGAGGGATTTATCCACTCCCTCCGTTATCCCTCCGGTTCTTTGATTTTGTTTTATTTGATTTCGATTTCTTCCTTCATGTCTATTTCTTCACCTTTGGAGTCATAGAACACATATTGCAGAAATGCGAGTTTCTGATTTGGAATAATCTTAATGCCCAATCCGTACTTCATTTGCCACTTACGTTTTAAGGATACAAAGCCTTGGTTGACGTAGGCGGCGATGTAGGGGTGGATGTGTAGTGAGAATCGCTTCATCTTCAGTTTGTTCACCAGGTAATCAATCTTGCTCTCCAACGTGTCTGTAAAGAGGATGGAAGGCTTTATCTCGCCTTTGCCAAAGCAGGTCGGGCAAGTTTCAGCCGTATTGACATCCATGGCCGGACGCACGCGCTGGCGGGTAATCTGCATCAGCCCGAATTTGCTAAGGGGCAGGATGTTGTGGCGTGCGCGATCTTTTTGCATGTTTTGGCACATGCGTTCGTAAAGCTTCTGTCGGTTTTCGGCCTCATTCATATCGATGAAGTCTACCACGATGATGCCGCCCATATCGCGTAGGCGTAATTGGCGGGCCAGTTCGTCTGCGGCTCCCAGGTTCACTTCCAGCGCATTGGCTTCCTGTCCGTTGGCGTTTTTGGTGCGGTTCCCGCTATTGACGTCCACTACGTGCAGGGCTTCAGTGTGCTCAATGATGAGGTAAGCTCCGCTCTTGTAGGATACGGTCTTACCGAACGAGGACTTTATTTGCTTGGTGATGCCGAAATTGTCGTAGATGGGCAGTTGCCCTTTATACAGTTTGACGATTCCTGCCCGGTCAGGGGCTATGAGTGTTACGTAATCCTTTATTTCGTGATACACTGCTTCGTTATTGACATAAATGTTCTCGAAAGAAGGATTAAACAGGTCGCGCAACAGTCCTACGGCACGACTGGTTTCTTCGTAAATCAGCGTCGGAAACTTGGTCGCTTTCTGTATTTTGACAACGGCGTCTTCCCAGTGTTTCAACAGAACTTTAAGCTCGCCGTCCAGTTCGGCCACCCGCTTGCCTTCGGCTACGGTGCGCACAATGACACCGAAGTTTTTTGGCTTGATGCTCATAAGCAGTTGTTTGAGGCGGGCGCGTTCGGCGCTGGACTTGATTTTTTGCGATACGGATACTTTGTCATTGAAAGGTATCAGCACGAGGTAGCGTCCGGCAAAGGATAGCTCGGACGTTAGTCGCGGGCCTTTGGTTGAAATTGGCTCTTTGACTATCTGCACCACTACTTCTTGTCCTACCTTGAGTGTGTTGGAAACCGTTCCGTCCTTTTCAAGGTCGGGAAGCAGGGTTGCCTTGGTTATCGGATTAAGTTTTTTGCGGTCGCTTAAAGTTTGCTTTACGTATTTTTCTAAAGAATTGAATTGAGGACCCAGGTCCTGATAATGAAGAAAAGCGTCTTTCTCGTAACCCACGTCCACGAAGCAGGCATTCAGACCGGGCATCAGTTTCCTGACGCGGCCCAGATACATATTGCCCACCGAGAAGGAAGCGTTTCTTCCTTCGCTTTGAAGTTCCACCAGTTGCTTGTCTTCAAGCAGGGCGATGGATACTTCTTTGGGCTGTACGTCTACTACGAGTTCGCTTGTCACTATAAAAATGCTTTTAATTTAAAATTATGAATGTCCGATTTTGTCCGTCGGTATTCATTCAAACAAATGTTCACTTAAACAAAGAACAAACCCGCGATGTTTTTCTCCTCACAAGTTTGTTCTTTGTCATGTCGTTCAGACTAAAAAATTACTTTTTGCTTTTGTGTCTGTTCTTTCTCAGTCTTTTTTTACGCTTGTGCGTAGACATTTTATGTCTTTTTTTCTTCTTACCGCTTGGCATAGTCGTTAATTTTTATGGTTAATACTCTTGTTTATTATTTCTTCACTGCAAGTGTGAACGTCTTCGCAGGTTTAAATGCCGGAATGTTGTGCTCCGGTATGATGATGGTAGTGTTCTTGGAGATGTTGCGGGCGGTTTTCTGTGCTCTTTTCTTCACGATAAAACTGCCAAATCCCCGTAGGTAGACATTCTCATCCTTGGCTAAAGACGCTTTGACGGCATCCATGAACGCCTCAACCGTGGTAAGCACCGTTGTTTTATCAATCCCGGTGTTCTTTGTGATTTCGTTTACAATATCAGCTTTAGTCATTTTTCTTTAAAAAAAATATTGTTAGTATTGTTCTCTTAATTTTTTGGACTGCAAATATATAGCTTTTCCCTGTCTTTGAAAAATATATTTCGGACATTTTTTAGAAAAAGTCGCTCTATTAAGTTTTGTTACACCGAAATGCATTACTTTTGTGGCATTGAAAATACGGATGACAATGGAGACATTTGCCAATACACTGATAGAATGGTACGGGGTGAACAAACGCGATTTGCCCTGGCGGGGAACAAAAGATCCTTACTTGATTTGGATTTCGGAAATAATCCTGCAACAGACCCGTGTGGCGCAAGGATATGATTACTTCATGCGTTTCGTGAGCCGTTTTCCCGATGTGCGGACACTGGCCGAAGCCGATGAGGACGAGGTGATGCGCTATTGGCAGGGGCTGGGTTATTATTCGCGTGCACGAAACCTGCATGAGGCGGCACGGAGCATGGACGGTTCGTTTCCCGATACTTATGAAGGGGTGCGTGCCTTGAAAGGTGTGGGGGATTATACTGCGGCGGCCATCTGCTCCATAGCCTATGGGATGGCCTATGCCGTGGTGGACGGCAATGTGTACCGGGTGCTGGCCCGATATTTCGATATGGATGTGCCGATAGACTCCACGCAGGGGAAAAAGACTTTTGCAGCCTTGGCGCAAGAAATGCTGGACAAACAGCGTCCGGCTATATATAACCAGGCCATTATGGACTTTGGCGCCATGCAGTGTGTGCCCCAGTCGCCTGATTGCTCATCGTGTCCTTTGACGGATACTTGTCTGGCTTTTGCCCGGGGACGGGTATCCGACTTGCCGGTGAAACGACACAAAACCAAGGTGAGTGACCGCTACTTCACATATATATATGTACGCGTGAGGGACAATATCCTGCTTCGCAAGCGTACAGGGGATGACATTTGGCGAAATTTGTACGAACTTCCTCTAATAGAGACCCAGCACCCAATGGAGGAGCACGAAGTCTTGGCTTGGCTTTGCGAAAGAAAGTGGTTGCCAAAGCCTGGAGAAGGAGTCGCTTTCTCCAAACTTTGCCAAGGCGTGCGTCATGTCTTGTCCCACCAGATTATTCACGCAGACTTCTACGGGCTGGATTTATCCGCTTTGCCTTCGGGACTTGCGGATTTTATACGCGTGCCCGTGGGTGAATGGGAGCGTTATGCCATGCCTCGGTTAATCCATGCATTCTTGGAGAAACGGGAATGAACGGAAGGCAGTGTCTGCGGATTATTGTCTTTTCCCCTTGAACACAAACCTCACCATCACGAAGTTGGCGGGAATGGCTATGGCGAATACGGGAATGGGGGCAAGCGTTTTCGTCACACCAAGCGCAAGGAAAAGGTTCAGTAAGCCGATGTGAATAAGGTAGTTGCACAGATGCGCTCCTCCGAAACCGATGGCTCTGAGCAAGGATGGCTTTTGTCCGAAGGTGAAATAAGCCGTCAAGTAAAAGTTGGCGATGAAACTCAAAACATAGCCAGCTGTATAAGCTACGTTGACGTTGATGAAGTGTTGCAGGATGAAGTAGATGCCATAGTGCAGTGCGGTGGCTCCTATGCCCACTATGACAAACTTGATAAATGCCGGCATTTGCGTAAGTCGTTTCATCTTTCCTTTGTGATTTGACCGTACAAAGTTAGCCATTGTAACAGAATAATTCGTACTTTTGCCGGCGAATAATAGGGAAAGAATATGAATCCTCTTGAAATAATAGACAAATACTATCCTGAAGCGGGCAAGTTGAAGCATATTTTGCTGACGCATAGCCGTTCCGTAGCCGACAAGGCGTTGCAGATAGCCGACCGGCATCCCGAGCTTGGCCTGGATAAAGACTTTTTGTACGAGGGGGCGATGGTGCACGACATCGGCATCTTCCTGACCGACGCTCCGGACATTTCATGCTTCGGTGAAAAAGACTACATCTGCCACGGTTATTTAGGAGCCGACCTGATGCGTGCCGAGGGGTATCCGCAACATGCCTTGGTGTGCGAGCGCCATACAGGTGCCGGAATTTCATTGAAGCGGATTGTGGAACAAAATCTGCCCATTCCTCATCGGGAAATGCTGCCGGTCAGCCTCGAAGAACAGGTCATCTGCTTTGCGGATAAGTTCTACTCCAAAACAAAGTTGGACCAGGAAAAAAGTGTGGAAAAAGCACGGAAAAGCCTGGAAAAACATGGCGAGGACGGAGTGGCCCGTTTCGACCACTGGTGCGAACTCTTCTTGTAGCAATCTAAAATAAATTAAAAAGGAATGGTTTATCCGTGGAATTTATTTACTTTTGCCCCCGTTTAAAGCATTTGTTGTATCGTTTAATTGGCGTCATTGAAATCGAAAGCTACCATATTCATCATTCTGTTTGCGTTGTTGTTTCTTTCAGCCGAGGCTGTGTCCCAGCGTCGGGGCAGAGGATTTACGCCTCCGCCACATCCCAGTAGAGACACCACGCAACTGGGAGACTCCGTTCTGCCCAATGACTCCTTAGCGAATGACACGCTGCAAAGTGATACGGCTTCCTCCAAAGACGGAGGATTGGACGCGCCGGTGGTTTACGAAGCCAACGACTCCATCGTCTTTACGCAGGATGGATATGCCCATCTGTACGGTGACGGAAAAGTGACTTATCCGGGTGTGGAGTTGACGGCGGCCGTTATCTCCATGAATATGGACAGCAGCACGGTGTATGCCCACGGCGTGGAAGACTCGTTGGGCAACAAGAGTGGAACGCCGGTGTTCAAGGACGGGGAGACTCCTTACGAAACCAATACCATCCGCTACAACTTTGACAGCAAGCGAGGCATTATCAGCAATGTGGTGACCCAGCAGGGCGAAGGCTATGTTGTGGGCAACAATGCCAAAAAAGGTACGGGTAACGAATTCTATATGAAAGACGGCATGTACACCACGTGCGACAATCATGAGCATCCTCACTTCTACATGCAGATGACTTATGCCAAGGTGCGTCCCAAAAAGAATGTTGTTACGGGGCCGGCTTATCTTGTAGTGGAAGACGTGCCGCTTCCTTTGGCGGTGCCGTTCTTCTTCTTTCCCTTTAACAGCAGCTATTCTTCGGGCTTTTTGATGCCCTCCTACATGGATGACTCCAGTCGAGGTTTTGGCTTGACGAACGGAGGCTATTATTTTGCCATCAGCGACCAGATGGACTTGAAAGTGCGCGGCGATATCTTTACCAAAGGTTCGTGGGCACTGAACGTAGAGAGCAATTATGCCAAGCGTTATAAATATTCAGGTCTGTTGCAAGCCAGTTATCAGGTTACCAAGACGGGCGACAAGGGTTTGCCGGACTATTCCGTATCCAAGGACTTTAAAATCGTATGGAGCCATCGGCAGGATTCCAAGGCCAATCCCAATTCTTCTTTCTCGGCCAGTGTGAACTTTTCGAGCAGTAGTTACGAGCGCTCCAACATTGACAATCTGTATAATCCACAGAACATGACGCAGAATACCAAGACGTCCAGTATCAGCTACAGCCGCACGTTTCCCGACATCGGCCTGACTATTGCTGCAACGTCGAACATTGCCCAAACCATGCGCGATTCATCTATATCGGTCACTTTACCGGACGTAAATATTTCGTTGAGTAACATTTATCCCTTTAAACGCAAGAAAGCGGTGGGTGATGAACGTTGGTATGAAAAGATTTCGGTGCGCTACACCGGACGTTTCACCAATAGTATCAAGACCAAAGATAACTTGCTGTTCAAATCTAATTTGATAAAGGATTGGGAGAACGGTATGCAGCATCAGATACCTATCAGTGCGACGTTTACCCTCTTTAAGTATTTTAATGTGACGCCATCGGTGGACTATACCGAACGATGGTACACCCGCAAGGTGGAGCAAGGGTGGGACAATCAGCGCAGCGAAGTGGTTAATACTGATACCATTTACGGCTTCCACCGTGTGTGGAACTACAGCGCCAGCATCGGTGTCAATACCAAGATATATGGCATGTATAAACCTTTGTTATTTCCCAAGAAGGAAATACAGATCCGTCATATTATCACACCATCGGTAAGCATCAGTGCGGCTCCAGACTTTACTACTAACAAATATGGCTACTATGGCACTTACTACCGGCCCAATAGCAATGGCGGGCAGGACACCGTGCGTTACTCCTACTATGCCGACAGCCCCTTTGGTGTGCCCAGTGGAGGCAAGCAGGGATCTATCAACTTCAGCATTTCCAACAATTTGGAAATGAAATACAAGGACAAGAACGACTCCATACGTAAAATCAGTTTAATAGATGAGTTCGGTGCTAACCTTTCCTACAACATGGCAGCCCAAACTCGTCCATGGAGCGACTTGAGCCTCAATCTTCGTTTGAAACTGACCAAGAATTATACTTTCAGTATGAATTCTACCTTCAAAACTTATGGCTATAAATTCGATGAGAGAGGTAACGTAGTGGACAACGACCGTACGGAGTGGTCCTACGGACGCTTTGGTATCTTCCAGAATTACAGTTCATCCTTCAGCTATACTTTTAATAACGATACGTGGAAGAAAATACGTGCCTTTTTCCGTGGTGAAGACCCCGATGAAGAGGATGGGGAAAATAAAGACGGCACTTCCGGTGATACGGACACAGGAGAAGGCGGAGAAACATCGGGGCTACCTGGCGAAAAGAAAAAAGAAAAAGCGGCTGTGGATGATGACGGCTATCAGGCTTTCAAAATGCCTTGGTCCATAAACGTAAACTATGGTTTCAGTATATCCGAAGACCGATCTAAGGAAATCAATAAGAAGAAAATGCGTTACCCCTACCGTTATACACAGAACTTGAGTTTGAACGGAAACATTAAGATATCCAATAAGTGGGCTATCAGTTTTAATTCGGGTTATGATTTCGATGCCAAGGAAATTGTTCAGACAACTTTTAACATCACCCGCGACTTGCACTGTTTTAGCATGTCCGCCAGTCTTTCTCCTTTTGGCCGTTGGAAATACTATAACTTCACCATTCGTGCCAACGCCAGCATGTTGCAGGATCTCAAATGGGAACAGCGTAGCCAAACGCAAAGTAACATCCAGTGGTATTAGACAAACCAGGGATGACACCGTCTGAAATCATCTGGAGGCAAATCGTAACGGGACTGGCATTGCTGAATTATCGGTTATTACGGAATCATGTCCGAGCCAGCCTTGAAATTCGGTTGCAAGTTATCGGTTGATATAGCTATAAACTTGTGTCAACGGATTATCTAAGTATCGTTGGTTACTTGCCTGAATATCATTGAATACTTTGTCATTTATCCAACGATACTTTGTTACTTATCCTTGGATACTTTTGTTGGAGTAATCAGTTTATGTCCAACGAAGATAAAATGGCATAAAGAAAAGATAGAAATGAGATTAACAAGAAAAATCGATAAGGATAAGCGAACAACCGATTTTATCAATCGGTTATTGCAAATATGGGAGGCGTCTGTCCGCGCCACCCATCACTTTCTGACGGAACAGGACATTCAAAATATCAAACAGCAAGGGGAAACTGTATTATATGACATTGACATTTTAGTCGTTGCCTTTGAAGAGGATATTCCTATCGGTTTTATGGGCATACAAGAGAAGAAGATAGAAGCACTGTTCCTTTCTCCCGACCAGATAGGAAAGGGATGGGGACGCCTGCTGGCAGACCTCGCCATCCAACGATATGGAGCCATTTATATTGATGTGAATGAACAAAATACACAAGCGGAAGCGATTTATCGCCATCTCGGTTTTGAGACCTATCAATATGATGAAACCGATGAGCAGGGCAATCCATTCCCAATATTACACATGAAATTAAAACAACAACCCAATATCCACCACATTCCTACCGACAAGAAACGATATCTCCCCCTGTTGCTCCTTGCCGACGAACAGGAGTCTATGATTGACCGCTACTTAGAACGAGGGGAGCTTTATGTCATGCTGGACGAACAGACACAAGAACCGCTTGCAGTAGCCGTCGTTACAATGGAAGGCGAAGGTATCTGTGAACTGAAGAATCTGGCCGTTTCCCCATCCTATCAGCGCAAAGGGCTGGGCAAGCAAATGGTGGAATATCTCGTGAACCGTTATAAGGAAGGTTGCCATACGATGTTCGTCGGAACAGGCGACAGCCGACAAACGGTTGGCTTCTATCAAGGCTGCGGCTTTACCTATTCACATACCATCCCCAACTTTTTTACGCAACATTATGACCATCCTATCATAGAGGAAGGTAAAGTATTGCGGGATATGATATATTTTCGGAAGGAGTTAAAGAGACAATCTTTTCCTGAACTCGGTAGGGCTGACACCTTTGTATTTGCGGAATAGCTTGTTCAAGTGACTTTCAAATGCCCTGATTTCCGGGATATTTACACCCGAAACGCTCTATCACTTCTATACACATACGACTGTTATGATACGGGCATTTCCATAAACCGGCTTTGTCATCTTCAGTATTAATACGTCCGTCAGCATACACACTCCAATGCCATTCACCATTTTTGTAATCAATCAGATTTTTTTTGATAAACTCCCAACATCTAAAAGCGCGTAGTAAAGCTCTTTCATCTTGCCAATGCTGATATAAGTTCAGATAACCGACAACAGTTTCAGCCTGTACCCACCAGTGACAATCACCGTCAATTCTTCCCCCTTTTCCCCTTCTCTCGTACATCATGCCACCTTCCTTATTTAATCCTTCAGCAGCGCTTTCTGCCACAATCCTTACCCAATCTCCGACTTCGGCTAGCAACCGTTCGTCATTCAGAACCAAAGCCGCCTCGTACACCAGCCATGAAGCCTCAATCTCATGCCCATACGATATGATACAAGATTTACACGTCCATTCATCATCGAAAAACAAGCCAAGATGCCCTGTTTCTTTATTCCAAATCCTATCCAGAAACAATCTTATAACATTGCGCAAACTCTGTTCTACCCGCTCATTTCTCCATACTCTGCACAGATTTGCATAAGCTTCTAAAACATGAAGATGGGTATTCATCGTCTTGCGTTCATTGGCATCCTTATCACTAAGACGCATATCCTGCAAGTCACCCCACTCGCGCGTAAAAGCTTCCCAATAGCCGTTCCTAAGCAAATCATGACTATACTTCTCTATGCACTCATATAGGCGGACAGCGTAATCCAAGGCTTCTTCATCACCAGTCGCACGAACATATTCACTCAAGCCATACAAAGCAAATCCCAAAGCGTAAACCTGTTTTTTGGTGTCCAATGGAGAACCGCAGAAATCGACAGACCAATAAATACCTCCAAACACCCGATCATAAAAGCAATCAATCAGTGTCCGTTTAGCCCGATTTGCCATATCCAAATATTCCCGTTTACCAAGCACCCGATAAACCGCTGCAAAAGTCCACAATATGCGCGCATTCAGTACAGCTCCTTTTACCGCTTCTGGCATAAGTTCATCTTCACCTGTCACTCTACCGTAAAAACCGCCATGAGCCGTATCAACCATCCGATTCATCCAGAACGGCAAGATATTCTTTTCCAGAACTTCTGTCATCTCACGCCTCATTATATCCAAACAGTCTTTCATCATACATAAAAATTCATTTACAATCCAAATCTACCTATCATTTCTGCAGTTCTCTCCGCTTCTCATTCAAAGATAATGTCACTTCTTGCATCATTTTCTCTGTCAAAGGATACATACTTATCAGCGGTACACTAAGCAGCGTCCCTCCCGCCGGCAACAAACTCAAGAACATCTTTATGCCATTAAGCGTTTCGGGAGTTTGAGAGGCATTAGCCTCAAAACCGAAAAAGGCTAATAACCAGCCTGTAAGAGCCGTCCCTATAGCCCAACCCAATTTTTGGCTCATAGACGAAGAAGAAAATATCAGTCCAGTAGCCCGCCGACCGGTTCGCAATTCAGAATAATCGGCACAGTCAGCATACATGGACCATAACAATGGGAAAATACTTCCAGCGCAAACACTTATTAATATTTGAAAGGTGAATATTAAGACCAAATCATCCGCTTGCAAGCCATAAAAAACGACACTCAATACCGTTGCAAGTAACATTGCCCATAGATAAGTGTTGCGTTTGCCTATGCGATTACTGACAGGAGCCGCCAAAACCACACCAATAATGTTAGCGGCCTGCCCTGCAGCCAAATAAAGCCCACTTAAGACAAAAGGTATACCACAGATAGAAATATCCGCATAGTTTTGCTCTACCACATAATATTTAAAATAATAAACTGCCGCGCCGTCCCGAATGGAGTTAAATATCAACGCTGCTATACCTGCACCTAACAATATCCACCAAGGTTTGTTCTGAAAAAGGTCTTGCACATCACGCTTCAACGCGCTACGTTCCCCTTTCAACGCAAGCACGCGCTCCTTGGTCCATGCAAAACAACCCAAAAACAACACGACACACGCACATGCTATGACAACAACAGCCAGCAACCACCCAGTCTGTTCATCCGCTCCACTTTCTGTAAAAAAGTTTACCAATGGCATAAAAATCAATAACGCTACGAAACTTCCCAAATAGGCAAAAGTCATACGAAAAGTGGATAAAACACTACGTTCTTTGGGATCAGAACTAATAACGCCCAACAAAGAAGCGTACGGGACATTGATAGCGGAATACACCATCATCATCAACGAATAAGTAATGTACGCATAAACCAATTTCCACATTCCGTTCCAATCTGGCGTATAAAATGTCAGCACTCCTATCAAAGCAAAAGGTACAGCCAACCACAGCAGATATGGACGGAACTTCCCCCACCGGGACATAGTACGGTCAGCTACAATCCCTACTATCGGATCGAAAGCAGAATCCCACACCCTCGTTATCAAAAACATTGTCCCCACTGCGGCAGCAGGAAGTCCAAACACATCCGTGTAGAAAATCATCAGATAAGCGCCAAAAAGTTTCCAAAACATGGAAGACGCCATATCCCCAAACCCATAACCAATCTTTTCCCGTAGTTTTATCATGGCATTACTTACTTATAAAAACGTGTTCAATCAAACTGCGGCAATAAAGCATTTTCCAACTCCACGCAATCGTATTCCTTGTTTAAATCCGAATACTTACCATTCTGAATTTTCAAATTCTTATCTATCAGCTTTTTTAAAGTTTCCACCGATGCTGAAGAACTCAAACCGTCAGAAGGTGTATTCATACAATAATCTACCAATTTATCGACCGTTGAAGTGGCCACATGCATACGTGTATCTGATGAAGCATAATAAATGAATACAGTCCCATCCTCATCAACAATCCAACCGTTAGAAAAAAGTACATTGCTTACATCACCCACACGCTCGTCCTTTTCTGGGGCCATAAAATAACCTCCAGGCTCAGCAATCACCCGTGAAGGATCATCCAACGCCGTCATATACAAATAAAGAACATAGCGCAAACCCGCTGCGCAATTACGCACTCCATGCGCCAAGTGCAACCATCCATAAGGCGTTTTAATAGGATGAGGTCCCTCGCCATTTTTCACTTCCTTAATCGTATGATAATATCTACGGTCAATAATCTTTTCCTCGACGATTTCCGCACGAGTCATATCATCCACCAATGCCCATCCGATACCAAATCCACTACCTGCCTGAATGAAGCTATCCTGTGGACGTGTATAAAGCGCATATTTACCATTCACAAATTCAGGATGTAAGACCACATTCCGTTGCTGGCTTTTTGATTTCAAATCAGGCAAACGCTCCCAATTCTTCAAATCCTTAGTACGCGCAATCCCAGCTGTAGCCACAGCCGATGAAAGATCACCAATTGGAGCCTTATCGTCATGACGTTCAGCACAAAAGATGCCATAAATCCAACCGTCCTCATGCTTTGTAAGTCGCATATCATAAATATTGGTAGCCGGTAACACATCCTCGGGCATTGTTATAGGATAATCCCAAAAACGAAAGTTATCTACCCCATTCGGACTTTCAGCCACAGCAAAAAAAGACTTACGATCCACGCCTTCCACGCGCACGACCAAAAGATATTTGCCATTCCACTTAATGGCACCGGAGTTTAATGTGGCATTCACGCCTATACGTTCCATCAAATAAGGATTGCTCTGCTCATTCAAATCATAACGCCAAAAAATCGGAGTATGAGCAGCCGTCAAGACCGGATATTTGTAACGCGTAAAAATGCCGTTACAACTTCTTAAAGGAATATTTCTACGCGAAAGTAAAATTTCATGCTCCGACAGGAGCGTTTGCAGTTTCTTCTTAAATTGCTCCATAAATCCTTGTTATTTATTTGCTTGTACTGTAAAATGGTAAACGCCCGATTGCAGTTTAAACGAAGTTTTACCTTCTTCCGCCATATCTTGCTCCACCCCTTTTACTTGTCCCCAATCTACATTTTTCTCTTTCATACCATCACCATAAACGGCAGGCAATACCAACGTTGCCGTTGTATTAGCTGGTACAGTAATCTCCAAATTCAGCACTCCGTCATTCAGCATCCAATTTGAAATAATGCGCCCATACATCGAATCATAATAAGTATTCACACGCTTTGGACCTTTATCTGAAATCCATGGTTCTATAACAAAACTTTTATAACCGGCATCTAAATGACGAATACCTCCCAACGCTTCTATAAACCAACTACCAACATACAAATAGGAACTGTGCAGAGCAGAACCCCGACACTGCCAATCTTCGTAAAAAGTTCCTATCTTTTTTTTCAGCATATATCCCCAACTCGGGAAATCATCTTTGGACACCATCTCAAATATCAAATCATCCCGACCATTGTCCAACAATGTATACATTAAAAAAGAACCGGCCGTTATTCCGCCCCAGAAATGTCCTTTACGATTCACTAAAATCTCCTGTTCCAATCTTTTCCAGACTTTTTCCTTCAAGTTTTCCGGAGGCAAACCGACAGTAATCGCCATTGCCAGATATGCAGGATAACCATTTACATAACTATTGTCATCGGGATTAAAGAATGAGGCATGAACAGCTTTCCGAACTTGAGCCGCACGTTTCTGATAAACATCCTTTACTTCATCCAACCCCAATATTCCAGCTATTTGCGATGCGGTTTCCAGGCTATAAATCCAATGACAATTGTTGAAAAACAGTGTTTCGCGAGTATCACCCAAAGCCAAACCTTTGCTCTCCATCGCACGCCTTTCAGGCCAGGCATCCGGCCAAAGCCAATCACCTAAAAAACTCCATTTTCCACCCCAACGTACCAGCATGTCATTTTCCGCTTTTGTTTCCAGGAAATCCAACCATTCCTGTATTGTCGAAAAGCTTTCTTGCAAAATACGTATATCTCCATACCATTGATACATCATCCATGGCAAAGTGATACAATAGCCACTCCAAGACGGTCCTCCACCTCCAATACGGGTAGGAGCCGTGTAAGGGATATTTCCATTCGCTTCTTGTACATCACGCCAATCTTCCATCCACTTTGAATAAAATGCGCCTAAACGATAATTACCCAATGCCATACGCGTAGTAGCCAAAGCATCACCACCATAACCGCAACGCTCGCGATGTGGACAATCAACCACATAATTTCCCAAACTAAGATTTTCAAAAGTCCATAATGCCGTACGATAAATATCATTAAGAAGCGATATATCGCAATCAAAGCCACCACTACGTTGATAATCCGGACGAATCATCCAGCCTTTAATCTGCTCCAAACGAGGTTCACGACTAAGTCCGGAAATATATACCCAACGTCCAGTCATATAATTAAATCGATTACAAAATATTCCCTTCCCATTTTTTCCTATCCTATAAATACTTTGAATGCCATAACTACATTCCGCATCCTCACGCTCAGAAAACTGAAAAAGGATAGAATCTCCAGGAGTTCCTTCCACCGGCATCTCAAACCATCCGGCATAATTAACACCCATATCCACCCGGTATGTTCCCGCATCCATTTTCTGGATAGAGACAGGACGGATTTCCTTTATCAACCTGTTCGGTTCAGTCCTATCTGAAGAAACGCATATAGAAGGTTTATAGACTTTTGCTTTAGTCCAATCGGAATCATCCAACTTAATCGTGTTCCAATCAGGTATTTCCAAATTCGCATCATAGTATTCACCGGCAAAATGGTGTGCTTCCCAATAGCCCATCAGTTTATTAGGACTGGCATGCACCTTCCATGAATCATCAGAAACAATCCGCAGTTTCTCACCCGAATGCAAACAAATCTCAGCTTGAGCCAGTAATAAAGGTATAGCCGGCTTATCCTCACGCTGATAAGCCGGGAATATCGCCCAAGAAGTCCCCAGCCACAAAGCAATGACATTTTCCCCTTTTTGCAAATACTTGGTTATATCATACATCTTATATCGGGCGCGTGACTTATGGTCGGTTACAGAAGGAGACAATACCGCATCCCCCACTTTCCGACCGTTGACATACAACTCATGATAACCAATAGATGCGACACACAATACCGCATCTTTAGGAAAATCCGACAATATGAAGGTTTTTCGTAGCCAAGGATCATACATCTCATTGTCCACTTTCTTGCCCCCTTTGCTTTGTCGCTCCATTTCTTCACTTCCAATCCAATGAGCATTCCAATCTTTTTCCAACAATCCCATTCTCCAAGAAGCCGTTTCGCTCCATGCTGACCAAGCACTCTGCTCATCCAACATCCGCACCTTCCAAAAGCAGCGTTGAAAAGAATGCAAAGGAGTACCCTCATAAACAATATTCACCGATTCTGAAGAACGGACTATGCCACTATCCCACAAGTCACCTATTCCTTTCTCTAACAATTCTTGTGAACTTGCAACCAGTAATTGATATGCGACTTGACGCTTACCACGTGTCAATGTCGTATTTCCAAATTTCCAGCTCAACCGCGGTTGCCATACATCGATTCCTTCCGGACTCCTCAAATACTCACACAGCAAAGCACAAGGCTGGACAGCTGCCACTTCTGTAGAAACCGTACTCCCGGTATAATCACCTGAAGGAAAATCTATATTAATTTCCCTGTTATTCAAGAATAAACGGGCCGAATTCTGCTTAAATAAAGGATCTCCCGCCCAAATCTTATACGTTTCCGTATCCTTCTCTATATAAACCACGACAGCCTCTTCTGAACGTAGAACCAACTCTGGCTCCAACTCCACAGAACATGGCTCATAAAACACAACCGCATATTGTTCGCCCGTCTTGACCGCTTGCACTTTAGATGAATTCTCTATAATCTTATAACAATCGGTTGTTATGAGTTTCTGGAAATCCGCCAATGTTCTATCCGGCACAATCATATAAACATATTTATCGTCCTTCGGTTTCATTCCATGATTTATCTTAAGATTAAACAGGTCAGCAGAAAGCGTTTTCCCACTCTCACTAACATTAATATCTTTCCATGAGCCCGTGTGTCTACGGCTTTCTACAGTTACATTTTCCGCATCAGGGAACCAATACCCCACGTTATCATGATAGACCCATACCGGATGTTCAACAAGCACATTGCCTACATAATTCTTTTGAGAAGCTCCCTCGCCCACTGTTACATTCCCAGCATAAAAACACTGATTGACCGTTGTCGCTACATCATCGGACGCTTCCGAAGAAATTCCTGCACCTAAACATAACAACACATCATTCAGAAAGAAATATGCTTTATGAGCCTTTACTCCTTTATAATCATGTTCATAAGCCAGCACACCATTCACTCCAGTGCTAACTCCACCTCCAAAATCATTCCGCCCAAACAAATAACCTTCCAATCGAGCCGAATCAGGATTCTGTACAGCTGTAGTTCCCGGTATCTGGTTCCAGTTCCATAAAGGGAATATATTTTCATATTCCTTACCCGATGTCATTATATTTGTAGCCCCTAAAGGCAAATTATAGCCTTTTAAGTTCTCATTATTCAACATTTCCGTTCCATTCGTACGACGAGACACGACCTTGGCCGACAAATAATAGTTCGCCCCATGCTGAGTCATCATATCAGACTTCCAAAAATACCGGTTTCCACACACCGGAAATGCCTCACCATCCAAATGTTTCCTCCATGCCACGTAATCAGCCGCATGTTGTGGTTCCCCCTGTTCCATTCTACGTAATGTTAAAGCGGAAATATTCCCAACTCCATTGGGACGTGAAATATTGCGACCTACAGCACCGAAATCAAAAGCATGACGATATCCCAGGAAACGATGACCTCCTAACAACAAGTTGGAGAAAATGCTTCTTTTTTCTTCTGTAAAATAAGATTCAAAGCCTGTATCCTTAACTAAAAGAAGATAATAGGCAATGTCATCCGCATATGAAAGTCCATAGCCACCCGAATACAGTTGAGGACGATGCTGATGAAAACTTCCATCCACTTTAATACCCTCATCACCTTGTCTGCGTACAATCTCGATAGTCGAAGCTATCGACTGGAAACCTCGTTTCAACAGTTCCGGATTATTCTCAATACATCCTTTGTGTATTGTAATGTTTGACACCCAAGTACGGTTTTTCCCCCTATGTCCTTTATTCCCAGTCAAGTCTCTCAAATAAGAAGAATAACCAAGCAACTCATCATTGCCAATTTCTCCTTTCAGCAAAAGCACAACAATCATATAATCCTGAGGTGCCCCGATGTCATTAAACCACCAATTTCTTGACTGAGGATCCATTCGCTGCCAATAAGAGAGCCCAGCACGAATAAGAGACAACAGCTTTTTATCCTTATAGAACTTGTTTCCTTGCTTCCGATACGCCACAGCCATAGAATCCAATCGTTTCAAGTGGGTTCCTTGAGGGAAATAAGCCTCTCCGTATACGGTAACATAATCAATGTCTGGAAAGCTACCATCCTCACGCATCATTTTCATACAGTTACCGACACCTTCCTCATCTACTTGTACATCCAAATAGTTCTCAACAAGCCGTTGTGTAATTACCCTCAAATCATGCCCACCCAAATCGGCATCAGGCAAAGGCCATGCATCAATGAAAAATCCGAATACAAGCAACAAAAAGAGTTCAAACCTTTTCATAATCACACACATCTATTATTTATCAAATGGTTCCCCATTAATTTCCACTTCACGACTTTTATTCACAACAATAAAGTCTGCTATATTCTTTCCACTACATCTATCTATTGATGTGTCTTTAACATCATCCAGCAAAAACAGAGGACGCTCATCCGGTTGGAATGCATTGACACGAATATTATGGAAACGAATATTCTTGGCATGACGTACATAGAAACCTGCAGCCGGCAAGGTGTTTCCAAACATCCGGTTCTCCGGATAATCTTTCGACACTTCTGGAACAGGCACTGAAACCATCGCTTTTGTTCCTCCACCCGGATACTCAATCTGCACGTCATGGATAAAGACATTCTCAACACAAGAATTCTCCACACCTGTTATGGAACCTGTAATCAAGCTTTCAGCCCTTGCTACTATATTGCCGATATTTACATTTTTCAAGACGCCACCTTCTTTCCGAAAAGTCCGATTCCGATCACCTAAACGAATAAAAATCGGTGTTTGAACATCACGCATAGAAACATTGGATATCGTAATGCCGTCAGCAATTCCTCCGTCCACCATTTCAATGGCTATACCGGATATTACAGTCACATCTGCCGAAATGTGTTCCAATTGCTTACTCCAATGGCGAATATTATCCTCTGCTGCACGGCGAACAACGCAATTGGAAACCGCAACATTACGAAATCCGCCATGAGAAGCAGTTCCAAATTTAATCGCATTACAGTTACTGGCTACCACGCAATTTGTCACTGTTATATTCTCACAAAAATCCGCATGATCACTTTTAAAACAAATCGCATCGTCCTCAACGTCAATATAACAATCTGAAATGATTGCATTCTTAGCGTCAATATCCAAACCATCATTGTTATAATTGCAATGGCTAAACACTTTCACACCACGTATTATAACATCCTCACACTTTTCATAATGCTGTACCCAATAAGCCGAATTACGAAGTGTCAGATCCTGTACTGTTATCCCCTTACATTCTACCAAATAAATCAACTTAGGACGTTTGGGACCACCATCTGCGTCATTGCCAAACTGAAAAGTCGGACTTCCACCTTGCCCATCAACAACGCCCAAACCTGTCAACGAAATATTTTCTTGTCCACGCGCATACAAAAGCCCCGATGACTGATTCATTGTCCCATCTTTAATCGGGAAAGCCTCATCATAATCCGACAAATTTGTACTGCCTAACAATACAGCTCCTGCTTCCAGATGAAGATTTACATTTGATTTCAGTTCAATAGGACGTATCAAGTAAGTTCCACTGGGCACAAGTACGATTCCACCACCTTTTTGGGCACATTCGTCCACAGCTTTTTGTATAGGCTCTGTATTATCCGTTACCGCATCACCTTTTGCTCCCCGTTGAGTAACATCAATCACATCACCCAAACAGATATCCGACCATACAGACAGAGTTACCAATAATAGCCATTTTATCCAAGTCTTCATAACATTCATCATTTATCATTTAACATCTTATATCTGCATAAAGCTTCTATGTAATAATAGTCTGCATAAGTTAATGGCACATCAACCTCCGTCCCTGCCGGAATGTTGCCAACCGAATGCTCTAACACAAATCCACCATTCGTACCCAACTGCGCTGTATATTCAGGAGAAGAAAGTACACGTAGCATTTTTTCAGCCGCCTTATAGTACTTATCCGACAAATCTGCAGGAACATATTTGCACAATTCCAATAGTGCTGAACAATTAATAGCTGCCGCGGACACATCACGCAACGTGTTCGGTATGCCAGGAGCATTGAAGTCCCAATAAGGAACCAAGTCTTCGGGCATATTGGGATGATTTAAAATAAACTCAGCCACTTTTATAGCTTTATCTAAATACTTCAAATTCTTCGTAAAACGATAAGCCATTGTATAGCCATATACTCCCCAAGCCTGTCCGCGCGCCCAAGCCGATGTCTCAGCATATCCTTGACCGGCCTGATACTCTTTAATAGTACCATCAGACGGATTGTAATTAATGCCATGATAAAGGCTATTATCTGCACGGAAATGATTTTTCAAAGTTGTATCAGCATGTCTTACAGCTATATTATAATAAGTGCTGTCCCCAGTTTCCTGTGTCGCCCAAAATAATAGTTCCAAGTTCATCATATTGTCAATGATAACTACAAAATCATCGGGTCCACGGTCATGCGACCTAATGCAACCTACCGTCTGATTAAAACGGGATATTAACGATTTCGCACTGTTAATCAGAACATTCTTGTATTCCAACCTTGGCTTTATTCGGTTGGCACCTCCGTAACTGCAATACATCATGAAACCAATGTCATGCGTCCCCGTATTGTACTGTTCCTGTTCCAACAGTTTCAACATACGCAACCCTTCGTCATATAGTTCCGTGTTTCCCGTTGCTTCAGCAAGATAAAAAAGCGTTCCAGGATAAAAACCACTACACCACCATTTGGAGTTACTCGTCACCAAACGCTCCATATATTTATTATATGTTTTAGGGAATTTATCCGAACCATGTAACTCCTTCATCATACAAAGATACTGGTCGGCCGCATTCTTTAGCAAACGTTCCACATCAAATTTCTGTTCTGCATTCAAACCAAATGGAAAGGACAAAACCAATATCAGCATTATCCCGAAAAGCTTCTTTTTCATTGTTCCTTACTAATAATTATAGTTCTTTCTTATAATACTTCTTCTACACTCTTCAAAACGGTACTACCCGCATAATCACCGACAGGGAAAACGACTTCCAATATACTATTTTCTCCTTGGACATCCACACACTCACCCGCTAAAGTTTTATTGATGGTTATCCGAACCGACTGTTCTTGATAAAGGGGATCCGCTACGGCAAATTCATATCCTGTTCCTTTCTTTTCTACATAAATCAACGACTTTTTATCTGCGGACAAGCATAATCCATCAGGAAATTTAATGTTTCCAGGCTCATAAAACACAACCGCATACTGTCCCCGATCCTCATTGACCACCGCTTGCATTTTCTCTGTATTAGCAACAATCTTCATTTGACTGTCGAAGCCGTCAGTAGTAAAAAAAGATAAAGGTTTATCCGGCATGACTATATAACAATAAGTATCGTTTTGTGGCGTAGTGCCATGCGACAGCCACACACTGAACACATCCTTGGAAATCTGTTCTTCACTACCTGTCACAGCTATATCTCTCCATGTTCCGGTCTGCATAGTCCTTCTACATGTAATATTTCCTCCTTCGGGAAATACATAACCCACGTTATTATGATAGACCCAATCTATACTTGTGTCAGACAGTTCATCCGTCAGTTTATCCACTCTGCCCATTACCCCATAAGTCACGTCTCCATCTGCCAAGCACTGATTAACCGAAGTCCGTACTTCTTGCGTACGCGCTGCTGTAATACCAGCCCCCAGACATACCATAGCATCCCCTAAAAAGAAGTAAGCTTTCTGAGCCTGCACACCTTGATAAACATGTTCATAAGCGATAATACCATTCCGACCGTTACTAACCCCACCGGCAAAACGGTTTGAGCCAAACAGATACCAACGAAGTTCGGCTGTAGACTGATTGGCTACAGCTGTAGTACCCGGAACCCGTGTCCAATCCCACACTGCAAAAATATCTTTATATTCCTGCCCGGTAGTCATTATATTAGTGGCTCCTAATGGTAAATAATACCCTTTCAAGTTCTGTCCGTTCAACATTTCCGTCCCATTTGAACGCACAGATATCACCTTGGCTGACATATAATACCGCAGTCCATGATGTGTCATTATATTGGATTTCCAGAAGAACTTGTTACCTGGTGCCGGGAATGCCTCTCCACGGATATGTCTTTGCCAAGCTTCATAGTCAGCGGCATGTTTCCAGTCAATCTTCTTCATCAAATCCAACGTATGCATAGACATATTGTGCAAACTGTTCGAACCGCTGATGCCTCTTCCGATGGTTCCGAAATCATATGAATCTCTATAACCAAACAGCTGGGTTCCTTTCAACATTACATCCGAAATGATTTCCATCTTTTCACCTGTAAACAAGTCCATGAACGAAGTGTGATCCGCCAACGTAATATATTCAGCCAAATCAGACATAAACGACATGCCATATCCACCGGAATAAAGTTGGGGACGATGCTGATGAATACTGTTGTCTCTTTTTATACCTTCATCGTCTTTATCTTCTATCCTAATAGTAGAAGCGATGGAAGAAAAGCCCTTCCATACTAAATCGTAGTTATCCTCAATACAACCTTTATGCAGCAAAACCGCTGAAACCCAAGTCCTGTTTTTCCCCTTATGAGCCGCATTATCCGTTTTGTCCACCAAATAAGAAGAAAGACGCATCCGGTCTTCATGTCCGATATGGTTCTTTATTAAAAGAAGCGGAACCATGTATCCAGTAGGCGCTCCAATATCATTATACCACCAGTTTCCAGAACTTGGATTGGCACGTCTGAAAAAGTCCAATCCCCGCACAATTTTATCTTTAAGCTCTTGCTGATGATACAGTTCACTTCCCGGTTTACAATAGGCCAAAGCCATTCCCCTTAATCGCTTAAGATGCTTGTCTGCATCAAAATAGAAAGTTACGGTCTTATAATCAACATCACCCCAACTTCCATCATCTCGCATTGAACTGACAAAACCTCTGACATCAGAAAAATTTACGCTCTCAGACAAATACCCCGTCTGGAGCCTGTAACACAATGTATCAATGTCCTTTTGTCTATCTACAGCAAACGCTTGACTAATACCTACTACTAATGCGAACCATATAAGCCATAACTTTCTCATAATGCTACCGTAAACTCAAATTTGTGACGGGCGCGCAATCATTCTATTCGCGCGCCCGATCAACGATTCATATTATAAAAGACAGATTAGAAGTATCCCGGATTCTGTTCCTCTTCATCCGAACCACGTGGATTCAAACGGTCGATATGTTTTTGAGGAATAGGACGCAACTTATGGTATTCTTGGATATTACCTGCAGCATCAGGATTCCACTTGCGGACATATTCCACCAACTTCTCGCAACGTACAAGGTCTTCCCAACGCATGTATTCTCCCAACAACTCACGTCCTCTTTCATCCAACATAAAATCTACAAAATTATTTTGAAGATCAGCAGGAGTAACCTTAATTTCTTCATAGGTAGAGGATAAATCTCCCTGCTCACCCCCTTCTTCCAGCCAATACTGAGGATATTTCTCCTCACCGTCTTTCCATGCGGCACGCGCTCTCACTACATTTATCAATTCAGCAGCCGTGTCATAATCACCATTCCTTCCGGCAGCCTCCGCAGCTATCAGATAAGTTTCACCTAATCTCATCCGAACCCAGTCGCGCACACCTTTCGCTTCATTTACAGACGAGCGAAGCGGATCCATCCATTTCAACAAAGGAGGATAATAGCGGTTATTCTGACTCAAATCATCCTTATTCCATTGGAAATATTTATATTTATACTCTCTGTTTTTGGGCGGATTTAAACTGTAATAAATTGCCGTATCACCCAACGCTAAATCACCAGTCGGGTTATTACAATAGAATACCCACTTAAAACTTTTATAAAAACGTGAATCATTTTTACGGTCAAACAGTTCGAACATCGTTTTGTTTGTTGCCCGATGGAAACGATAAGGACGTCCGTTCTCCATATCTCGCACCATACCGGGCTGATCCTCGTACCATGACCCCCAATACAAGTGAGCCAGATTACCACTACCGTTATACACTACATCCTGTGTAAACTGTACTGCAAAGATGACCTCTGAATTTCCCATATTATTAATATCCCACAAATCGGAAAAATTATCCTGCAATGAATACAGGCCACTATCTATCACTCTTCTGGAATAATAATATGCGCTATCTATATCCGTGGCCTGCTGTCCACGTGCATCGGCAACAGCACTACCACGCGTCAAATAGACTTTGCCCAACAAATGAGATGCCGAATATTTGGTAGCCTTGCCCGTTTCGTCACCCGAAGCTGTTTCGCGAAGATTTTCTGCCGCATACCGCAAATCCGTAATTATTTGGTTATAAACAGCAGCTACCGACGCACGTTTAAAGTCTGTTTTCGGCTCTTCTATCGCCTCCAATACCAGAGGGATGGAGCCATACTGCTGTACCAAATCAAAATAGAAATAGGCACGGAAAAATCTCAGTTCCGCACTATAAAGCACCTTGTTCTCCTCACTTATACTCGACTCACTCAAATTCTTTAAGGCAAGATTGGTCAGACCGATGGCTTTATAATGGTTCTCCCAAAGTCCGTATATTTTTGATTCGGACGGTGACAAAGTTGCGCTATACAAATTATACGGATAACTCAAAGCACCTTCAGCACCTGTTATCAAATCCGTACCAAGTTCCGTTAACACATTCGTACACTCACACCCAACTCCATAACGCATGTAACTGTACGTAGCATCGATGGCCGCAATAACACCTTGCTCAGTTTTGTAATATTCGCTTGTAATACGAGGAATCTCATCTTCGCTCAAAAAATCCTCGCAACTATAATTCATCAGAACGCACGTTCCACACAGCATCATGGCGAACAGGTTCTTCATTTTATCTGTTATTATTTTCATGACTATTTCACTGTTAAGTTAGAAAGACAAATTTACTCCCACAATCCAACTGCTCACGCTGGGGTAAGCATACCCTGTAGCGCCTTCTGGGTCTATTCCTTCATAGTTCGTAAATATAAAAGGATTTTCAGCGGTCAGATAAATTCTGCACTTGGACAACGTAGCTTTCCGAACCCACTTCTCCGGCAACGTATATCCTAAGGTTATCGTTTTGACACGTAAGAAGTCAGATTTCTGATAGTACAATGTGGATTCGTATTCAATGTTATCATACAAACGGTTAGGACGAGGATAAGCGTTAGTCGGATTATCCGGCGTCCAGTAATCAAACTTCACACTATTATTACGATAAGACTGGTGGTTCACCCTGACATCATTTCTCAACATACCGCCTACGGTGCCATAAAGTACCAGATTTAAGTCAAATCCTTTATAATAGAAAGAGTTCGTCAAATTAAAGATATGCTTGGGACGCTTCTGCCCGATAATTACACGGTCGTCATCCGCCGTAATCTTATAGTCATTGTTAATGTCCTGAACCCTTATCATACCAGGCTGATACTGATGGCCGTTCGCATTGTATTTCTCCATGAGAGCACGGTCCTCTGGCGTATCCTGCCAGATACCGATTTTCTTATAATCATACCAAACGTTAAGGGCTTCGCCTATAAACCAGCTATTACCAATATCATCTACTTTACCATTATACAGTTCCACAATCTCTTCCTTATTGGTAGAATACATAAAATCAGTGGTCCACATGAAATCTCTGTTGCTAATATTCACAGAAGACAAACTCAGCTCAATACCTTTATTTCGTGTTTTTCCAATGTTGGTCAGCACACTTCCGTAACCGGAAACGATAGGGAGCTGCCGGTCGAGCAACAAGTCATGCGTATTCTGCAAATAAGCGTCCACTGTTCCGCTCAAACGTCCTTTAAAAATGCTGAAGTCCACACCGATGTTCCACTGTCCTGTTGTTTCCCAAGTCAATGTCCGGTCGGGAAGCGAAGAAGAAGCGTAACCTATCACATTGTTGCTGCCATAACTATAGTACATTGCACCCAACAGTCCTTTTGTCTGATAAGGATCGATAGCCGTATTGGCCGTCACACCATAACCAAAACGCAATTTCAAGTTATCCAAGTTTTCCAGGTTCTTCATAAATCCTTCCTCATTCATACGCCATGCCAATGAGAAAGCAGGGAAAGCAACCCACTTGTTACCATCCGCTAAACGGGAAGAGCCGTCATAACGCATGGAGAACGTAGCATAATAACGACTTTTCCAGTTGTAATTGATACGTCCCATGAAAGAAGCCAAGCTCCACACCTTATTATTACTTTCATAATTTGTCAACGTAGCAGCAGATTTAAGGTCGTTCCATAACAAGTCATCAGAAGGCAGGTCTTCCACCTCAACTTTACGACTCTCATTTCTGTTCCGCTGCACAGACTGTAGGAAAGTAACACCGACTGAATGGTCGCCGAACTGCTTGTCGTAGAACAACAGATTTTCCCAAGTCCAAGCATAAGTTTCTTCGGAAGCGTTTTGCGCATAATTCGTTGTACCGGTACGCGCGTTAGCCGAATTAAACTTATAATCCTGTTTGGAATGGAAGTCAATACCTACATTCGTCCGGAACTTCAATCCATCCAAAGGCAGCTTAATCTCCGCATAATAGCTTCCGAGAAAACGGTTTACTTTCAATGGATTAACCACCGCATTCGGCTCCAAATACTGAAGAGGATTCCAATATTGAGAGTCATTTCCCGATGTCATTAGCGTAGGCGTTCCGTCTTCATTGTACAAACGTCCTAAAGGATTGACGCGCCAACGCTCCTGAAAATTAGTCCCTCTGTGCTGCAAAGAATGACTAAAATGCGATTGTCCGCCAAACTTCAACCAACTGGTCACTTCCGAGTCCACGCTCAGTTTCACCGTGTATCTGGAATAGTCCATTTGTTTGAATATACCTTCGTTACGGAAATAAGTAGTATTAAAGGCAAACTGCGTCTTCTCGCTACCACCACGGATACTCAACTGGTGATCGGTCACCATACCTGTACGCGTCACTTCATCCCACCAAGGAGCACCTGTACGCACTTTGCTTGGATCGTAATTCCCGTTCTCATCGTATGCCATCGCAATAGACTCCCACGTATAATCATCCGCAGTGAAAGTAGGTATGGTACGGTCCAACTCCATATCAGGAACCGGAGAATCGTACTGACCCGCAGCCCGATAAGACTCACGCACATAGTCGGCAAATTCCGATCCATTCATCAGTTCCAAGGTATTCTGAATGGTCTGCACACCATAATATCCATTGTAATCCACCTGCACCTTACCCTTCGTACCTTTTTTCGTTGTAATAAGAATAACACCGTTGGCACCACGGGAACCGTAGATAGCTGTCGCCGACGCATCTTTTAGCACTTCGATAGATTCGATATCGCCAGGAGCGAACATATTAGGAGCTGTCGAAATTGGAATACCGTCCACCACATACAACGGCTCATTGGTAGCTTTCAACGAGCGTGAACCACGGATAAGGATGTCGGGAGTAGAACCGGGTCCCCAACCCGTATTAGTCACCAACACACCTGGCACCTTACCTTGAATAGCTTCTGCGGGCGATAATGCGGGACTCTCCAACAACTTCTCCGAATTAACTGACGTCACAGCCCCCGTCAAGTCACGTTTCTTCACCGTTCCATAACCGACAACCACAACTTCATCCAGCCCCATCGCATCCGATGCCAACTCCACTATCTGATAAGATTGCGGAACCAATGTTACAGATTCATAACCTACGTAGCTCACAACAATCCGCTTGCTACCCGCCGGAACTGTCAGTTCAAAATTACCGTCCGCATCCGTAATAGTACCGACACCCGAATTGCCTTCCACAACAACAGACGCACCGATTAACACATCTTTAGTCTCTTTGTCGACCACATGGCCTTTCACCGTTCGTTCCTGCGCAAACAGCAAACCTACAGGAACCAATAAAAGCATCAATAATAAGAGTTTCCTCATGATCAATTAGATTAGTTTAAAAATTATTATAGTTACACACACATCATCTTTGCCGACACCCGATATCACCGGATTTGACGATACAAAAATAAGATTAAACCGAGAATTACACCGATACTATTTTATCATATCGTAATAAGATTGTAATCTTTAGTCCTATTCATCCCGATTCGGAAGATGACAGACCTGTCCCGGAATAAGTGTTACCGGCCCCAGCAATCCCGACTCCACCAAAGGAGAGGTCTTTTCATAATGCTTCCAAGTAGCAAAAGCTATCCTACCCCCCGCAGGTTTCGGAGCACCCGCCATATACCAGTCGGGCAATTTCTCTATCCCACCATTTTGTGCCTCTATATATTTAGTAGTAGGAGTCTGATAGCCATAAGCATTTTCTTCGGGCAAATATTCATCCCCTATCAAACGGTTCACCCACAAATTTGTTACACGGACCTCGATTTCATTTGTTCCTTCATGCAACAATTTCCGCACATCGACACAATAAGGAGGAGCCCAACAAGTAGCAGCCAATTTTCCATTAACCAGAACTTGAGCCAACACTTCCACTCTACCTAAATCCAAACGCAGACAAATATCGTCACGCAGATATGCAGATCCGATGTTCAAAGAATAAAAATAGGACATAGTGCCGGAGAAATGACGGACTCCAAAGTCTTGATCCACCCGCAAAGAGTGCAAACGCTCCAATACAATCTGCTCCGGAGCTCCCGCACCTGCAGGGAAACGCACTTTCCACGGTCCATCCATTGCTATCGGGTCAGGAAGCCTGCCGACAAGTTTCTGCACCTTTGTTTCCCCGCCACAAAACTCATACGTCCCCATCTTCCATGCGATAAACTTATTCCCGGACAACCAAGAAAACGTTGATTTACCACCGTACTCCGGTTGAGGAAGTCCTATTCCAAACAGGTTTTCTATTTCCGTATTTCCCAAAGCTCTTGGATGTATCCGGAAACCACACAAGCCGCCCTCATAAGTATCTGCCTTGCTAAGCAAATCCGAATTATCAATCACATAATGGACCACATCGCCCGAAGCATTACCCGCACTGACCAAAGTTCCATTCAGCCAAAGGAAAGGAGTATTGTCTTGATAAACCAAAGCCAAATGAGTCCAACCTGCCAGTGACGCCGGATATCGCAATACAGCCTCGTTACGCTTAGCGTGCTCATAAACCACTACTCCATTCCGACCAACGGACAACCCGACGACACTATTTCCCTCACCATACCGAAGCCATCCCGACAATGGATAAACCACAAAAAAACGAGCACGCATATCACCCAGTTCCCGATCCTCAGTCATAGCTATATCCGTTTCAGGCTTTATCCAGCAAGTGATGCTGAAGTCAGACTGAACAGTAGGCAACGACACTGCAGGTAAAGAAAACAGAGACACGCCATCGTATCTGGCATCTGTCCATGCCTGCCGCACCGGTTCCACCTTATGGAAAACAACAAACATGGAACCTGCCGGAGCAAAATCGAGAGGGATTTCCATCCCCTCAGCCGTATTCCTGTAAACCGGACACGCGACAATCTCGGCCGTATAAGGATCCCACAACTCCGGCACAACATCCTTTACCCGGAAATGCCCGACTCCGCTTTCACACAAACGCTTACGGTTGGCAACGAAATAGATGTCAGCATCCCCGTGCTGATAATGAATATAATGAACGGCCGGACTTACTTTCGACGAGTGATAGACAAAGTCTGGAGAAACGCCCATCTTGTCGAGGACTTTCCGTACATGTTCTTCCCCATATACATTTGGTAATTGCCACACCCGATTCGCCAGTTCCATAAACCTGTCCTCGTTATCTCCATCCGACAATCCTAAGGAACGTTGCGGCTTCTTCCCGACTACCGCCACCCCTTCTTTTACCAACCGCGCCAAAAGCTCCAATGTACTCAACGACATGGATTCCGACTTCAGCAAGACCAATAGCTTATAACCACCGGAACGAGTTTCCGGGAAGAACAATTTCCCATCGCGCACATACGCTTTCGCCAACAACTCCGAATTTACCATGTCATAATCATATCCGTCAGGAGGTGCCAATAAGGTCTTTTCCGGTTCAATGGTCTCACCAAAAGCGTCATCTCCACTATGATACAAAATATCCGCAAGAAACACAGAGTGCTGAAACACATACTGGCAACGGTTCAGATAGTCAATCCACGCTTTCCCTGGTTTCCACCAAGTGTTAGTCCGGTCAAAATGCAAGCCCCACGGTCCCATGGTCATTCCGGGAGCTGCCTTCGTATTGGGTTGATGTACATAGCGATGAAAATAAATGCGGGTAAGGCCTCGGGTAAACATGTAATCCCCCAAAGACTTAAGCGCATACGGATACATTAACCATTTATCCGCATCAGGTTCAGCTGTAAAAGCCTCCGCCCCGACAATATGCTGTCCCAACGCATGCGCGATGGAAGCAACCTGCTTCACGGTACGATTGTATTTATAATTGGCCCACAAAACAGTTTGCCCGCACCAGAATTCACCCATGTTGACATCAAGACATTGCGCCACCTGAAGTTCCTCCATCATCTGTCCACCGTAAGGTTCCGTATAGCTGATAATGCCATTTTCCCGGCACCGTCTTTGGAAATGGGCATAGTAGCGTTCCGCAATCATATCGGCTTGCGTACGGCGGAAGTCAAACCGGAAGCGTTCAGTCATTTCCTCGCTTTCTATAATTTTGCCAGTGAATACAGGCAGGAAACGCCACAAAGGATACCCGCGTTTCTTTTGAAAATAATCGGGCATATCATAGGTCCAATCCTGGTCACCCATTTCGTAGCTATCTATAAGCAGGCCCACTTTGGAATATCGGGCTACTTTCCTCATCATCGGCATCAACCGCTTGAACATACGCTCCAGATGATAATCCAAAGCTTCCGTACTGAATTTGTCACAATCCAGCCCTGTCGCCTTAGTAGGAGCCGAGTGATTGCTCTTGTTCTTAGCCGTCTGTCCAAAACGCATCACCAACCATTCCCCGTCAGGAGCATCCCACGACAAGACGCCGTCCTTATCCAACCGGGAAGACAAATCAATCACTGAAGATTTAGGCACTATATGCAAACCGGCAGGAACAGCCAGGCAAAAAGTATCCCGATAGTGATTGAACAGATGTTTAGGAACCGGCAATTGCCGTTCAATCCGCCCACCTCCCGACAACCGGACCTCACTCCAAGTCATCATCTGCATAGCTTTATCAGGAGTTATCCAAGGTCCGCCGCTCGATGACCAACCCGGACAGTTATGCATGGCAAACTCAAGCCCCAAACGTTCCGACTCTTTCAAGGCATGCAACACCAGTTCCACCCATTCATCACTCAACGACTCTACCGGACCAACCGGAATACCGGTACCCGCCTCGAACATCTGATAACCCGCAACGCCATTGGCTTTCATCGCCTCCAAATCACAAGTAATGCCTTCCTTCGTTATGTTTCCGTTCATCCAATGCCACCAGGTATATACACCGGAAGAAAAAGGAGGGTCACGAAACCCGTCCTTAAGGGGAAAAGCCGATTTGCGGAATTCCTTTTTACAAACTTCTGAAGCCCACGCAGGACTGAACAGGCTCACCATACCTAATGATGAAATAGTCTTAAGAAATGTACGCCGTTCCATAGTCTGACAAATTCATTAAACTTCAATTAACAACTTCAGCAAATGAGAACTCGATGTCGTAAACGCCAGCCCCCAGCACAACATTTCCTTCGGATGCCACAGGACGGTTGTTCACAATACATCCAGTTCCTTGAGACGGGACAACGACATCGGCAGTCACACCTACCGGCACATCCAGCCTCAACTTCATTTTACCTTGTACCAAATTCCATTTGACACGCACCGTTCCATACGGCGTTTCTTTTGACACATCCGCCCATGTAACTCCCTTAGGCACCTGAGGAGCTATAAAGACATGCTTATAACCAGGGATGCGCTCATCCGTCCAAATGCCGCCTATTGCCTGATAAAACCAGTTACCTATCCCGTTATAACAATTATGCACACGACTGCGTTCACCATCCCAACTCTCCCATGTCGTCGTAGCTCCATGGTTCAGCATATACAGATAGCCGGGATAGTCCTGTTGTTTCAACATGCGATACATAAAATCCGCTTCCCTATTCCGAATTGCCCAATCCGTTAGAACCGCTACACCGACCAAACCCGCTCCGATGTGCCCGTTTCCCAAAAGTTCCGTACGCTTTTTCAGATTATCAGCTATTTGACCATACAAATCCGCCGGAACGACACCGACTAACATCGGATATGCCATATCAAGTTGGGAACCGGACGCATATATCCGTTCTTCCGGATGGTAAAAAGTTTCGTGAATACGTTCATTAAGCGAAATTTTCCGTTCCCGATAAGCCGAAGCTTCTTCCTTCCGGCCTAACACGGAAGCGACCTTGGACATTGCATCGTAACACTGGCTGACAACACAATTGGTTATCAGTGCAACGGAAGCCGAGTCCGTCACATCAACGCCCTTAGGAGCCAGCCAATCTCCCAAGAACCAGCTACGGTAAGGAGTGTCAGGCCAACGTTCCAACAAGCCATCCGGCATATATTGTTCCACATATTCCATCCAACTTTTCATCGTACCATAGTAGCGCTCCAACAAGCGGGTATCTCCATAATTAATATACGTTCTCCATGGCGCCAGCACCACAAAGCCACACCAATAAGGACCGCCACCGCCTCCACCACAAGGAGCCGTATGCGGCAAACTTCCGTTTTCCCTCATAGCATCCTGCCAAGCCTGCATCCAATTCAAATAAGTAGGAGACACATCATACATTTCCTGAAGCGCCAAAGTAGACGAATTCCCATCGCCTCCATATCCCATTCGTTCCAAATGCGGACAATCCACCATATAGCCGCTAAACGTCAGGCAACGCAACGTGTAGTTCACCATGTCGTGAATGGCATTCAAGTCATTATCCGAACACTTGAACGAGGATGCCGACTGATAATCCCCATGAACCAAATGCGCTTTTATCTGTCGTGTCGTAGGCCGATAGGGAAGGTTGGACAACTTTACATAACGAAACGCATGATAATGAAACTTATTACAGAACTCATCACCACCGGGTTTACCGGAAGTCACATAAACATCTTTCTCTCCCTGTTCTTCAATCTGCCCGTCCGGTTTCATGTAATCGCTATAAGACGCTACCACTTCATGACCGGTTGGCAATTGAGAAAGCTGTATTCCGAACCAACCCGTCAATACACGCCCCATATCTATCAGCCAAGTATCCTTGCCTAACGGGCTGATGCTTTTAGGAGCCAAGGTTTCTTGAATTCTATTTGGTTCACACATTTGCGGAGACACCTTGTGACGCCGTATGTCCACCACCGCGACTTTTCCCCAAGGCCTTTTATCCAACTCCGAAGCGGACAGAACCGACGGAACCATACGGGCATCTATACGTTCGCCCCCAAAATGCAAAGCCTTCCAGCTTCCCATATCCACATAACCGCTCTCACTTCCCTGCCAAGTATCATCCGTAACCAGCCATGTTTTCCATTCGCCATCTTCCAACGCATCAAGCTCAGCTTTCACTACCGGACCTTCATATTGTGCACTGAAATGCCCGCCTTTCTTATACCACCCCACTCCTAGCCATAAAACGATTTCATTCTTCCCGACTGACAACAACGGAGTGACATCATAGGTCACAATCAGGGAACGTTTATCCAATTGGGAAACCGCAGGAGACAGAACTTGCGTATCGGCTTTTACGCCATTGACATACACTTCGTGATAACCTAATGAATTTACATGCAAGAATGCTGTGCGTCTGTTTTCCACAACAAAAGATTTCCGAAGCAATGGAGCACGCACATCACCTTGCGCCAGGCCAATATAATGTCCATGAAAATCTTCATGATCCAACAAACCTATCGAAAACTTTTGGACAGGACTCCATGCCGACAGTTCACCACGTTCGTTCCCCACACGCACCCGCCAATAGCACAGCATACGCGAACATAACGCCTTACCACCATAGGCTATCATTACCGACTCGTCCGACTCGACCCTACCCGAATTCCACAAATCAGCACTTCCTTCTAACAATCGAAGGCTGTCCGACCCGACTTGAATTTCATAACACTGCTGGCGCATAGGAACCTCTCCCGTAATTTTCCAGCTAAAATGAGGGGATACATTGTCTATGCCAAGAGGATTTACCAAATTTTCACAACGCAAATCATGCAAATAAATGGAATAAGCCCAAGATACCCCAATGTTCATAAAGCACAAAAAAGCGCAAACAAACTTTTTCATATGAGAACAAATTTCTGATTAATGTCCACAAATGTAATGAGAAACAGAAAGGTACAATAATACTATTTTATCTATCATTCAGCTAAAAAAGAAGGAACCAAGGATAAATGGCAAAATATCGTTGGATAAATGGTCAACTATCCAAGGATAAATAGCAAAGCATCCTATGGATATGAAAGACAATTTCGTAAAACTAAAAAAGAAGCATTAGGGAGGGCCTTACTGAAGCCGAAATAGCGATGAAAACCCGTTGGAATAATACCATATTAATATATAGGAGCACTCGCTTCCCGAGGCTCCGCTTCCCTAACAGGCGGACAGGACTGACAAAGAAAGGTTCAAATAAGGATCTTCGTCTTCCGGTAATTCTCACGGAACTCTTTCGGAGAACAACCTTTCTTACGCTTGAAAAGGCGGTTGAAGTTGGACAAGTTATTGAAGCCGCAATCATAACAGATTTCCGCAATGGTGCGGGAGGAATCAACCAACAGTCGGGTAGCAAAGCCCAAGCGAATGTCTATAATATAATCGGACAAGGTTTTCCCGGTACGTAAGTGAAAGAAACGACTGAAAGATACGGGAGTCATACCTACCATATCGGCCAAAAAGCCCAAACGTATCTCCTCCTGATAATGAGCTGCTATATATTGCTGTATCTTCTGCACACGGCGACTATCGGAAGCTACTTCTATTTTAGCAAAGGAAGAACTGGAAAGAACACGGGCATCATCATACAAGGACAATTCATAAAGAATGCGAAGAAAGTTCATCACGGCATAAAAGCCCTGCTCCTGTGAAGCCAGTTTATCAAGCCAATTGTACACTTTCATAATAGCCTGCATCGGGAAACAAAGCCCACATTGGGCACGTTCCAACATCTTGCGGATACTATTAAATTGGTTCTTATTGATAAAATTCTGAAAGAAAAGATCCGACGAAAACTGAATAGTGATTTCACGTATGTCTTTAGAAGTACACTCGTGCTGTTCCCACACATGCTCCAACTCTTTACCGGTAATCAAAACCAAATCATAGTCACCTATAATCTCAGAGGAATCACCCACAACGCGACGGACGCCCGAAGCATGTTCCGTAAAGTTCAATTCATACTCCGCATGACAATGAATGGGATAGGTAAACTCGGTTTTCCGGCGGTCCGCTATATAAAAGCAGTCGCGTTCCGATAAAGGGGTGATTTCCCTCATGATATGGTTTATATCTTCCATACTGATAATAAGATTTTAAGCAACCTTTTATTCGACCAAACAAATATATTAATTTTGGACGACATAGCCACATCAATACAAGAAAAAAAATAAAAGGCGCGCCAACAGCATGGCACGCCCCAACCTTAAAAACCTATTGAAAACTTAGGGAAATCCCTTTTAGTTCTTCCATTTCTTCACGTTCTTTACATCTGCCGGAGCAGCTTCTATCAAGCTAAGCGCAAAACCGCCGCTCCGTGCTTCTTGTACAGATATCTTTGTCTTGCTGGTCACAATGCCTTTCTTTATCTGATAAGCAGTGGGATTCTCCTTGTAGTCGGCATCCTTTCCATCGGCATAGAGTGTGGCCACATATTTCTTGTCCGCATCCAGAAAATCCAATTTAAGCTCTACCTTGCGGGCGTTTTCATCGGTTATGCCACCTACGAACCAATTGTCCGTGCCTTTAGCCCTGCGGGCAATGGTCAGATAATCACCAGGTTCGGCTTCCAAGTAACGGCTTTCGTCCCAATCCACGGCCACATCTTTGATAAACTGAAAAGCATCCATACGACTCTCATAATTCTCTATCACGTCTGCCGCCATCTGTAGCGGACTATACATCGTGACGTACAGTGCCAACTGCTTGCACAACGTGGTCTGCACTTGCCCGTGAGGCAGGTCTCCCATGAAATCCAACTTCGTGTCGAAGATACCGGGCGTATAATCCATTGGACCACCTATCAGGCGAGTGAAAGGAAGTATCGTGGTGTGGAAAGGTTTGCTTCCGCCAAAAGCTTCATACTCGGTGCCACGGGCAGACTCATTGCCTATCAAGTTGGGATACGTACGGCAAAGTCCCGTTGGACGTACGGCTTCATGGGCATTGACCATGATTTTATAGTCGGCAGCTTTCTTTACGGCATATAGATAATGATTGTTCATCCACTGGCCATAATGGTGTTCTCCGCGCGGAATGATATTGCCTACATAACCGCTTTTTACGGCATTGTAGCCGTTGTCTACCATGAATCGGTAAGCCAGGTCCATGTGGCGTTCGTAATTGCGCACCGAGGCGGAAGTCTCGTGGTGCATCATCAACTTCACCCCTTTGCTGTGGGCATACTGATTGAGCATCTTCACATCAAAATCAGGATAAGGAGAAACAAAGTCGAACACATAATCTTTGGATTTGCCGAACCAGTCTTCCCAGCCTTCATTCCATCCTTCTACCAGCACTTGGTCAAGCCCGTTGGCGGCGGCAAAGTCAATGTACTTCTTTACATGCTCGTTATTGGCGCCATGGCGTCCGTTAGGTTTCGTCTTGCTGTAATCCAATACACCCAATTTTACGGAAGGCAGTTCGTCCGTGTAAGCCCACGTACTCTTTCCTGCTATCAACTCCCACCATACACCTACGTACTTCACCGGCTTGATCCACGACACATCGTCATAGGCACAAGGTTCGTTCAGGTTCAGCGTAATGCGGGAAGCCAATATGTCGCGGGCGTCATCGCTTACAATCACCGTCCGCCAAGGCGAAGTGCAAGGAGCCTGCAAATACCCTTTATCGCCTACGGCATCCGGAGTCAGCCACGATTCGAAGATAAAATTCTTGTCGTCCAGATTCAAGTGCATGCAAGAGTAATCCACCAACGCGGCTTCGTGCAGATTGATGTACAATCCGTCAGCTGTTTTCAATTGCAGGGCTGTCTGCACACCTGTTTCCGAAAAAGGTGTTTGCGAGGAGTTGGGCGTAATAGCCCCTTTCATCAGACCGCGGATTTCCGACAGTTTCGATTCTGTATAGTCATACTCCTGCGTGTCGTAATCGCCCGGTATCCAGAAGGCCGTATGGTCGCCCGTCATGGCAAACTGGGTATGTTCTTCCTTTATGACGAAATAATTCAAGTTTTCTTGCAAAGGGAATTCGTAGCGAAAGCCCAGTCCGTCGTCGAAAAGCCGGAAACGGACAACCATGTTACGCTCTTGCGCTTTCTGGTTAAGTGTAACGGCCATCTCGTTATAATGGTTCCGGATTTGCCTTTCCTCACCCCACACAGGTTCCCATGTCTCGTCAAAGGCAGCGGTCTCCACATCGGCAATGGTGAAACCGTTCATCAGACCCGGGTCATCTTTCAACTCAAGCCCCAACTTCGAGGGTTTCAACACCGCCCGGCCTTTATAAAACAATTCATAAACAGGTTCCCCCTGCGCGTTGACCGAGAAATTCAGTTGTAGCTCGCCATTGGGCGAAGTCAGATTCTGTGCCTTCAGCATACCGGTGGCACATAGGAAAAGTGCCATGGTCATCAATCTTACGTAGAATGTTTTCATGTTTCTCAAATGGTAGTTTACATGTTAATCGACACAAAAGTAGGCAAAGCCGCCACCTCCGCGAAACAAAGTGTGACAAAAAGATTGGCAAAGGCATAGCAAACGTTTGCACCAGCGCATGGTCCGTCGGTTCATGCAACGGGGAGAAGCAGGCAGAACAAAATCCATACAAATTTTCTTATAAAGACAGAGCTACTTCGAAGGTGGGAAAATCCGCAGGCCATAAAAAATCTGCTGAGCCTTTAAACGCCCATGCCGGGCATACCATAAAAAAAGGACGCGTCGGAATGACGCATCCTCATTTCGTTGGGCTACCTGGATTCGAACCAGGAATGACAGGACCAGAATCTGTAGTGTTACCATTACACCATAGCCCAATACATGGCCACCTTTCGGTTTTGCGGTTGCAAAGATACGAACTTTTTTAAAAACAAAAACTATTTTGGAGTTTTTTTCTTCGATAAAATGATAATATGGCTTTTTCCAAAGACTTATATCCCTAAAAAAAATCAAAAAACAAAAGAGTTTTCACTTTTTCAGCTATAGATACAAGAAAAGGGCGTATATTTGCCAACTGTTTAAAAACCATAACAACGTATAATGAACGAAACGAAAAAACTGATTGAACAAATCACTGAAGGTATTCAAGATAAAAAAGGGAAAAAGATAGTCATTGCGGATTTGACGCAAATAGACGATACCATTTGCAAGTATTTCATCATCTGCCAAGGGAACTCCCCCAGCCAGGTAACAGCCATTGTAGAATCCGTAAGAGAATTCGCCCGCAAGGGAGCCAACGTCAAGCCTTATGCCATAGACGGACTCCGAAACGCCCAATGGGTGGCCATGGATTATGCGGATGTGTTGGTACATGTCTTTATGCCAGAAGCCAGAGAATTCTATAATCTGGAAACTTTATGGGCAGATGCCCGATTAACTCAAATTCCTGATCTCGACTGATACGCGTATGAACAACCTCAATAACAATAAGCCAACAAACGACAAGACGCGCTTCAAGTTCAACTTGAACTGGTTCTATCTGTTGATACTATTAATGATAGGTGTCCTGTGGTTTACCAACTTGAACAGCTCCACCTCCAAAAACATTCCTTACAATGAATTCAGAAGCTACGTCAAGCAAGGATATGTAGACAGAGTCATCGGTTATGATGACAATACCGTGGAAGCTTACATCAAGGCACAGCATGTGAAAGATGTTTTCGGAAGTGACTCCAGCCGTGTAGGCCGCAATCCGATGATTGCCACCGAGGCACCATCACGAGAAAGCCTGGAGAACTTCCTGCAAGAGGCCCGATTTGAAGGCTCCATTACCTACGAAAAGAAAGGGAACTACATGGGAGCCATTTTCTGGAACCTACTGCCAATTCTTTTCTTTATTGGATTCTGGATATATTTGTCCCGCCGATGGAGCGGAGGAGCGGGAGCCGGTGGAGGAGGAATCTTCAACGTCGGGCGTTCAAAAGCTCAACTTTTTGAAAAAGGTTCCAATAATGTAAAGGTCACTTTTAAAGACGTGGCCGGATTGGCTGAAGCCAAACAGGAGGTACAGGAAATCGTTGAGTTCCTGAAAGAGCCTCAAAAATATACCGACTTGGGAGGTAAAATTCCCAAAGGAGCCTTGCTGGTTGGCCCTCCGGGAACCGGCAAGACATTGCTGGCTAAAGCTGTTGCCGGCGAGGCTGATGTACCGTTCTTCTCATTGGCCGGTTCCGATTTTGTGGAAATGTTTGTCGGAGTGGGAGCTTCACGCGTGCGCGACCTTTTCCGCCAAGCCAAGGAGAAAGCACCGTGTATCATATTTATCGACGAGATAGACGCCGTAGGACGCGCCCGCGCCAAAGCAGCCGCCATGGGTGGAAATGATGAACGTGAGAATACGCTGAACCAGTTGCTAACCGAAATGGACGGTTTCGGTTCCAATAGTGGTATCATCATATTGGCTGCGACCAACCGTGTAGACGTACTGGACAAAGCCTTACTCCGTGCCGGACGTTTTGACCGCCAAATACATGTAGACTTACCAGACCTGAACGAACGTAAAGAGGTATTCGGCGTACATCTGCGCCCGCTCAAGCTGGACAGCACGGTAGACGTAGACTTACTGGCCCGCCAGACACCGGGATTTTCGGGCGCTGATATTGCCAACGTATGTAACGAAGCCGCACTGATAGCCGCCCGTCATGGCAAGAAATCTGTAGGCAAACAAGATTTTCTGGATGCCGTAGACCGCATCGTGGGCGGATTGGAAAAGAAAACAAAAATCACGACGGAGGAGGAACGCCGTTCCATCGCCATCCACGAGGCCGGACACGCCAGCATATCTTGGCTGCTACAATACGCCAACCCGCTTATCAAAGTCACCATCGTACCACGCGGACGGGCATTAGGAGCCGCCTGGTATTTGCCCGAAGAACGTCAAATAACAACCAAGGAACAAATGCTCGATGAGATGTGCGCAACGCTTGGCGGAAGAGCTGCCGAAGACTTGTTTTTAGGACGTATATCTACCGGTGCCATGAATGACTTGGAACGCGTGACCAAACAGGCATACGGCATGATAGCCTACTTGGGCATGAGTGAAAAACTGCCTAACCTGTGCTATTACAGCAACGATGAATATTCGTTCCAACGCCCCTACAGTGAGAAAACGGCCGAACTGATTGACGAGGAAGTGAAACGTATGGTGAACGAACAATACGCACGCGCCAAACAGATCCTGGCCGAACACCAGGAAGGGCACAACCGATTGGCGCAATTGCTAATAGACAAGGAAGTCATCTTCTCCGATGATGTGGAACAGATATTCGGTCCGCGCCCATGGGCTTCGCGTTCGGAAGAAATTATCACCGCCAACGAGACCGCCAAGGCGTTGAAGAAAGTGGCTGAAGAAGAAAGCCGGAAAGCGGAACAGGCCGTGAAGGAAGTCAAGGAACAGGCTCAAGCTACCGCACCCGCACTCCCGGCAAAGCCTGCCGAACAGAAAGGCAAGGAAGAAGAGAAAGGAAATGAGCCTAAAGCGTAATCGTCTGTATATATTAATATGGTGTAAGGAGGAAAAAACGTGAAAAGTAATCTCATCCAACGCACTATAACAGGTATCGTGTTTGTTGTAGTGTTGGTGGGCTGCATTCTTTGGAGTCCTATTTCGTTCAGTCTGCTGTTTACGCTCATTGCCGCACTTAGCGTGCATGAGTTCGGGCATCTGATGAATGTGTACAACAGAATGAGCATGAATAAAACAATCACTGCGTTAGGTGCCGCTTACCTATTTATGGCCTTGGGAAGTTTCTGCATCGGAGCGACCGATGCCCGTATTTTCCTGCCCTATCTGTTCCTCTTACTTTACGTAATGATAACGGAGCTGTATTTGAAAAAAGCCAATCCGTTGGGCAACTGGGCATGCTCTATGCTAAGCCAGCTTTATGTAGCTTTGCCATTTGCCTTGCTCAACATCCTGGCCTACCACAATTCTCCGGAAAATAGTAGCGTGACCTACAACCCCATTCTGCCTTTGTCCATTTTCGTATTTATCTGGCTGAGTGATACGGGAGCTTACTGCGTAGGGTCGCTTATCGGAAAGCATCGCTTGTTCGAGCGCATTTCGCCCAAGAAGTCATGGGAAGGGAGTATTGGCGGAGCAGTTTTCTCCATCGCGTCCTCGCTAATCTTTGCTCACTGCTATCCATTCTTTTCAATCGCTCAATGGGCAGGTTTAGCCGCAATTGTGGTGGTATTCGGCACGTGGGGAGACTTAACCGAATCGTTGATGAAACGCCAGTTGGGCATCAAGGATTCCGGTAACATCCTGCCCGGACATGGCGGCATGCTCGACCGTTTCGACAGCGCTTTGATGGCCATTCCGGCAGCGGTCATTTACCTCTACGTTTTAACATTATTCTAAAAGATATCAATCAATAAGATTGCATGGAAGCGAAAAAAGCACTGATAATGCCCGTACTGTTCCTCTGCGCAGTCAGCTTCAGCGGTTGCATGGACAACAGGGAGAAGCTCCACTATGAAAACGGCTGGTATCATGTCATACAAGGACAGGAGGACAGCATTGCCCGAGAGCCCATTGTAACTGTAAAAGATATTGTCAGGCTCCGCCTGGATTCCGACTATTTCGGAAAGTACGCAATTGTCGGACAAATCAGCAAGCATAAACTGAAAAGATGGGGCGATGAGACCGAAAAAGCAATCGGACAGAAAATCGCCTTTGTCTTCAACGATACAGTTATAACAGCCCCACAGGTTAATTGCAGAATAGAGAGCGGAACATTCCAAATAACATCATTGTCCGACAGTAGTCTGCCCGCGATTTTCGAGGCTCTCCGAAAAGAAAAAATTGGTTCTATTGAAGTTTTGTTCACTGGATGGGAAAAAGACTCTATCTATAATACATTCAGCCAAGAGCAAAAAGATTCGATACGTCTGAGCATGGATTATTGGGATGCTAAAGCAATCTCACAAGGGTTTGAATAATTGTCACGGCGGGAAGAAACCGAATGCGGCACAGGAAATCAGCAGCAAGCTTAAATAGTTGTTACCACAGAAAGTAAACCTGTTGTTTATATACAGCGGCACCTATAGCAGCCCGATTACAATGGAGACTGGTGGCGCCAGAATGCCCCAACACGACAAGAAGCCCTCGCAAACCGGATATTCATCCGCCTTCGAGGGCTTCTTCATAAAGACATATCAATCAAAAAGTCCTATTTCAACCGCATCTGCGAAAAGTCCATATCATTCGCCAACTTAGCCTGGGAATGGTCAACTTCCATGAAATCAAACGCTACTTCCACCTCTCCATTCACCGCACTGTTCAATGTCAGTTTAATGCCTTTCGTCCCTTCCGTAATATTCAGGCTGTTCAAGTTGTATGAAACAATTCCCGGATAATCTACACCAGTCACATCGTCATAATCGTTGTAACGAAGTTCCAAATGAACGTACCCGTCCTCTCCATACAGTTCGGCATCGTCTTGCGGACGTACCAAGCTGATACGGTGTTTCTCCTTGGCCGGCAGGTTTTGCACAAAAATGATGTTCATGTAACCGCCACTTATACTGATATCACCTTGATAGATAGTCACCGGATCATTACCGAATTCCGCGTCAGTCTCCGGTGTCAGCGTTTCCACCTGCTTGGTCAATACATTTTGAATGCCTAAGATTTTGACAGCATGGTCATAACCCGCATAGTCATCCCACAAAGGATTGAAATACGTTATCACACGCTGACCGTCAACAGGCGTATACCATCCCATATCAGTATTAACAGGCCAAAGCGTCCCCCACACATCGCAATCCAAATAAAACGCGCCTCCATCTACCCGAACCGTTGCCCACAAGAGAGGGGTAAAGTCACCGACCGAATACCCATCATCATCACTACACGATTGCATTGCCGGCATTAACGCCAGACAAAGCAACATTACAAACCAATGTATTCTCTTCATAAGTTGTTCTCCTTATTAATAGTTTCTGATAAAGAAATAGAAAAAATGGAGCTTTACTGCATCAGTCCGATACAATTTAACACTATTATAACGTTAAACAAATCTTTTAAGCAGCCTTGCAATCTATACTGAAAAGAGGTTATCTTTCACGCTTTCACAAGTTTCGGTTGTGAAATTTCACCGCAGTAATCAGTCATACAGTGTTTTACGGTGAAACATGATAGAGGTGCCGAAGACAACAAATGCCCTGTTCACACTCCCGTGAAAGGCATACAAATAAAACATACCTTCTTTTGGTTCAAATCATACGATCCTTTGAAGTAGAACTAACTATCTTTTGGGGTAAAACATACGGTGATTTCAGACTGCTCATTCCATGAAAATGAAAGGAACAAGTCAAGTTTCTGTAAAATGATATAGCCCCAACTTCTAAAAAGCTGAGGCTATACAGGTCTAAAAAACGTAGGATTTTACTCCCACTCGATTGTCGAAGGCGGTTTGGAGGATATGTCGTATGTCACACGGTTCACTCCCTTCACCTTATTAATAATGTCGTTCGAAACTTGTGCCAAAAACTCATAAGGCAAGTGCGCCCAGTCGGCGGTCATGGCATCAGTGCTGGTCACGGCACGCAAAGCAACGGCACGCTCGTAGGTACGTTCATCCCCCATAACACCTACAGACTGCACGGGAAGCAGGATAACACCTGCCTGCCATACCTGGTCGTAAAGGCTGGTTTCCCGACCCGATTCATCTTTAGTTTTCCATTCACGCAAGCCGCGGATAAAGATGTCATCGGCCTCCTGCAAAATATGTACCTTTTCCGCTGTAATATCTCCCAAAATACGTACGGCCAATCCCGGGCCGGGGAAAGGATGACGTCCTATCAAGTGTTCAGGTATACCCAACTGACGACCCACACGACGTACTTCGTCCTTGAAAAGCCACTTCAGCGGTTCGCACAATTGCAGGTGCATCTCTTCGGGCAAACCGCCTACATTGTGATGACTCTTGATAGTCTTCCCCGTAATGTTCAAGCTCTCGATACGGTCAGGATAGATAGTGCCTTGCGCCAGCCACTTGGCATCCGTAATCTTGCGTGCCTCGGCATTGAACACTTCCACAAAGTCACGACCGATAATCTTGCGTTTCTTCTCAGGGTCGGTCACGCCTTCCAAGTCTTTGAAGAACTTCTCGCTGGCATCCACGCCTATCACATTCAACCCCAGGCATTCGTAGTCGTGCAACACATTCTTGAACTCATCTTTACGAAGCAAGCCGTGGTCGACAAAAATACACGTCAGGTTCTTACCGATGGCACGGTTCAGCAACACGGCAGCCACAGACGAATCCACGCCTCCACTCAAACCAAGAATAACACGGTCATTGCCTACCTGTTCTTTCAGTTCGGCCACTGTTGTGTCTACAAACGATGCCGCGCTCCAGCTTTGACTGCATCCGCACACGTCTACCACAAAATTGCGAAGCATCTGTGTACCGTCCTCGCTATGAAAAACTTCGGGATGGAATTGTACGCCCCACACTTGCTCGCCCTCTATCTGGTAAGCTGCAATCTTCACCTTATCCGTAGAGGCGATGATGTTGAAGTTGTCGGGGATGGACGTGATGGTGTCTCCGTGGCTCATCCACACTTGCGTATGCTCGCGCACGTCTTTAAACAAAGCGTTGCCTTTGTCAAAAGTACCGAGATGGGCACGCCCGTACTCGCGTGTACCGGCCGGCTCCACCGTACCTCCATTGCTGTAAGCAATGAACTGCGCTCCGTAACAGATGCCCAATATAGGATACTTGCCGCGAATGCCGCTCAAATCGACCTTGAAAGCGCTTGCATCATACACCGAAAAGGGACTCCCGGAGAGAATCACGCCTTTCACACAATCATCGTCCTTCGGAAATTTGTTGTAGGGAACAATTTCACAATAGACATTCAGCTCGCGAATGCGACGCCCGATGAGCTGGGTGGTCTGCGAGCCAAAGTCGAGAATGATAATCTTTTCTTGCATATAACTAACTTTCGAAATGAATACTATTCAATTAAAATGCAAAGATAGGAAAAAAGTAAGGAATACGTTGCATCTTTATATGAAACTTCAACGCAATCCTTCTCTTCTTAATGTTTTCCCGGGACGAAGTGGATTAAATAACAATTTAACTGTCTGGAAATAAAGCTATCGTCCTCCTCCTTCCGGAACGAGGAGAGCTTTGCCACTCATCTTCAGCCGGACACATAAATCCCCAGTGCAAAACAAATTCAAGCAAGCTTGATTGTTTTACGACCAGTTTGCATTATCTTTGCGGGCGTAAAAAAAGGATGAAAAAGATGCAACGCTTCGTTTACACCATTATTATATATCTACTAACCACATTCAGTCCAAGCATGTCCGGCACAAGGATACAGGCAGCTGAGCCGCATACCACACCCCAAGAGGACGGCATACGGCTCAGCCTGCTGACATGCGGTCCGGGAGCAGAGATTTATTCCCTCTTCGGCCATACCGCCATTCGCTACGAAGACTTGAGCCATGGGGTAGACGTAGTGTTCAACTACGGCATATTCAGCTTCGACACGCCGAACTTCATCCTGCGCTTCACGTTAGGTGAAACGGATTATCAGCTGGGCGTGACGGATTACCGGCGCTTCATTGCCAGCTATTGGATGGAAGGCCGGGAGGTGTGGCAACAGACGTTGAACCTTACTCCCGAAGAGAAACGGAAACTTATAGGCTTGCTGGAAGAAAACTACCGGCCGGAAAACCGGATTTACCGTTATAATTTCTTTTACGACAATTGTGCCACCCGCCCGCGCGACCAGGTAGAAAAGGCAGTAGAAGGCCGTTTGCGCTATACCGAAGACATGGAAACTACGGACACAGGGCGTAGCTTCCGCGACCTCGTACACCAGTATTGCGAGGGGCATCCATGGGCACGCTTTGGCATCGACATGTGTCTGGGAAGCGAAGCCGACCGCCCCATCAACCGAAGGCAAATGATGTTCGCGCCTTTCTACGTAAAGGACTTTTTCGCATCGGCCACATTAGCGGACAGCACGGGCGTACGTCCCTTGGTGGCTGCCACCGAACAAGTCCTCGCAATCCCAGCTGATGCACGAAAGAAAGAGGCCGACTATCCTTCGCCTTTACAAGCGGCTTTGAGCCTTTTGCTCATAGTGGGCATTGCCACGTGGGTAGGTATCCGTAAAGGGAAAAGCCTATGGGGCATTGACTTGGCACTGTTTTCTCTGGCGGGAGTGGCCGGATGCTTTTGGACTATTCTGGCCTTCTGCTCGCAACACCCCGCGGTAAGCTCCAATTATATACTTTTGGTCTTCCATCCGCTTCATCTTGTATGCCTGCCATTCATGCTCCGCAAGGTCATAAAGAAGCAAATCAGCTATTACATGGCAGCCAGCGGAATGGTTTTAACATTATTTATAGTGTTATTTGGCCTCATACCTCAAGAAATTCATTTAGCAGTGTTACCTTTGGCACTGTGTTTGCTGATACGGTCAGCAAGCAACATCTTAATTGGCAAAAAACAGACGAGACGATGAAAAAAGGGCTGATTACTTCCATACTGGCATTGACCTTCGGAGGGCTACAGGCACAACCCTTACCTGCTGCTCCTAAGCTGGTGGTCACACTGACCATCGACCAGTTGCGCACGGACTATTTGGAAAATTTTTCTCCACTCTATGGCGAAAAAGGCTTCAAGCGCCTGTTGCGTGAAGGAAGGGTGTATAGCCAAACAGAGATGCCGTTTGACAAGCCCGACCGTTCATCGGGCATCGCCACCCTCTGCACCGGTTGTCCGCCTTCCATGCATGGCATCATTGCCAACCGCTGGCTGGACGTATCCACGCTTACCGTACGCAGTTGTGTGGACGACCCCGATTTCATGGGCTACTCCACAGACCAGAACAGTTCACCTTCGCGGCTGCTGATGTCTACCGTAGCCGACGAATTGAAAATAGCCACCCGCAATGCAGGAAAAGTATATGCCGTCGCTCCTTTCCGCGATGCCGCAATCCTAAGCGCCGGTCATGCGGGAGACGGAGCTTTCTGGATAAACGAAGTGACAGGAAAATGGTGCGGCACAACCTATTACAAAGACTTTCCCGAATGGCTGAGCCGATACAACGACTCCTGCTCTGTGGACTCCCGCATCAAGAATATGGAGTGGACGCCTTTGCGCCCTATGGCAGACTATAAATACCTGCCCGACTGGCGCACAGAGCCTTTTAAATATCTTTTCAGTGCAGAGAAAGACAACAAATTCCGCCGGTTGAAAGTCAGTCCCATGGCCAATGAGGAAGTAAACCTGCTGACGGCTGAATTATTGGATAAGAGCGGCATCGGGAAGGACGAAGTGACCGACCTGCTCTCACTGACCTACTACGCGGGAAACTACAACCACTACAGCACCCGTGAGTGTGCCATGGAAATGCAAGACACCTACGTCCGACTCGACCATAGCATCGCTACCTTGCTCGACCTGCTCGACCGCAAGATAGGTCTGCACAACCTGATGCTCTGCGTTACTTCTACCGGCTACGCCGATCCCGAGCCTGCCGACACAGGCATCTACCGCATCCCCGGCGGAGAATTCCACTTAAACCGGTGTGCCATGCTGCTCAATATGTACTTGATGGCCACATATGGCGAGGGACAATATGTAGAAGCCTTCTACGACCGGCAAATCTACCTTAACCATAAACTGATAGAAGACAAGCAGTTGAATTTGACGGAAATCCTGGAGAAGTCGGCGGCTTTCTTAGTACAATTTAGCGGAGTAAACAAAGTCTATTCCTCACATACCTTATTATTAGGGTCGTGGTCACCCCTGATGGACAAAGTACGCAACGGCTATCACCGCAAGCGTTCAGGCGACCTGCTGATTGAAGTATTACCCGGATGGACTATCATACGCGAGAACCCGAACGAAAGCCGTGCCGTACGCATGGCCGCCATTCCCGCACCAATGATATGGCTGGGCGGAAACGTCAAGGCGGAAACCATCAAGGTTCCGGTCTGTGCCGACCAAGTGGCTCCTACCTTGTGCCGGGTGATGCGTATCCGCGCCCCTAACAGTTGTACCTCCCAACCTCTTGAACTTTGATTTTTTTTCCTTACCTTTGCACACGCAAAGCATCTGTAAATCATTTAGCTAATAATAAGTAAAAACAACGATAAAAATGGGATTTAATGAATTTCTGAGTTCGATTTTCGGCAATAAGTCCACCCGTGACATGAAGGAGATACAACCGTGGGTAGACAAGGTGAAAGCCGCTTATCCCGAAATCGACAAACTGGACAACGACGCCTTGCGCGCCAAGACTGAAGAACTGAAAGCCTACATACGCGAGTCTGCGGCTGCCCAACGTGCTAAAGTGGACGAGTTGAAAGCCTCTGTAGAAAACACGGAATTAGAAGAACGCGAAGCTCTTTTCACCAAAATAGATAAAATCGAAAAAGAAATACTGGACATCTACGAAAAAGCACTGGATGAAGTGCTGCCTACCGCATTTGCCATCGTAAAGTCTACGGCACGCCGTTTCACTGAAAACGAAGAAATTGTGGTGACCGCCAACGACTTCGACCGCCAGCTGGCCGCTACGAAAGATTTTGTTCGCATCGAAGGTGACAAAGCCATCTACCAAAACCACTGGATGGCCGGAGGAAACGAAATCACCTGGAACATGGTGCACTATGACGTGCAGTTGTTCGGTGGTGTCGTACTGCACAAAGGCAAAATCGCTGAAATGGCAACCGGTGAAGGTAAGACTTTGGTAGCTACACTCCCCGTATTCCTCAACGCGTTGACCGGAAACGGCGTACATGTAGTAACCGTGAACGACTATCTGTCCAAACGTGACTCCGAGTGGATGGGGCCGCTCTACATGTTCCATGGCTTGAGCGTGGATTGCATTGACAAGCATCGCCCCAACTCCGAAGCACGCCGCCAAGCCTATCTGGCCGACATCACGTTCGGCACCAACAACGAGTTCGGCTTCGACTACTTGCGTGACAACATGGCCATCAGCCCCAAAGACTTGGTGCAACGCCGACACAACTATGCCATCGTCGATGAGGTAGACTCCGTATTGATAGACGATGCCCGTACGCCGCTTATCATCTCCGGCCCCGTGCCTAAAGGTGACGACCAGCTCTTCGAGCAACTGAAACCGCTGGTAGAACGTCTGGTAGAAGCCCAGAAGAAACTGGCCACCCAATATCTGGCCGACGCCAAACGCATGATTGCCTCGGACGACAAGAAAGAACAGGAGGAAGGCTTCCTGACCCTATACCGCAGCCACAAGGCCCTGCCCAAGAACAAGCCGTTAATCAAGTTCCTCAGCGAGCAAGGCATCAAGGCCGGTATGCTGAAGACCGAGGAAATCTACATGGAGCAGAACAACAAGCGCATGCACGAGGTTACCGACCCGCTCTATTTCGTCATCGATGAGAAGTTAAACAGTGTAGACCTGACAGACAAGGGTGTAGACCTCATTAGTGGAAAATCTTCCGACCCCACATTCTTTGTCCTGCCCGACATCACCGCACAACTCTCCGAATTAGAGAACGAGCAAGGCCTCAGCGATGAAGAGCGTCTGGCCAAAAAGGATGAACTGCTCACGAACTATGCCATCAAGTCCGAACGCGTGCACACCATCAACCAACTGTTGAAGGCTTACACCATGTTCGAGAAAGACGATGAATACGTTGTGATAGACGGACAGGTGAAGATTGTAGACGAACAGACGGGCCGTATCATGGAAGGCCGCCGCTACTCAGACGGTTTGCACCAGGCCATCGAAGCCAAGGAAGGCGTAAAAGTAGAAGCCGCCACACAGACGTTTGCTACCATCACCCTTCAGAATTACTTCCGTATGTATCACAAATTAGCCGGCATGACCGGTACGGCCGAGACGGAAGCGGGCGAATTCTGGGATATCTATAAGCTGGACGTAGTAGTCATTCCGACCAACCGTCCCATCGCCCGTATTGACATGAACGACCGCGTGTACAAGACCAAACGCGAGAAATACAAGGCTGTCATCGAAGAAATAGAGAAGATGGTGCAGGCCGGACGCCCCGTGCTGGTAGGTACCACCTCCGTGGAAATCTCCGAAATGCTGAGCCGTATGCTCGACATGCGCAAGATACCTCACAACGTGCTGAATGCCAAACTGCACCAGAAAGAGGCTGAAATCGTAGCCAAAGCCGGACAAAGCAGTACAGTGACCATCGCCACCAATATGGCCGGCCGTGGTACCGACATCAAGCTGAGTCCTGAAGTAAAAGCCGCAGGCGGTTTGGCCATCATAGGTACAGAACGCCACGAATCACGCCGCGTAGACCGTCAGCTGCGTGGTCGTTCCGGACGTCAAGGTGACCCCGGTTCATCCGTATTCTTCGTATCATTGGAAGATGACTTGATGCGTTTGTTCTCCTCTGACCGCATCGCCAGCGTCATGGATCGTCTGGGCTTCAAGGAAGGTGAAATGATTGAGCACAGCATGATTTCGAAATCCATCGAGCGCGCCCAAAAGAAAGTAGAGGAAAACAACTTCGGTATCCGTAAGCGTCTGTTGGAGTATGACGACGTGATGAACAAGCAACGTACCGTAATCTATACCAAGCGCCGTCACGCACTGATGGGTGAACGTATTGGCATGGACATCGTGAACATGATTTGGGACCGTTGCGTCAACGCCGTACAAGCTCCCGACTACGAAAGCTGCAAAATGGACATGCTACAAACACTTGCCATGGAAGTGCCTTTCAACGAAACCGAATTCAAGGAAGAGAAAAAGGAGAAACTGGCCGACCGCACCTTCGACACTGCCATGGAGAACTTCAAGCGTAAAACCGACCGCATGGCACAGATAGCTTACCCTGTCATCAAGCAAGTATATGAAAACCAAGGCCACATGTACGAGAACATTCTGATTCCCATTACCGATGGCAAGCGCATCTACAACATCTCCTGCAACTTAAAGGCCGCTTACGAAAGCGAATGTAAGGAAATTGTAAAATCGTTCGAGAAGAGCATCCTGCTGCACGTCATTGATGAGGCGTGGAAAGAGAACCTCCGCGAATTGGACGAACTGAAGCACTCCGTACAAAACGCCAGCTACGAGCAGAAAGACCCGTTGCTGATTTACAAGTTAGAGTCAGTCAATCTGTTCGATGCCATGGTCAATAAGATTAATAATGAGACCATCTCCATCTTGATGCGCGGCCAGATTCCGGTACAGGAACCGCAGGAAGTTCGCCAAGCCGCTCCGGAACAACGTCAGGACATGAGCCGCTACCAAGAGCAAAAGCAAGACCTGAGCGATTCCAACCAGCAGGCAGCCGCCGCACATGACACGCGCGAACAACCTAAACGAGAACCGTTCCGTGCTCCCAAGACGATAGGTCGTAATGATCCCTGCCCTTGCGGAAGTGGCAAGAAGTACAAGAACTGTCACGGGAGGAACCTGTAAACAAGTTCCCTCTCCCCTAAAATAGAAAGGAGGAAGTTCCCCGCCAACGCAGTGGAACTTCCTCCTTTTTTATCTGTTTTTCTGTCTCACCCTATTTCGCAATCAGTTGCTGCAGTGTCTTCTTCATTGTTTCATGGTTACGGAAATCATTGCGCAACTTGTATGCGCCGGATTTATCTACCAACACGTAAGACGGTATGCCTTCAATTTTGAACTTGTCGCAAATGTAAGACCACTGTTCGTCGTTCAACCGGAAATGCACCCCCTTAATGTCCGGTATCATTGTCTTATACTTAACCATGGGCGAAGTTTCGTTGGCAATATAAAGCCACACCAGATCATCACTCTTCAACTCAGCATCCTTCAACGGTTCATTGGCTTTCAATGCCATACGGCACGGGCCACACCAGGTATTCCAAAAGTCTACCAAAACGACTTTACCTTTATAAGGAGCAATGATGGCGTCAAACAGTTTCTCCTTCGGCACGTCAGGAGTCGTTTCAATCTTTGCTTTCCCCTCTACAGCGGCCAAATCGGCTTTCGCCTTTTCTTCCATTCGGCTGAAAGCATCCCGGTAAAACGGATTGCCCGTTGACTCAATGGCTTTCCAATCCTCATCAGTCAGTCCGGCACCTTCCGCTTTTTCCACCAACAAGAATACTTTTGGCATTTCAGCGACCAATCCCTGCCGCACAAAGGCCTTCCGCAACGGCTCTGCCATAGGATGCCCTATACCATATACATAACCGGAAACCTCACGCCCCATCAACAGTTTTGGATCGCTTACATCGAATAATTTGCAGACTTCAGCCACATTTTCAGCCTTCATCGGGTCAATACCTTTGACCTTCTGTTTGTAATCCCACATTTTATTTACCTGCCGATAGTTTATCTCCCGTATGCGGTCACCTTGGGTCAACGCCTCAACCAATTGTTGTTTCAATGTGAGCTGGTTCAGTTCTTTAAGTACCGGAGACATGTCGCTTTGCGCGACACTGTCGGAAAGTGACTGATATTCCTCCGTCATGCGTGCGGTATATTCATCGGCTTTCAACCGATAATCAGCCAAACTGTCGCTATAAATATTCATAAAATAACCGCTTTGGTCACCATATATAACAGTATTTGCCAAATCGGCATAAGTACCGGTAGCATAAAGTGTGCGGAAAGAATCAGGTTTCGGCGACTTTCCATTCATCCCGCGCCGATAGAGAATGCGCCATCCGCTCACCCGCATGTCCATATAAACATCCATTTCTTCACCGGGTGCCAGCCAGACATCTCCAGCCATTGATTGTGACATGACAATATGAGCCTGGGCGGGACCACATTGCAAGAAAGTAAAAGTGGCGTTGCCTTCCGCATCAATAGCGGAAGTATAAGGCTGCTGACGGCCAAACATGGTATTGACGTATAAATCAATCTCTTTTCCAAACTCCTTCCGGTAGCCTATGAGATGCAAGTTCACGACAGTCTCTCCAGACTTAAATATAGGTTCCGGCACGGCAGCCTGACCATTTATCCGACGCAAGTCGGAAGGGATTTGTTCCGGCACGTCATATGTTTTCTTGCCAGTCAGGTCAATACCAAAAATCTTGAAACAGTCCTCACAATCGGACTCGATGAAGTCAAATGACTTGGTACGCTTAGGCAACGGCTCAAAAGTCAGCGTAAACGACGCTTCGCCCGAATCGGGCATCCAAAAAAGCGAATCAGCCTCAATACCCCGCGTACCTGTCAACTTATACTTTTTACCATCAGCCGCAAGGTAAGATTCCGAACTGATTCTAATCCAATAATGCGGCCGATAGTAAGCGTCCGTGTAAAGGATGGTGGCCGTATCGGTCAGTTCCACTTTAGAGAAATCCAAAGTCATCGTATTGGCCGACTCTATCATCGGATACTCTACAACTTTGTCCGGCTGCGAACACGAAGCCAACAAACTTGCGGCAACCGTAAACCATAAAAATACGGATTTGTGATTCATAATGTTAACAAATTGATTAATTGTACATGAATGGGACAAATTTAACCATTTTCAAATAATGTGACAACATACATACAGGCAAAAATTCCCAATAAAGGTTTAACCCCAATCAAAATCCATGATTAAGTGAACAAAATTAATTTATACTATAAATGGGAATTTAGAAGCCCCCTCAACTCCCCCCGTGGGGGAGCTATTGTATTCTACTTAGTATTTAAAGCCTCCCCCACGGGGGGAGGTCTGGTGGGGGCTAAATTCCCATTTAGTATAAAGTAAATCAGATTAGTTACTTAAACAAAATAAAGAGGATTAACGATAAAAAACGTTTGAGACTTCCGTTTTACCGCTGAAAAGCGTACTTTTGCCCAAACTTAACCAATCCCCATACGTGATATGAAAAGACTTATCGCTTATATCGCCATAGCGGCTACCCTCGCCTGCCTCAACGCTTGCCAAACCGTTGAACCCTTTTCCGTCGACTATATGATGCCTGCCGACATCAGCTTTCCTACCGACTTGAAACGGGTGGCCATTGTCAACAACATGCCCAACGTTCCGGACAACAAGCTCATTTCAAGCCAAGAAACGAAGCCCAAAAACGAAACGGAGATAGCCAGCCGCACGGACTACTACAACGGAGAAGCACGGATTGCGACAGAATCGCTGGCCGAAGCCGTAGCAGGGCACAACTACTTCGACTTAGTAGTAATCTGCGACTCTGCTTTACGCAACAAGGATTTACACCCGCGCGAAACGACATTGGCACAGGAAGAAGTACGCCAACTGACACAGGAACTGGGCGTCGATTTCCTGATAGCCTTAGAAAACATCCAACTGAAATCCGTACGCAAGTTAGAATACATCCCCGAATGGCGAGGCTTCTATGGCACAGTAGACGTCAAAGTCTACCCCACCATCCGCATCTACCTGCCCAGCCGTTCGGTTCCCATGGCTACCGTAAACAGCTGTGACAGCATTTTTTGGGAAAAGAGCGGTCTCAGCGAGGACATCCTTGGCCAATTGGTCAGCGAAAAAGAACTGGTGGAGGAAGCTTCCGCCTTTGCCGGCACTGTCCCGGTGAGACACTTGTTACCCTATTGGACGACAGCACGCCGCTACCTTTTCACAGGAGGGACAGTGAACATGCGTGACGCCGCCATTTACGTCAAAGAAAAGAACTGGACGGAAGCCATCGGCCTGTGGGAAAAAGAATTCAATGAGCGGAAAGGCAAACGCAAGATGTACGCGGCTTACAACATAGCCTTGGGCTATGAAATGCAGGACTTGTTGGAAGAGGCTTACGAATGGGCGGTGAAGGCTCAGAAAGTAGCTTATGAGATAGACGAAGTAAGCAGGAAACAGGCTGCAGATGTTCTCCCGACAGATGTACCCAACTACCTCATGACCAGCATCTATGTAGGCGAACTGAAAGAACGGAAGGAAGGAATGGTGCGCTTAAAAGCACAAATGAACAGAATTAACAGTGATTTTTAATAAAACCAAGATAGAAATTACGTTTTTTTCTGTACCTTTGGAAAAGTAAAATAAGAAACCGATAAGCGACGAATCATATTCGGTTAGTTTATACTATATCTATTAACTCTATACACTTTATGAAGCTTAGTCAATCATCATCAACTCTGTTGGAGAGCGCCATCCGGAAAGCGACTGACAAATATTGTAACAGCCGCGAACAAACCATTGTGACCGATTTTCATTTGCAAGCCAATTCCAACTCCGGCGAGCTGACCATATACAACGATGAAGATGAAGAGCTGGCACATACCACTATCGAGGAATGGACGATATACGATGGGGAAAATTTCAACGAAGAAGTGGAACGCTTACTGTCTGCCCTGCTGAATGAGATGAAAAGCAAGGGAGCGTTTGAGAAAGTTACGGTGCTGAAACCCTATTCGTTCGTGTTGGTAGATGATGAGAAAGAAACACTTGCCGAGCTCCTGTTAATGGACGACGACACATTGTTGGTGAATGATGAATTATTGAAAGGCCTGGACGAAGAGCTGGACGAATTCTTAAAGAAATTATTAGAATAGTGAAGCACCCATACAGCCCGTTCTTTCGCCATCATTGATTACTTGTCCAAGTATCATTGAATACATCGCCATTTATTCAATGATAAAAGGCCATTTCATATTGAATACTTTTGCAGCGAAATCAAGGGTTCCGATTTTTGCTATCGGCTTAACGTCTCCATACCCCAACTACTGATATGGCCTAAAAACCGATAGATTAGCTGCCCAATAAATAAAATTACTGACAACAAAGGAGACGCCCCCATTGGATACGTCTCCTTTGTTCATTTCATATCAGCCTTTATGCTTTCTTCAGCGCCGCGATGCTTTCTTTCAGCGACTTGATGATGCTTTCGGCATCAGCCTGCTTTTTACGTTCCATTTCGATAACGGCCGCCGGTGCGTTATTGACAAACTTCTCATTGGAAAGTTTCTTCAATACGCCTTGCAGAAAACCTTCCTTGTGCTTCAGTTCGGCTTCCATGCGGGCTATCTCAGCCTCTACATCAATCAGATTGCCCAAAGGAACGGCATACTCCGTAGTGCCTACCATAAAGGCAGACGCGCCTTCCGCCTTGGCGTCTACAACGGAAATGGCGGACAAGTTGCACATCTTGCCAATAACAGCATTGAACGCTGACACCGGATTGTCGCCTACGACCTGGAGTTCAAGTGCTTCCTTCTGCGCGATGTTCTTCTGCAAACGGATGGAACGCACGTTACTGATAACTTCCTTCACTGCCTCAAATTGTTGCAACAGCGTTTCGTCCACTTCACCCGGAGCAGCCATCGGGCTGACCATCAGGCTCTCACCTTCCTTACGCTCAACAATGTGTTGCCATAACTCTTCCGTAATGAACGGCATGAAAGGATGAAGCAGGTGCAAAAGGTTATCGAAGAAACCGATGGTGCGGTCATACACTTCCTTACTGATAGGCTGGCCGTATGCGGGCTTTATCATTTCCAGATACCAACTGGAGAATTCGTCCCAGAAGAGTTTGTAAACAGCCATCAAAGCTTCACTCAAACGATACTTCGAGAAGAGGTCGGCTACCTCAACGGCTACCGCATTCTGCTTTGACTCAAACCATTTCATGGCCAGTGCCGCTGCTTCGGGCACTTCAGCTTCTGCGCTCACCGTCCAGCCTTTTACCAAACGGAAAGCATTCCATATCTTATTATTAAAGTTACGTCCTTGTTCGCACAGGGCCTCATCAAAAAGAATGTCATTGCCGGCGGGAGCCGAAAGCATCATACCCATTCGCACACCATCGGCACCAAACTTGTCTATCAGTTCCAAAGGATCGGGTGAGTTACCCAACGACTTAGACATCTTGCGGCCCAGTTTGTCGCGCACGATACCGGTGAAGTAAACGTTGCGGAAAGGCATATCACCCATATACTCGTATCCGGCCATAATCATACGGGCTACCCAGAAGAAGATGATGTCCGGTCCCGTCACCAGGTCGCTTGTCGGATAGTAGTATTTGATTTCTTCGTTGCCGGGATTGTTGATACCATCGAAGAGGGAGATAGGCCAGAGCCACGAAGAAAACCATGTGTCGAGACAATCTTCGTCCTGGCGAAGGTCTGCCAAGTTCAGGTCTTTGCCGGTCTTTTCCTTTGCCAATGCCAAAGCTTGTTCAGGCGTTTCGGCTACGACATATCCACCTTCGGGCAAATAATAAGCCGGGATGCGATGCCCCCACCACAGCTGGCGGCTGATACACCAGTCCTTGATATTCTCCAGCCAGTTACGGTATGTATTTTTGTATTTAGCCGGATAGAACTTCAGTTCATCGTTCATCACCGGAGGCAAAGCCATGTCGGCAAAGTGCTTCATCTTGAGGAACCACTGCATAGAGAGCTTCGGTTCAATGGGCACATTGGTGCGTTCCGAGAAGCCCACCTTGTTCGTATAGGCCTCTACTTTTTCCAAGAGTCCGGCTTCGTCCAAGTCTTTCTCTATCTGCTTGCGCACATCAAAGCGGTCCATGCCTACGTACAGACCGGCAGCCTCGCTCAGCGTACCGTTGTCGTTGAAGATGTCGATGGAAGGCAGGTTGTGCTTCTCGCCCAGCATGTAGTCGTTCACATCGTGGGCAGGTGTCACCTTCAAACAGCCCGTACCGAACTCCATGTCCACATATTCGTCCTCAATAACAGGGATGACACGGTTTACCAACGGAACAATCACTTTCTTTCCTCTCAACCAATGCGTCTTAGGGTCATTGGGATTAATACACATGGCCGTATCGCCCATGATGGTTTCAGGACGAGTAGTAGCCACTACAGCGTAACGACGTCCTTGCGCATCGCGATGCACCACTTCTTTCTCATCGCCTGTCTCGCCCGACAAATCATCATTTGCTACGTAATATTTCAGGTAGTAGAATTTGCCATGCTCTTCCTTGTAAATGACCTCTTCATCACTGAGGGCGGTCAGCGCTTTAGGATCCCAGTTCACCATGCGCACACCCCGGTAGATAAGACCTTTATTATATAGGTCAACAAATACCTTGATGACACTCTTGCTGCGCGTCTCGTCCATGGTGAAGGCTGTGCGGTCCCAGTCGCACGAAGCGCCCAGCCGGCGAAGCTGTTTCAAGATGATGCCTCCGTGCTCCTCTGTCCATGCCCATGCATGTTTCAGAAACTCGTCACGGGTCAGGTCGGTCTTCTTGATGCCTTCCTGCGCCAGTTTGTTCACCACCTTAGCCTCGGTAGCGATGGAAGCGTGGTCAGTACCCGGCACCCAGCAGGCATTCTTGCCTTCCATGCGGGCACGGCGCACTAAGATATCTTGGATGGTATTATTAAGCATGTGTCCCATGTGGAGCACACCGGTGACGTTAGGGGGCGGAATGACGATGGTGTACGGCACGCGTCCATCGGGTTTCGAACTGAACAGTTTGTGGTCCAGCCAATATTGGTACCACTTCCCTTCCACATCGGCGGGATTGTACTTACTTGCTAATTCCATTGTCTCAAAAAAGTCTATATAATTAAACGTTAATGCGAATGTGGATGCAAAATTACGAAATTATTGCTTTCCAAAGTCAAAAGTCTGTGAAAACATCACTTCCTTGAAGAAATTATACTCCGCACGGCATTAAACGGTATTAAAATGTGCATTTAGTGGCGTCTAGATAAAATGAGGGTGCCCACACAGCAACCAATGCAAAAAGCCGCCCCGGTCATGGAGCGGCTTGTTCATATAGATGTCTTAGCGAATATCAGAGGTTGGCCAACTTGCCGTCAGAACCCAGCACGTTGATGATTTTGTGCTTGTACATCTTTTCCATTTCGTCACGAGCCGGACCCAGGTACTTACGCGGGTCGAACTCAGCGGGCTTCTCAACGAACACCTTGCGTACGGCAGCCGTCATGGCCAGACGGGAATCCGAGTCGATGTTAATCTTGCAAACAGCGGACTTGGCGGCCTTGCGCAATTCCTCTTCGGGGATACCGATGGCAGCTTCCAGCTTGCCGCCATATTGGTTGATCATGTCCACATATTCCTGGGGAACAGAAGAAGAACCATGGAGCACAATGGGGAATCCGGGCAGTTTCTCCATAACCGCATCCAATACTTCGAATGCCAGAGGAGGAGGAACCAGACGGCCTGTAGCGGGGTCAACGTGGCACTGTTCGGGTTTGAACTTGTATGCGCCGTGAGACGTTCCGATAGAGATAGCCAAAGAGTCGCAACCTGTACGGGTAGCGAAGTCAATAACTTCCTCAGGATTCGTATAAGTGTGGTGCTCGGCAGAAACCTCATCTTCCACACCGGCCAACACGCCCAGCTCGCCTTCTACGGTAACGTCGAACTGATGAGCGTATTCAACGACCTTCTTCGTCAAAGCGACGTTTTCCTCGTAAGGCAGGTGAGAACCGTCAATCATTACAGAAGAGAAGCCCATGTCCACACAACTCTTGCAGAGTTCGAAGCTGTCACCATGGTCGAGGTGAAGAACAATTTCAGGATGGGCGCAGCCCAACTCCTTGGCATACTCTACAGCGCCTTCGGCCATGTAGCGCAACAAAGTCTGGTTGGCATAGTTGCGCGCACCTTTGGAAACCTGCAGGATAACCGGAGACTTGGTTTCAACCGCAGCTTTGATAATAGCCTGCAACTGCTCCATATTGTTGAAGTTGAAAGCAGGAATAGCATAACCGCCTTTGATGGCACGAGCGAACATTTCTCTGGTGTTCACAAGGCCTAAATCTTTGTAATTAACCATTTTGTTTAAAAGTTTATTGTTAGTGAATCTCAAAATTCCATGCAAAAATACATATTCTCTTTCAAATATGGCAAAAAGTAAGGAAATAAATTATACCGCCAGATTATTCCGGAGGCAATATTCCTTGGGCGTGCATCCTGTTTCCTTCTTGAAAAAACGCAGGAAGTGCTGAGGATACTGGAAGCCAAGCATATCCGCAACCTGTTTCATCCCCATACCGGGTTCCAGCAAAGCGTTTTTGGCCATTTCTATGACCTTGAGGTGTATGCGGTCCCGGGCCGTCATCCCTGTTTCCGATCTTACCAAGTCACCAAAATAGTTGGGTGACAGGCAAATCTTGTCTGCAAAATACTTCACGGTAGGCAATCCATGCAGTCTGGCCATGCCCGAGTCCCAATAGTCGTCCAGCAACTGCTCGAAACGGACAAGGACATCGTTGTTCAATTCCTCACGGGTGACGAACTGGCGTTCATAAAAACGCATGCAGTAATTAAGCAGCACCTCAATGTTCGAAACAATCAACGGTTTGGAGAACCTGTCAATGGCATGTTCCAACTCGCGGGCTATCTTGTCCATATAATCCCGCACGATGACCCGTTCGTCCTCCGACAGATGCAGCGCCTCATTGGAAGCATAGGAAAAGAAGGTGTACTGTTTCATTTTCTGCGCCAAAGATGTCCGGTGCAGGAAGTCGGGATGAAACAGCAACCCGTCAGCTTCCGGTGCGGGACCGTGCTCTATCGAAGATACACTTACGGTCTGACCCGGTGCGAAGCATACCACCGTTTCATCATCGAAATCATATTTTGTCCTTCCATAATTGATGACACATCCCACCGTCTTTTTCAAAAAGAGCGAATAAAAGCCATAGGTCATCCGATAGTTCGGCTGGCTTTCCGATGGGCCGAAATGCACAACGCTCACCAACGGATGTTTCGTCTGAAATCCGAAGAACCTGTTATATTGCTCAATAGTATCCGCTTTTATTATTTCCATCATAACGCCTTGTTTTTTCTCGATACAAATATACATCTTTCTTTCATCCTGTCCAAAAGGAGTCCTTGCAAAAGCATGATTCAGGTACTTTAATCCGCCATCCAGGTAGTACAACAACCCGTGCAAGGCAGGCAAGGGCATATGTTGCAGACGTCATATTTCCCTGCACGAAAAACCGGGTCAGGCCTTCTATTGCGCAAATGGGAATTTGGAGGGCACACAGCGCAGCCCAATATGCTCTACAACATGTTTCCGCCGATATTTCCACTCATCCGTCACAGAAATGTCACACGACCGACACAGAAAACAAAAAATACCCCCTTAAAAACAAATATTGCACACCCGTTTTTTCACATCCCGATACATTTGCATTAGAGAATTAACAGTGTGTTCGGACACACACGCTAAAATCTAATATTATTATATGTATTACTTAAATTAATAACATGCAAAGGATGTCTGACAAAATGAAGACCATGCGCAGAATGCTACTGTTCTTGTTGGTAGCTGTGATATCGCTTGGCGTATCAGCGCAGAATGTAACCGTTAAGGGTACCGTGAAAGACAAGACGGGAGAAACCGTAATCGGCGCTTCCGTAGTACTGAAAGGAAATTCCAGCGTCGGTACAATCACCGACATTGATGGCAATTTCTCCCTCTCTGTTCCGGCAGGTTCTACCTTAGTCATCTCTTATGTAGGTATGAAGACTCAGGAAGTGAAGCTCGATGGAAGTTCAAGTTATGAAATCACATTGGACGATGACTCCCAGGCTTTGGAAGAAGTCGTAGTCATCGGTTACGGTTCGGTGAAGAAAAAAGACTTGACCGGTTCCGTAGCGACGGTAAACTCGGAAGTGTTAGCCGCAGTTCCGGTAGCTTCGGCAACTGAAGCTTTGACCGGTAAGATGGCCGGTGTGCAGATTACCACTACGGAAGGTTCACCAGACGCCGAAATGAAAATCCGTGTGCGTGGTGGCGGTTCTATTACAGGTGACAACACACCGTTGTTTATTGTGGATGGCTTCCCGGTAGAATCCATCTCTGACATTCCCGCTTCGGACATTGAAGATATGACCGTATTGAAAGATGCCTCATCAACCGCCATCTACGGTTCGCGCGGTGCCAACGGTGTAATTCTGGTAACGACAAAATCCGGTAAGGAAGGCAAGGTAAACGTCAGCTACAACGCTTACTACAGTTGGAAAAAGATTGCCAAGACTTTGGACGTACTCAACCCATATGACTATGCCAAGTGGCAATACGAGTTGGCTATGTTGCAGGACGATGTGACTTCGTATGAGAAATTCTTCGGCAGATACGAAGATATGGATATGTACAAGGACATCCCTTACAACGATTGGCAGGACCTGACTTTCGGCCGTACGGGACATACGTTCAACCACAACTTGAGTGTGACAGGCGGTACGGACCGCATCCGCTATTCATTCAGCTATGCCCATATGAACGATAAGGCCATCATGGAAGGTTCTAACTACAAACGTGACAACTTCAGTTTAAAGCTGAACACGAAGCCGACTAAAAACACAACCCTCGACTTTTCTATCCGTTATTCGGAAACAGATATCCGAGGCGGTGGCGCCAACGAAACGAGCAGTACGCTGGATTCAGACAAGCGTCTGAAATATTCAGTAATTTACACACCGATACCTTTGGCAAACTTGGATGAATCAGCCGGTAGCTCGGACGATGACTTGGGTAACCTGTATCATCCGGTAACTGCCATTTACGACAATGACCGTTTGAAAGAACGCAAACAGTTGAATATGAACGGCAGTTTCGGCTGGGAAATCTTCAAGAATTTTAAAGTAAAGACAGAATTCGGTTATGACGACTACCGCAACAACGACCAGCGTTTCTGGGGTACTACCACTTATTATATTAAGAACACTCCGGCGGCAGCCAACCAAGGTCATCCTGCTATCCGTCTGACGAATCAATTCCGTCATCGCTTCCGCAATACCAATACCATCAATTATGATTTCGCCAAGTTGTTCAACAACGAAGACCATAACATGAATTTATTGGTAGGTCACGAATGGATTATTACGAAAGAGAATGAGTTACAGAACGAAGTTCATGGTTTCCCTGATTGGATTACAGCAGGCGAAGCTTGGAAATTGACAAACATTCAGGGAACCACTCCTTATAATATTCAGAATACGTATGATCCGGATGACAAGCTGTTATCATTCTTCGGCCGTTTGAACTATGACTACAAGAGCAAGTACTTGGTAAGCGCTACGTTCCGTGCCGATGCTTCCTCTAAGTTCTCCGATGCAAACCGTTGGGGATACTTCCCCTCTGCAGCCGTTGCATGGCGTATTTCGTCCGAATCCTTCATGGAAGGTACCAAGAACTGGTTGGATGATTTGAAATTGCGTTTCAGCTACGGTACAGCCGGTAACAACAACATTCCTTCGGGACAGCTTGTACAAGTATACAACAGTAATACGACTTCATGGATTAATGGTTTCAGCAACTACTGGGCACCCAGCAAAACAATGGCTAACCCGGATTTGAAATGGGAAACAACCATTACCCGTAACCTCGGTTTGGACTTTACTTTGTTCGGTGGTAAATTGAACGGTACCATTGAAGCTTACTTAAACACAACCAAAGATTTGTTGATTGAGTTCCCGGTTAGCGGTACAGGTTATGATACGCAATACCGTAACATGGGTGAGACACAGAATAAAGGTATTGAGGCAACCATCAATTGGACGATTGTCAACAAGAAGAACTGGGGCTTGAGCTTGAATGCGAACATCGGTTTCAACAAGAATGAGATTAAGGACTTAGGTATCATGCAAGACTTTGGTCAGGATACCAGCTGGGCTTCTTCTGAAATCGGTCAGGACTTCTGGATTGCCAAAGGAGGTTCGGTAGGACAAATGTTGGGCTACCGCTCCGACGGACGTTATGAGGTAAGTGACTTCGTGGGTTATGACGCGACTACCGAACAATGGATATTGAAAGAAGGTGTAACCAATTGTACAGCTGTGGTAGGAACCTTGCGACCCGGTATGATGAAATTGAAAGATTTGGATGGAGACGGTTTGGTAACAGGCGGTTATGAAGACCGCGAAATCATTGGCGACGCCAATCCGGTAGCTACGGGTGGTTTCGGTATCAACGCGCGCGCCTATGGCTTTGACTTAAGCGCCAACTTCAACTTCAGCATTGGTAATGACATCTATAACGCCAACAAGATTGAGTACACGATGACCAGCAAGTACCAGTACCGCAACATGATTACGGAGATGGCTGATGGCAAGCGTTGGACCAACTTAAATCCGGACGGTACAATCTGTAACGACCCGGAACAACTGGCCGCAATGAACGCCAACACAACAATGTGGTCTCCGATGACTCAAAGAATGGTGTTCAGCGATTGGGCTGTTGAAGATGGTTCATTCCTGCGTTTGAATACATTGACGTTGGGCTATACTTTGCCAAAGTCATTGACCACGAAGGCACACATCCAGAATTTACGTTTCTATGTAACAGCCTACAATGTATTCTGCCTTACAAGTTACTCAGGTTTCGACCCCGAAGTTTCTACAGCTTTGCAAACCAACTTGACTCCGGGTGTAGACTACTCTGCATATCCCAAGAGCCGTCAGTTTGTAATCGGTGTTAACTTGAATTTCTAAACCATCTAAAAACAAAGACAATATGAAAAAAATAGTTTATATACCTCTATTGGCATTGTCGTTGGCAGGCAGCATCACCTCCTGCGACTTGGAAGCTCCTTCGCAATCGACCATGGACGCTTCGCTCATCTTTTCCCAATATTCCATGGCTGAGGCTTCCGTGATGGCCATTCACCAGTCCTTCGGTGAGACGAATTCATACCGTGGACGTTATTTGCCTTACTATGGCATCAATTCGGATGTAGAATGGATTAATGGTTTGTCTGCCAGCGGGCTCAACGATGGCGGCAAATATGACTTGGCCACATACAATGCCCAGCCGTCCAACTCACAGATGAACACAGACAACAACGCCTACGCCAAATTCTATGAAGGTATCGAGCGTGCCAACAAGGCAATTGAGGGTATCCGCGAATACGGTGACATTGCGAACAATCCCGATATGGCTCAATTGCTGGGCGAAGCATTGACATTGAGAGCTGTAATTTACCTCGATTTAATTAAAGGATGGGGAGATGTTCCGGCACGTTTTGAACCGATAACCTCCGAAACCATGTACTTGCCCCGTGCGGACCGTGACGAAATCTACAAACAGCTGCTTGCCGACCTGCAGGAAGCTGAAGGTTATGTCTATTGGGCAAATGCATCAACCATTACCCAAAGCGTGGAACGTGTCAGCAAAGCGTTCGTAAAAGGCCTCCGTGCCCGCATCGCCTTGTATGCCGGTGGCTATAGCCAGCGTGCCGACGGTATCCGTTTAAGCAACGACCCCGAATTGGAGCGTACCGCCATGTACACCATTGCCCGTGACGAGTGTCTGGATGTCATCGCTCAGTATCCTGATCTGTCTACCATGGCTTTCAAAGACAATTTTGTGAATTTGTGCCAAGACGTGGTTACAGCCGGTGGTGAGTCTCTTTGGGAAATCCCGTTCTCCGAAGGCCGTGGCCGTGTATTGTACACGCTGGGGGTAAGACACCAGGCAAAAGACCAATACACTCAGCAGGCGCAAGGCGGCGTAAACGGTCCGCTTCCTACGTTGTTCTATGATTATGATGTGGACGATGTGCGCCGTAACATCACTTGCGCACCTTTCAACTGGTCAGCAACATTGACGAACGGTCGCAGCGTACAGGAACTGGCCAGCTTGAAACGTTGGAACTTCGGTAAGTTGCGTTATGAATGGATGAACCGCATCGTTACCTCTACGAACGACGACGGTGTGAATTGGCAATACATGCGCTTGGCCGATGTTTATCTGATGGCAGCAGAGGCCATCAATGAACTGGAAGGTCCTTCCGGCGCAGCCCAATACATGAAAGCGGTTTTGGATCGTGCGCTTCCCGCTGACAAAGTTTCCAGCTACATGGCTACGGCTACAGCAAGCAAAGAGGCATTCTTCGACGCCATCGTAGAACAACGCGGATTGGAATTCGCAGGCGAGTCGCTGAGAAAGGCAGACTTAATCCGTTGGAACATGCTGAAGACCAAGTTGGACGAAGCCAAGACAAAAATGAAACAGCTCGCCAACCGGGAAGGCAAATACGCCCAACTGCCCGAGAAAGTTTATTACTACCAGACATGCGTAAGCGAAAGCGAGGCTAACGGCGTATTGGCCACTATCCCGACCGGAGCTTACACTTCCGTGGAGACCATTGACGGCATGACGGACATCTTCGTTATTTACGGTCTGAATTACGGCGATACGGACGAAGCCGGTGAGGCCCTGTTAAGCCAGGACTACACAAGCACCACATGGCTGGGTACTGACAAACTGGAAGACACCTTAATTGAGTCACTTTATGTGAATAACCCCGATGAGAACCAGTATTGGCCCATTTGGCAGATTTTCATAGACAATAGTAATGGAATGTTAACTAATGACTAAATTGCGACATCATGAATAAATTGAAAAAATATACGTACTTGTTAGGGCTTGCCATTGCAGCCCTAACAACCGCTGCTTGCGAAGACCAAAGCGAGGAAATCACAAGCATTGACTACAGCCGCTACTTTGCGCCCATCAATCTGGAAGCAAGAGTCCAGAACCGTACGGATGTGCGTTTGACATGGACACCCAGCCAAGGAGCAACCAGCTACAATGTAGAATTATTTGCCAACGACAGTCTGACATTCGAAGGAACGGCAGCACTCTCTTTCAACGGCATTACCGAACAAGATCTCCCTTATGTGATTACCGGTTTGGAAGGCGAGACGAAATATTCCGCTCGTGTACAAGCGATAGGCGAAGATGAAAGTAAGGCATCCAAATGGAGCGGTGTGTTCTTTGAAACAGATGCGGAACAGATATTGGAGACAGTGACAGAAGCTGATTTGACCTACAACTCCGTAACCTTGCGCTGGCCGGCCGGACAAACAGCCACAGAAATCGTTCTAACACCGGCCGACGTACCGGCTCATACCGTAACAGCAGAAGAAATTGCAGCAGGACAGGCTACTATTACAGGCTTGAAATCTGAAACTGAATATACCGCAAAACTGATGAACGGAACAAAGACACGTGGTACACAAACGTTCACAACTTTAATTGACTTGGCTGGTGCCATAGCTATTGAACCGGAAGATGACTTTGTGGCTATATTGGAAGGTGCCCAGGATGGTGATGCGTTTGCATTCTATCCAGGTACATATACTGTAGCTGATGAAGAAGGCGGTGTAGGAAAAATCAACATCAGTGCCAGCATTGAACTTAAGGCTGTTCGTCCAAGTGACCGTCCGATTATTAATGGCTGCATCACGTTGAATGAAGGTGCTTCATTGAGTTTGAGTCAAATAATCTTAGATGGTACAGGAACGGACGGCAGCCAAGCATTCGATTTCAAAGACGAAGGAACGTATGAAAGTCTGATTATCAATGATTGTGAGATCCGGAATTTTGTGAAAGGTTTCTATTATTTGAATGTAACAGCATCTGTGGGTGAAATCACAATCAATAACAGTTTGATTCATGATATTCAGTGTGAAGGTGGAGATATGTTCGATAGCCGTAAGGGACATATCGGCGCTTTCAATCTTACCAACTCAACGATTTGGAACAGCTGTGCTGCACGTGACTTCATACGTTATGATGATGCTTCTGGAAACTTCCCGGGTGCTTCTTCTATTATAACTGTCGATCATTGTACAATCGACGGAGTAAGCAATGACAGCAGTCGTCGTTTGCTCTATGTTCGCTTCAAAGGAAACAGCATCACATTTACCAATAACATGGTTTCCAATATGCCGAATTGCGGTAGAGGCTTCTCCGATAACGGCAACACCGCCGAACCCACATTCGACAATAACAATTATTTCAATACGAAGAATCTCGTATCGGATGGTGGTGACGGAAAAGCCAAGTTCTTCGATACAGAAGGTACTACGCTTGATCCGGCTTATGCCAATGCTGCTGAGGGCGACTTTACGATAGGAAATGAAGACCTAAGTTATAAGGAGCTCGGTGACCCGCGCTGGTATTGATTAATCTGTTCTTCATAATACTAATCGAGACGGGCTGCTTCGGAAACGGGGCAGCCCGTTTTGTCTCAAGCGAAGTAGTAAAATAAGTCATGAAGCGTTAGGGCTATACGAAATATTATGTGTACTTTTGCAGTGAGTGATAGACGAATAGAAGTATAACTATAAAAAATAAGTATATGCGACATACTGTTTTTAACCCCACACAGATACACTTGCTTCGTATGTTTGAGTACGACAGTTCTGACAGAAGCTTGGAAGAACTGAAAGAATTACTATATCAATACTACTCCAAGCGAATGAATGAAAAGCTAAATGAACTTTGGGACAATGGTGTACTTGACCAAAAAAGATTGGACGAAATCAACGAGTTGGATTTGCATAAACTACAATAACCGATGGATAGGATAGTACTTGATACTAATAGCCTCATTCAAAGCATACCGCAAAGAAGCCGTTATCATGCGATATGGGAATCATTGGAAGCCCAAAAACATATTCTCTGCGTTTCAAATGAAATTCTTGAAGAGTATGCAGGGATATTGCAACGGCTTACAAATGAAGAGATAGCCGATTATATAATAAAGACAATACTCAATAGTAGTTTTGTGAAATTTGTAACGCCTTATTTTCATTTCAATCTAATAGAAGCCGATCCGGACGACAACAAATTTGTGGATTGTGCCATATCTGCCAATGCACATTATATCGTAACTAACGACCACCATTTTGATGTCTTACAAACGATTGATTTTCCCAAAGTAGATGTAATAACGATTAAAGATTTTTGCAATAAGTGTACAAATAAGTAATGCTGAATGAAAATTAGGGCGTAAGTGACCCACGGATTACAGATTAATCTTCTCTGATTCATACAACGTATAACTTGATTGAAGGCTGCTTTCCGCAAGGAGGCAGCCTTCTTTTTGTGGAGGAAATCTTTGGGTATACCATATATATTATGTATTTTTGCGAAGAAAGAAAAAAGAGAGTTATGGCGAGATTTATCAATCCTTTTACGGACGTAGGCTTCAAGCGAATCTTCGGACAGGCCATCAACAAGGATCTGCTGATTGATTTCCTCAATGCCTTGCTGGTGGGAGAACGACAGGTGAAAGATATTACTTTCCTGGATAAAGAACAGCTGCCGTTGTTCAGGAACGACCGGGGCGTCATCTACGACATCTATTGTACGGACGAGCACGGAGAGCAGTTCATTGTGGAGATGCAGAACCGGGAACAAATCAACTTTCGCGAACGTGCGCTCTATTATTTGTCCCAAACCATCGCCCGGCAGGGGGAGAAAGGGAACGACTGGAAGTTTGAGCTGAAATCCGTGTACGGTGTGTTTTTCATGAACTTCGAATTGAAAGAGGGCGCACGCAAACTCCGAACCGATATAGTCTTGGCCGACCGCGACACGCACGAGTTGTTTACCGACAAGATGCGTTACATCTTTATCGAACTTCCTTCTTTCACCAAAGAGGAAGCCGAGTGTGAGAATGATTTTGAACGTTGGATTTATGTACTGAAGAATATGGAAACTTTGCAAAGACTGCCTTTTAAGGCCCGTAACGCCGTCTTCCAAAAACTGGAAGAAATCGTGGACATCGCTTCACTGACCAGGGAGGAACGGATGATGTATGACGAAAGCCTCAAAGTGTATCGCGATAACTTGGCGGTACAGGAGTTTAGTATCAGAGAAGGGATGGAGAAAGGGATGGAGAAAGGGATGGAGAAAGGGTTGAAAGAAGGGATGAAGAAAGGGTTGAAAGAAGGGATGAAAGAAGGGATGAAGAAAGGGAAAGCCGAACGGAGCGTGGAGATAGCGCGAAACCTGAAAGCCGAAGGCATACCGGCAGGCATCATCGCCAAAACGACCGGGCTTTCGCCGGAAGAAATAGGAAACTTGTGACGCATCCTTCTATAAGTAACTAATCAGATTTACTTTATACTAAATGGGAATTTATCGGGCTGTTTAGAGAAGGCACACAGATGACACAGATAAGACAGATTTACACAGATTATTTAATTTACTATTTATGATTTATGAAATCTGAATTCTGAAATGAGAAAGATTCGGGCGAAGCCCCTTTAAAAATCTGTGGTCATCTTGTTCAATCTGTGTCATCTGTGTGCCAATTAAATTCCCATTTATAGTATAAACTAATTTTATTCACTTACTTATCTGCCAGTTAAAGCCACTATGCAAGGCACTAAAAAAGAGGGAATGACACACGGCCATTCCCTCCTACGCGATTCATTTTATTTAAAGTGTGTGCTTTATTATTCGCCAATCCATGCGCCGGTCAGCCAGTCACAGGCTGCTTTGACAGCGTCGAAATCAGCGAAGGTCAGGTTGGTGTCTACCGTATTGCCTTCACCGGCCAGGAAGTCGGTGTTGGTATAGATGTTGTTTTCGCTCTGCAAGTCGGCGCTGATGGTAACATTCGTCAGCGTAGATACACCGTCCTTCAAAGCCTGTTCAGTCTGCGTAGTCTCTACAGTCAACGGTTTACCCTTGCCGCAAACCTGCGCATTGTCCATGGTCACCTGCGTACCGGCACGAAGACGGACACCCTGGCTGTCGCTGCCGTTACCTACAAGGATAAGATTGCTCAACGTGGGGTGAGCTACAGGCGTGGAATCAAAGTTGTCACCATTGTTGTCCGCCTCAATCAGGCAATCGCAATTGTAACCCAATGTTGCCTCCGGCTCCTGATAGGCCACAAGGTCCGTACCTTTGCCGTTCCAGCCCTCGGTCCAGTCGAAAGAATCATCGCTACAGCTGATTACGACCATGTTGCTGACGTTGACCGAACCGCCAAAGAATTCGAAACCGTCATCCGATCCTTTGTAGGCCACACAGTGATCCACAGTAGTGCCGTTACCTACGCCATAGAAAGAGATGCCGTTGGCTTCGTGCTCCTCGTCGAAAGCATAACCGGTATATTCCACACGTACATATTGCAGTGTACCGCTGTTGTCGCTGTCATCGTCACCGCCATAAGTGGCACCGCCGATTTCAGAGCTTCCTTGTCTTCCTTCGGCATTGGTATGGGCACGTCCGCAGATGTGGATACCGCCCCAAGCGCCGGCTTCTTCCCGTTCGGAAGTCATCACGATAGGATTCTCAGCCGTACCGATGGCGTTAATCTTAGCGCCTTGCTTTACAAGGATGTAGTCTACCGTATCGTCATAGCGGGCTATGATGGTAACGCCTTCCTGAATGTTCAGTGTAGCGCCCTCTTCCACCGTGTAAGCGCCGGTCAGATAGTAAGTGTTACCTGCACCAAGTGTGGCATTTTCAGTCAGAGAAGCGCGCAATTCCGTACCGTCGGGAATAATGTTTTCAGCCTCCTCGCTGCTTGCGCCCCACGAATGAGTCCAGCCGCTGAGCCAAGAGCATTCTGCCACAATAGCGTCATAGTCAGCATACGGATTGCTTTGGTTAGTCAGGTTGCCGTCAGCCAGGAACTCTTCGTTGGTATAGATTCCTTCTCCGCCTTCAGCTTCCTCTCCGGTCATCAACGCGCCGCTGATTTTTACGTTTGTCATGGTAGATGGGCCGTTCAGCAGGAAGTTCTCCGTCTGTTCGCTTTCTACGAACAAAGCATCCGTCTTGCCATAAATCTGTACATTGTCCATCTTCACCTGAGTACCACGGCGCAGATGTACGCCCTTTCCTTCAGCACCGTTACCGATGAAAATCGCATTGCTGATTGTCGGTGAAGAAATCGGAGTCGCATCGAAATTGTTTTCGTTGTTATCAGCCTCAATCAGACAGTCGCAAGCGTAACCTAACACGTCTTCGCTTTCCTGTATTGCGACAAGATTCGTAGCTGTACCATTCCAACCTTCGGTCCAGTCGAAAGAGTCATCGCTGCAGTCCGTTACAACCATATTACTGATATTGACCGCTCCGCCGAAGAACTCGAAACCGTCATCCGATCCTTTGTAGGCCTGGCAATGGTCCACCGTAGTGCCGTTACCTACGCCGTAGAAAGAGATACCGTTGGCTTCGTGCTCCTCGTCGAAAGCATAGCCGGTATATTCCACACGCACGTATTGCAGCGTACCGCTGTTGTCGCTGTCATCATTGCCACCGTAAGCGGCTCCACCGATTTCAGAGCTTCCCTGGCCGCCTTCGGCATTGGTATGGGCACGTCCGCAAATGTGGATACCGCCCCATGCGCCCGGTTCTTCCTGTTCGCTCGTCATCACGATAGGAGCAGACTGCGTACCTGCCGCATTAATCTTGGCGCCTTGCTTTATCAATATATAGTCTACCACATCGTCATACTGGGCAACAATCCGTACGCCCGGCTCAATGTTCAACGTAGCGCCTTCCTCTACAGTATATGCACCGTTCAGTTCGTACGTTTTTCCGCTTTCCAACGTGACATCTTCGGTAATGGTTCCCTGAAGGACGGTGATTTCATCCTCTCCGCCACCATTGCCGCCATTATCGCCCTCGTCATCACTACACGAAGCAAAGAGTGTCAGACCGGCCAAAAAAGCCAATGAATAGATTTTTTTGTTCAGTTTCATAATAACCACTATTAAAAAATTAACAATTAAATATGATTTTTCCTATTGAAATAAATGCTCATCAGAATTTGTAGCTGAAGCCCACTTCAAAGTTAGTGCCTTCCTTATATTCTTCCACCACCACTTCGTCACCTGTCATAGGCACCTCTTGCTTGAACACCATAGCCCGGTTCAGCAAGTCTTTCACTTGCAGGTTGACACTGAAATGCGTGTTAAAACTATAGCTGGCGTTGAAGTTCATGGTGTGGACCGGCATCTGATGCACATCGCCCAACTGCGACACACCTACGGCATGGATGCGCTTGCCCTGCAGATTGTAAAGCAAGGCCAGACTGAGTTGTCGCTCTTCACCGAAACGGGGCGTGTAAGCCAAATCCGCATTCAGCAAAATGGGCGAAGCTCCCTGCAACGAACGTTCCTTATTCGTATAGGCGCCCCCTTGAGGCAACTTCACGTTCGTGTACATATAGGACACGTTGGCTCCTAAGCGCAAATCCTTCAGCAGTTGCTTGCGCAGTTCCACTTCCACACCGGCAGCCATACCTTGGTCGGCATTTTGGAAAGAGTACATCGTGGCACCGCCATTCAACCGTTGAATACGCTCGATGGGGCTATCCAGGTGTTTGTAATAAGCGGTAGCCGAGAACATATCCCCGTTCTCTCCAAAATGTTCGTAACGGATATCCAAGTTATAGTTATAGCCATTCTGCAATTCCTCGTTACCACGAATTTGCGCCGAACCGTAAGACTCCTGATAGAGGAACGGAGCCATCTCGATGAACGAAGGACGTGTCACCGTACGCGAGAGTGAGAAACGCAAACTGTTCTTATCGTTCACGGAATATTTCAAGTTGACGGTAGGGAACAGGTCGTGTTTATCCAGATTACGCCGGCGCTGGTATTTCTGTTCTCCTTCGATGGCGTATTCCACCCATTGCTTGGCCATCTCGTAACGCAAACCTACGTTGACCAGCAAGGAAGCCAGCGGATAGAAATCCGTCGAGGCGTATGCCGCATAAATATCCATACCGGCCCGGTACGTATCGTGTGACTGCATCCGGCGGTTGATGGCAATGGTGCCGTTCTCTATATTCTCTTGGTTGAGGTAGTCTCCCGGATGGTAGATGTCGTCCACATTCACATTCAGCTTATTAATATTGTAGAAGAAACGGGTACCCATGTAGTCACGGTTCTTATCTTTATAGCTGAAACCGAAACGTACAAAGTCATTTTCCTTCCAACTGTACTTGGCGGCAATGCTTCCTACCCACTCGTCCTCCGTCAAATCTCCATAATAGCGCATGGTCTCCTGACGGTTCAGCTTAAAGAGGCTGTAGGTTCCGTCCTCGTTGCGGGTGTACATCACCTGGCGACGGTCGGGTTCCTCACTGCTTGTCTTGCTATACGAGCCTCCCCACGTCAGTTCCCACTGTTTGCCCAAATGGTGAAGACCGTTCAACTGATGGTTCTGCAAAGTATAAATGTGAGTCACATTGTTACTGCCCGCCAACGGATGATCCTCGGCATCCACACCTTGCCGGTTCTCATAAGAGTCACTGGCATTGCGGGCATAGAAGAAGGAGTAACCGATACGGTCGGCCTCGCGCAACGTAAAGCCGACGGAAGCCAATCCGGCCAGTTTCAACGCGCTGGTATATTCATCGTAAGTGAAATCGTTCTGTGCCTCACCCGTGGACGCCTCCAACGTCTTGTAAACGGCATCGTAAACATTTTGTGTCTCGTTGCTGGCGCTGAATGACATGAGCACGCTCAATGTCTGGTCCTTGATATTGAAGTTCTTGCCGAAACCGATGTTCCCGCCAAACTGAGGCAAGGCTTTCTTTTTCTCCACATCGAAAGTGGTATTGAATATGTTATGCGTCTTCACGTATTCATCGAAGTCGCTTAACTCCATATTATATATAGACTCGTCCAGCGAGGGAGTCTTGAACAGCGTGCCGTCGCGGTCCATTTGGTAAAAGTCATCGCCCATCGTATTGAACGCGCCGCCTACGTTAAAGCTGACGTTAAAGAAATCGTCCGTCACATTCTCTTTCGTACTGATGTCGATGTGCGCCCCGCTATAGTCGGCAAACACGCCGGCATCATACACCTTGCTGACCGTAATGTTTTGCACGGTGCTGGAAGGGAACAGATCCAACGGTATCAGCTTGTTGTCCGGATTAGGCGAGGCAATAGGAAGCCCGTTCAACGTCGTAATGCTGTAACGGTCACCCAGTCCACGCACAATGAGCTGTCCTGCATCGGCAATGGAAACGCCGGTTATCTGCTTGACGCCCTCCTGTACATTACCGATACCTTTCAGGCTCATTTCCTTGGCACCCAAGTTTTCAATGGCCAAGGTCGCCTTTTGGCGCTCCATCTGCAAAGCGCGTTCACCCTCCAAGTTCTTCCGCGCCGTAACGGACACCTCGCCAAGGGTTTGTGCGTCACTCTCCATCTCGAAGTTCATCACCACATCACCGGACACCCTTACATCACTTGCCGTAATGTCCACGTAGCCCACATACCTCACGACAAGACTATACGTCCCGTCGGGCACTTGCAGCGTATAATTACCGTCTATGTCGGCCACAGCACCCTGTGTTGTTCCTGCCACTTGCACCGTTGCACCCGTCAGCGGTTCCTTTGTCAGTTTGTCCGTAACAGTACCTTTAATAGTACCTGCCATGGCAGCCATAGCAGATAAGGTGAGGAATAAAATAAGGAACAGAACTTTTCCTAAATCTACTTTCATACTCATCTTTGTTATGCTTTTCTTTTTCCGCTGCAAAGGTGAGGATAAGATGTAACATACCTGTTGCGGAAAAGCGACATGTACGTTTCGGGAAGGTTACGGAAAAGTTTCAATAGCGTGTGCATTAAATTAATGTACCGAGTTTTAAATTCCCGCTTTTAAAACCACGCGTCCATCGGACTAATCCCAAAAATCCCTATCTTTGCGCCCACGACGTTACGAAACATATGTGTCATGACCGAACAAGAAATACGCAGATACCTGAGGCTGATGCAGGAAGAAAGTTCCGAAAGTGCTTTCCGGGGATTTTACGACCTCACTTACGACCGTCTGTTCCGCATCGCCTGCTTCTACCTGAAGCGTGAAGAATGGGCGCAAGAGGTGGTGATGGACGTATTCATGAGCCTGTGGAACCACCGGGACACCCTGCCACAGGTGCACAACATCGAGGACTACTGCTTTATCCTCACCAAAAACGCCGCGCTCAACTACTTGGAAAAAGAGCAGCGCCGCCCCCTCCCCCAACCTTACGATACCCATCCCGAAAGCAGCGAAACCGACTATTCGCCCGAAGAACAACTCATCAGCGACGAACTCTTTGCCCGCTATGTCAAGGCACTCGACCGCCTGCCCCAACGTTGCCGGGAAGTGTTTATCCGCGTCCGCGAAGAGAAACAAAGCTATGCCGATGTGGCCGAAGCCTTGGGCATCAGCGTAAAGACCGTGGACGCGCAACTCCAGAAAGCCACCTCCCGCCTGCGCGAGTTGCTGAAAGAAAGTCTTACATAAACTGTCTCATGCCATCACCGTGTTTTCTGCCTTTTTTCTGATAGTATCAGAAACGTTTTCTGTCGGCGACAGAAAGACCTTCTGTTACTAACAGAAAGCCTTTCTGCTACTACCAGAAAAGCTTTCTGGTTTTACGAGCGAACAGGCAGAATACTATCTTTCTGACAATCAGACAGATATAAAAAAGATGCAAAAAAGTGAGTTCCGGGCGTAGGGAGTTTTCCCATAAAGGTTGTCTTTAGTAGAAAACAGTAAAAAAAATTACACGCCATGAAAGAAAACTTCGATACCCTATTGGAGCGTTTGGTCGCTTCTACCCGTTCGCCCCGCGGACGCTACAGCAAAGAACACACCTGGCCGCTCCTGCAAGCCCGGCTGAGGAAACAACGCCTGCTCCGCACTTGGTGGAGAAGTATGGCCCGTGCAGCAGCCGTCGCATTGCTTTGCCTTGCCGGCTGGCAGATTTATGAGATGACACGGCCTGTGGAATGGCTGGAAATATCGGCCTTGGCCGAGACCCGCACCGTCATCCTACCGGACCGGACGGAAGTGACGCTGAACCGGTATTCCTCCCTATCCTATCCCAAAGACTTCGAACGGAGGAAGGAACGCGACGTACAACTGACCGGAGGCGCCTACTTCGACGTCACCCATGACCGGACGCACCCCTTTGTGATACAGGCCGAAGGAGTACAGATACAGGTACTGGGCACCCGCTTCAATGTGGAAGCCTATCCCCAAGACGCAGAAGTGCGCACCACCCTGCTGCAAGGAGCCGTGGCCGTCAGCACGTCCGGACAACAACTGACGCTTGCGCCGGGCGAACGTGCCGTCTATCAGAAGGCAAAGGAAAAACTAACCCGGCAACTCCTCACCGACCCGACGGGTGAAGCCGACTGGAGCAGAGGCGTGTTGAGCTTCAGCGAACAACCCCTACAGGAAATCATACGCCGGCTGGCGAACGCTTACCAAGTGGACATCCGGTTGACGGACACGGCCTTGGCAGACTACCGACTCACCGCAAGGTTCGATGCCGATGAACCGCTGAAGGACATCCTTGCCACGCTGGCATCGGCCGCAGGCTTCCGCTACCGACAAGACAATCAAACCATCATCCTATATAACTGACTTAACGGACTATGAACCATTCAATCTTTTCCATCCACCGCATCCGGGCAGTACTCTTAGTGGGCATGGCGCTGACAACCCTCATGCTGCAAGCCCAAAATCCGGACGCACCCATCAATCTGACCCTGCGAAACGCCACGCTGTGCGAACTGGTCAGCCAATTGGAAAACTCCACAGGCTACACTTTTGTGTACGGCGAGGACGTGAAACTGGAACACCGCATCACACTCGTGGTACGGCGGGTCACCATCGCCCAATTGCTGGAGAAGGCTTTCCACGACCAGCCCGTCGCCTTCGAAATGACGGACAAACACATCATCCTGCGCAAACGGGTGATGCCCAAGAAGCGCGAGCGCAAACGGTACACCCTCAACGGATATGTCACCGACGCCGCCTCGTCCGAAACGCTGATAGGTGCCAACCTCATTGACGGACGTTACGCCACGGGCACGGCTACCAACGCGTTCGGGTTCTACTCCCTCACCCTGCCCGAAGGCGAAGTGAGCCTCACTTGTTCCTACTTGGGCTACGCCAAAAGCCGGCACGACTTCCTGCTGACGCGCGACACCACACTGAACATAGCCCTCACATCCAACACGGAGTTAGAGGAAGTGGTAGTGCTCTCCGAGAAGCGGGACGCGGGCATCCAATCGACCAACATGGGTACCTTGAACATTCCTTTGACACAGATACGCCACACGCCTTCCATCCTGGGCGAAGCCGATGTGCTGAAAACCATCCAACTGATGCCGGGCGTGCAGGCGGGCATGGAGGGATTTGCCGGCATGTACGTACGGGGCGGCACGCCGGACCAGAACTTAGTGATGCTGGACGGCAACCCCGTGTACAACGCCGACCATCTGCTGGGTATTTTCTCCGTCTTCACCCCGGAAGCCGTGAAGAACGTCACCCTCAGCAAAGGCAGTTTCCCGGCACGCTACGGCGGACGCCTCTCGTCCATCGTGGATGTGCGCACCAACGACGGGGACATGAAGAACTATCATGGTGCCTTCAGCCTCGGACTGCTCACCGCCAAACTACACGTAGAAGGTCCTATCAAGAAGGACCGTACCGCTTTCTCGGTAAGCGCCCGCGTCACGCCCACCGTACTATTACCGAAAGGGATTAAAGATGAGAACGAATGGAGTTTCAGTGGAAGCAATGATTTGCACACAGACACATATCACTACAACTATTATTTCTACGACATCAATGCTAAATTGAGCCACAAATTCAGTGACCAAAGTCGTCTGTTTATAGGTTTCTACTGCGGCAAGGACCTTTATCACTATGACGATGAAACTTTTTATGAGAACAGAGACAGTAACGATCCTTATCAAACATATGATGCCGGCAAAGTGCGTTTGGCTTGGGGAAACCTCATCGGATACGCCCGTTGGAACTATGTGTTCAATCAGAAGCTGTTCGGTAACTTCACGCTGTCCTACAACCGATACCGCATGAAGCTTGACGAGACACAGACGAACAGCAGCAACAACACACATTTCAGTGCCATCGATTACGAACAATTCGGTTCGGAGTTCCGTTCGGGCATACGTGACTGGAGCGTCCGTGCCGACTTCGACTACACGCCTTCGCCCCGTCACCATGCCCGTTTCGGAGGCGAGTTCATCCACCATGTATTTACCCCCGGCGTATCGACCTCGCACATCAGCATAGAGGACGAAAACATCGCTGCGCAAGACAGCACTTACCGCACCAGCACCAGCCGCCCGCAACGGGGCATGGAAGCGTCGGTCTACGCCGAAGACAACTGGGATGTGACGGACAGGCTCAGCCTTAACTTCGGCGCACGCCTCGCCCTCTTCCACACACAGAGCAAAACGTACCTTTCCGCCCAACCACGCCTCTCCGCCCGTTACGACCTGGGCAAAGGCTTTGCCGCCAAAGCCGCCTACTCGTGCATGAGCCAGTACGTACATCTGCTCTCGTCCACGCCCCTCTCCATGCCTACGGACCTTTGGGTACCCATCACGAAGGACATCCGCCCCATGTATGCCAACCAATACTCCGTGGGCGGTTACTACATGGGGCTGAAAGGCTGGGAGTTCTCCTTGGAAGGCTACTACAAGCAGATGGACCATGTGCTGGAGTACCAGGACGGTGTGTCCTTCTTCGGCACTTCCACCAACTGGGAGGAAAAGGTCGAGATGGGCGAAGGCCGCGCCTACGGACTGGAGGTGATGGCGCAACGCACCGTGGGGCGCACCACGGGCTGGCTGTCCTACACGCTGGCCAAAAGCGAACGCCGCTTCAAGGACGGCAACATCAACCAAGGCAGGTGGTTTCCGCACAAGTATGACCGGCGGCACAGCGTCAACCTCTGCGTCAACCACAAGTTCAACGACCGCATCGACGTGGGCGCCTCGTGGATATTCTACACCGGCGGCTGCCTCAGCGTGCCCGAACGAAGTACCATCCTCATCAAGCCGGACGGAACAACAATGGGAGGCGACTACATCCCGGCACGCAACAATTACCGCCTGCCTGCCACCCATCGGCTGAACTTGGGCGTGAATTTCCACAAAAAGACCAAACACGGCATGCGCACCTGGAACATCAGTCTCTACAATGCCTACAACGCCATGAACCCCAACGTGGTGTACTACGAGCGGAAGGAAGGTTCACACCTTATTTACCAAAACCCGGACGGCAGTCTTAGAGAAGAAATCATTCCCAATAAAATAATCATCAAGAAATGGACTTTGCTGCCTTGCATACCGTCCGTGACTTATACATTCCGTTTCTAAAGTCTGAATTAAAAAGAAAGAACAGCATATGAAACTTTATCTACGTCCTATCCTCTATACGGCAACCTTCCTCCTGTCGGCGGCTTGCGAAAACGAAATTCCCTACAATCCGGGGCAAGGGCAACCCGTGCTGGTGCTCAACGCCCTGTTGGAAACCGGAGAACACTCGACTAACTACGTATTCCTGCACCAAAGCAACGGCATTGACATCGGAAAAGTGGACGATGACGCCACCCTGCGCCTGTACATCAACGACGTATTAGCCGAAACGCCGAAAGAACTTGAAAAGGAAGAAACCATTCCTTACAATCCCCAAGACTGGCCCAATCGGGACGGATATGAAGAATATCTGCCCTATATCGGGTTTAAGAAGTTCCGAATAAGTACACCACTCAATCCTGGCGACCACATCCGCCTGGAAGCTACAGCCGGAAACGGAACGATGCACGCCGTGGCCGAGACTTACGCTCCGTCCGCCCCCGAAGCATTCCGGGCAGATACCTCCACCGTCAGACTGGAGGACTATCGCGAACCGTACCGTCGTTACCTCATCCATGTGAGCGACCATCCCAATGAACGCAACTACTACCGACTGGACATCTGTAACGACTTCCTTGTGCGCTATCATTACTACCTGCACAAGACCGATGAAAACGGGAACGAATTGAAAGATGAAGAAGGACACTACATCCACATCCGAAAAGACAGTCTTGCCCGACAGGATTACATCAGTGAAATCATCAACCGGGAGGACATGATATTGACGGGCGGGCATGTCAGCCACTCGCAGAAAGAGGAGGACAATGCCATGTTTCCCCGCATCGAGAACAAATACAACATCTTCAGCGACGCCTACTTCCCGAATGCATCCACCACGCTTAAAGTCTACACATCATGCTACAACGATTTCACGGCCAAGGCGCCCACCTTCTCCACGTATGTATGCGACCTCGAGACCTATTGCACGCAGACCATCCGCATCCGTCTGCACGCCTTGACGGAAGACACCTACCGTTACCTACAAGCATTGAATTGCCTAGAGGACGATGACTACGACAATGCCTTGATGGAACCGGTCAGTCTGCCCTGCAACGTGCAAGGCGGAATAGGTTTCGTAAGTGTATCCACGCCCTACGAAATCAGCCTAACGCTGCCCGAACGTTGGTGTAAGAGGGAATAAAAACAGAAAGGCACGGAGATACAGAGAGGGTGTATATAATCTCTCTGTGTCTCCGTGCCTTTCTGTCCTAAATCTATTTGAGACAACCTCTTGCTTCAGAGTGTAGTACTACATCCCGAACGAGAAATGGTCAATGGAATCGTAAACCACACTCGCCAAACTGAGCACTATGATACCTGCCGTACATATCAACAAACTGGCGCGCGTATAGTTATCGCTACGGAAAGCTGCGATAGGCTCATCGCTCGGATTGATGTACATGGCTTTCACCACACGCAAGTAATAGTAGAGCGAAATGACCGTATTGACCAACGCGATGAACACCAGCAGGTGGAAACCACTGTGGAAAGCCGCCGCAAAGATGAAGAACTTCGAGAAGAAGCCCGCGAACGGCGGAATACCCGCCAACGAAAACAAGGCCAAAGTCATAAGGAACGCCAACTTGGGATTCGTGCGATAAAGCCCGTTGTAATCCTCCAGACTAATCTTCTGCGAGCGTAGGAAAACAATGGTGAGAACGGTAAACACGCCCAAGTTTGCGAACAAATAAATCAGCACATAGTACACCAAAGCCGTCATACCTTGAGCCGTGCCGCTGATAACACCCAACATGATGTAACCGGCCTGGGAAATACTACTGAAGGCCATCAGTCGCAGCAGGTTCTGCTGACGCAGGGCAAAGAGGTTGGCCAAGGTGATGGAAGCAATCGTTACCCAGTAGAGGACTTCCTGCCATTGGTCAACCATCGGAGCGAATACTTTATATAGGATTGCCATCAGAACAAAAGCCGCCGAACCTTTGGAAACCACGCTCAGGTAAGCAGTCACCGTACTGGGCGCACCTTCATAAACATCGGCCGTCCACAAATGGAACGGAACCAACGAAATCTTGAAGCCCATACCGGCAAAGAAGAACACAAAGGCCATCACTTGCAAAGCATTCCCTTCCACACGTGCGGGAAGGTCGGAGAAGTAGAGCGTACCCGTAGTACCATATATCAGCGAAAGTCCGAACAGTAACAAACCGCTGGAAAACAAAGCGGTCAGAATGTACTTGGCACCTGCCTCGGCAGAGTGATGGCGATACTTATCGAACGCCACCAAAGCCGCCATCGGGATGCTGGCAGTCTCCAGTCCGATGAAGAACATTAGGAAGTGTCCGGCTGAAATCATGAAATACATACCCAACAGCGTACTAAGCGTCAGGAAGTAGAACTCTCCCTGTTTGACTGCCGTATCGGGACGGCGCATCCATTCATGAGCCATGAGGAACACAATAAGCGTACCAACGCTGAGAATAGACTTCACAATATGCTGAATGGGACTGTTGTAGTACATACCGCCAAAAGCTTCAGCCACCGGACCTGGTACGATGGTGACCACAATATGTATCAGCATCAGAGCCACAGGCAGCATGGTGTTCAGCACCGGACGTCCGTCACGCTTGTGCGCATCCGGACTCATAAAGAGGTCAGCTATGAAGAGGATGAGAATAACGGCTATCAGCGACAGCTCTTCTTTCATCACGAGAAATTGACTGTAATCCATGGAATACAAATCTGAATTAGAAGTTATCAATTATATATTAAGCACATTCACTATCGGCAGGACACTCTCGCCAATCATATCACTTATCCACCACGGAGCCATACCCAAAGCCGCTACGCAAACTATAAGAATAATAACCGCGGTGCGTTCGTCCCAAGTGGCATCGGTCAGAGCCAGATGATGCTTGTTCGTACAAGTGCCATAGAGAATCTTACCTACCAGACGGAGAATATAAACCGCTGTGATAACAATGCTACAGGTAGCGATAATCGTCCACGTACGGTGGAAGGTATCGGCATGCTCGAAAGCTCCGTTGAAGATTGTCATCTCTGCCACAAAGCCGCTCAAACCCGGCAAGCCCAGATTGGCCAAACCTGCAATGACATAGCAGACTGACAGGAAAGGCATAATCTTCATCAATCCGTTCAGCTCGCGGACGTCACGAGTATGCGTACGGCCATATATCATACCGATGAGGGCAAAGAAGAGGGCGGTCATCAGTCCGTGGCTCAACATCTGGAGCACGGCACCCGTACTTGCAGTCTGATTCATCATCAGGATGGCGAAGAGCACCAGGCCGCAGTGACTCACACTGGAGTAAGCGTTGATGTACTTCAAGTCGGTCTGCACACACGCAGAGAAAGCACCGTACACTACCGAGATACCCGTCAATATGATAAATATCCATCCCAATTCCTGCGCGGCTTCCGGCATCAGGTACATGGCAATGCGGAAACAGCCATAACCTCCTAACTTCATCAACACGCCGGCATGCAGCATGGACACCGCCGTAGGCGCTGATGCATGACCGTCGGGACTCCATGTATGGAAGGGGAACAAAGCACCCAACACACCAAAGCCCAGGAAAGTAAGCGGGAACCAAATACGCTGTTGTTCAATGGGAATGTTATGCAGCCCGGCAATCTCCAACAGGTTCATCGTTGTGGCACCGCTACCGTAGTAGATACCCAAGATGCCTATCAGCAGGAAAGCGGAACCGCCCATCAACATCAGCGTCAGCTTCATGGCGGAATATTCCTTGTGACCGCTTCCCCAAACACCAATGAGCAGATACATCGGTATCAAGGCCACCTCGTAGAACATGAACATGGTGAACAAGTCGATGGAGATAAAGAAACCGAACACGCCTAATGACAAGAACGTGAACCAAAGGAAGTATTCCTTAGTAAGCGGCTGCAATCGCCAAGAAGCAAACGTACCGGTAAAGACAATGATGGACGACAGCAACAACATGGCTACCGAAATGCCATCCACTCCCACGGAGTAATGAATGTTAAGGGCGGGATACCAAACCATATCGGCGCAGAACAGCATTTCGTCCGCAGCCCCGTTACTGCGCGCGTTGAGATACATCACAGTCAGCGCTACGGAAAGCGCTACCAATGCCGAGGCTCCCGTCACCATCACCGCACGTATCTGACTGATGTTGCGGCTCAGCCAAAGCCCCAGCAGCATCAGCAACGGAATCAGAACAAATAAAGATAAGAAGTTCATTATGCTAAGTATAAATTATCCATTAGAAACTATGAGTCATTACACCATTAATATAAGTATCAACGCCAACACACCGAGCAAAAAGACCAATGCGTATTGCTGCACGCGACCGCTCTGCAACGTCCGGATGGAATCGCTCGAAGCCTGTGAACTCCACGCCAAGAAGTTAAAGAAGCCATCCACCACGTGACGGTCCCACCAGGCAATGGGGCGGCTGACGCAACCGAAGATGATGCGGTGCGTGATAAACTGATACACTTCATCAATATAGAAACGGTGGTAAGCGGCCGTCCACAGGCCGTTGAAACGGCGTGCCAAAGTATCGGCCACGGGCTGGCGGTCACGAGCGTAAATCCAAGTAGCCAACGCAATAGCCGCCAAAGCTACGACAATGCTTGTACAAGCGATGGTCAAGTCGATATGGATGTCATAAGCCTGCCCGTTGGACGAAACCAAATGTCCGAAAGGCAACGCCCATCCGCATACCACGGTAATGGCAGCCAAAATCATCAACGGAACGGTCATCGTAAGCGGACTCTCGTGTGGCGTGTGTTCGGCATGCAATTCTTTATTCTCCGTACCCCAGAAGATTCCGTAGTACAGACGGAACATATAGAAAGCGGTCATACCCGCAATCACGGTCATAATCCAACCCATCACCGGACTGAACTGGAAGCAGGCGGCCAGAATCTCATCCTTCGAGAAAAAGCCGGAGAGTGGCCAGATACCCGCAATGGCCAGGCAGGCGATGAGGAATGTCCAGTGCGTGACTGGCATATATTTGCGCAAGCCTCCCATGGCCGACATTTCGTTGCTGTGGACGGCATGGATGATGCTACCCGCGCAGAGGAACAGCAACGCCTTGAACATGGCGTGGGTGAACAAGTGGAACATACCGGCCATGTAACCCAAACCGCCGTGATGCGGGTCGGCAGAAGTACAAACACCCAAAGCCACCATCATAAAGCCAATCTGCGAGATGGTAGAGAAAGCCAATACACGTTTGATATCGCTCTGCACACAAGCCACACTGGCGGCATAGAAGGCGGTAAAAGCACCCACATAGGCCACGATGTGCAACGTTTCCGGAGCGTATGCAATGAAGAGCGGGAACATACGGGCAACCAAGTAAACACCTGCCACCACCATCGTCGCCGCATGAATCAAGGCACTGACGGGTGTCGGGCCTTCCATGGCATCAGGCAACCAGATGTGCAACGGGAACATGGCACTCTTACCGGCACCACCGATGAACATCAGTCCCAAAGCCAACGGCAACATGGCTCCACCCTTCATCAGCATCATCGCCTCGGGCGTAAAGGTGTAAGTCCCTACATAATAGCCATAAATAAGGATGCCGATGAGGAAGCCCAAGTCAGCAAAACGGGTCACGATGAACGCTTTCTTGGAAGCAGCAACAGCGGCAGGCTTCGTATAATAGAAACCGATAAGCAGGTAGGACGACACGCCCACCAACTCCCAGAACAAATACATCTGGAAAATGTTCGTGGCCACAACCAGTCCCAACATGGACATGGTGAAGAGCGACAAGAACGCATAGTAACGCTGGAAACCACGCTCACCTTTCATATAACCGAAAGAGTAAATGTGAACCATCAGACTGACCGTACTGATGACAATCAGCATCACCACCGAAATGGGGTCAAGCAAAATGCCCATGTCAATGCTCAGCCGTTCAGTGAAGGGTAACCAGCGGAAGTTGTAAGGCATCAGCGTCTCATACGTACCATCAGCCAATCGGGGAGCGGTGAAATACGTGAACGCCGTCAAGTACGACAAGACAGTCACCACACCCAGTACCGCCGTACCGATAAGCCCTGCCGTGCGGTGAGACATCCATTTGCCTCCCACTCCCAATGTGAGGAAGGAGAGGAAAGGAAGGAGTAGGATAAGAATCGTATATTCCATTATCTTCTTTTTTTGTTTCTTTTCAATTCCTTTTTAAAGATATGTCGAAATCAATGATGACACATCCTCGTTTCTAATATATTCTCGTGGCCATTCAAAAATGCCTCTACCACTTCATGTCTTCCAGCTTATCCACTTGTATACTGCGGATGTTGCGGTAGATGTTTATCATGATGGCAATGGCAATGGCTGTCTCCGCTGCCGAGATAGCGATAGAAAAAAGCGAGAAGAAGTAGCCCTCCAGCCCTTCGGGGAAGAGAAAGCGGTTGAACACGGCAAAGTTGATGTCTGTGGCGTTCAGTATCAGTTCGACCGAAATCAGCATGCCCAGCGTGTTGCGACGGATGAAAAAACCATAGATACCGGCAAAGAGCATGATGGTCGAAATAATCAAGTAATATTCCAAGTGTACCATACCATTTATCTATTTCAGATTTAGATTTCAATTTTATCGTTTGCGAGCTATGAGCAAACCACCCACGATACAAGCCAACAGCAATACGCTGACTGCCTCGAAAGGCAACAGGTAACCATACTTGTCACCACTAAGCAAATGTTGACCGATAGTCTCGATGTTCACCTCTACGGGTTCCACATCTACCGGAGCCAGGAATTTATGCTTCAACGTAATGAACAGCACAATAGCAGCGCCTGCCAATACGGTACCCAATCCGGCTACCAACCTACTGCGTTTCAACTTGGACACACGGTCACCTTCGCCGCTCACCAGCAGGATGGAGAACACATAGAGCACGACAATACCGCCTGCATAAACCATTATCTGCACAGCTCCCAAGAAGGTATATCCCAACAGGAAGTAAATACCTGCCGTACCGAAAAGCACAAACAACAGCCATGTGGCCGCACGCACCATACGCCGTGTGGTCACCGTCAGCACGGAAAACACGGCAATGAAAGCCGCCAAAAAGAAAAATACTACAGTTTCAAGCGTTATATCCATAATCGTTTAAGCGTTTTGTTCATTAGCTACAGGTTTCTTCTTCTCTTCTACATGGCTGCCCGGACGATTCAGCGTCAGAAGCAACTTGGAGCGGTCGAAGACTGCGTGTTCAAAATTCTGGTCGAACGTAATGGCGCCATGCGGGCATGCGTTGACGCAAAGTTGACAGAACATGCACGAAGCCAAGTTATACTCATAACGTGCCAGCACTTTCTTCTTTTTCCCGTCTTCAGTAGTAATGGTCTCGCTCACCACATGGATACTGTCGTTGGGGCAAGCCATTTGACACAGTCCGCAAGCTACACACTTGTGCTCGTTCTGTTCATTATGGGGCATCACCAATGTACCACGAAAACGGTCGAACATCTTCAGCGTCTTGCGGTTTTCAGGATATTGTTCGGTGATTTTCGGTGTGAAGTATTCGCGCATGGTTGTTTTCAAGCCTGTCGCCAAACTGGCCACAGCCTTGCCAAGCCCTCCTATATAAGATTGTTTTTCTTCCATGTTACGATTTATGATTTAAATTCTTCTTTATCATTCTTCATTTTTAGATTTAGAAGTGCCATCCTAACGCCACGCATATAGCCATCAACAGCAGGTTGGCCAGCGAAATAGGCATCAGATATTTCCATTCCAGTTTCACGATATGGTCAATACGAAGACGAGGGAATGTCCAGCGCATCCACATCAGCAAGAATACAATGAAGAAAGCCTTGGCAAAGAACCAAACAAAACCAGGGATATAGTCCATCACCATGTTAAAGCCGTCTAATCCGGGAATATGCAACGGCATCCATCCGCCCAAGAATACCGTAGCGGCAATGGCCGATACGATGAAGAGGTTCAAGTATTCCGCCAGGTAGAAGAAGCCAAAGTGCATACCGCTGTACTCCGTATGGTATCCGGCCGTCAATTCGCTCTCTGCTTCCGGCAAGTCGAAAGGACCACGGTTACATTCCGCATTACCGGCTATCAGATAAACGATAAAAGCTATCACGGCTGGAATATGTCCTTTAAAGATGAGCCAACCGTCAGTTTGACCTTCCACAATCTGCGAAATCTGCATGGTTCCAGCCAATACGACCATGGTCAGAATACTAAGTCCCACGGACAACTCGTAGCTGATAATCTGCGCGCCACTTCGCATGGCGCCTATCAGCGAAAACTTGTTATTAGAACTCCAACCCGCCAGCAAAATACCCACAACACCAATACTTGACGCCGCCAACAGGAAGAAAATGCCAACATTGAAATCCAATACTTCCAGTCCTTTGTTCATGGGCAGACAGGCAAACGTAAGGAACGAAGCCAGCAACACCATATAGGGAGCCAAGTTATAGAGCAGTTTGTCTACACCCTTTGGGGTGAAAATTTCCTTGGTAAGCATCTTCAGCACGTCACATATCACTTGTATAGTACCGTAAGGGCCTACACGCATCGGACCTAAGCGGCACTGAAAGAAGCCGCACACCTTACGCTCCATATAGATAAGCACGATGGCCAGCAACGCATACATAAGCACGATGCATACACCTATCACAACACATTCGATGAACACCGCCAAGCCTTCGGGCATCACCGACGTCAGCATCGTATGTATCCAGTTTGTTACAATACTAAAATCCAACATATTGTCATTCTACTATTTACATATATATTTCTACTCTCTTACCGGTCGATATCAGGTACCACATAGTCTAACGTACCACCGATGGCTATCAAGTCCGCAATCTTGGCACCACGGGTTATCGTATCTATTACGCCCACCAACGGCAGACCCGTAGCACGGTAATGCAAGCGATAAGGAGTTTTGTCTCCCCTACTCTCCAAGTAAACACCGAACTCTCCACGACTACCTTCCACAGCACTATACCAACTGCCTTCCGGCACACGGATGATGGGTTTCATCTTCTCTTGATAAGCACCTTCGGGAATATTGTCTATCAATTGTTCAATAATGTGCAGACTTTCTTTTATCTCATCCATACGCACCAACAGGCGGGCGAAGCAGTCTCCCTCCGTACGTACGATTTCCTTGAAATCAACTTTGTCATAAACACCGTATGGCATACGCTTACGCACATCACAAGCCCATCCGCTGGCTCTACCGGTACCCCCTGTAGCGCCAAAAGCGATAGCCTGTTCACGAGTCAGCACACCTACTCCCTTCAGACGGTTTTGGGCGATCACATTATTAATAAATACATCGTAATATTCTTGCAGGTTATGACGCATGTAGGGGATAAACTCTTTCACCCGATGTACAAAGTTAGGATGAATATCTGCCTGAACGCCTCCAATGGTATTATAATTCAATATCAAACGGCCTCCGCATGTTTCCTCAAAAATGTCAAGCACCTTTTCACGGTCACGAAATCCGTAAAGGAAAGCCGTGGTCGCTCCCAAGTCCTGGCACAGACACGCAAAGAACAAGATGTGAGAGTCAATACGTTGCAACTCATCCATAATGGTACGGATGTATTGCACACGTTCGCTGACTTCCACACCCATCGCCTTCTCAATGCACATACACAACGCATGACGGTTCTGCATGGCACCCAGATAATCCAAACGGTCTGTTAAAGCCAATGTCTGCGGATAGGTCAGACTTTCGTTCATCTTCTCAATACCGCGATGGATGTAGCCGCAATTCACGTCTATCTTTTTAATATTCTCACCCTCCAATGATACCCGGAAGCGCAACACGCCATGCGTAGCCGGATGCTGAGGACCGATATTTACCACGTATTCTTCATCGCCAAACAGTGTTTCCTCTGTTTCAGTCGTAGTGCCGTCTTCTTTTATTCCATATTCATGAGTCGTGTCTACGGTAGGCTCGTTATCCATGCGCAACGGGTTTTCCTTCGCAGGGTCATCGTCTTTGCGAAACGGATAACCCACCCAATCGTTGCGGAGGAACAAGCGGCGCATATCGGGGTGACCAATGAACTCAATACCATAAAAATCGTAAGCCTCACGTTCCGGCAATTCCGCACCACACCAAATATCCGTCACTGTAGGCAATTCGGGATGTTCACGGTCTTCGGTCGATGTTTTTACAACGATTCGTTGACCGGTAACAGTCGACTCCAAATGATATACCACACCCAATCCCCGAATGGCATCGGCCGGTTCATCCTCTTTCCGCACACCCCAGTCCATACCAGTCAGGCTCTCCAAAAAGTCCATCTGCTGCTTGTCACGCAAATCAAGCATACGTTCGTGCAACTGGGCCGGTTCTATATATAATATTGTATCTTCCACGAAACCAATATTTAATGTTCACTGATTAATCATTTTTCTCTTTTTTTTCTCCGGTTGATACCGCCGAAGAACTTTTCCATCTTTACTTTACGCTGCAACTGCATCATGCCATAAAGGAAAGCCTCCGGTCTGGGAGGACAGCCAGGCACATAGACATCTACCGGTATAATCTGGTCTACGCCTTGCACCACGTGATACGACTTCCGGAAAGGGCCACCGCTGACTGCGCATCCACCCACAGCAACCACGTATTTCGGATCAGCCATCTGATCGTACAGACGCTTCAGCACAGGAGCCATCTTATTCGTAATAGTGCCGCTTACCAAGATAACGTCTGCCTGTCGGGGACTGTTACGAGTCACCTCGAAACCAAAACGGGCGATGTCATAACGTGCCGCACATACAGCCATAAACTCAATACCGCAACAACTGGTGGCAAACGTCAAAGGCCACAATGAGTTACTACGTCCCCAATCTATTAGCTCATCCAAACTTGCCACTACCACATTGGTTCTTCCTTCGTTCATTTGAGCGATCAGCTTCTCCAATGTTTCGTTGTCTTGGAATTCCTCGTATGGAATAGACTTAATTTTCGGCCTGCGCTTTACTTCCATTCCAACGCTCCTTTCCTCCAGGCATATGCCAAGCCCAGAATTAAGACAAACAAGAAAAATCCGACTCCCAACAATCCGCCTACACCCAACTGACGGGTTACAACGGCCCACGGAAAGAGGAATACGGTTTCTACCTCAAACATCAAGAACAGAATGGCGAACAGATAATAGCCTACACGGAACTGCATCCACGAACGGCCTCGCGTCGGAATACCACACTCGTAAGGCTCCATCTTTTGAGGGTTGTACGAGTGGGGTGCTATCAGATTGGACAGCACGACTACTACGCCAACAAAAAGAATTGCCGTCAGCACGACGGTTACTAAGAGGGTAAAGTTCATAAATCCAATAAGATTTTTTAGTATAATTAAAGGGAACGTTTTCCCTTATTTGTTTTCAGCCGCAAAAGTACAATAAGTATTTCATCCGACTGTAATCTCCAAATAACAAATAGAGGTATTTTTTACACTTTTTATCCTATGTCAATCTTAACTAAAGTAACTTTCTATCTTCTTTATCATCATACTCAGACAAAATACCACTACATGGTCACCCGGCTGTATCAACGTATTACCGGTTACTACAACACCTTCGCCTTGGCGGATCAGACCTCCAATGGTCACGCCCTTGGGCAGTCCCAAATCCTTCACCGGATGTTTGGTTATCTTCGAACCCGCCTTTACTGTAAATTCCGCCACATCAGCATTGGCCACGGTCAAACATTTCACATTGCTGACGTCGGCATCCAGCATCATCTGGTAGATATGACTGGCGGCAATCATCTTCTTATTGATAACGGTACCGATATCCAGGCTCTCGGCCATACCAATGTAATCGATATTCTCCACTTCGGCCACGGTCTTTCTCACGCCCATTCGTTTGGCGGCCAGACAAGCCAGGATATTAGTTTCCGAGTTACCGGTCAACGCCACAAAAGCTTCGGTGTTCTGCAATCCTTCTTCCAGCAGCAAGTCCATGTCGCGCCCATCTCCGTTTATCACCATTGTACGGTCACTCAGCAGTTCGCTGAGGCGGTTACAACGGGCCAAATCATTATCAATGATTTTCAACTGCATATAGTCCGGCACATATTGGGCTGTGCGCACCGCGATGCGACTTCCACCCATAATCATAACGTTGCGCACATCCGGATAGTCTTCCTTTCCGGCCACCTTGCGCACATAAGGAATGTATTTGCGGGTTGTGGTAAAATAGACAATATCATGAAGTTTAATGGAGTCATCACCTCGCGGAATCAAAGTTTCATTTCCGCGCTTGATGGCCACGATGTGATAAGGCAATTCCGGTCCGCCCAGCTTATACAGGGGAATGTCCAATATCTCGGCCTTCTCGCGCATCTTGGTCCCTATCAATATCAAGGCGCCTCCACAAAACTCCCACCACTGGCGCACCCAGCTCATGCGGATTGACGCCACAATCTCCTTAGCGGCCAGCATTTCCGGATAAATCAGCGAATGTACGCCCAACTTCTGAAAGAATTCCTTGTTTTTAGGCAGAAGGTATTCATAGTTGTCAATACGGGCCACCGTTTTCTGCGCTCCTAAATTCGCAGCCAGCAGACAAGCAGTCACATTGCGGCTCTCATCAGGAGTTACGGCTATAAACAAATCCGCATCCTCAATGCCCGCTTCTCTCAAGCCGGAAACAGACGAAGGCGAAACCGGGATTGTCATCAAATCGAAATTTGACCCGAACGCATTCAAACGCTCTTCATCCTCGTCCATCAGAATAATATCCTGTTTCTCGCGAGACAAAAGTTTCGCTAAATGAGTGCCCACCGAACCGGCACCGGCAATAATGATTTTCACTGTACAATCAATTGTTTATATATACTATCTTCATTCATTTCACACAACTTGTAAAGCTCGGCTACCGTGCCATGCTCTACAAACTTATCGGGCACACCGATGCGCCGCACATCGGGCTTATAACCATGGTCGGACATAAACTCCAATATGGCACTTCCCATCCCCCCCCTGATGACTCCATCCTCTACAGTCACTATATGTTGGAATTTGCGTCCTACCTCGTGTAACAACGCCTCATCCAAGGGTTTCAAGAAACGTATGTCATAGTGAGCGATGGAAAGATGCGCATCCTTTTCAGCCCGTTCAATAGCACGTGCGGCCACGTTCCCGATAGGTCCCAATGTCAACACCGCCATATCCGTCCCGTCTTTCAATTGACGTCCCTTCCCCACCGGGATTTCTTCCAAGGGACAACGCCAATCTATGAGCACGCCTCTGCCTCGCGGATAACGGATTACGAACGGTCCCTTATCCGGCAACTGAGCCGTGTACATCAGCCGACGCAACTCATGTTCGTTCATCGGTGAAGCAATGGTCAAATTGGGAATAGGACGGAAATAAGCCAAATCGAACACGCCATGATGGGTAGGTCCATCTTCTCCTACCAGCCCTGCACGGTCCAGACACAACACGACGGGCAAACGCAACAAAGCAATGTCATGTATTACATTGTCATAGGCACGCTGCATGAAGCTAGAATAAATATTGCAGAATGGCTGGAGACCTTCCTTAGCCATACCTCCGGAAAAGGTGGCGGCATGTCCCTCCGCAATGCCTACATCGAAAGCCCGGTCGGGCATTGCTTCCATCAATTTGTTCATGGAACATCCTGTTGGCATGGCCGGTGTAACCCCTACAATGCGCGGATTCACCTTAGCCAATTCAACCAACGTCTCGCCAAACACATCCTGGTAAAGCGGAGGCAAATGACTCGTGTCAGCCAATATCCGCTCGCCTGTATCCGGATTGAATTTGCCCGGCGCATGCCACACGCCCGGATCTTTTTCCGCAGGTTCAAACCCCTTTCCTTTCACCGTATGCAAATGCAGGATTTTAGGTCCCTTCAAATCTTTGATGTCATGCAACACCCGTGTCAGATTCCTTACATCATGCCCGTCAATAGGGCCGAAATAGCGGATGTTCATTCCCTCGAAGATATTCTGCTGTCGGGCGGCAATAGATTTCAGACTGTTACCAAGACGTATCAATGCCTTACGGCGTTCTTCATTCAAGACGCCCATTTTAAACAGCACCTTTGAAATCTTGAAACGCAACTGATTATAGCGGTTACTCGTAGTGAGATTAAAAAGATACTGCTTCATGCCACCCACACTCCGGTCGATGGACATATCGTTATCATTCAAGATAATAAGCAGATTATTGGGCGTGGACGACGCATTGTTCAACCCTTCAAAAGCCAATCCGCCACTCATACTCCCGTCACCAATGACAGCCACTACATGCCGATCAGCCTCACCCTTACGAGCCGCAGCCACGGCCATGCCCAAAGCTGCCGAAATGGAATTAGAAGCATGTCCGCACGCAAATGTGTCATAATCACTTTCCTCCGGCGAAGGGAACGGACGGATACCTTTAAAACGTCGGTTAGTAGAAAAAGCCTCCCGCCGACCGGTCAAAATCTTATGTCCGTAAGCCTGATGCCCCACGTCCCATACAATACGATCGTATGGTGTATGATATATATAATGTAGGGCAACGGTCAATTCTACTGTTCCCAAACTGGCGGCAAAGTGTCCGGGATTGCGCGACACCTCGTCAATAATGTCCTGCCTCAATTCCCGGCAGACCTCCGGAAGCTGCTCCACTTTCAGTTTGCGCAAATCTTCGGGGTAAGCGATTGAATTCAGCAAGCTATATGAATTTATCTCCGTTTCCATCTTCCGTATGATACATTACAAAATGCAAAAGTAACAAAAGAATACGGATAGCGGAAAGTTTTGGCGGAAAAAAGATATGCGCAGATTAAACTCACCAATGCAACATTTACAGCAAAGAAGCAAAAAATAATCTTTTGGGAGGGTGTGTCAAAATGCAAGAACGACTTTCATTTTGCCCTGTCATCCTGAGTGCCCATTTCCTGCGGAAAACCCATTCGATGATGACGGGTAATTAACTCCCCTCCTTCCCGAAGGAGGGGTGCCCACCGGGCGGGGTGGTAGGACAAGAATGGTTCGACCTATTTATTATATAGGAATAGGAGTCGCTTCGCGGCATGGCTTACCTACACCTCCCCCTACGGGTACTCCTCCTTCGGGGAAGGAGGAGAGCCGATTATTGCAATTCGTCATTGGCAGCGTAGTGAAGGATTTTGACAATGCGTATTAACATTCAATCGCCTTTTGTCGGGTAAAATGCAAATAAATGTTTAAAACGGGCGGCCAAGCCCTTCCATGAACTGGGATAGCCCTCAAATATATGCTGATTTACAAGTATTTATGCTCCGGAAAAACACTTAACTGTTTGCCCGGCAACGCTTGACTGTTTCTTTCGGAATAGTTAAGTGTTTCGGGAGTTAACACTTAACTGTCTCGGCAGGAACAGTTAAGCGTTTTTCCGGTGAAAGTCCGGTGTTGCCCGGTGAAGGAGAAATGTTTTGACGAAAACCGGATAAGGGTGTGTCAAAATGCAAAACCGCTATCATGCTGTCTAAGGGAACGGATGTGAAGCATCTCCCATTAGCGAAAATAAGCAGGAGATCCTTCGCGCTGCTCAGGATGACAGAGCAAAATGCAAGTCATTTCTCTTTTTGATACCCCCCACCATTGAGAAAATATAAATGCACAATTTCATCCCGCACAGAGTATAATATGGAAACTGTATTCGTCAAACGAAGTTTTCAGCCTTACGGTTTATGGGATGCTTCGCTCGAAATCACCGTATGTTTTGGGTCAAAAGATAGTTAGTTTTGCTTCAAAAGGTAGTATCTTTTGAGTCAAAAGATAGTGTGCTTTTTTTGACTTAAGTAACTAATCAGATTGATTTTATTCTATACCTGTATTTACAAGCAGTTGTTACTCAATAATTTATAAGTTATAAGTCAGAAATATGGTCATAATCTTTAATCGTACATTCTAAAGGGTGAAGATTTAACGCTTTTATTGATTATTAACTCACTTACGGTAACAATATAGGTGGTTTCTTCTTTTTTTTCTATGCAATTTGTTTCCAATATTCCACTTCTGTTTTAGCTCATAGTTTAAGCCGATAACAAAGATATCATATTTTGCTTACATTGTTCA
>CASENS010000018.1 GCA_949289345.1 uncultured Bacteroides sp.
GGATTATGTTAACATGGTTCCTGGCAAAATCACTTTGGCTACCGGCCAATGTTAAATTCAAAGCTAATTAATTAACAAAACTCGGTTTAGGGCACTCAAAAGTGCCCTTTCAAAGGGGGATGCCCTAAATTGAGTGCTTACGATACTTTGCCATTTATCCAATATTACTTGGGCAAGTAAGCAATAAGCCTGTTTCAGCGTTCCTTATTTCCTCAGGAATTCCCGTTTGTCACGGAGCTGGTAGCGTAGTTTCCAGTTGAGCGATTGCAAAGGTTGCAGAAGGTCGAATAGGGGTAGAGTCAAACTGTATGTCCGTTTGTCACCCAATGCCTTGGCCGTCCCATTGATAACGATTGCTTGCATCGTGAGGCGTATGATGCCTGCCAGCAACCCGCTTCCGGCAACCAGCCAATGTGCATGGAGTATCCCCATTGCCACCGTAGCTGTCCAAGCGATGTGGAACAACAAACGGCTCGCCGTTTCTCCTCCATTTGTCCAACGTTGTATGCCTTTGTAGAGCTTTGCGGTGGCGTTTCGGTTTATCTTTTCTTCTGTCCATTCGTGGGCGTGTGTCAAGGCAGGCAGGCGGACGACGGCATCCGGGTCAGTCTCTACACGCGTATTTTCGGGTGTGGCGGCTTGATTGACAAACAGGTCATCGTCACCTCGTTGTAAATCGAGGTGTGCCGAGAATCCCTTTTGACTGAAGAATAATGACTTGCGGTAAGCCAAGTTCCGGCCCGAACCCATGTAAGGACATCCGGCCAAAGCAAAAGTCAACCAACGCATGGAGGTGAAAAGGTTGTCGAAATCAATCAGTTTATGCAGCCAGCTTTCGCCGCGCTCGTAGCTGCTGTATCCCAGCACAATTTGTGTACGTGGGGTGAAATTGCGTGCCAGCAGACGCAGCCATTGGTCGCTTTGTGGCAGGCAGTTGCCTTCGGTCAGCACCAGCCATTCGTAACGTGCGGCACGTATTCCTAAAGTGATGGCCAGTTTTTTTCGGCTGATGTAACGTGAGGAGTCCGGAACAAAACTGTGGTAAAGGTTGTTGTGTAGTTTCTCTTGTTGGGATAGGTAAGGCTCGTTCTCATTTTTCTCGCCGTCGTTGATGACGATGACTTCAAATTGCGGATAATCCTGCGCAAGCAAAGCGGGCAAACAACGTTGCAGGTTTTGCGTTTCGTTGTGTGTGCAGACAATGACGGACAGGGGAGGTAGCTCGTCGCAGAAATGGACTTTTCCTTGCCGGACGGAGCGGTTATGTCGGCTAATGCGGTTGTAGAGGGTGAGGTAATAGACGGCTTGTATCATGAGCAGGACTCCGGCTGCTATCAGCAGGCTTTGCTCTGTGGCGTTGAATGCAAATGCTTCCATGTGCTTTCCCTTTATTTTCTTTATGCGCCGCAAAGGTAATAAAAAGGTTTGGGAGATTGCGGCATTTTAGTCGGGGAATGAATACAAAAATCAGGAGACACAGCGAAGACACCTTCCTAAATCGACGAAATGAAATCGCTGTGCCTTTACATCTTTTGCCTCATCTTTTTTTAATGAAAGCGCGGTGGCATGCCGCCGTCAGAGGCTTCGTCCTTTGAACACTTGGCTCTTGTGCAGCGGTAAGATGACTCCATTCAAAGTCAGACGGTTGGAACTGAAGTTGGGCAGGATGTTGACCGTGGCTTCGTTGCTGTCGGCATACAGGGTGATGTCCACACGGGCCGAAATGCCGGTTCCCATTACGTTGATGGACAGTATGGTATTTCCTCGCTTGTCTGTTTTTAAGTCATACTTGGAAAATTGGCCTTCTACGGTGATGCCGCCCAGCCCGTTAAGCCCGCTGACAGGTATGTTGAAAGCTACCTGCACGGTGGCCCGGTCATCCTGCACTGAGACAAAATTGGTGTTAGGAGTTACGTAGGCGGTCTGTCCATATTTAAATACCACCTTATCCGCTTCTAAGGTAAAAGCGTGTTCATTGAGCGCTTGTATGGCTTCAGCGTGTTGCAGACTGTCTATCCGTTCCTGCAAAGCCCTTTTCTCGGCTTTTGTCAGTTCTTTCTCTTCTTGGGCGGCGGCGCTTCCTGCCTGCATGAGCAGGAACAGCGCCAAAAGAATGCTGATTCTTTTCATATGCAATCTATTATGTTATGGTTATAAATATAAGTAATGCTAAGTCCGCCATGTTCTGACGAAACTCTTTTTACAAAGATAATGATTTTGTTTCTTTTTTACTGCCTCTTCGTTGATTAATAATGCTTAAGTAAGCGCACAAAATTGAAATGATAATTTAAGAGCTTCCTCAACTCTCATTGATAAAAGGAAGAACAGAAAACTGGCTGCAAAAGTGTTTCAAGCAGTGTGCCTTATTTTGAAACAATGTGTTTCATGCCTTGAAACAATGTGTTTCTTTAAATGAAACAGAGTGTTTCACTATTTGAAACAAAGTGTTTCATCGTATGAAACACATCTTGAAACACTTTGTTTGGCAATCCTTGCATGTTAAATAAGGAACAAGTAAATGGGAATTTAGCCCCCACCAGACCTCCCCCCCGTGGGGGAGGCTTTGAATACTAAGTAGAATACAATAGCTCCCCCACGGGGGGAGTTGAGGGGGCTAAATTCCCATTTATCACCCGCATATTTCCCGGATGAACGAAAAAATTTTTGTTCTTTTGCAACTTTATAGCGGCAACGTTACGTCTAACACGCAAAGAACAATAACAAAAAACGAAGAAAAATGAAACAGTTGTTACTTACCTTTGGCCTGATGGCCATGACATGCCTGGGACTTCAGGCTGAAAACCGTATCGTAACCGATACCGTGGATGGAAAGAAACGGGTGATAGAATTGCAAGACACCGTGGTGGATGGACGGAACGTGACCGATACGTTGAGCGTCACGACCTACGAAGACCCGGTCGGATCCGTTACAAGAGAACGTATAGACAAAGTGACCTGTCGGTTTGATGATGAGTACTTTTTGGGACTTGATAAGAATTTATGGAACTTGGCTGTCGTGCCAATCGTGGCTCTTGTCTCCATATTCGGCCTTCCCGCCTTGCTTATCTTCATCATCTTCTACTTCCGCTACAAGAACCGCAAGGCGAAATACCGCTTGGCGGAGCAAGCCTTAGCCAGTGGCCAGCAATTGCCGCCTGAATTCTTTCAAGGTATGGAGAAACAGGATTTGCGCAGCCGGGGTATCAAGAATATCTTCCTTGGGTTAGGACTTTTCATCTTCCTGTGGGCACTTACCGGGAAGTTTGGACTGGGCTGCATCGGTCTGCTGGTGATGTTTACCGGTTTCGGACAAGTGGTCACTTATTTTTCCCGACCTGAAAACCGTCCGGACATACATATCGAACGGGATGAAACAACAGGCCGCCGGAAAGTGAATATTGGCGGAATTGAAATCAGTGACCATAAGGATGCTTCCTCGTTTGAGGACGAAGCAAAGCAAAACGACCCGCAACAATGAGTCAACTCAACGACATAGCGTTGGTGACGCAGGTAATCGTGTTTCACAATTCTCGTGCTTTCGACCAGTTGGTGCGCAAATATCAGTCGCCCGTCAGGCGGTTCTTTTTGAACCTGACCTGTGGCGACCGGGAGTTGAGCGATGATTTGGCGCAGGAAACGTTCCTTAAAGCCTATACCCATATTGCTTCGTTCAAGAATCTTTCCAGCTTCTCTACTTGGCTGTACCGTATTGCGTATAACGAATTTTATGATTATCTTCGCAGCCGGAAGGAGACGGATGATTTGGACACCGCTCAAGTAGACTTTCGGTATAGTGTCCAACAGGAAGATATCGGACAGAAAATGGATCTCTACCGTGCGCTCGCTACGCTGAAAGACATTGAACGTACCTGCATCACCCTGTTCTACATGGAAGACCAAAGCATTGAGAAAATTTCAGGAATTACCGGATGCCCCACAGGAACCGTGAAAAGTCACCTTTCGAGAGCCAAGGACAAAATGGCCGCTTATTTAAAAAAGAATGGATATGGTAGAAAATAACGACAAACTATTAGAAGACTTTTTTGCCGCCAACCGGCAAGAGATAGCCGACAACGGATTTACCCGTCGTGTGATGCGCCGCTTGCCCGACCGTAGTGACCGTTTGGCGCATGTCTGGACAGCCTTATGTTTTGCGTTGGCGGTTGTGCTGTTCGTGGCGTTGGATGGTATCGGTCTGATAGAAAGTACGCTGCGCGAGACGCTTGCCGGGCTTTTGGAAAACGTTTCCCAGGCCGACCCTAAGTCATTGGTTATTGCAGGTATCGTGTTGTTGTATTTTATGTATCGGAAAATTGCCTCGCTGGCATAGGATTTCTCGCTGATGAGGAACAAGTTTGCAACGTCACAAGAATTGCTTGTCGTTTGTAGGCTTGTTCTTCCTCTCTCCTGTATCATCTTATTCATCCGATATCTTTGTCATAATCACATCCGTCGGTACAGAGAAGCCTATCAGTTCGGGGTATTCTATGTCCGGATCGCCCTCATAGATTACGTCAAGACCTCTTCTCTCATTCAAATACCAACGTAGTTTCCCCTTTTCTACCATTTCTATATAACCACCTATAATGCCCTCACCGTTCAAATGCTTTTTGCGTTGATCAAAAAAACGTATGCCTAAAGCATGAGCCGGGTATTCAAGAGTTAGCGCAGTCAAATAAACATGCTCTTCCGGACCTTTATGTTTTCGCTGATGCCATACAGTTCCAATATTTTCTATATAATTATCTATTAAGACTCCATTTACTTCTAAAGAATAGCCACCTAATAAGGGCGTTGCGCCAATTTCTATCATCATTCCGCCAATAATCGCACCTTTCTGCAACTTAATTGTAAACACTGTATCATTATTGCTATATTGCCAAGTACCCACAAACTCGTCTATCCCGTAATTCATCACAAATTCCGGGTGCGGTTGTGTGCCGGGAGGTAATTTTATGCTCAAGCCATTACCGGTTTGTGACCAAGCAATCAAAGGAAATAATATTCCACAAATAATTGAAAGAATTTTTTTTATCATAATTCGATTTTTGTTCTATTATTTACATGGATTATCCAACAATATGTCCTTCTGAGCTTCTTTTACGTTCCAATCTTCCCATTTTTTCTCTATATAATCGTAAGTACGAAAAAGGAATGTAAGGCCAGAAGAAATCTTTTGTAAAAAAATTACATATGCTTTCAATAAACTGTAATTATTTCCACCTGAATAGTATTGTTCAACATCAATATAATTATCTTTTATCTCTTTCACCCCCTCTTCCGTCTTTGTCTTCTCCGCAAACTTCTGGAAAGCATCCTCCGAAGTAATCACCAGCGAAGCACAACCAAAGGAGGAAATCACTCCGTAGGAAAAGTTTTCCACATCCGTAATGCGTCCGTTCCGGTACTGTTGCGCCAAGGCACGCAAATCGGAAATGTTGGGCAGCATCGCTCCCATGGGATGCGTGTGGTACCATTCCGTCAAACTGCCTTCCATCGTGCTCCAATTGTATTTCAGGCGACTCTGTCGCTTCTCGGCAGGCGTGTAAATCCGGCCATCAGAAGTCCGCACCCAACCGTTTTCCGTGGAAGCGAAATCCGTGTTATGAGGAGACACTTCCCCATGCATCGTGTTGACCCTGTCCTTAAAGCCCTGCGCGTTGTTGTTCATGTTGCGTGCCATGGCGCAAGGGTCGGCATCGATGTATTGATTGCCCTTATCCCCGTCATCGTTCTGACCGGAACCGCCTCCGAAAGGGCCGGTTACATTATCCGTAGGCGCAAAACCGCCTCCACCTCCCGTCCCGGGGTTCATCGTAAACGATACCTGGTAATCGTCCACCCAACAATGCACTCCTTTGAATTCGATGATTTCCATTGTTTGAGCATTGACACTGAATATGTAGTTGCATTTCTCTGTTACTTCCACGGTATATTCAAGTGTCATTTTCATGCCATTGATAAGGTTTGTCAAACAATCCGGGCACAAGATAAGCAAAAAAAACGGAATTATCAACAAGAAGTGCTATCTTTGTCGGTGCAAACTATAAAATATGAAGCGAAAAATCCTAAAAAACACGACAGGAATAACGGTTCTGCTGTTGTTCATCCTGACACAGGCCACCCTTGCCCAAAGCGACAGCATCATGCGCCAAGGACTGAAGGAAATGGGTGCGCCGATAACCGGCAACAACCGGGTGGAACTACTGATGAGCGGACATGACAAGTTCATCGACCTGTTCGAAGCCATCCGCCAAGCCCGGCACCACATCCACCTGGAATATTTCAACTTTCGTAACGACTCTATCGCAAACGCCCTTTTTGACTTGTTGGGACAGAAAGCTGCCGAGGGTGTGGAAGTGCGGGCCATGTTCGACGCCTTTGGCAATTGGTCGAACAATCAGCCGTTAAAGAAAGAACATTTGAAATCTATCCGTGCCCGTGGCATCGAAATCGTGAAGTTCGACCCCATTACTTTTCCTTACATCAACCACGCCATGCATCGCGATCATCGCAAGATTGTGGTTATCGACGGACGCATAGGCTACACCGGAGGCATGAACATTGCCGACTATTACATCACCGGCCTGCCCGAAATAGGTGAATGGAGGGACATGCACATGCACATTGAAGGCGATGTGGTGCGCTACCTGCAAGGCATCTTCCTGAATATGTGGAACAGTGAGACGGAACAACACATTGGCGGACCGCAGTATTTCCCCGACACTCCCCAATTGCCCGACAGCTTGTCCTGCGAGATAGCCATCGTGGACCGTACACCCCGCAAGACACCCCGCTCCATCAGTCACGCTTATGCCACGGCCATCACCGCCGCCGGACATAAGATACAGATTGTCAACCCCTACTTCGTGCCGACCAAGTCCATCCGCAGGGCCATCAAGAAAGCGTTGAGCCAAGGAACTGAGGTGGAAATCATGGTGCCTTCCGTGTCCGACGTTTCATTTACGCCGGATGCGGCCCTCTACGTGCTTCACCGGCTGATGAAGAAGGGTGCCAAAGTATATCTGTTCAACGGAGGTTTCCATCATTCTAAAATCATGATGGTGGACAGCACGTTCTGCACCGTAGGTACAGCCAACCTGAACAGCCGCAGCTTGCGTTACGACTATGAGACTAACGCTTTTATCTTCACCCCCGAAACGACCGGCGAACTTATCAGAATGTTTGAGGAAGACAAACGGAACAGCACCCTGCTGACACCGGAAGTGTGGAAGAAACGTTCGGGCTGGAAGAAGTTCGTCGGCTGGGTGGGTAATTTGCTGACCCCGTTCTTGTAACTTCGCCTTTCCTGAGAAAGCGTATCTATGTCTTATCCATAACGTGTGTTCAATGCAGGTGTATTTATTCAATCCCGATGCCGATTTGGCGTTGGCCGATAACCGTCCTACCTATGTGGCTCCTGACACGGTTCGGCGGATGACTCGCGATTTGGCTTTGCTCCCTTTCTGGTATGCCGGAGATGGGGGAGGCGTGCGGGTATCTTCTCCGGATGAGAAGGCTTGGGTGGAGCAAATGAACGAACGCTTTCGGCGAAACGTTGTGCCGGTCTTGGCGAAAGATTGGCGGGGCCTTGGCGAAATAAAGTGGATGCCTTGGGGGTGGACACCGGCTTTGCGCAGGAGATTGCTGGAGGAAGAGGCGGGAGAATTTAATCTGCCCGGTGAGGAAACATTGGCCGAGTGGCGCAAGTGGGCTTCGCGTGAGCGGGTGGCCGATTGGCTTCGCGCGTTTGGAGAGATAGGAGGCGGACGGGCGGAGAGTGTGAACTTGCGGGATATATCGGCTTGCCGGGCTTACGTAGAAGGACATCGGGCGGTGGTGCTCAAGGCTCCCTGGTCGGGCAGCGGCAAGGGCTTGCGCTGGTGCCAGGGCGTATTTACGTCGGACGTAGAAGGCTGGTGCGCCCGCTTGTTGCGTAAGCATGGAGTGCTAACGGCCTCGCCTGTGTATAATAAGGAAGAAGACTTTGCGATGGAGTTCTATTCGGACGGGCAGGGACGGGTTTCCTTTGAGGGCTACTCCTTGTTTTCCACCACGTCCGGAGGTGCATACGCAGGTAACTGCCTCCTGGCTGACGCACAGGTGGAGCAACGGATGGGAGGTTATGGCTTGTATGAGACCTTGCGCAGGGTGCGGTGCCGGGCACTGGAGATTGCCGCTTACTATACAGGAAGTTATCAAGGCTATTGGGGCATTGACATGATGGTGTGCCGGGAAGAGAACACGGCCCGTTATTGGCTGCATCCGTGTGTGGAGGTCAATTTGCGGATGAATATGGGTGTGGTGGCGCTCGATTTATATCGGCATCTGCTGGTACCGGGGCAGGTAGGGCGGATGGTGATAGACTATCTGCCTCTGTCTGGCGCAATGTATGTCCGGCATGTAGAGGATGAAGAGCGCTATCCTTTGCGTGTGGAGCAAGGACGTGTGGAAGAGGGCTATTTGGCGCTTACTCCGGTCACGCGGGAAAGCCATTATCGGGCGGCGTTGTATGTCGGCTTGACTTCCCCGTAGACCGGGCGGCTCTCGTTGCCATAACGGTCAAGGGCGGTGATGGCAAAGTGGCGGTAGTCTTCCCAAGGGTAGATGGGGGCGTAGACGTATTCGGTGTCCCGGATGCGTTGCGCCACGATGTTGCGCGGGTCGGTCGTATCCACGGGAGTCTTGTCCGAGGCGTAGATGACATAAGTGGACGCATTAAGCGTGTCGTTGTCTGTAGAGGCCTGCCAGCGCAGACGGGTGTAGCCATCGGCCATACGCTCTATGGCCAGTTTGGTGGGTGGGGTTGGCGGGATAGTGTCTGCCCACGCCATGGGCGGTTGCAGGGCCGGATAGGCGTAGTAATGGAATTGGAGCATGTCATACAGATGTTTGGTGTTGTCCGTAACGAACTTTGCCCGATAGTGGGCCTCGCCCGCCAGCTTGAAACGACGGATGAAGTTGATTTGTCGCTCTATCTCCTCTATGTTCCAATCTCCTTCCTTGGGATGTAGAAAATAAACGCCCAGTCCGGGCACTATGTGCCGTCCATTGCTTTGCTCCTGCCAGTCGAGGGCAAAGGGGTAGAACGCGTTGCCTTTGAAGTACATCATTGGATAGATTTGGTCCTGGATGCCTTCGCCAAGCCAGCCTTGTACGTCTTGGTACACCGTGTGGAAAGCATTCCATCCGTTGGAAGAATAGCGGCTGGTGTCGCGGTATTTTCCTACGGGGCAGGTACTTACTTTGACCCACGGCTTCAGTTCCTTTACACCTTTATATATATAGCGCAATATTTCGGTGATGTTGTCTCTGCGCCATTGCTCTAAGCTCCGTCCGTTTCCGTATTTACGATAGTCGTACCGGTCGGGAAAACGGAATGCCCGTTCGGGATAACGCAGGTAGTCGAAGTGCACACCGTCTACGTCGTACCGTTCCACTACTTCGCGCACCAGACTCATCAGGTAAACTTTGGTTTCGGGGTGTCCGGGATTGAGGAAGTATTCTCGTTTGTAGGGCACGCATATCTGGGGCTTCCGGCGGGTAACCGATTGTTTGCCGAGTGAAGCTACATGCTTGCGTCCGCCCAATGGGATGGTCACCATCCAGGCGTGACACTCCATTCCTCTTTTGTGACACTCTTCTACGGCAAAGGCCAGCGGATCATAGCCAGGGTCGCCTCCCGCTTTCCCGGTAAGGATGGCATTGTAGGGTTCGATGGCCGAATGGTAGAGCACATCGCCCCGGGTGCGTGTCTGGAACAATACGGTGTTGAAGTTGGCGGCTTTCAGTTTGTCCAGTATCTCTGTCAATTCCGCTTTTTGCTTCCGTATGCCGGCGGGAGTTGTGGCGCGGGTAGAAGGCCAGTCGAGTCCGTAAACGGCTGTTATCCAGGCGGCACGTACTTCGTGCTTGGGCGGCTGAGCGTATAGGTTGGTCATGCTCATGAAACCAGACAGGACGATGAGCTGGAGGAGGGAGCTGAAGTATGAAGTAAGTATTTTCTGCATTTCCGATGAATTTCGGGGCGAAGATACACAAAACATGCGATAAATTTGTGCTATTTGCATAGAAACTCTTACATTTGCGACTCCTAAAAACATTCTTTGTATGATAACTTTTACGATTTGTTTGTTGGCGCTCATTGCCGGCTACTTCACTTACGGGCGTGTCGTGGAGCGTATCTTTGGTCCCGATGACCGTAAGACTCCTGCCTTGGCCAAGACGGATGGGGTGGACTACATTCCTCTTCCTACTTGGAAAATCTTTATGATACAATTCTTGAACATAGCGGGCGTAGGGCCTATCTTCGGAGCCATCATGGGTGCCATGTTCGGCACTGCTTCCTATCTTTGGATTGTGTTGGGAAGCATTTTCGCCGGGGCAGTACACGATTATCTGTCCGGTATGTTATCACTTCGGCACGACGGGGAGAGCCTGCCTGAAATTATTGGCCGCTACTTGGGCCTGCCCACCAAGCAAGTGATGCGCGGCTTTGCCGTGATACTGATGATGCTGGTAGGTGCTGTGTTCGTGGCTTCGCCAGCCGGTTTGCTGGCCAAGCTTACACCGGAGTCGCTCGACACGACTTTTTGGATTATAGTCATCTTTATTTATTACATTCTGGCCACGTTGTTGCCTATCGACAAGATTATCGGCAAAATCTATCCCCTTTTCGCCATTGCCTTGCTTTTCATGGCTGTGGGAATTCTGGTGATGCTCTACGTAAAGTCGCCCGACCTGCCCGAACTTTGGGAAGGTATGCAGAATACGCATCCGCAGGCTTCGACCAACCCCATCTTCCCGATGATGTTCATCACCATTGCCTGTGGCGCCATCTCTGGATTCCATGCCACGCAAAGTCCCTTGATGGCCCGTTGCATGACCAGCGAGCGTCATGGGCGTTCCGTCTTCTACGGTGCCATGATTACCGAAGGCATCGTAGCCTTGATATGGGCCACAGTGGCTACTTACTTTTTCCACGAGAACGGCATGGGGCTGAGCGATGCTTCCGTGGTGGTGTTCGATATCAGTAAGGGCTGGCTGGGTGCCGTTGGCGGTGTGCTGGCCATACTCGGTGTGGTGGCCGCCCCTATCACCAGTGGTGACACGGCTTTCCGCTCTGCGCGTCTCATTGTGGCCGACTTCTTGGGGCTGGAGCAGAAGTCCATGCGCCGGCGTCTGTACATCTGTGTGCCGATGTTCGCCTTGGCTACCGCCTTATTGTTGTATAGTTTGAAGGACGCCGATGGTTTCCAGACCATTTGGCGATACTTTGCTTGGGCTAATCAGACACTGGCCGTTTTCACGCTTTGGGCGGTAACCGTTTGGTTAGTGCGCACCAAGCCGGGCTTGACGTTCGGTGTGACCTGCCTGCCCGCTATCTTCATGACGGTGGTATGTACCACTTATATTTGTGTGGCTCCCGAAGGTTTCCGCATGGGAGTGAATAGCGTGCTGCCCGTGGCGTTGGTGGCGTTGGCCGTTACGGTCGTATGGTTTTCTGTCTGGTACAATAAGGAAAGGAAGAGGTTGCGATGAAACACATTAAGAAATCCACCGTTATCTTGTTGGCTCTGTTTCTTTACATCACTGTCACGGCCGCTTACTTCCTGCCCCGCAATATGGAAATCAGCGAGGCGGAGAAATGGATTGCCGTAGGTGTATCCTACACTATCCTGCTTGCCCTTTGGTGGGTGCTGAAACATAAGGAACAAATGCATGGCAATGACCATTCCATGAACTGACAATACATTACGATTTGAGATATGAAAAGATTTTTGTTGGCGTTATGCCTGCTTGTGGGGGCTACGGTCGCGCAAGCGCAATTTGAAAAAGGTAAATGGTTTGTCAATCCCTCCATCACGGGATTGAACCTGTCGTATAACACGGACACTGACAAGGCGAACTTTGGTCTGGAAGCCAATGGCGGTGCCTTTGTGGCGGATAACTTTGCCCTGTTGCTGAATGTGGGTGCCAACTGGGTAGGTGGAGGTGACGATACGTATAAGGTGGGTGTAGGAGGCCGTTATTACTTCGATACTGTAGGTGTCTATTTGGGAGCCAATGTCAATCTGAAGCATTGGAATCTGGTAGAGGCTAACCGTACTCGGTTTGGCTTTGGCGCTGAGGCCGGATACGCCTTCTTCCTTTCAAAGACAGTCACCATTGAGCCGGCCATCTATTGGGACATCAACAAAGACCGCTCCGAATTGGGACTGAAAGTGGGCTTCGGGTTCTACTTCTGATTTTCATTAAAAGGAAATCCCCGCCCTCGCGATGTCACATCGGGAAGACGGGGAGTTTTTTTACCTTCATAAATGGTTACGTAATTATGACTAACTAATTCATTCAAATCTGACGATGCAAAGATAGGGCATCAGCCGCACCCGTGCAATCACCGGATTTAGGTATAATGAAATTTCCACTCATCAAAAGTAGGTAATCACGCATACCCATGCAGCCCGCCCAGCAGGAAATTCACCCCGAAGTAGGTCACCAGCACGCAGAGGAAGGCCCCGACGGCATAGGCGTGGAAGAACACAGGGCGGCGGAAGGCGGACAACGAAGCCGGATGGAGCATCAGCGCATAGACTAGCATTGTGATGAGCGCCCACACCTCTTTGGGATCCCACCCCCAATAGCGACCCCACGACACGTTAGCCCATACGGCACCGATGAAGATGCCTATGGCCAAGAGAAACACCGCCGGATAGAGCATCAGTTGACTCACTATCTGCAAGCGTTCCACTTCCGTCCGGCAATCCCGGTGGGAAGACATCAGCACCAGAGCCGCCACTCCGTTCAGCATGACGAAAGCCAACAGGGCGTAAGCTGTCATGATGACCGCCACGTGGACGCTGAGCAGCGGTGAGGCCAATACGGGCAGCAGGCTCGTCACCTGCGGATTGCTCTCGCCCATCATGGACACCATCAGCGCCAGGCCGCACACCAGGTAGCCGAAGGGTACGGCCATCGGCATGCGGCGGTGCAGGCAGAGGGTAAGGCTCAAGGCGCATACGGCCAGTCCCTGCATCGTCTCGTGCCCGTTGCTCAGTGGCACATGTCCGCTGACAAAGCCCCGCAAGGCCATTAGTCCCGCCAAATAAAGCAGACCGACAGCCAGCAAGGCCAACAGGGAAACATCTGTCCGCTTGCCCGCCGCTTTGCCTTGCATCAACCGGCGGCAATAATAACCGAAGGAAAGCAATCCTACCATCACGGAGGCAATAGCCAAGGGCAAACTGTTATTCAATCGGTTGTAAAGCCGCTCGGACTGCATGCGGAAGGCCGACGGAGTCGTGTCGCCCATTTCGCGCTCCTGGTAACGGCGTATCTTCAGCAGCAAAGCGTCTACGGCAGAGAAATCTTTTCGGGCTACTTGTTCGGCCACGTAATTCATCGAGCCTCGGACAAACACACTCCATTCGTGCGACATGGTGGAGGGCAGGCGGTCGGCCAACGAATACCAGGCCAAGCGGTCGCCCCGTCCCAAAGTGTCTGCCTGCATGCGGAAAGGATAGATGCGCCACAGGCTGCCCGTGGCCACGCCGCTCACCAGACTGAACTTCTCGTTGGCTTCCTCCGCGGCACGTTTGTCTTTACCTTCCAGGGCGGATAAACGGTCGGCATCCAGCTTATAGCCCTCGATGCCGGCAAAGTCTGCCAGCCGGGCCGTCTTTCCGTCAATGCCCAGCAGACGTTGTACGGTTTTGTTCTTGATGCGGATGCATGGCTCCTCCTTCCAGGAATCGTAGTAGAAGAACCATCCTGTTAAGACCTGTTCGGGTGTCAGGCCTTTATAAGAGGACTTGCCCGTCAGCTTCACGGTAAAATCCTTGGCCACCGTCTGCAGGGGGCAGATACGGTCGTTATAATATATATATAGGTGTCCGAAGCTCTCCGCCGTCTCACGTGGAAGCGTGCGGGGCATGTCTGCCGCTTGGGCCTGGAAAGTACACGCCGCGAACAAGGCGGCTGCGGTCGTGGCTTTTTTCAATAAAGGATGGCGCAAAAGTCGGCGGAAAGCGCTTTGACGGTCGAGGAAATAGAGCAGGAAGGAAACGGCCAGCAGTACATAGCCCGCGTAAGTCAGTCCGATGCCCCACGGGTCGTAGCTGACGGATAAGGTCGTGCCCAGCCTGTCGGTATCGTATCCCGACTGGTAGAAGCGGTAATGGCGGTAGCGGAAAATGTGGTTCATGGAAACCCGGCCTTCACAAACCCGTTCCTTGTCCGTAATGGTAAAGGTGCTCACAAAGTCCATGGGCGCCACCGTGCCCGGATAGTACTCCAATGCGAACTCTTCCAGCCGCAGGCCGAACGGCAAGGCATGTTCCGCTCCATCGGTATCGGTAAAGACGGATACATCTTCCGAAGCCCCTTGCCGCAAGTGTATGCTGCCCTGCAAGCCAAACAGACGGGTGGCCAAAGCTCCGGAAAGGATAAGGACGAACGCACCGTGCGGCAGCCACACGCTTGCCCGCAACCGCCGGCGCGACAAGTAGCATAAGCCTGCGACAGCCAACACCGCCCACAGGGCCACGAACCACGGTGAACCATAAACGTGAGCGGCCACAAACGGGGTGCCCTGCACTTTCTCCAGACATGTGGCCACGGCCAATATCACTACGAGAAGAACGACAAGGCCGAATGATAAGTTTCTAAGTAATTTCATAAGGGAAATCCATTGAAAATGAGGCCTTTCCTGACGAATCCGGGGGGCGTGAACAACAAACCCTGGGTTTGATACCCTACGAACCCAGGGTTCGATGGCATGAAACCCAGGGTTTGAAGAGAAGAAACCCCGGGTTTGTCAGCATAGGCTTTTTAAAGAGAGAATCAGATGGAGTCGAGGAACTTCACTACCGCGTCACGGTCTTCTTTGGACAGTTCGCGGAAGGCCACTACCGACTCGTAGGCATCGCTCTGCGTGCTGGTGCCGTGCCACATGATGGCTTCCATCGTGGTGCGTGCGCGGCAGTCGTGCAGGCGGTCGGCATATTCGGCGCCGGTGCAGCGCTGGTGCAGGCCGCGTCCCCAAAGCGGAGTAGTGCGGCACCAGCCTGTGCGGATGTCGTTCACCATGTGCAGCTTGTGCTGAACCATGTCGGTATAGGGCCAGATGGTCTGGTTGGGATAGCGGGGCAGCTGGTCGGCCTTTTCGCCTACGAAGAAACGTGCCGGGTCGCGTATCTCGTCATCGCCCGTAGTCCAACTGGGCTTGTGGCAGTACGTACAATTCAACTGCTCGAAAAGTTCCTTGCCGCGCAGCACTTCCTCATCGTCCACGTTGCGGGCGGCAGGCACGGCCAATCCGCGGTGCCACACCATGAGGTCGATGTAATCCTGGTCGGAAACCTCTACGTCCAGTTCCTTTGAGGTCAGGTAGTTGTAGATGTTCTGCTCTTCGTCATACGTGCCGTCGGCATTCTGGATGTGCCAGTCGGCATGGCTCTTGTCCGGGTCGGCCTGCTCGATGTAAGCCCGGAAGCCGGCCTGCACGTCCGCATCCTGCGAGGAGTAGAGGGCGTAGGTGCCGGCAGCGTCCAGGTAGTGGAAACGGCGGTCGCTGCGCGTGGCGTTGGTGATGTTCCAGAAAGCGTTGGCTCCGGCGGCGTCCTGCAACGGTCCGCGGCTCAAGGCATACGTATAGCGGTAAGGATACTTGGTTCCGTCGCCTCCCTGGGCGGTGTTGGCATACTGTCCCGTCCAGTCGCCGTTGGCGAAGATGTTGGGGTTCAGTCCGTTCTTCAGGTAACCGTCCTGTTCCTCCTGCGTGTATTGCGCCTTTAGGTCCTCGTCTGTAATGGCGTCCAGCAGTCCGGTACCATAGATGCCGATGGTAGACTCCAAACGCACTTCGTAGTTGCCTACGTCATACCCCTTGTTAGCCACATAAATGGCACTCTGCGGAATCTCCACTTCGGGATAGCGCAGCTGGTAGGTCTCCCCATCGGGAAACTTATTTCCCCAACTGTCGGTATATTCGTGCCAGGTCAGTTGAATTTGTGTCTCGTCCAGCGGCGCCTTGAAGGGAGCCACGGCCTGGGTCTGCGGCATGCCCGACAACCAGGACACATAGGCGTTGGTCTCGGGGTTATAGACCACAAGCAGGTAGCCGTTGCCTATCTCGTTGGTGTTGAACGAACCGGCGGGCTGACTTTGTCCGTGTCCGTAGCCGGGATGGCAGTGCTGGCACGACGTGCGGATGTAGACAGGACCGAGACCGTGGCGCATACCGCTGAAGTTGGAAGTGTAGGGCTTCTCGAAGAACTGTTCGCCACGGAAGAAGGCCGAGCTCATGCTTGCGCTGGCTTCCACCACCGGGGTAGGGTCTTCAAAAGCTGTCGAGGTAGTATTGAATGTCGTTCCCAGTTCTCCGCCCGTATAGTACCAATCGGGCAATTCAGTCGATTCACCTCCTCCGGGCGTATCCGAAGAAACTTCGTCATCACTACAGGCGACAAGACTCATTGTGATGAATGCTGCTGCTAAATAAAAATACTTGTTCATAATACGTTATGGATTAGTTAGTTCGATATTATAGCATGTAAGACACAGGAGCTATTCTTTGCTGAAGAACGCTCTGTGCCTACTACATTAGGGTTATACAGATTAGTGGTTGGCCTGGAGCAAGGCGGTCACCTCACTGAAAATGTCGTTCATCACGTTGCAGGCGTCCACGGCATCCTGATTGATGGTGTCGTATTCGGCCGCGCCGCATGTGTAGACAAACGGTTCTTGCATCAGGCTGATTTTGTCATACGCGTCCTGGATGGCGGCACGTACCCTACTGTCCAGGTCGGCGTCCAAGGAAGCGATGTAGTCACTCAGTGAATAGGTAGCCACTTGGATGGTTCCGTCCGCTTCGGGCGCACCTTCATACGCATTGCGGACACTGATCACATTGCCTAAAAAGTCGCGGATAGAGTTCAGGCTGTAGGGTGATTCTATATAATTGGGGTCGTACTCAAAATCATCGCCCGAACCTTTACCGGTGGGGTTTCCTATCTTCACGTTACCCACTTCGTTGGCGATATTCTGTATGCCCGAAATGATGATGTCGTATGCGGCATCCAAGTAGTTCACATAGTCGCTGCCTGCCGAACCCGAGTTCTTCATTTCCTCGCCATAGTTGATACCCTTATCCAAATCCGCATTCGTCAGTATCTGCTGTTTTTCCGAAGTCACGTTCTCCGTACCTGCCCAGCAAGCCTCCAGCAATACGCACTGGTTGCGCAGGTCGCCGGCAAGGCCTACCATGTAGTTCAGTTCTTCCACCGTATAGTCCGTACTGTGCGCCACGCTTTCAGAGCTTGCCGTGGCACCTCCGGAAGCATTGGTGTTCGTCAGTTCGAAAAGCAGGTACTCCAGCGGGTGGAAGCCCTTCAAGGCATATCCCAGGTAGTCGCCCACATAGACACCCTCGTCATCCATCTGTGCCATCTGTGCCGGATTGTTGAGCAAAGCGTCCATGCCCGTCTGGTCCAAAGGCCAAGAGTCGATGTGCGGGTCAATGTAATAATCTCCCGCGGGACCATACAGCCAAGCCTCACTTTTCTCCCAATAATCACGCGTCAGCAACCAGGCATCACAAGCGGCCTGTACGTCAGCCGTAGTAAGTGTGCCCGCCGTATGTTTCGAGCGAATGTCCACACACAGGCCATATAACTCGATGGAAGCGTCCGCCATACCCTGATAGGTGGGAATCACCGTCTTGTCCACGTATTCTGTTATGGCATTTTTCAAGGCTTCCTCTTGGGGAGTCAACGTGCCTTCATCTCCACCGTTGCCGGTCTCGTCATCACTACATGCAGCCATGCTCATGCCCATCATGATAACCATAGCTACATAAAACGGAAAAATCAGTAATCTTTTCATTTTTCTTTTCGTGTTTAAATTATAAATTGTTTAGTATCTTTCTCATCATAAATTAAAAAATCCAGCATAGGCGACTCCTAAGGAAATGGCCGGTTCATTGTTGAACCTGCTCTTCAGGATATCAAGTGAGTACTCTCCTTTCAAAACCAATTCTTTCAGCGGATAGTAGTTTACGCCGAATGCAATGCGCTGACGGCCATATTCTTCGTAATCCGTAACAGCATTTTCGGTCTTATACATCGAATCATAATATTCATAACGGCCAAACAGATAGAGCTTGTCTTCCTTCTTCTCGCCATGGCGGAACAAAGGAAAAAGGTCATAACCTACTTCCAGTCCTGTGGAGATGGCTGCGGTCGCTACCGGCATTTTGGGAGAGGGGGCATCGTTGGAAAAGCTCGTATTGTAACGTGTAATCAATGCGGCATCCGACAGATGACCATAATCAAAATTACCACGTGCCACCCAATTATGGTCATCATAATGGAAATCGAACGCACCGATTAACACGGTTCCTTTCACATCCTTGTAAACGGTATTGGTAGCTTTCCGTAATGTATTGCTGAAAGAATTTCCGGCATAACCGCTGACAGAGAGTCGAAGTCCTTTGACAGAATAATTGTCTATGCGCACCGCACCTGCCATTGCATTGGCTATTTTGAATTCGTAAGGACTCCCTGCACCGCCTTTAATCCACTCTTTACTATCAAAACGGTCCGAATCAAGTCCTGGCAGCAACATGGCCTCGTAACGCCAATCGCCTGCACGTCCCCAAATGCTCAGACCTGTTTCGTGCCACGTACAAGGCATAATCGTGCTTTCACCTTCCGGACGATACACTCCAAAAAATTCAGTGGGAAGATGATGGGCATTCGTAGCACCTACAGGTACGACCATGTGTCCCAATTTGATATTGAACTGTGGGCAGAAGGATTTCTGAATCCAGAATTGCTCCAAGGCGACCTCACCTCCGCGTTCCACTTCACTTTCATACTCACCACCTTCATGTTCTTCTATCTCAACGGCACTTTCTGTTCCGCCATGCTCGAATTCAATCTCCATGCCCGTTGACCAACCTTTACCAAAGTCATAACCTAACATGATAACGACATGAGGCAAGTCGAAACGCCCGTGTTTATCATTTTTATAATCTTGAGGACTGTCATACCGCAGGTAATTGTCGCTATAGAAATTCCGGCTATATACGGCCTCACCATACCCACCGATGGTGAAGCGTTTCTTGCGGGAGGCCTGTTCCTGCACTTCCGTTATCTGTACGGCTTCCGCGCTCTTCAGTTTCTTTTCTTCTTTTACCGGGGTTTCGTCCGTCACTCCGTTATCTGCCCAAACCACAGGCATACAGAGCATCAGCCCCAAAGTAATCATTAATACTTTTCGTTTCATTCCTTTACAGTTTTTATCGTTTTAAATCTGCTGCAAAGGTAGGGGACGTTAAAAAGTGAGGCAATACCTAAAAAGTAGTATAAACAGGGGGGGGAATCAGTAGAAGTAGGTATAGGTGATTGAATGAGGTTGTAAGACGGATATAAAAAGAGGATGTCTGATGTATTTCAGCATCCTCTTTCCAAAGGAGTATTTATCTGATATTCTCTCTGATCTTCGTCAGATACCGCTTCATGCCCTCGGCATCCTTGTTCTCGATGATGGTGAGGAGGTTCTTCAGTTCCGTGCGGATGTTGGCTACCTGCGACGGGGTACGGGGGTTGAAGAGTATCTCCTGCAACAGAAAGTCATCTTCGCTGAGCAGGCCGCGGGCAATGTTCATATGTTTCTTGAACGTAGTGCCCGGCGCTTCCTGGTGCTTCATGACGGCGGCAAAGACGAAAGTGGACACGAACGGGATGGACAGCGAGTAGGCCACCGTCTCATCATGCTCCTCGAAGGAGTATTCAAAGATGTTCAGCTTCAGCGTCTGGTAGAGGTCCTTGAAGAAGATGCGGCCCAGATGGTCGCCTTCGGTGATGATGATGGCGTTCTCGTTGCTCAGGTTGCTGAGGCTGGCAAACGTGGGACCGAACATGGGGTGTGTGGACACGTAGCGGAAGCCGCTTTCGGTGTAGAACTTCTTCAGCCCGGTCTTTACGGACGCGATGTCGCTGATGATGCAGTCCCGCGGCAGGACGGGCAGCACTTGGCGGAAGGCTTCGAGGGTGTACTTCACGGTCACGGCATTGATGACCAGCTCCGGCTCGAACTCCTTGATTTCGTCCAGTGTGGTGAAACGGTAGGTGTTGTATACGAATCGCAACTGATGCGGGTTGGTGTCGTACACGGCGGTTTCATGCTGAAAACTCAGCAGGTCGGTAAAGAAGGAGCCCATCTTGCCGGCTCCAAGTATCAGTATTCGCATAATTAATTAGGAATGATGAATGAAGAATGAAGAATTGTCGCGCAGCCAAATTCTTCATTCTTCATTGTTAGTTCTTCATTTATTAATGATTTCCATCTGCTGCCGCACGCTTTCTTCGTGGATGGCTTCGAAGATTTTCCGCATGAACTCGGCATCCATGCCACACTGGGCACCCTGTGCGCCGCGCTTGTCCAGGATTTCACTGTAGCGGTCGGTCTGCAGAATGGTCATGTCGTGTTCCTTCTTGTAGGTACCTATCTCGCGGGAGACACGCATACGCTTGGCCAGTATCTGGATGAGGTCGTCGTCGCACTCGTCTATCTGCTTGCGCAGGTCGCGCAGGTTTTCGGTGCTTTGGTGCGTGTCGCGGATGACGAGTTGGTCTAAAATGTAGTCCAGCACATCGGGCGTCACTTGCTGGGCAGCATCGCTCCATGCTTTGTCGGGCGTGCAGTGGCTCTCGATGATGAGACCATCGAAGCCCAGGTCCATGGCCTGCTGGCAGAGGGGAGCCACCAGCTCGCGCTTGCCGCCGATGTGGCTGGGGTCGCAGAAAATGGGCAGGTTGGGGATGCGGCGGCGCAGCTCGATGGGGATGTGCCACTGAGGCAGGTTGCGGTAGATCTTCTTTTCGCTGGAGGAGAAGCCGCGGTGGATGGCGGCCAGCCGCTTCAAGCCGGCTTGGTTGATGCGTTCCAAGGCACCTATCCACAGCTCGAGGTCGGGGTTGACGGGGTTCTTCACCAGTACGGGGATGTCCACACCGCGCAGCGCGTCGGCTATCTCTTGCATGGCAAAGGGGTTGGCCGTGGTGCGCGCGCCTATCCACAGGATGTCCACGCCGGCCTTGAGGGCTTCGAACACGTGCTTGGCGGTGGCCACTTCGGTAGCTATGTACATGCCCGTCTCCTGCTTCACCTGTTTGAGCCAGGCCAGGCCTTCCACACCTACGCCTTCGAAGCCTCCCGGCTTTGTGCGGGGCTTCCAGATGCCGGCACGGAATATCTTGACGCCGTGTTTGGCCAGTTGGCGGGCGGTGTTCATCACTTGTTCTTCGGTCTCGGCGCTACAAGGGCCGGCGATGACCAGCGGGCGTTCGGTGGGAACGCCGGGGAGTTCGATTTTCTGTAATTCGAGTTCCATAATTATTGTTTTTTTATTGTTGGTTACTTTTTTATGTTTTTGCCTTGGTCCAGCCAAGGCGTTGCCAATGTCCAGTCAAGACGTTGCCAATGTCCAGTCAAGACGTTGCCAATGTCCATAGGTGTCGGATGGTTTATATTTTTTCGCGGATGCGTTCCAGCGCCTCTTGCAGGCGGTCGTCCTTGCAGCAGAGGGAGATGCGGATGTAGCGCGCGCCGTTCGTTCCGAAGATGAATCCGGGGGTAAGGAAGACGCGGGCCTCGTGAAGCACGCGCTCGGTCAGCTCCTCTACATTATTATATATAGAAGGAATCTTCCCCCAGAGGAACATGCCCGTCTGCCGGGAGTCGAACGTGCAGCCCAGCGTGCGCATGATGTCTTCGGCCAGGGCGCGGCGGCGGTGGTAGTTGGCGTTGTTGCCTTCGTACCACTCTGGCCCTGCCTCCAAGGCAGTGGCGGCTGCCAGCTGCATGGCGCGGAACATGCCGCTGTCTATGTTGCTCTTCACCTTCAGCACCCACTGCACGAACTGCGCGTTCGATGCGAGCATGCCGATGCGCCATCCGGGCATGTTGTGACTCTTACTCATGGAGTTGAACTCGATGCAGCAGTCTTTGGCTCCGGGCACGGCGAGGATGCTCAGCGGGTGGTCGTTGAGGATGAAACTGTAAGGGTTGTCGTTGACGATGACGATGCCGCGGCGGCGGGCGAAGTCCACGAGCCGTGTGTACAGTTCCATGCTGGCGGGCGCACCGGTCGGCATGTGGGGGTAGTTGGTCCACATCAGGCGTACGCGGCTGGTGTCCATCCGTTCCAGTTGGTCCCAGTCGGGCGTCCAGCCGTCTTCTTCCCGCAGGTCGTAGTAGACTACGTCCGCTCCCAACAGGCGGCTGAGCGAGGTGTAGGTGGGGTATCCGGGATTGGGCACGAGTACTTGGTCGCCGGGATTGACGAAGGCGAGCGTGACGTGCAGGATGCCTTCCTTGGAGCCGATGAGGGGCTGTATCTCCGTCGCCGGGTCGAGCGTGACACCGTACCACCGCTTGTACCAGCGGGCGAAGGCCTGGCGCAGTTCGGGTATGCCCACGTAGGGCATGTAGCCGTGCCCGTTAGGGTCGTGTGCGGCTTGGCACAGGGTGTCGATGGTCGCTTCGGATGGCGGCATGTCGGGGCTTCCGATGCCCAGGCTGATGACATCCATGCCTTGTGCATTCATCTGTGCCACTTCCTTCAGTTTGCGTGAGAAGTAGTATTCGCTCACTCCCGCGAGGCGTTCGGCGGGACGGTATTGGTTAGATTGTTGATTTCCCATCTTCGTATTCTCCTAATATTTTAAGTTGTTTGGTCAGCGGGCTGATGGCTGCGATGGCTTGCTTGTATCGCAGCATTTGGTCGAACATGACGTCGACGTAGAATTCGTATTCCCACTCGCGTCCGATAATGGGCAGCGATTGTATCTTGGTGAGGTTGATGCGGTAGAATGACAGGATGCTGAGCACCTGCGAGAGGCTTCCTTCGCTGTGCGGCAGGGTGAAGACGAGGCTGGCCTTGTTGGGCTCGTGTGCCCGATAGCGGCTGAGTTCGTCCACCTGCCAGGGGTCGGCCACGACGAGGAAGCGGGTGAAGTTGTGCTTGTTGGTCTCTATGCCTTCCTGCAGCACCTTCATTCCATAGAGCTGTGCGGCGGCTTTGGAGCAGATGGCGGCATGTCCCTTGAGCTGGTCGCGCATGATGATTTCGGCGCTGAGGGCGGTGTCTTCGGCTTCCACCACCTTGTAGGCCGGATGATGGTTCAGGAAGTCGCGGCACTGCATGAGGGCAATGGGGTGCGAGTTTACTTCGGTGATGTCGTCCCAGTCTTCATCGGGCAGGCAGACGAAGCTGTGCGAGATGCGCAGTTTGTGTTCGCCGACGATTTGTGTGCCGCTTCCGCGCAGCAGTTCGTAGTTGTGCAACAGGCTTCCGGCGATGGTGTTCTCGATGGCCAACATGCCGATGGTCTGGCTGTCGCGGCGGATGGTGTTGAACACGTCTTCGAACGTGGCGCAACAAAGCAGTTCGATGTCCTCACCTTCAAAGTAGCGGTGTGCCGCAATGTCGTGGTAGGAACCTAACGTTCCTTGGATGGCAATTCTTTTCATACGTTGTCTTTCACAAAAAAATCCCGCTTCCTTTCATCGGGGAGCGGGATTTCATATCATTTACTTTCAGTTCTTTCGGTTCTTAAGCGTCACTGTCACTTGACACATACAAACTCCCGCTCTACTTTGTGGCTAAAGTAAAAGTAAAAGAAGAAGTAGTATGCAAAGTTAAATGACTTCATAAGTTTCTTTTTGTTTTTAATTTCGGGGCAAAAGTA
>CASENS010000019.1 GCA_949289345.1 uncultured Bacteroides sp.
GCGTGCGTTGAAGTAAATCCACTTCCACGAAATGTCCGCCGACAGGCGGTGGATGAGGGAAGGACGGAGCAAGGGGTTGCCGCCCTCGTAGGTGTAGCGGTTGGCGTAGGTGATGTTGCTGCGCAGCAGGTAATAGCTGGGACGGTTGATGCTGCCGGTGTAGCTCAGCGAGAGTTGCGTCTTGCCCACGGGCAGGGAGAGCGAAAGCGTGGGGAACACATTGTCGTAGGTTCGGCTCTGCTCGTCCACCCGGACATCGTTTTCGTAATAATTGGAAGTGATGTGCTCGTAGCGCACACCTGCCGTGGCTTGCAGCTTGCCGAAGGTGCGGGCATACTCCAGGAAGGCAGAACCGGCATTCTCCTCGATGTTGCTGTAGTCGTTTTCCAAGATGCCTTGGTCGTTGATGTAGGTGTTCGTATGGTCGGTATAGGTGTACTCGCCGCCGAAGGACAGGTTGCCTTCCCACAAGGGACGGCTGACGATGAGCTTGGCGGCATAGAGGGTGTTCTTGTCTTTGTTGTAGCTGGTGACGTTCTGTTCCTGCGGAGCTTCGCCTACGGTGGTGTAGTGTTCCCACGTGTCCTGGAAAGTCTTGCTGTACGCCCACAGGCCATCGGCATTGAAGTCGATGTTCCAGTCACCCGCCTGCCCGTTGTAATAGACGTTGAGGGTGTGACTGGTGGAGGGATTGCTCTGGTCGCTCCGGCTGACGTTTTCTTCATACAAGGCGTCGTCCTGATAGACCGTCGATGCCATGGGGTCGATGTGCCACGTATCCCTGGGCGAGCGGTCGAAATCGTAACGGGCACCGAGAGAGTGGTGCTCGTTAAACTGGTAATTCATCGATAGCATTGTGGAAAAGTACTTAATACGTCCATCCGAGTGGATGTAGCTCTCCTGACGCCACGTCTTGTCGAGGAAAGTCTCGGTGATGAGCGTCTTGTTGTCCTCGCCATCCATATCCGAGCCATAGAGCATCCCGCTGAGGTCGAACCCGCCCTTGCGGTAGTTGAAGTTGAACTGGTCGAGCACAGTCCAGTCATATTGATAGCGGGTGAGGAAGCGGTTGTTGAAGCCGAAGCCTTCGCCCTGCGGCTTTTTGGTATAGATGCGCACCACGGCCTGCACCTCCGCATCGTAGCGGGCACCGGGATTGCGCACCACTTCCACCCGCTTGATGTTGTCGCTCTCCAGTTGGTCCAGCTCCGAAGCGTCGCGCATCTTGCGTCCGTTGATGTAGATTTCCGCCTCGCCCGAGCCGAATACGTTCACCGTACCCTCGTCGGCCGACACACCGGGCAGTTTGTTCAGCAGGTCGTTGCCCGTGCCCGCCTGTTCCAGGATGCTGCCCTGCACGGTGGTGACCTGCGCGTCGCCCTTGATGCGAACTTTGGGCAGGTCGGCCTTCACCACCACTTCGCCCAGCATTTGCGCGTCGGGCGTGAGTTGCAGCGTGCCGAGGTCCTGCCCCATACATCTTTTATATAAGGTGGCATAGCCGATGGAGGACACGCGGATGAGCCGGTTGTCGCACGTGGCATTCAGACTGAACGTCCCGTCTTCGGCACTGACACTGCCCGTCACGAAGGCAGAGTCCGGCAGGGACAGCAGTACGATGTTGGCATACGACAGGGGTTGATTGTTCTCGTCGATAAGTTTTCCCGTCAGGGTTTGTGCCTGCACGGCCAAAGCCGTCAGCAGGCAGCAGCAAAGAAAAGCAATTCGTCTGTTCATAATCTATATAGCATTAAAATTATACTTCCCGTTCATGGGTCATGAGACATCGTCTACAAGTTGCATGACGGGGCAAAATTAACGCATTCCTTCAGAACTGCCTTGCTATACTGCTATACAATGGTATAAATGCAAATCACTATCAATCAGACAGATAAACAGAAACAAAAGAATCATCGGATATACAAATGGGAATTTAATTGGCACACAGATGACACAGATTGAACAAGATGACCACAGATTTTTAAAGGGGCTTCGCCCGAATCTTTCTCATTTCAGAATTCAGATTTCATAAATCATAAATCAGAAATAGTAAATTAAATAATCTGTGTAAATCTGTCTCATCTGTGTTATCTGTGTGCCATCCAAACAGCCTGATAAATTCCCATTTATAGTATAAACTAATGTTGTTCACTTGCTTAAACATTAATACGCTGGTCTAAAAGTAAAAAGTTCAGATAAGCAAACAGCCGTCTGAACCTTTACCGAAAAAACACTTAACTATTTCGGA
>CASENS010000020.1 GCA_949289345.1 uncultured Bacteroides sp.
GGATTATGTTAACATGGTTCCTGACAAAATCACTTTGGCTACCAGCCAATGGTAAATTCAAAGCTAATTAATTAACAAAACTCGGTTTAGGGCACTGAAAAGTGCCCTTTCAAAGGGGGATGCCCTAAATTGAGTGCTTACCAGCGTAATATAGGCGCAAGAATCTGCTTGTAGGAGCGCAATTTATCGCACCCCTACAAGCTGATATGAATACCCAAATGTCTTATCTGTACACCGGATAAACAACCCGATAAATCATCCTTTCACCACATAAAAGAAAATTCAGCATAAATAGCCTTCACGCCTTCACAGGCCTGTAACCTGCTGAATATAAACGCAATCCGGTAAAACATCTGGTTTCACCTATCTTTCACTGGGTGGAGAAATGTTCCACTTGTGGTAGAAAAATGTTCCACCACTTATCATACACACCGACGTGTGAAAGCAACGTGGTGAAACATCCGTGAAAGATGTATCTTTCACCACATCACACTATGTATCAACAGGTTGGAAGAGCGGTGAAAGGGTGAAAGATGTTTTGGGAAAACTTTTGTAACACTCCTCCGAAGCCCCCTCAACTCCCCACGAAGAGGGAACTTAAGCCCCACCAACCTCCCCCAAAGGGAGGCTTGAGATACAAACTCTATCATAAGCTCCCCCTTCGGAGGGGCTAAAACATACGACCTTTTGCCTCAAAACATACGACCTTTTGGAGCAAAACTAACTATCTTTTGACCCAAAACATACGGTGATTTCGGACGGTTGTCTTATTGATGCTTCCGGGGATAAGAACGACTTCGGCAAATGGGAATTCATTTTTTGAACACAACGACGCGGAGGAAGCAAACACATCCTGTGGGAAAAAGTAACTCCCCGGTGTTTGCCATTTCAAAAAACATCGCTACCTTTGCTTGCAACAATCAATGATAGACCAAGCCACCATAGACCGCATCATGGACGCGGCGCAAATCTACGACGTCGTGTCCGACTTTGTCACCCTGCGCAAGCGCGGGGTGAACTATGTGGGGCTATGTCCCTTCCACGATGACAAGACGCCTTCCTTTTACGTATCGCCCGCAAAAAACCTGTGCAAATGCTTCGCATGCGGCAAGGGAGGCAACCCGGTGCACTTCATCATGGAACACGAACAGTTCAGTTTCCCGGATGCCTTGCGCTATCTGGCCAAGAAATACGGCATTGAAATCAAAGAGCGCGAACTGTCGGACGAGGAAAAAGCCGTCCATACGGAACGTGAAAGCCTTTTCGTAGTCAACCAGTTTGCCAACGACTACTTCCGGCATACGCTGCGTGAGACAGAAGAAGGCCGTAACATCGGTATGGCTTACTTTCGCAACCGTGGTTTCCGCGACGACATCATAGAAAAGTTCCAGTTAGGCTACTGCACCGAAAGCCATGATGCCTTTGCCAAAGAGGCACTGGCCAAAGGCTATCAGAAAGATTACCTTGTCAAGACCGGGCTTTGCTACGAGACGGAAGACCATCGCCTGCGCGACCGCTTTTGGGGACGGGTCATTTTCCCTGTACATACATTGAGCGGAAAGGTGGTGGCTTTTGGCGGACGCGTATTGGCAGCCGCCACCAAAGGGGTCAAGGTGAAGTACATCAATTCACCGGAATCTGAAATCTACCACAAAAGCAACGAACTATACGGCATCTACCAGGCCAAACAAGCCATTGTGAAGCAAGACCGCTGCTACATGGTGGAAGGCTATACGGATGTCATCTCCATGCATCAAAGCGGCATCGAAAATGTAGTGGCTTCTTCGGGTACGGCGCTCACCACGCAACAAATCAAACTGATACATCGCTTCACGTCCAACATGACCGTGCTGTACGACGGCGACGCAGCCGGCATCAAAGCCTCTTTGCGAGGTATCGACATGCTGCTGGAAGAAGGGATGAACGTGAAAGTCTGCCTCTTGCCCGACGGAGACGACCCCGACTCTTTCGCCCGCAAGCACAATAGCACAGCGATGCGCGCCTTTCTGGACGAGCATGAGACGGACTTCATCCGCTTCAAGACCAACTTACTCCTGGAAGATGCGGGGCGCGACCCCATCAAACGGGCAGAACTTATCGGCAACATCGTGCAGAGCATTTCGGTTATTCCCGAAGCGATTGTACGTGATGTCTACATCAAGGAATGCGCCCAACTGCTGCACGTAGAGGACCGCCTGCTGGTATCCGAAGTAGCCAAACGGCGTGAAAAGGAAGCCGAGCAACGTGCCGAACAGCGCGAACGGGAACGCAAACGCAGCCTGCAAGCACAAACCGGAAGCACACCCGAAGCCTCTGTAGAAGACGGGACCTTGCCTCCTCCACCTGAGATGGATGCGGAAAATACGCCTATCGGTACGACCTACACATCGTTCATTCCCCAAGAAGGCAAAGAAGGGCAGGAATTTTACCAATACGAGCAGCAGATTATCCAAATGATTGTACGTTACGGGGAGCGGGTCATGTGCAACACAACCGACGAGAAAGGGGAAGAGCATCCCGTAACTGTCATAGAATATGTAATGGCCGACCTGCAGCAAGATGATTTGTCTTTCCACAATCCGTTACACCGGCAAATCCTGGCAGAAGCAGCCGAGCGCATCCATCAGCCGGAGTTTATAGCGGAACACTATTTCCTGAACCATCCCGACCCGGCTATCGGACAGCTCAGCGCAGACTTGATAAGCGACCGCTATCAGCTGAGCAAATATCACTTCAAAGCGCAGAAGATTGTGACGGACGACGAGCGGTTGTATGAATTAGTCCCTTTACTAATGATTAACTTCAAATTCGCCATCATCGATGAGGAGCTGAAACACACGCTCAAAGCCTTGCAAGACCCTGCCATAGCGAACGACAATGAGCAATGCACCACTGTGATGCAACACTATAACGAACTTCGCCAGATACAGAGTGCCATGGCCAAACGGTTGGGCGACCGCGTCGTGCTGAAGCTGTAAGTTCAGCTGTGCTTTATCAGATTCATAAATTCCTCACGGGTCTTGGCCTGGTTGAAAGCTCCCGTGAAGTCCGAAGTAGTGGTAATGGCGTTCTGCTTCTCCACTCCCCGCATTTGCATACACATGTGTTTGGCTTCAACAACCACCATGACACCCAGCGGATTCAATGTTTCCTGGATGCATTCTTTAATCTGCAACGTCATACGCTCCTGTACTTGCAGGCGATGGGAGAAAATATCCACTACGCGGGCAATCTTACTCAGCCCAGTAATGTAACCGTTGGGAATATAAGCCACATGCGCCTTGCCGTAGAAAGGAATCATGTGGTGCTCGCACAACGAAAAGAAATCGATGTCTTTCACAATGACCATCTGACTGTATTCTTCCTTAAACTTGGCGGAACGCAACACTTCATGCGGATCCATGCTGTATCCCTTGGTCAACGTCAGCATGGCCTTAGCCACACGTTCAGGAGTTTTAAGCAAGCCCTCACGGGTAGGATCCTCGCCCAAAAGCGTGAGGATGCGTAAATAATGCTCTTTCAATTCGTCCAAATGGGGCGATGTGACTACTTCTTTATCTAACATGTCTTTCTTATCCGATTGATATTATAGTGGAATATTAATTTGGTCTCTGACAATGGAAACTTCCTTAAACTCTCCCGTAGCGCGCAACCGGCGCATCATGGCGTCTGCCTCCTCCACGCTACGATAATCGCCCGCCCGGCACAACCAACGCGGAGAATTGAAAAAAGTATATACAGTCAGTTCGGGAAACAGTTCCCTGACAGCCGTCGCCACCGCATCGGCTTCATTTTTAGCCTGACGGGTATTGTTGCCGGCATAAACCTGCACCCGGTAACCCGAGCACTTCAAGAAAGCCTGTTCTCCCGTCTGCGAGGGAACATATTCCTCCCCGATCAGTGCCTCGATACGCGGATCCTGATGAATAGTCACTTTCCCTTGCCCGGGAACATTACGCTCCAAGCTCTTAATGATGTTGTTTTGTGCCATGGCAACCAGCGCGGCCATCATCGCACAAACGGCTAAAAGGATACGTTTCATTACACAAATACGATTTGTTAGCAAAGTAAGAGACAAGAGGAGAAGCGCCGCGTCGCAAGCTATGCAACGGCGCGGCCTTCTCTCATATTATTCTGATTATTAATTGAAAGCGTCGATGATACCCTTGAAGTCAGCAGCCTTCAAAGCAGCGCCGCCAATCAAGCCGCCATCCACATCAGGCTTTGCAAAAAGTTCCTTCGCGTTAGAGGGCTTGCAGCTACCGCCATACAGGATAGAGCAGTTGTCGGCTATTTCCTGACCATACTTGGCAGCCACCGTCGAACGGATAAAGGCATGGATTTCCTGCGCCTGCTCGGGAGTGGCGGTCTTACCGGTACCGATAGCCCACACAGGTTCGTAAGCCAGGATAATCTTCGCGAAATCTTCAGCCGACAGAGAGAATACCGATGCCAACTGGGCGGCAACTACCTCGTTCTGCTTGTTGGCTTCACGCTCCTCCAATACTTCACCGATGCAGAAGATAGGAGTCAGCCCGTGAGCCAAAGCCAATTTCACCTTTTCTTCCAGGATTTCTACGGTCTCATGGTAATAAGCGCGACGCTCCGAGTGGCCTAAGATGACATATTTAGCACCCGTAGACGCTACCATGGCGGCAGACACTTCGCCCGTATAAGCGCCCGATTCCTTGTCCGCGCAGTTCTCGGCACCTACACCGATTTTTGCGGGATCTACCAACGGCGTAACAGAAGCCAGGTGGATAAACGGTGTGCAGATGATGACATCGCAGTTAGGCTTTTCGGAAGCCAACATTTCGTTCAGTTCTTTTGCAAGCGCAACACCCTCCTGAAGGGTCTTGTTCATTTTCCAGTTACCTGCAACAATGTTCTTTCTCATTTTGTTTTTGTTTTAAAGATTAATATTGTCATTTTACAGTTTCACATCCTTCATTACTGTTTTACTGTAGGCCTTCCGCCAGTTTTTTGCCATCCTTGCGTTTCACCACCAGAAGGTCAAGCGCCAAAATCAGGAAAAACGGCACGACAAACCACAACACGACTTTCCCCACCGTCAGCCATACATTGACCGTCTTCTGCCGCCCCAACGGTATCTTGTCAAGAGCGTCTGTCAGCACATATTCATCCGGCAAATTGTTATCACTCCATTTGTTCAGGACAGTTCCTTCTTTCATCAGCAAAAGACCCGGATTGGAGCGCACGATGGTCTTCAATGTAATCTCATCCGCCTGGCAAAACGGATATTCGGCTCCCGTGCGGTCACACCAAAGCCGGATGTCATCTTCCTGCGAAGAAGTCAGCGCATAAAAGCCATATCCGTACTCCACACTGTAATCATAGATTTCATTAATCAAATCGATGCTGCCGTCATCCGCCTCCTCAATCCGGTGGGCTATCAGCAGGAATGTATATCCTTTGTCCGTCAGGACCTGCTCCGTAATGTCCTCTCCCGTTTCCACGTCAAACATGTAGAAATCATGAATGGGAGGCTCATAGCCTTTCTCCTTGACCACATTACGTGTCTCCACAAACGTCCATGTAGTGTCCGGATAGTTCTCCAATGTAAATTCCTGCCGTTTGCCGTCTTTCTCCAACACAAACCGCGTATCATAAACCGTAGGTTTGGCGCCTGCCGGAATTTCCATTCCTTCCTTAATATTCACCCCGATCTTATAGGGTCTGAAATCGATGATGGGCAAATTGCGCAGGCAATAAAACGAGAGGGCAAAAATAAACAGAATGGTATACATGGAAAACATCCATTCTATCTTGCTGGAAATAAAACGGACCACTTCCCCCCGCCATCTGAAAACGGACAAAGCGGCCACCAGCAGCACTACATTCTTCCAGAAAGTCTCCCAATTGGTCAATACCCACGCATCACCGAAACAGCCACAATCGGAAACCGGGTTGGCAAAAGCCAGATAAAGTGTGAGCGGGGTCATAAACGCCATCAGCAAAAGAGCCATTGCCGAACTGACTTTCTTATGAATGCCAAGAAACAGACAGACTCCCACATAAAATTCAATGACGGACAACGCCACACCCGCCATAAACAACAATGACACAGGCACCCAGGCGCTCATGCCAAAAGCGGTGACATAATCCTGCAACTTGTAATAAAATCCAAAAGGATCGATCACCTTGACGAATCCGGAGAAAACGAAAACGCCTCCCAATACAAAACGACACACATTGGCCCATACCTTCACCGCCAGCCGCATCCACCGCGTGGCAGGTTTCCGGACATTCTGTTCTGTCTCTTTTGCTTTTTCCATTGCTGCATTCCCCATTAGGCGTGCAAAGTTAGGAATAATTTAAGGAATAAAGAAGAAAGAGATATTCTAAATATTATTAACGCTCCGCTTTTAGAAACTGTTTTGAATTTATCGTGCGATGATTTGGGATGAGTTTTTGAGGCATTTCCGCTTCTATGATGAGGAAGATAGCGGGCTGTCTGACGAAGAACAGAAGCGGAAAGGAGCAAAAAATCGCCCAAAGCACACACGAAAACGAATGCATCAAGCCAAGAAAAACTTTTTGTAGAAATTCAAAGCAGTTTCTTAGTCCGACAGCGACCTTTCCCGAAGTTGTCTGAAACCCTAACCGTTGCGCCGCCTGGCTGATAGCCAGCAAAGACACCCCCTCTGTAGAAGCCATGCAATAGCCGGACAATGTTTGGCAGGTATATTTCCTGCCGTAGTATTGGCATACCATCTGCAGGCAGGCGATGCCGCATTGCATACTGTCGTGCTGTTTTTGAAAAGGGAATCCCATCACTTAAATATCGCAGAATTTATTCGTTTGCTTACATTACTATTTGTTTTTTGTATTTTCCGCCCAAAATCAAGATTATAAGACAGCTTAAAATATACCATAGATTTAACAGAATTATCTACAAAATATTTGTGATAGGTATACGGCTGTCCAGCAGGTAACCACCATTCATTCTTTTTATGTAAGAAAGGGCGTTTTGCTCCTATCTCCATTGCCCAACCTTTTATAAAATAGCTGGTTGACACTCCATAGTCAATGGGAATTTTATAATATATTCCTGCACTGCTCACCGCTTTTTCCGGTGAAGAACAATAAGCTTGAAAATACAAATTATCAAAAGAACAAGTAGCGGAAACGCTTCCTTTCCATGTATTCTGCGACATTATCTCCTTTCCTCTCAAAGATGTATGCAGAAATCCGAAATCCGCTTTTAACTTCAAACTGTTATCGAAAAATCCGATGGAAGAAGAAATCAAAGGTTCTATATTACGGTATTGTCCGTCTGTTATATAGCTTTCAACTAATTTTTGATGACCGATAAAATAATGACGTTTTATTGGATCTAATACCGCATTGAATTTGAGGGCTGCTGAAAGACTAAAATTGTTGGATAAAAACATGTAAGCAAAATCGCCTCCTATAAACTTGCTGATATCTAAATCCGGATTACCTTTTTTTACTGTAATAGCATCAACAGTTTGTTCCAAGTTATTTAACAAAGACAATTGAGGGGTGGAATTGCCCATGTATCCGGAAAAACGAATGGAGTGTTTCGGAGCCATCATATATTGTAAAGCGAGACTGGGGCGCGGAGAAAATGTGACTTGAGACATGGTATGCCGCAAGCTGTATGCATTAAGTGAACCTCCCAAAACAAAGGTCATGGACAATTTCTTTCCTATTCGCTGGCCGTATATCAACCTCAATTGTGTCTCGCCAGATATCAGGTTTATATCCGACTGCAAATCCCCCGAATATACATCAGATGTCAGATATTGGAAATGGGCCAAATCCACCATAAAATAATTATTCTTATTAAAACTAATGTTGTAATAAAGATTTCCTGCCAATCTGTATACATCTTCGTCTGTCCGTATATGATATTTATAAGTATTTTCCATCCACGAACCATTTTCACTGTAATGCCTGTCGTAGGTTGTATGAGTATAAGTCAAACCCACTTCCGCCATAAACCATTGACGTTTATCAATTGGATGATAATAACGAAAACCGGCATAAGGCTGGTGGCTTGTCTGCTCTGTGAAATTTCGCGTAGTGCTTTCCATTTCCCATTGTCTATAACTTGTCAATCCCTCTGATATGCTTTTAGGTAATCCGCTTCTTGTATACCCTATCGTGACATTCCAATTATCGTTTTTCCCCCATGTATCATAATTAAACATCGCATACTGCGTGTTTTGTGATTGGTTGGAAGATTGGATGAGTATTCTATCCAAAAGACTCTCACCAAAATCTATCTTCTCGGTTTGTTCCAATGAACTTTTTTCGTGTTCCCAATCAACTCCTGCAATAAGGTTGTATGTAGAATTCTTTTCATTATATTTGGCTGCCACCATATAGCTTCCCCACGGGAAACCTACACGTTGTTCAGCAGAAGCCATGATATATCCACCATACGAATAAGATTTTGTTATATAGTTGATGGCCACAATATCTTTAGCATATTGTCCTTGTGGAAAATCATGGTATTCCACATGCGCAATGTCCTTAGGACGCAAAGCCTGTACTTCATGCAAACTGGCTCTTTTCCCATTTATGTAAAGTGTAGCTTCACCGGTCAATGTACTGACTTTTTTATTAATTCGATCTACATTCAATCCTGGAATCATCAAGTTGGCTAACAAATCGTATCCGTTCACCGCATATTTCACTTGTTTTTTATCTGGGAATATTAAGGTTTTATCCGCTTTCCTAACATGGCGTTGCGCTGTTATTGTAACAGTGTCCAATGTTACTGTGGTCGAGTCCAAAACAACATATCCAACATCAAGTGTGCCACCAATATTTCCTGTCAGTTTGATATGTTGGGATTTATACCCGACAGAACTAAAATGAAGAAACAGATTTTGAGTTTCCGCTGTTTGAAGTTGAAAACTTCCGTTTATATCGGTCACAGTTCCTGCAATAAAAGATGAATCTTTCTGCAACAATCGCACTGTCACATCTTTTATTCCATGTTTTCCCTCCGTAATCACAGTGCCTTTTATAACGTTTTGTCCATACACTAAAACAGGAAGAAACACCAAGCCAAATAACCACATCACTCTTCGCATAACTGTGTCTGTTTAAATTCATAATGAAGTTGTAAATACTCCTCCAAACCTTTATTGCCATCGAGGCGCTGCACTGGGCATATGAGGGTGTTCAAAATGCAAAACTGCTATCATTTTGTCATGCTGAGTGCCCATTTCCTGCGGAAAACCCATTCGATAATGACGGGTAATTAACTCCCCTCCTCCTGGGAGGTTGCTCTCCCCCGATAACGGGGGAGCAAGGAGGGGGTAGGTGCCCACCGGGCGGGGTGGTAGGACAAGAATGGTTCGA
>CASENS010000021.1 GCA_949289345.1 uncultured Bacteroides sp.
GATTCTTCCGTCGGAAAACGACCTTCAAATTGACTTAGCAGCATATGGCTTTTCTTGCAAATTTAGTGGCTTTCATTCCATTAGAAAAGCTGCACCAGCGGACTTAACAGATTTTAGTACATTTATCACCACACAGAGTAAAATAAATTTAAAGAACAACTTTCATGACGGAATTTTTTTGAAAAATAGAGCCGTGGAGATATATAGATAACTTACTTAAGTATTATTGGATACTTTGTCGTTTATCCAATGATACTTGGGCAAGTAAGCAAGGATGCCTGTGTTTTCTCCGGGTGAACCGTTTTTTAGATGGCCTATTTTTCGTATCTTCGCAGACAAAATAACAGTATATCTTATGAAATTAGACCATATGGCTCTTTACGTGAGGGATTTGGAAAGTGCACGCGCGTTCTTCATGCGTTATTTCGGTGCGGTTTCTAACGAAATGTATCACAATCCGAGGACGGGACTGAAAACTTATTTCTTGTCATTCGACGATGGGGCAAGGCTGGAAATCATGGCACGTCCGGATACGTCGGATGGTGAAAAACATCCTATGCGGACGGGGTACATTCATATCGCTTTCAGCGTGGGAGGGAAAGAACGTGTGGACCAGTTGACTGAACAACTCCGCACTGACGGATATGCAATCCTAAGCGGCCCGCGCACGACGGGCGACGGATATTATGAGAGTTGCGTGGAAGGGCCGGAAGGCAATCTGATAGAGATTACAGAATAAAAGTTTATGCTTGCGTTTATTTCATGTGCCAAGACAATGGCTGGCCGTTCGGCATTGCGAGTGCCGGAGATGACAGTGCCTCGATTTGCGGATGAGGCGTTGCGACATGCGTTGGATCTGGCCCAATATTCGGTCTCGGAGTTGGAAGGGCTGTTGCGGGTGAATGTGAAGATTGCGGCTGAGAATTATATAAGGTATCAAAACTTTTGTTCGGAAGATAATGGGCCGATACCCGCTATCGGTGCCTATACGGGAGCGGTGTTCAAACGTATCGCGCCGAAAGATTTTACACCGGACGATTTTCTTTTTGCACAGGAGCATTTGCGCATCACTTCTTTTCTCTATGGCTTGCTCCGTCCGTTGGATGGCATCCGCCCTTACCGTTTGGAAGGTGATGTACATTTGCCGGAGGCGGGGGGAATAAGCATGTTCGATTATTGGAAACCTTTGCTGACTGATGTTTTCGTGGAGGACGTCAAGCGGGAGGGTGGGGTGTTGCTCACAATCTGGCCAGTGCGGAGATGAAAGACTTGTTCGACTGGAAGCGGGTAGAGCGGGAAGTGCAGGTGATAACCCCGGAGTTCCGTGTGTGGAAAGGCGGTAAACTGGCCACTGTGGTTATCTATGCTAAAATGTGCCGGGGTGAGATGACTCGTTTCTTTATCAAAAATCGCGTCACTCACCCCGAACAACTGAAGAACTTCGCATGGGAAGGCTTCGCTTTTGATGAAGAGCGAAGCACGGACAATCACTGGTGGTTCATTGCTTGATGGTGACCATTGTCGCCCCGAAGCCGTATTCCTGGAAAGAAGCGTCTTGTGCCTTGCAGGCGGGATATTTGCGCTTCAGCTCGTTGAGGACGGCACGGCGCAACACTCCGTCCCCCTTGCCATGAATGAAGACGATGCGTTGCTCACGCTTGTTTTTGTATTGCTCCATCACTTCGCGGAACTTGTCCAGCTGGTAGTTCAGCATTTCCCCGTTGCTCATGCCCCGTGTGTCGTCCAGCAGGGCGTTGATGTGGAGGTCTATTTCTATGATGTCTTGCTTGCCGTCATGTTTGGGAGCCGTTTTAGGTTTAGGGGCTGTGTCCACTGATTTCTTTTGCATCAGGGCGGCTTGCAAATCTTCGGCCGAAACATAGACTTGTTTGGCGGGACGGTCGTCCTTCACGATGTCATACATCAGGGCGGGCGTTTCGAAGAAGTCCGTTTGCTGGAAGGTGTGGAGTTTGTAGAATTTCACCGTGTCGATGCGTAGCTCTACGCTGACGGCCGGCTTCAGACTGAACGGGCGGCGGTCCTTGAACGCGATGAGTTGCACTGATACCCGCTCCAAGTCGTTCAGCGTCGCTTTTTCGAATTCCTCTAAGCAGAGCTTTGTGTTAGGCTCCACCAAACCTTGTGACCGTATTGTCCAAGCTTTGCCCTCGGCTCCCAGATAGGTATAGTAGAGATAGTAGTTGCTGTCGTTTACAAGGTAGCTTTCAAATGGCGTGGTGCTCACGGCCTTGATGTCGATAGGCACAAAAGCCAGATAGACGTTGAGCACATCGCCGCCTTTCATTTCCGGTTGGCGGTAGACGGATATTCCGGGCTTTTCCACCCGGTGTACCGGTTCTTCACGCATTTGCGGAGCGGCCGGGCGTGCGGGTTGTTCTTCGGCGCGCTTCTTTTCGGGCTTGGCGCTTTTCTCCGAAGGAAGGGGGATGTTATAGTTGTCGGTTTCTATCACCACACATTCGCGTACGTGCATCGGAATGTCAAATCCGTCGGCATCCTGCACCAATACGATGTCTTTGCCTTGAAATCCGGTGACTGTTCCGCCACCTACTTCGCTCAAAAAGCGGACTTTATCTCCTATTTTTATCATCTGTCGTTTTCCTCCTTATGTATTTTTGTTTGATATAATGGTGCAAAGGTAGCTAAATATGCCAAAATATATATGTACCTTTGCGGGATTAATGGAAGAAAAATCTTTTTTGACCTATGAAGCAAGACCCTAAACATATTCATATCAGTGAGTTCGATTATCCTTTGCCCGATGAGCGCATCGCGAAGTTTCCTCTTCCCGTGCGCGACCAGTCCAAATTGCTTGTGTATCGGCATGGACAGGTGACCGAGGATGTTTTTACTTCTTTGCCCGACTATATTCCTGCGGGGGAACTGATGGTGTTCAACAATACGAAGGTCATTCAGGCTCGTCTGCATTTCCGTAAAGAGACGGGAGCGCTTATCGAAGTCTTTTGTCTGGAACCGGTTTCCCCGGCCGACTATGCGCTCAACTTCCAGCAGACGGGGCATGTGGCATGGCTTTGTATGATAGGCAACTTGAAGAAGTGGAAGGAGGGGATCTTGCATCGGGAAATGACGGTGAAAGGAAGGCCGTTGACGTTGACTGCCGAACGGGGTGAGTGCAGAGGGACAAGCCATTGGGTGGATTTCCGTTGGGACAATCCGGAGGTGACTTTTGCCGATATTCTCGAAGTGTTTGGCGAACTGCCCATTCCGCCTTACCTCAACCGTGCTACGCAAGAGAGTGATAAGGTGACCTATCAGACGGTTTATTCCAAGATAAAAGGGTCGGTGGCGGCGCCTACGGCGGGACTGCATTTTACCTCCCGTGTGCTCGACGCGCTTCGTGACAAAGGTGTCGGTTTGGAGGAACTGACGTTGCACGTAGGAGCCGGTACGTTCAAACCCGTCAAGAGTGAGGAGATAGAAGGACATGAGATGCATACGGAATACATTTCCGTTTCCCGCTCCACGATAGAAAATTTAATTGCTCACGGGGGAAAAGCCGTCGCCGTGGGCACGACTTCGGTGCGTACGCTCGAAAGCCTGTACCACATAGGCGTCACGCTTTTGGAGCGTCCCGATGCTTCGGAAGCAGAATTGCCCGTGCGCCAATGGCAACCTTACGGGATGGAGGGGGACGCGCCTACGTCTGTCGAAGCATTGACCGCCCTCCTTTCATATTTGGATCGTCACGGCATGGAGACCTTGCACACCAGTACGCAAATCATCATCGCGCCGGGTTATGATTATCGTATCGTGAAAGCCATGGTGACCAATTTCCATCAGCCCAAGAGCACGCTCCTTTTGCTGGTTTCGGCCTTTGTGCAGGGTGATTGGCGAACCATTTACGATTATGCTTTGGCACACGATTTCCGTTTCTTGAGTTATGGCGACTCGTCGTTGTTGATACCTTGAAAAGAGAAGGGGAAAATTTTGTATTTAAAGTGAAGTTGTTTATTTTTGTGGTTGAATATATATAGAATGGAGGCGTATGTTGCAACTTGAGGAATGTAAAAGGAGACTGTCGGATTTCAAATGTGCTTTTGGTAGTAAATTTGGTATTATCCGTATCGGTATTTTTGGTTCTGTAGCTCGTCAAGATAATACGGAAGAAAGTGATATTGATATTGTGGTTGAAATGAAGAAGCCCACGCTTTCCATTATGTATGAACTGAAGGAGAATTTGAAGGGAGTCTTTGGTTGTGAGGTTGATTTGGTGCATTTTAGAAATTCATTGCGGCCATTATTGAAACAAAGCATACAAAACGAAGCTGTTTATGTCTAAATCGTATCGGAATTATTGTATTCAGGATCGCTTGCAACAAATATATGAGGCTATAGGTCTTATAATGAAACGTTGTGAGCATATAAACTGTCCGGATGATTTTTTGTTATCGCCCGATAATATGATGATTTTCGACTCTTGCGTAATGAGGTTACAAACCATTGGCGAACAAGTTGGCAAACTACTGAAAGAACCGAATACTCCTCTTGCCCGATATCCGGAAATTCCATGGAAAGCTATCTATGATATGCGGAATATTATCTCCCATGAATATGCAAATATTGATGAAATCCTCATTTTTAATACAATCAAAGAAGACCTTCCTATTTTGGAATCTGTAGTAAAAAAGATGTTGGAACCATATTCTTAATTGGAATGAACCAAGATAATAAGCAAGAAATGTTTCCTTTGGTGGATGAAGAAGGAAACATCATCGGAGCCGCCACGCGCGGTGAATGCCACAATGGAAGTAAATTGCTACATCCGGTGGTACATCTGCATGTGTTTAATTCAAAAGGGGAACTTTATTTGCAGAAGCGTCCTGTATGGAAGGACATTCAGCCCGGCAAATGGGATACGGCAGTAGGCGGGCATGTGGACTTGGGCGAAAGCGTGGAGCAAGCGTTGCGGCGTGAAGTGCGTGAGGAATTGGGGATTACGGACTTTAACCCCCAGCAAGTCACTCATTATGTCTTTGAGTCTGCCCGCGAGCGTGAGTTGGTTTTCACTTATAAGACCGTGTACGATGGCGCCATCCAACCCAGTGATGAATTGGATGGCGGACGCTTCTGGCCGGTGGATGAAATAAAATCAAATTTAGGAAAAGGCGTGTTTACACCGAACTTTGAGGGGGAGGTGGAAAAAGTACTAAAATAGGGAGTGTGCTTAATTTTGGCACACTCCCTATTTTAAAATGGTGTTCACATACGTGAGCGAGACTTTTTATTTCGCTAAGTCTTCGATGACTTTCATGATTTCCTGACCGATGGCATCGGCCTCTTCTTGTGTGTGTGCTTCGCTATACACCCGGATGATGGGTTCCGTGTTGCTCTTACGTAAATGTACCCATTTGTCGGGGAAGTCTATTTTTACACCGTCTATATCATTAATTTCTTCATTCTTATAGAGTTCTTTGACTTTGGCAAGGATGGCGTCCACATCTGTATCGGGAGTCAAATCGATGCGATTCTTGCCCATGAAGTAGGCCGGATAGGTAGCGCGCAGTTCGCTTACCTTTTTGCCTTCGTGTGCCAGGTGACTTAGGAAAAGGGCGATGCCTACCAATGCGTCACGGCCGTAATGGCTGGCAGGGTAGATGACTCCTCCATTGCCTTCACCACCGATGACAGCTCCCACTTCCTTCATCTTTGTCGTAACGTTCACTTCGCCTACGGCCGAAGCATAATATTGTTGACCATATTGGCGGGTGACGTCGCGCAGAGCACGGGTCGAGCTGAGGTTGGACACCGTACTTCCCGGCGTGTGCTTCAGCACGTAGTCGGCTACAGTGACCAGCGTGTATTCTTCGCCGTACATCCGTCCGTCTTCGCAGATGATAGCCAAGCGGTCTACATCGGGATCGACCACGAACGCTACGTCGTTCTTTCCGCTTTTCATCAAGTTCATGATGTCGCCCAAATTCTTTTCCAGCGGTTCGGGATTGTGCTGGAAGTCACCCGTAGGTTCACAATAGAGCTTTTCCACATGCTTTACACCAAGTGCTTCCAGCAGTTGAGGAAGGATGATGCCTCCTACCGAGTTGACGCAATCGATAGCTACATGGAAATCGGCTTTACGGATGGCTTCCACATCGACTAAGTCTAGTGCCAATACACTCTCTATATGCTTTTGGTTGTAAGTCAAGTCCTTGCGGTAGGTGCCCAATCGGTCGATTTCGGCATATTCAAAATCTTCAGCTTCGGCGATGCGGAGCACTTCATTGCCTTCTTCCTTATTTAGAAACTCGCCTTTCTCGTTCAGGAGCTTCAAGGCATTCCATTGTTTGGGGTTGTGTGAGGCGGTAAGGATGATGCCTCCGTCGGCACCTTCCATGGTGACAGCCAGTTCGGTGGTCGGTGTAGAGGCTAAGTCGATGTCTACCACGTCCCAGCCCATACCCATCAGTGTGCCTACTACTACGTTCTTCACCATCACGCCGGAGAGGCGTGCGTCGCGTCCTACTACAATCTTGTTGCTTTTAACAGTGCTCGTCTTACGGATAAGGGTGGCGTATGCCGAAGTGAACTTTACGATGTCCAGCGGATTGAGACCTTCACCCACTCCTCCGCCTATAGTGCCTCGGATGCCTGATATGGATTTGATTAATGTCATGGCTTTATATGGATTTATTTCCAGATTTGGTATTTCCGGATGTCATAGTAATAAGGATATACGTATTGCATGGCCGGGTTATGTCCCATGTCGGACGGAACAATCAATCGGACATGCGCTCCGTCGCGGACATAGTCCAATGGAACCAACCATCCGGCAGGGACAGCCGTATTTGTGCTTCCGTATGTCGCTAAAAAGATGCCCGACGTAAAGATGCCGGCTATAGAAGAGGTGGTCACCGTGTACTTGAACTCGTCCACGTAGTAAGGGTAGGAGAGGTTGGAACACGTCGTATCCTCGTCCAACAGGCTGTATTCCATGAAACGTACCAATATGACGTCATTGTTCTTCACGGTGTCGGCCGGGTTGTCCGAGCCTTTGTCTACTATCTGCATATAGACGCCGCTGGCCAGTTGGACGAATTCGTTTTCCTCCACATTGGTCACCGAGTCGTTGGCGTAGAACTCGCTTTGGCTTATTACTTTGATGTTTTCCTTGTTGATGAAGTCGGCGATGGCGTCATCTTCCCGTTCTTTCATTTCGGCATAGGTCATGGTGTCATCGCAAGCCTGGAACAGTGCGCTTGCGGTCAGCAGGACACATATAAACAAAACTAATTTTTTCATTGTATTCAGTTGGATTTATTGGATGCAAAAGTATCTGATTATCTTGAATATTGAAAGCCGTAAAGTCTAAAGTTCGTATCTTTTAACCTTTTGCAGAATTAATTTCTCCTTTACTTTACCTTCTCGCGTTCAATAACGGCTTGTATTTTTCAATCGCTTGCTCGAACACCTGGCGTGCCTCTTCCATGGTGCCATAGAACTCACCACCCGAAGCGTTCAAGTGGCCTCCTCCGTTGAAGAATTCGGCAGCCAGCTTGTTGCATGGGAAGCTGCCTACCGAGCGCAACGAAATTTTTATCATCGGTCGTTCCGTATCTTCGCGCAGAAAGCAGGACAGCACTACATTCTTGATGCTGAGCGGGATGTTGACGAACCCTTCGCTGTCGCCCCGGATGTAGCTGAACTGTTTCTGTTCCTGTCCGGTAAGCGAAATCATGGCTGCCCGGTGTTCGGGATAGGTCTTCATCTGTGTCAGCACGTGACCCATCAGTCGCAGGCGGCTTTCGGAGTACGTGTTGAATACCTTGCGGTAGATGGCGTCCTTGTCGATGCCTTTAGAAAGAAGTTCGCTGATGATGAAATAGATTTCGCGGTTGTTCGAATTGTAGGTGAAGCCGCCCGTGTCGGTCATCATACCCGTGTAGATGCATTCGGCTCCTTCCTTGGTGATGTCTTCAAAGTAGCCCATGCGGCAGATGAGGCGGAATACCAGTTCGGAGGTGGACGAAATGTTGGGGTGCGAAATGACAATGCTGCAAAAGTCTTCGGGATACAGGTGGTGGTCTATCAATATTTTGCGTGCGGGCGATGCCTTGATGGCATCCTTCATGGCGTCGATGCGGTTCAAGGCGTTGAAATCCAAGCAGCAAATGACGTCGGCTTCGGCTATCAGCTTGTTGGCGAAATCCTTGTAGCGGTCATACAGCAGGATGTCCTTGCTGCCCGGCATCCATTTCAGAAAGTCGGGGAAAGCGTTGGGAACGATGACATTTGCGGTTTTGTCCTGTGAGTTCAGAAAGTGCCACAAACCTAATGAGGAGCCTATGGCGTCGCCATCCGGACTTACGTGCGATACAATGACCATCTTCTCTGCACGTGCCAGCCATTTGGCAAAGTGGTCTATGTTAGCTTGATCTATTACTTTACTCAGCATAGTCGGTTGATGATTTGGGGTTAAGAGCGGGCAAAAGTACGCAAAATCATTGGAATAATCTGCATAAACAGTCACTTTGTTTGGCATAAAGCATCGCTTTGCTTGTCGTTGCCATTGGACTGAAGGTGGAGTTCCCTGGCAGGGATACAGGTCTTTGTATGTTTTTATGGTGTGTAAGGATGGATAAAAAGTGCTTCCCGCATACAAAAAGGAGCGGCGAAGCCTATCCGCCTCTGCCGCTCCCCGGGTGTAGTCGTTTTTGTGTTTGTGTTTCTCTCACTATAGCGTAAGCTTACTTCAATGAATCCAAATAGGCTTTGTAGTCTTTGAACAGTTGGATGGTGGATTCTTCACCGATGCATACCGACATCTCAGGGTCGTTGAACACGCCGGGATACTGGTAGCAGACCACTTTCTCGAAGTTGTTGAACAGATGCAGGTCATTCTTTATCTCCTCAATGGGCCGTGGCACTAAGTAGTATTCCTTTTCGTGGAAGAGGAAAGCTTCCAGGTCTAGCCACAGGTGGGCGTTGGCGTCATCGCAGAACTTTTGCAGCAGGTTCACGGCTTCTACTCCCGTCATGTCGTTTCCTGGCATTCGTGCGAAAGCGAAGGGGCAGATGATGTCTACCGATTGCAACAAAATGGGGTATTTGTCGCGCGCTTCGCCTACGCCCCAACCATTAGGCGCAAACATTACGGGCTTGTCGGGTGCAAACTCGCTGACATATTTCTTGAATTCTTTGAAGAAATGCAGGACTTCTTCCTGTCGCACGGGCTTTTTGGCTGGGTCTTCTTCGAAACAACTCAGGCTTCCCATACCTTCCTCAGAAACGTAGAAGCCATAGAATGACGGGTGATGGTGATACTTTTCCCACAATTCCTTGGCCACTTTCTTGTGCCATTGCAGAGAGCCTTCCGTATAATCGAACCACGCATACATACCTACACCCATGAAGACGTACATGCCTTCTTCATCGGCTTGTGTCAACACGGCTTCAATGGGGTCATGAGCGGCAATAGGCATACGTCCCGTATAGAGTTCTGAAGGATAGAATGCCTTTCCCTGATAACCGTCCTGTTCAATGTTGTGGTCGCCCACATACTTCTGGTTTCTGAACGATTCTTGTATGACGATGATGTTCATGTCCAGTTTATTCATCGAGTGTACTGTTTCTTTCCATTGTTCGTCTGTCAGGTTTTTGATGATGGGGTTCCACATCTTTCCTTCCTGCTCGCTCCAATGATAGAAACCGACAAAGGAACCGTCAATCCGTCGTGTCGAACGTACATCCGAAGCTATGATATGAGTCGGTTTTTGCATTTTGTAGGTATTGAAACCGTCATCCACTACCATGATGACTGTATGCTGTCCTACTTTGTCCTGTGTCGGGATAACGTGTTTTACGCAAGCGCTTTTGCCTGCTTGCACGTTTACGGACTCTTCATACAATTTGGCATCTTCCGACTCTTCATCCCAATAGAAAGATACTTCGTACGTCTTGTTTTTGGCTGTGATGTTGCGTATGCCTCCCCGTATGTCCAACTTCACTTGATTGGTAATGGTGCTGGGCGGGATTAGCGTCAGCCCTACTTCACTCTTGCTTTTATCCACTTCGCAGCTACTCAGTAAGAGACTTACCAGCGCTATGGCTAATGCGTGTAAATACATGGTTCTTTTCATAATTTTTTTCTTAAATGAATGAGCTTATGTCAATCCGTCCTTTTAGCATTTGGTCATTGCTTTAAGGTTGATTTATGTTACTTTTTTACGTTCTCTTTCGGAGGGAATATGGATTGCTCATCCAAACTTTCATTGTATTGTATGTTATACCGTTGTGTGGCAGTCTCAAACAAGGCATTGAAAGTGGGCATCAAATGGGTTGCGCCACTTTTTATACCCGGATAGTAAGACGAACGATTGTACGTGCTGTCTACTTCGTGCATCAATACCTGTAACGCACGGGCATGTTCATAACTTTGAACGAACGCTTCCTTTTGTGCTGGCAAGTTGATAAGGTTCAGCACCTCTTTGCCATACTCGCCCACTAATTTAAATTGGAGCAACCAAGGTTTTATCTCTTTAATCAAAGCAGGATTTTCATTGCTCGAAGCCAGCAGTATGTCGGCCGAACGTATTATCCTTTCGCATTCTTCAGACACTTGGCGGTAGGCGGTCGCATTAATGTCTTGCTTGTTGCGATAGGTGTCTGCTAACGTTGCAAGAGCCGGTTGGATTGCCACTGATTCATCCCGACGGAAAGTCAATCCGGACGGTCCAGGGTCGGCATTGTGCATGGCAAATACTTCCAATTCTTCCGTATGAACAGGCATCAGAGAGCGGAGCGCATATTGCCAGGAAGCATTGCTGTCATATTGATTCATGTTCCATGTATAGTCTGCCACTCCATATAAGGCTATTTTTGAAGCCTCGGCATGTTCCATCGGATTGGAAACGAATGCGGATACTTTGTCTTGGATGTTTTGTTCATTGCCATAAACCGGTCCCATCAACAGGTGGTCGGTTACGTAATCGGACACGGGATAGTTCCACCAAATAAATGCTTTACGCTTTAACAAGGGGTTGACGAAGTCTAATGTGGCATTGTTAATGGTCGTTACCACCTTGTCGCCTGTCCACATCACTTGAATGTCTTCGTTCAGCTTATCGCCTAATGTAGTGAGGTATCCATCGTCTTTTACCCAAGCCTGGTTATAGATGGTAGGGCATACAATGAGGGGAGCTACTCCTTCTTTGGCTTGTACAAAGTGCTCATCAATGTAGTTCAACAATTCCACTTGTTTATCCGCTTTTGTACCTTCGCCCGAAATATCATCAAAGAATACGGCAAATCCCCGTACGCCCAACTGGTACATACTTTCGAACTTCTTCAGCAAGAGGTCCCGGTCTTCTTCATTCCAATGGATATCTCCTCCCGGATGGATAGCCCAATAGAATATCACTTCATTCTGCTTAGCCCGGTTCACTAACTGCTTGATGCGTTCTCCTTCTTGAGCCGGATAAGGCGTACGCCAATGTGGAGTGCGGTGGTAAGGATCATCTTTTGGGCCGTAGATATAGATGTTCATCTTGTTTCGCCCATAAAAATCCAACTGATCCATGCGGGCTTCGTGACTCCAGGGAGTTCCATAGAATCCTTCCACCACGCCACGATAAGGGACATCGGGATAGTCGGCTACTTCTATTTGCGGCAATTGGTTCCGTGTCAAGAGTTGAGCCAACGTCTGCAAGCCATAGTATGCACCTCGCTCATCGGCGCCTGCCACGACAATGCGGTTCTTTTCAATCTTCAGAAAATAACCGTCGGCTTTCTCCGGAATGCGTTTCCGATACTTCTTCATTTCCTTATCCGTTTTTGTTCCGACATAGATTTGGAAATCGGCCGTGGATGTTTCTCCAGGCAGCAAGGATTTCAACAAAGACAAGGACGGCTGTCCGCTGACTGAATTGCCCGCATGCAACCGATAGGTTTGCGGAATGGCTACTGAGTCATTCTGGAACACATATTCCTGTGGCGTGGGCTGCAAACGGAAGTCCTGTGCCTGCATCGATGCGGTCGCTAACAGGAATGACGCTACTACAAATACAATTTTTTTCATACTATTTCGTTTATAATTATTTAAATGATAATTTAAGAGCTTCCTCAACTCTCATTGATAAAAGGAAGAACAGAAAACCGACCGAAAAAGTGTTTCAAGCGGTGTGTCTTATTTTGAAACAATGTGTTTCATACCTTGAAACAATGTGTTTCTTTAAATGAAACAAGGTGTTTCACTGCTTGAAACAAAGTGTTTCATACTTTGAAACACATTTTGAAACACTTTGTTGGCAATCCTTTTAAATAAGGAACAAGTAAATGATAATTTATCAGTTAGGAGTAAATGGTAACTGAATTCTCCTCCTTCCGGAAGGAGGAGTACCCGTAAGGGGGAGGTGGTAGGAGAAACATGCCGCGTAAGCGACTCCTATTCTTATATAATAAATAGGTCGAACCATTCTTGTCCTACCACCCCGCCCGGTGGGCACCCCTCCTTCCGGAAGGAGGGGAGTTTGTTGTCATTCACTTCAGGGGCTTTAATTTCCCCTTTTATTCCTCTAACATTTCTTTTTTTACCTGTTCCCACTCGCTTTCAATGGCATGTGTCTGAAGGATGTCCCACAATGTCGTGTCCATTTCCAGCAGTGCTTGTGTGCCCACTATCCAACTTTGAATCCAACCGGTCAGTGTGCACCAGGCACCCCATCCGGCATCGGCATTGGAAGCCCAATAGTCCCATTCATCGTAGTCGAACGCACGGAACCATGCACCGTCCACGCTTTTGAATTTCTCGGATTGCACTTGGATACGTGTCAAGAAATCAGACAGTTTCTGTACGGCTGCCCGATGTTCTGGTCTCTTGGTTACAGATGCGGCCTCATTCAAGGCAAAAAAAGCGAAATTGCTGGTGTAGAGCATATCGGCCACGGGGTCACCATTGTCATGAATGAGCGGTGCTTCGAATTTGCCATATTCTTCATTGGACTTTGCTTTGTTGTACCACCCGGTGCTTGCATCGCCCAGTTCTTCCCGTATGGCACCACATGCCACTTGGCTCTTCAGTACCTCGTCAATCATGAAGTTCAGCCAGCCGATGTGTTCTTCCGTAGGCTCAATGCGTGCCAGCCATGCCAAAGGCAAAATCATGCGTGCCCGTTCCTGCTGGATGCCGTTGGTCCATTGCCACTTGTCCGGATAGGCTTCCATGGTCAGACGGATACCTTTCTTCGTGCGGGTCAGCAACTCTTCATATCCCGTTTTGCTATATAGATAAAGGTAGCAAGCCCATATCCACGATTCCAAATGCGGATGTGGATTGACGATGTCCCCGTTCCAATAATGTTTCCAACCATACTTTTGTAGGTTTTCCTCAAACAGAAGGCTGCCCCGGAAGCCGTTTCTGCCCGTGGTGCGGAAATTGCCCATGATGGCCTCCAGTATTTTCCGATCCCACTGATGTTGATTGGTTATGCTCGTCGCAGCCAACATGCCCAGAATGGATCGGGCATTATCATCTTGATAGTAATGTCCTTTGTGGGTCAACGCCCATCCCAACAATCCAAAGGAAGGACTCTTGGGGTCGGAACGCGGGCCGTCCCGATACTCGTCCAACGAATGTTCCACCAAATTGGATGCCACCTTGCAGTAATCATCTCTGTTCAAGAGTCTGCCGGCTAAAGCAAAAGCCATAGACGACTCTCCTTGCACATCGTTACGCATCCAGTAACGGTATTGCTGTATGCCATTCCAATAGATGAATGAACAATGTCCCTCCAGTACGCCCAAACTTCCGTCACCATCCTTTGCCGCACGGGGTAATTCCGGTCCGAAAGGCTTGGAACCATCACTTGTATACTTGTCCAGCCAATTTTTTTTCCAAGAGTTGTCTACGAGGAAATGCCCGTTGTAGAACCATTGAATTCCCTTCTCCACGGATTGACGTCGGCTTTGTTTGGACAAGGCGTCATCTCGTCCAAACATTGGCTTCACATAATTGAGCCATGAATGGAGTTCGACGGGACGGCCTGCCACTTCCGAGAGGATGCCGTTCCATACGGATTTCCAGGCTTCCTGTGGGGCAAAACGCGCGTCGGCGAAATGACTTAAAGCCGAAGTCGCCACTAAGAGATGGCCGTTGTGTCGGTAGAGTAAGGAATGGTACGGGGTGTCTTTCAAACCATACACCGCCTTGTCCATACCTGCCACTTTCGCCACAGCCAATATCGTCTGTTCCTGTTTTCCCGGCAGGACATAGCTTCCATTGATGGTTAATAATTTCATGGCCGGTAATTCTTGTGCAAAGGTGCTGTCCACTACGACCACACGTTCCAGCGTCAGTGCCTGGGGAAGGCTTACTGTATCGGCAAAGGAGACAAATTCAGCATAGACTTTCAAGTTTTTCGACTCGATTTTGTCCAACAACTCTTTGGACATTGTTTCCGCTTTTTTCGGATAGCCTTGCGACAAGAGCAAGACGGATGCGCTTTCGGGGGCGGCATTGATGGCCTCTTCCGCACTCGTGTACTTCTTGAACGTCATGCCTTCCTGTTCCAGTACGGTCAACAGGTTATTCTCCTCGGGAGCGCATATGTAAAAGTCGGGAGACGTACATGACGCAAACACCAACAGTAATAATAAATAATAGTAGATGTATTTCATAATTTTTCATTCTTATTCTCTAAAGCTTCAATCGCTTGTTGTAAATTGTTTCCGTGTCGGGCAAGCCATCTTCCTGCTTCCTCTCCATTCAATCCATAGAGCCGGTTTAAGATAGTTTGTGCCCGATGGATGAGTTTCTCATTGATGCATTCCAAGCCTATCATATAGGGTCCGTGCACCTTTCCCATCCGTATCATTGCGGTGGTCGAAATGAAGTTGAGCACTTTCTTCGTAGCGGTTCCTGCCTTCATGCGTGTGGAGCCTGCCACCACTTCGTGTCCGGAACGAAGTGCGATGTTAATGTCGACCCATGACGGCACTTCCTTGTCTCCTTCTTGAATGAAGACGGTAGAAGCGCCCAAACTATGTGATGCCGTCAGTGCTGAACGTACATAATAAGCCGAACCGCTGACCGATATGCCCACTACAACATCTTTGGATGAGACTTGTGCCAACAGAATTTCGGGAACGGCACTTGCGTCTTCTTCAAAATCACTTTCTATTTCAAGGGACGCGTCCGCTACGCCTCCGGCAATCAGTGTCAATACCTTTTCTTTGGGGAATCCGAATGTACAGCCCAACTCTACATTGTCAATAGCCGCCAACCGACCGCTGGTTCCCGCTCCGACATAAATTAACCGTCCGCCTTCGGATAGCTTCCGGGCTACCGTCTGTGCCGCTTCCACAATCTGGGGCAACGACTCATGAAGTTGCCGGCCGGCTTCTTGTTCCGTGTTCCACAGGTATTCAACGATGTTTTGTGCGTTCATCTTATGAAGGGAAAGATTGGCGTCGTAAGGTGTCTCTGTCTGAATGCTGTCGTATGTCTTCCTTACATTTCCATCACGGGCGGTCTTTTCGCCTATGGCCAGTGACACCGCTCCCGTCAAGGGAAGCATATTGCCTTCTTTCAAAACTCCGACTTTGGCAGTACGTCCCAATGTTTCCAACGGTTTTGTGATGCGCTGTGTCAACTCTTCTCCCAAGGCATACCCGCAAGCGGATGCGGCAGAGGCCAATCCGCCTCCAATCCATACCTGCTCCATATTATATAGTACGCAAGCGGAATAAACCACCATGGCAAGACCGGACAAATACCGTTCGCGTTCTTCCGAACAGTTGTTTTCTGTAAGCAAAGCACACAGGTCGGAGCCTGTCTTTGCAGACAATCCTGCAATGCCGCCTATTGTGTCGAACGACCCGCAAGGAGTCTCTACCGAACCTATCAACGGAAGCATTTTGCCGGGTTGCCATCTCCGTCCATTGCGCCAGATGGAAAGTCCTACACCAGTTCCTATCGGCATTATGCCAATTGTTCTCTCTCCCTGCAAATAGCCACATGACACTGCTCCAATGGTTGTAGCATCAGCATCGTTAATCAGTACCACAGGCGCTTGGTATTTCTGTTCCAGATGCTCCTTCCATTCCGAAGAGGGCAACATCCCTAAGTGGGGGGAGGCTACCGGTATCCGCTTCCCTGCATAATCCACAATCCCTGCCGTGGAAATTCCGATACCTAAAACGGGACAATCAGGAGGTGACAATAAGTCCAATAGCTCATCAAGACTTTGAATGAACTCCTCGACACTCCTTCCGGAACCCAAATGACTTGGTACCCGTTGCACTTGACTTTGTTTTATTTGTTCGGCCACAGCCTTTGCCCAGTCCGGTTGTAGGGGGACATGACAGGCAACGCCTTTGAGCCATGTACCTCCTACATCGATACCTATGTATATTCCTTGTTTCATGTGACGACAATTTGCATATCAAGAACTCTTATTCCAATGCCGGTCCTGCCTCTGTTGGCCAATATGGATTTTGATAAATAACAGAATTCTCAATCGTCTCATCTGGTGAAGCCAATTGCATATCTCTAAATCCTATTGGATCTAAATAATTTGCTTTGCTCCAAACCAAACCATCCCAAACAGGGTTATTATCACGTACTCGTTGAAATGGGCGCAAGTATTTACTTAGTTCCGGACTACTAACTGTAGAAGAAGCACTACCATCATAAATTAATCCATCATAATGTGTATAAGCTTCGTCCCACAGATTGAAACCTTCAATGATGTAGCCATTTACTTGGTCAAGAGATCTCCAACTTTTTAAATCCATCATACGTAATCCTTCACTTAATAGTTCATTGCGCCTCTCTCTACGAATATTATATAGTGTAGCATCTATCAATTGACCACCAGAATATGCACCCCAATCGCCAACTTTTTCTTTTTCCATGTCGGTCATTTGAATAGTTTTTTCGAAATCCGTATCTACACCCGCTCTTTCACGAATAGCACGCCAGTAACGAGCAGCAGTTTCGTCCACCCTGCCCAACTTCATATAACTTGCTTCCATATAATTCAAATAAGCTTCAACGGCACGGAATACAATAGAACCAAACGAAGATATTTGTCCACTTGAAGCGCCTTGAGTCGGGTCATAGGAAAAACATTTCTTTACACGATACCCAGTGACATCATGTTCTTCACCAAATTTTAAGATATATGGATAGCCAAATTTCTCACCTGTAGCAATAACTTTTAAGTCTTCTTCTCCCATAACAAACAACTGTAAACGTTCATCACGGCCTTCCTTCAATTGCATAATGGTAGCATCTCCTTTATAATCATCACTAGCGTAAATAGGTGTTCCGTCTTTCATTAAGAAACTATCCACCATACCTTTGGTTAATCCCATATTCCCTCCAATATACAGATAGGTACCCACACAATGCAAAATGAAATCAGAACTATAAGCGCGCCAAAACAGAACTTCCGGAACAGTTGACATATCAACAGTGGAATACATTTCAAAGAAAGGATTCCAGCCATAGGGTGAATCTGTCGGTTTCAATTGATGGGAATTGGATGTCAGCGCAATTTTATCCGCAACTTGCTTATCCGCATCCATACTTTGATTTAGAAAGAAATCTACCTCAGCATTCAAGTCGATTTTAAATCCTGCGTTGTAATCCATATTGGCTCCCGGCCATCCGGCCTCACCCGGTAGGCGCGGAGTTCCTCTATGATATGTTTCATAACGAGCCTCATATAAAGCTACACGACTCTTGAATAAGAGGGCGGCATCCTTCGTCAGTCTGTTTCGGCTAAACACATCATTACTCATCAATTCAATAGCTTTATCCAAATCTTCGAGAATGAAACGTGCCACTTCATTGCGAGGTCTACGTTTGCTAGCCTCTATCAACTCATCTTTATTGTCCGCATAAGTTTGGGTTATGATAGGAAAGTCTCCAAATGTTTGCAATTTAATAAAATATTCATATGCACGCAGGAAGTACGCTTCGCCAATATAATGCTTGATTAATGTAGCGTCTCCACTTATCTCGCCGGCTTCGTATTTTGGTAACACGTTCTCAAAGAAATAATTGAAAGCTCTAATCCGCTCAAAGTTCCAACTTGGTGCATTGCTGGGAACAATCCAAATATCTTTTACATATAAACTTTGATTAGCAGAACCTGAAACTTGATTGTCAGTACCATTGTCATTGTTTAAGGTCCCCAAACTCCACCCTTCATGTGTCGGGAATGAATAGTGGTTAATAGTATATGCAGCCAAATCATCAGCCGAATAAAAATACTGTTCCGATGAAATCAAATCCAGCGGTTCCCTGTCTAAGAAATCGTCACATGATGACAATGCGGACAATCCCATACATGTAGTAATAATATATTTAAAAATTTTCATATCCAGTTGTATTAAAAATTAAGATTAAATCCTATAGAAATCGTCTTGTTAAGAGGATAGACATATCCGTCATTCATATTACCATTTATCATCTCTGGATCAAACATTCCAGCCAGTTTGGTGAATGTCAGCAAATTTTCTCCAGATACATAAAATCTCAGAGATTGAATACCCCATCCTTGAGTAAGAGATTTAGGCAAAGTATAACCAAACTGAAGGTTTTTCAATCTCAAATAAGCTGCACTTTGGACATATTTGGATTGGATTTGTTGATTTTTATAAGTATTAAACAAAGGCCTTGGATAATAAGAATCCAAATTAGCTCCTAACGGATCTCCTTCCGGACGGAAGAAATCCCAATGTTCCTCAAAACCAACAGATGTGTTATATGCTCCAGTAGCTCCCCAAAAGAAAGAAGCTCCGGCACCAGGAACGTAATCCCTCTTCCCTACTCCTTGCAAAAAGACACGTAAGTCAAATCCTTTCCATGCGGCATCTGCGGATATGCCGTAACGGAAACGAGGAGTAGTGTTTGCTATGATTTTTAAATCCCCCGGATCATCTGCCGTATTAGAACCTGTCGTAATAACACCATCTTCATCCAAGTCTGCATACATAATGTCACCAGCAGCCCACTCAGTTCCTAACTGAGACTGGTCAACTCTGCTAAGATGATCATTCATCTCCTCATCAGACTTGGCGATACCGATTGTTTCATACCCCCAAATTTCTCCATAAGTCTTTCCCGGATACCAAGCCATTGATAAACTCTTCGTTTCATTAGGATATTTTGTAATGGTTTGACGAGCATCAGAAAGTGAGAACTTCACACCGTATGAAAAATCACGTATATGGTCTCTCCAACCGATTTCAAGTTCAAACCCTTGCGACTTCATGTCTGTATTATTGATTTTAGGCACCGCCGTACCCAAGGTGGCAGGGAGTTCGGGAGCCGGACCAATCATATCTGTAGTTTTACGGATAAAGTAATCAAACGAACCGGTCAGGCGATTATTAAATAACCCCCAATCCAAACCTATATTCCAAGAAGAAATCCTTTCCCACGTCATGTTGGAACTTACAATACCTGGCATTCCAGAAATATTGGGCTTCTGCCCATCTATTAACCAATAGCCTCCTTGTGTTGTCATTGGAATAGAAGAATAGAATGGATAGAAAGATGTTGTATTCATGTTCCCTAATTGTCCCCAAGAAGCTCTTACTTTTAAATTATCTACGTAATCTAAGTCAATAAAACTTTCACGTGCAAGATTCCAACCTAATGAGAACGAGGGAAATAAAGCCCACCGCTTATCGCCGATAAAACGGGAAGAACCGTCATACCTTAAATTGACCTCAAATAAATATTTTTCCTTGTAATTATAGTTCAATCTGCCAAAATAGCCTAAGTTAGCCCAATGTGAATATCCGCCTTGAGCTTCCGGGTTAGTTGTCGCTGTATTCAAAGTTGGCACAGAAGGGTTGATTAAACCTTGCATAATACCAGTCAGATTCCTATATTTATACAACTCAGCATTGACACCTAGCATGATATTGAAATAGTGTCCGGACTTAAATTGTTTTTCGTAATTCGAGTAACCGTTCATCGTTACGGTATTTTCTTTACTTCGTGTGGTGATAAATGTACTAACGAACGTTAATAGCATTTTTTACTAATATCTGTGCTTTTGAAACAGAAAAAATGACTAATAATTTGTTTGACCAATCTATTGCTTCAGCAAATTGAAAGAATAATATGGGGTTTATTTGCTGCAAATAAGCATAGTTATGCCATTTTGACGTTTAACATCCTTTAGTCCTTTTATCACCACACGGAGTTTTCTTTAACCGCAGACTCGGTTACCTTGGATGTTCCCGCAACATCATAACCAATTCCGACCAAAAAAGGCGTACCGTCCGCATAATGCATATATACCGGCAAAACCTCTGAATGCCCAAATTGGGTACGCGTATAGTAATTCCCTTCTAAATTAATAGTCCAACCTTCTAAAGGAGTAATCTTAAACTTTATAGTTTGGTACAAGTAATCTGTTTGATATTTAGACTGTCCGCCATCTACTAACTCTGGGATATCTGAACCATTTTGATAAAAGCCATTTGGATCCTTAACGGGTTTAGTGGGCCACTTCCTGCAAATATTATAAATCCAAATGTCTGATAAATAAGTAGGCTGTTTATAATCCTCACGGGTCCATTTCATCGCATAATTTACACTAATGTATTTAGACAGGTTCGCATTTATATTTGCGTTAATGTTATAACGATTTAAGTTTTCATTTCCATAATTCAAACGACCTCCTTGATTAAGGAATGCACCACTAAAATAATAAGTTATTTTGTCATTTCCTCCATTGATGCTGGCATTGGTTTCATAAGAAGGTGACCATGATTTATACAATGTTCTATACCAATCAGTATTAGCATTGGAATATTGATCCAACTGCCACACATTATCAACGGCAATAGTTCCATCTGTAATCAATCCTTTTTGATAGTCAATGATACGTTGCATCGTTTCATCTGAGAAAATAGCCCCTATACCACTATTAGCACCAGCGGCATTAAAATATTGAGCAAAACGATAAGAATCTAATGTGTGAGGCAAATTTATCGGCGCATCGAAACGAACATTGGAAGAAACATTGACATTGGTTTTGCCAGCTTTACCGGATTTAGTAGTAATCAATATCACACCAAAAGCAGCACGTGAACCATAAATAGAAGAAGAAGCTACGTCTTTCAAAACAGAAATGCTTTCTATATCATTAGGATTCAGCGCATTCATGTTACCTTCCACACCGTCAATCATAACTAATGGGGAAGCAGTGGAACCATCACCAATACTACCTACGCCACGGATATCTACAGAAAGAGAATTATCAAGCTTACCACCGTTCGAATTGGCCGTAAGGTTCAAACCTGGAACCAATCCTTGCAAGGCTTGACTTACATTTTGCACCGGTCTTTCCTCCAGTTCCTTCATATCAGCCACTCCCACAGAACCGGTCACATTGACTTTCTTTTGTGTGCCATAACCGACAACGACTACTTCGTCAAGCATTTCGCTGTCTTGACTTAGAGAGACGTTGATTTTGGAAAGGCCGTTTACACTGATTTCTTGTTTCCCGTAACCCACGTATTGGAAAACAAGTACGGCGTTCGCTCCTTTCAGCGTCAGTGCATAATTACCATCCATATCGGTTATCGTTCCATTAGATGGTACATCCTTCTCATATACCGCTACACCAATTAGCGGTTCGCCATCAGCCGTCACTGTGCCGACGACTTTCTGTCCTTCTTGCGCAAATGCGCTTAGAGACAAAAGAATACCTATCAATAGGTACCCCAAGCTCTTCCTTAGTTGTTTAATTTCAGTCATCATGGTATCTGCTTAAATTAAAATTAAGATGTTGTGATTATATATGCTTTATTCACTCAGTTTCTCCAAAACTTGCCAGCATTGGTACAGTCCTCTGGGCACATGGAAACAGCCTTTCCACTTTCCGCCTTTCAAAGGTAACAGTACTTCACCTTGCCGGTTTAAGTAACCATACCACTCCGGGAATTCTGTGTCTTTGAAATGACTCCATGTGTAGCCGTGCAACCGTTCAAACCATTCCAAACATTGCTTATCGCCCGTCAGTTGATAGCCTTTCAAAGTGGAAATCAAAGATTCGAGATGTACCCACCATAGTTTCTGGTCCCATTCCAGTTGCTGAGGTGGGAAACCTTTGCGGTCCATGAAATAGTAAATGCCGCCATACTGTTTGTCCCAACCATAATCGAGCATGGTTAGTGTAATGTCCTTGGCTTTTTTTATTAACTCCGGCCGATTTAAGCGCACACCCAAGTCCATCATGAACCACATGGCTTCGATGGCATGGCCGGGAGTGAGCTGACGCCCTTCGAAAGAGTCGGAAAGTTCACCGTTGGCCAACACGTTTTCTACAATGATGCCTCCTAATTCCGGCCGATAGAACACGTCCATTACTTCGTGGATGCAAGTATCCATGGTTTCTATCAGCAGATGTTCATCCAGCAGGTGTTCAATCTCAAGGGCGAGGTTGCAGAGAATCATCGGCAGGCCGAAGCCTTTCAGATTGCGGGTGCCGGGATGGAGCTTGTTCCACTTGCCTTTCGGATTGTTCACTTTGGACAAGATGATGTCGAACGTTTGTTTGGCGATGTCGGCGTATTCGGCATTACCGGTTGCCAAACTGAGCTGTCCGAAGGCCATCGTGGCAAACGTGTAGGAAAAGATGTTGTAAGGTTCCACTAACGGTTGGCCTTCGCGATTTAAGGAGAAATACCAGTTGTAATGTCCGTCGTGGCCATACTTCTTCAGAAACTCCCCGCCTTGAATGGCACAATCCAGCCACTCTTGGCGTTTCGCGACTTTGTTATAAAGCATGGAGAACATCCAGACTTCCCGTCCTTGCAACCAGATGAACTTGTCCGTGTCGAACACATCGCCATTCCGATTCAAGCAGGTGTAATAGCCACCATACTCGCGGTCTTGTGAGTGGTTCAACCAAAAGGGAATTACGTTGTCGAACAATTCCGTTTTGTACAGTTGTGATAATTGTTTAAAATCCATACGCAATGAGATTTAAATAAGTTTCTTGTTTATATGTGTTTTACCTATTGAACATTCAAAAAGACAAATGGCTGGTTAATGTCGGGACTTGCCCATCCAGTAACGTTCAATCTCTTCCAGCGACTTTCCGGTTGTTTCAGGAATCAGTTTCCAGACGATGAGGATGTAAGGTACGCACATCACGGCAAAGCACAAGAATGTGCCGGACGGAGTCAGATGCTGGAGCATCCATGGTGTCAGCTGTCCGATGAGGTATGTGCCTACCCACAAGGCAAATCCGGCAATGGACATGGCGATGCCGCGAATTCGGGTGGGATACATTTCGGAAAGCAATACAAAGATGACTGCGCTGATGGAGATGGCACAGCAAAAGACATAAAATAGGAAGAAGAACAGCAAAAAGGAATTAGGTAAGGCGAAAGTTTCAGCAAAACGGAAATAGAAACCGATAAGCAGTAATGATACAATCATTCCCGAAACGCCGTAATAGACCAATTTCTTGCGTCCGATTTTATCGATAATAAATAGGGCGATAATTGTGGTCACCACATTTACTATACCTATCAGCACTTGGCTGAAAAGGGCATCGCCATTGGATAATCCGGCCTCTTCAAAAATGGATGGGCCATAGTAGAGTACAGCATTTACTCCCATGAATTGTCCTAAGATGGCTATGGAAGCTCCTATCGCTACTGCTTTCAAAATGTTGGGTCGCAGCAGCAGTTTCCAATCGGAACGGGACTCCGACTGTACAACCAACTTCGTTTCGCATAATTGTTCCATGGCTTTTTGTGGGGAGAGATAGATTTTTTGGAAGACATTTTGTGCCAAACGGTCGCGTCCTCGTAACACTAACCAACGGGGGCTTTCGGGTATTAGCAGAAGAATCAGCAGAAACAGTAAGGACGGAATGCCGGAAAAGCCCAACATGCCACGCCATACTTCCGTGACAAAAATAGTTTGCAGCCATCCTGTTCCCCAAACGGGGGCGCTTTGTGAAAAATGGAGCAGTTGAAAATTGGTTAGATAGGCACCCAAGAACCCTATTGTTACGGCCAACTGGTACAAGGATACCAATCGTCCCCGATATTGTGCGATAGATATTTCCGATATATAAAGAGGTGAAACGATGGAAACAATTCCGATGCCGATGCCGCCCAACACGCGGGTTAACACCAATTGTTCAAAAGATGCTACAAAAGCGCATCCGATGCCCGACACTGTGAAAAAGACAGAGGCAATCAACATCGTTATTTTCCTTCCATAACGGTCGCTTAACCTTCCGGCAAACAAAACTCCTATAATAGAACCGATTAAAGCACAGCCTACAAACCAACCGGTCTGAATCTCGTCCAGCTTGAATTGTTCGGTCACTTGGGAAATCGTACCGGAAATCACAGCGGCATCATACCCAAATAGAAAACCTCCCAATGCGGCCACGATGGACAGGAACATCAAATAGCGGAAGTTCACATTCGTTTTCATCTTAAATTTCTTATATAAGGTGATATTTATTCTTATTATTTGTTTTTATGTAATGCAAATATAAAATCTATTTATTATATTTGCAATGATTAATAAAGAATTTAATTAATAAATACCTAAAATATAACATATATTAAGCGTGTATTCTAAAAATATTCAAGAATTGGAGTCGTATATTTGGTAATATGCCTCAAATAACTTGCAATATTTAATTTATTGGTGATAAATATATCTGTATTTTTAAAATATGAACCGTATGGAGCAGAAGTTACTAAAAGAATTGGAGGCTGGAGGTAAAAATGCCATCCTAAAGAAAAGGATTATTGCGCACTATATATATAATGGTAGTTCTACCATAACTGATTTGGCTAAGGAATTGGACTTGAGCGTACCAACGGTCACCAAGTTTATCAACGAAATGTGTGAGGATGACTATTTGAATGACTATGGCAAACTGGAAACGAGCAGCGGTCGCCACCCCAATTTATATGGCTTGAATCCGGAATCAGGCTATTTTGTTGGGGTTGACATTAAGAAGTTCAGCCTTAACATCGGGCTCATCAACTTTAAGGGGGATATGGTGGAAATGAAGGCGGATATTCCTTACAACTTTGAGAATACGTCGGAGGCTTTGGAAGAGTTGTGCAAGCGTGTGCGTGATTTTACTCAAGAGACCGGTGTGGACGAGAAGAAGATACTGAATATCTGCGTCAATATCTCCGGACGGGTAAATCCGGATTCCGGCTATAGTTTCAGCCGTTTCAATTTCTCGGAACATCCGTTGGCTGAAGTCTTGACTGAAAAGATCGGTTATCCGGTATGTATTGATAACGATACACGCGCTATGACTTACGGGGAACATTTGAGAGGTTGTGTAACAGGGGAAAAAGACATCATTTTCGTAAATGTCAGTTGGGGACTGGGTATCGGCATTGTCATAGATGGAAAGGTCTATATGGGCAAGTCGGGTTTTTCCGGGGAGTTTGGGCACATCAATGTGTTTGATAATGAAATTCTCTGTCATTGCGGTAAAAAGGGATGCTTAGAAACGGAAGCGTCCGGTTCGGCTTTGCATCGTATCCTTTTGGAACGCATTGCGGGTGGAGAATGTTCCATTCTTTCCGAAAGGGTCAAGCATAAGGAAGAACCGTTGACATTGGACGAAATCATTGATGCCGTGAACAAAGAAGATTTGCTCTGTATAGAGATTGTAGAGGAAATCGGGCAAAAATTAGGAAGACAAATTGCCGGCCTCATCAGTATCTTTAATCCGGAATTAGTTATTATCGGAGGTGTTTTGTCGCAGACGGGAGATTACATTGTTCAACCTATCAAGACCGCAATCAAAAAGTATTCCCTCAATCTGATTAACAAAGACGCTACGGTCGTCATTTCTAAGCTGAAAGACAAAGCCGGTGTGGTTGGGGCTTGTATGTTGGCGCGGAGCCGGATGTTTGAAGGGTAATCAAACAAGTCCGGTAGCTTCTCCAAATAGCAAGGCTGGTTCTGAACATGAAAACAGTTCAGCAAGAATGACCTTGCTGAACTGTGATGGGTGTTAGAATGTGCCTGTTACTTGCGGTAGCAAGCCAAATCTTCTTTGTTGAACCCTTGGATGAAGGCGTTGTGCTTTTCTATTTCTGCTTCCGCATAGTTTACGTACACTTTGGCAGATTGGCTGAACATTTCGGGAGCACGGGTGGCGTCCTGAATGATGAGGTGGCTCATAACACAGTCGGCAGCCATCTCGTAGAGTCGGCGGGCCATCAAGTCGTGCAGTTCCTGGTCGCCGGCTTCCTTTACGAAGTTGGTGCAGGTCTCAAACTGGTCGGCCATGGCTTTCACGCGCTCCAGCAACGGTTTCATTTCCTCACTGCACGGCACTTGCTCATAGTCGCGCAAGATGGCGATGTAGGCTCCGTTGGTTACATAGCGGATGGCGGCTACCGTTTGTAGTTGGGTGGTGCCTTCGTAAATGCTGGTGATACGTGCATCGCGGTAGATGCGCTGGCAGGCGTATTCCATCATGAAACCCGAACCTCCGTGCACCTGAATGCAGTCGTAGGCATTCTGATTGGCGTATTCAGAGTTCATACCCTTGGCTAAGGGGGTGAAAGCGTCGGCTAGCTTGGCATACTTTTTCTGCTCCTGGCGCTCTTCGGGAGTAAGCTTGCGCTCGCGAGCGATGTCATCCAAAGCCTTGTAGATGTCTACGTAGCGGGCTGTCTGATAGAGTAGGGCGCGTCCGGCATCCAATTTGGCTTTGATGGTACTGAGCATGTCATATACGGCAGGAAACTCGATAATGGCCTTGCCGAACTGCTTGCGGTCTTTGGCGTAGGCCAATGCTTCGTTGTAGGCTGCTTGACTCAAACCTACCGACTGGGCGGCGATGCCCAAACGAGCGCCGTTCATCAATGCCATGACATATTTGATAAGACCTAACTTGCGGTCACCGCAAAGTTCGGCACGGGCGTTCTTATACACTAATTCGCAGGTAGGTGAACCATGAATGCCTAATTTGTTCTCAATGCGGCGTACGTTTACACCTCCGTCGCGCTTGTCGTAGATGAACATGGAGAGGCCGCGACCGTCGCGTGTGCCTTCTTCCGAGCGTGCCAATACGAGATGCAGGTCAGCGTCGCCGTTGGTGATGAAGCGCTTTACGCCGTTCAGTCGCCAGCATTGGTTGGCTTCGTCGTAGGTAGCTTTCAGCATGACGCTTTGCAGGTCGGATCCGGCATCCGGTTCAGTCAAGTCCATGGACATGGTTTCACCGGCGCAGATGCGGGGAATGAAACGGCTGTGTTGGTCTTCGTTTCCGAATTCATAAAGTGTCTCGATACAGTCCTGCAAAGACCAGATGTTGCCGAAACCGGCATCAGCGGCGGCTACGATTTCAGCGCACATGGTGTATGGTGTAATCGGGAAGTTCAGACCTCCGAAGCGACGAGGCATGGTCATACCGTTCAGTCCGGCTTTTACCATGGCGTCGAGGTTCAGTTTCGTACCGCTGGCATATTCCACGCGGCCATTTGCACAGTGTGGGCCTTCCTGGTCAACGCCTTCGGCATTGGCTGCGATCACTTCACCTGTGATTTCTCCAGTGATTTCCAATACTTTGTCGTATGAGTCAAGGGCGTCGGCATAGTCTTGCGGCGCATAATCATACTTATCCTTATCTTTATAATTGCGTTCCTTAAGTTCGCAAATGCGTTCCATCATAGGGTTGTTCAGATGGTAGCGCAATTCCGGGTGTTCAGTATAAAAGTTTGCCATTACTTACTATTCTTCTTATAATACTTAATCATTTTCGGAATAACCTCCTCCACCGTACCGTTAATTACATAATCTGCAATGGTATTGATGGGAGCGTTCTCGTCATTGTTGATGGAGATGATGATGCCCGCGTCTTGCATGCCGGCGATGTGCTGGATTTGTCCGCTGATACCGCAAGCAATGTAGAGTTTGGGGTGAACCGTCACGCCTGTCTGTCCTATCTGACGGTCGTGGTCGCAGAAACCCGCGTCTACGGCGGCACGGCTTCCACCTACTTCGGCGTGGAGTTCCTTAGCCAGCTCGAACAGCATGTCGAAACCTTCTTTCGACCCCATACCGTATCCTCCGGCCACTACGATAGGAGAACCTTTCAGGTTGTGTTTGGCTTTCTCCACATGGCGGTCGATGACTTTTACCACGTAGTCTGTCTCCGGTACATACTTGGCCACATCATGGCGGATTATTTCGCCTTGGTAGTTTTCGTCCAGGATTTCTTTCTTCATCACTCCTTCACGAACGGTTGCCATCTGCGGGCGGTGTTCGGGATTGACGATGGTGGCCACGATGTTACCGCCGAAGGCCGGACGGATTTGATAGAGCAGGTTCTTGTAGACGGTTCCGCTCTTCTTGTCTTCATGGTCGCCAATCTCCAGTTGGGTGCAGTCGGCGGTGAGGCCGCTGGTTAGGGCGGAGGATACGCGCGGGCCGAGGTCGCGGCCGATGACCGTGGCGCCCATCAGGCAGATTTGCGGTTTTTCCTCTTTGAAGAGGTTGACAAGGATAGAGGTGTGGGGCAGGGAAGTGTAAGGGAAGAGTCCCGGTGCGTCGAACACGTGTACGCGGTCTACGCCGAAAGGCAATACTTGTTTCTCTACGTCGCCCATGTCAGTGCCGGCGCAGATGGCTTCCAGTTGGCAGCCCAGTTCATTGGCCAGTTTGCGGCCCTTGGTCAGTAGTTCGAGACTGACGTCGGCTACATGGCGTTCGTCCATCTCACAATATACAAATACATTATTCATAGTCTTATCCGATAGTGTGGTTTGCCAAAAGTTCTACAATCAGGTTCTCTACGTCCGCGTCGCTTCCCGTTAGCGTTTTGCTTTCCTTGGCCTGGAATACGATGTTCTCAATCTTCTTTACCTTGGTGGGCGAACCGGACAGGCCACATTGGCGGGTGTCGCCGTTTACGTCGGCCACGCTCCATTCGGTGATGTTCAGGTAGGGGCGTTGTTCGTACAGATTGGCATAGGGCAGGGGAGTACCTTCCTTGGTCAGTACTGCTTTTTCTTGTCCGCCTAGGGCACGTTTGTATTTCTGCACCAATTTGGCGTTGCGCGGACGGCAGGGAGCTGCACTTCCGTTTACGGTCAGCACGATGGGCAGCGGACCTTCTACCGTTTCCACACCACCGTCGATGTGGCGTTTTACACGGATGCGTCCGTCTTTCACTTCTTCAATCTCTTCCACGTAGGTCACTTGCGGCAATCCTAGTTTTTCGGCTACTTGCGGACCTACTTGTGCCGTGTCTCCGTCAATGGCTTGGCGTCCGCCGATGATGATGTCATACTCGCCAATTTTGCGGATAGCTGTAGCCAATGCATACGAAGTTGCCAATGTATCGGCACCTGCAAAGGCACGGTCAGTGAGCAGATAGCCGTCATCGGCTCCACGATAAAGTCCTTCACGAATAATCTCGGCGGCACGTCCCGGTCCCATGGTCAGCATGGTTACAGTAGAACCCGGATGAGCGTCTTTCAGCCGGAGCGCTTGTTCCAGTGCATTGAGGTCTTCCGGGTTGAAGATGGCCGGAAGCGCCGCACGGTTGATGGTGCCGTCGGCGTTCATGGCGTCTTTGCCCACACAGCGTGTGTCGGGCACTTGCTTCGCCAATACTACAATTTTCAAACTCATGATATTAATAATTAGGATAAATAATATTCATTATTATATATTGTCGTGTGCAAATTTACGGAAACTGATGGTTTTGGCAAGGAATAGAGACAAAAAATGCACAATTTCGGTCGGAATGGGCAATGAAGGCGGCTCTGATGGCCCATTCTGCGGTCGGATGCTGTGCGTCAAACGAACAAACTTATACTTTGCGTGGGATGAATTTGTGTATTTTATATTTTATAAGTAAGTGAACTAAATTATTTATTTTATCAATGGCAGCCGGGCTGATGGTAGGGTCATATCGCGCGCACGAAATCGAATAGGAGCCTTTGTTTGGCAAAGTATATTCCCTCCACAAACCGTCATTATCTGAACGCGGATGTGATTTATCTTGACAATGTGTATTGACATTCCATCACTTTTTATCGGATGGAATGCAAATAAATGTATAAAACGGGCGCCAGTCCTTTCCATTAACCGGAATAATTCTCGAATATGTCTGATTTGCTGCTGTTTATGCTTTTTGGAAAGCACTTAACTGTTTGCTCGGCGACGCTTAACAGTTTCTTCCGAAATAGTTAAGTATTTCGGGGGTAAACACTTAACTGTTTCGGTAGGAACAGTTAAGTGTTTTTCCGGTGAAAGTTCGGCGTTTCCCGGTGGAGGGAAATGTTTTGACAAAAACGGATTCCCGTGTATCATATAAGTAGAACGATTGGCTTAACTCTTATATCCCAAGTGAAACTCCACCACGGCTTCGATGCCTTTGCGCAGGATGTCGAGGGGCATGTTCTCGTTGGGTGAGTGGATGGCATTCGATTCTAATCCGAAGCCCATCAACACGGTTTTTATGCCTAATACTTGCTCGAAAGTTGCTATGATGGGGATGCTTCCTCCACGGCGTACGGCCAACGGCTTTTTGCCGAAAGCTTTCTCGAAACCTCTCTCGGCCGCTTGGTAGGCCGGCAGGGTGATGGGACATACATAGCCTTGTCCGCCATGCAGCGGGGTGACCTTTACTTGTACGGTGTCCGGTGCCACGCTATGAAGGTAGTCCGCAAGAAGTTGTGAAATCTTGTGATGGTCCTGGTGGGGTACCAGCCGGCAGGAGACTTTGGCGTATGCTTTGGATGGAAGTACGGTTTTGGCGCCTTGGCCTGTATATCCGCCCCAAATGCCGCATACATCGAACGAAGGGCGGCAACTGTTCCGCTCCAACGTGCTGTATCCTTTTTCTCCGGCCAATGCTTTCACACCGATGGCTTGTTTGTACTTCTCTTCGTCAAAAGGTATGCGGGCAATCATCTCACGTTCGGCTTGAGGCACTTCCTCTACGTCGTCATAGAAACCTGGCACGGTGATGCGCCCGTCAGCGTCCGTTACTTGGCTGATGAGGTTGCAAAGTACGTTGATGGGGTTGGCTACCGCTCCGCCAAAATGTCCCGAGTGCAGGTCGCGGTTAGGTCCGGTCACTTCTATCTCCCAATAAGCCAGGCCGCGCAAGCCGGTGGTCAGTGAGGGCAGGTCGGCACTTAGCATGCTGGTATCCGACACAAGAATGACATCCGCTTTCAGCAGTTCCTTATGCTCCCGGCAGAAGGATTCGAGGCTGGGCGAACCTATTTCTTCTTCCCCTTCGAAGATGAACTTCACGTTGTGTGTCAGCAGGTTGTGCTTGGCCAAGTATTCAAACGCTTTTACCTGGATGAACGATTGTCCTTTGTCATCATCGGCACCGCGCGCCCAAATGTGTCCGTCGCGTACCTCGGGTTCAAAGGGAGCGCTTTTCCATAACTCCAGAGGTTCCGCAGGCATGACGTCGTAATGGGCATAGACCAAAACGGTTGGGGCTTGCGGGTCGACAGTTTTCTGTGCGAAAACCATGGGGTTGCCTGCCGAAGGCATCACGTGCGCTTCGTCCGCTCCGGCTTCCAATAATAATTGTCGCCAGCGTTGGGCGCATGCCAGTATGTCGTCATGGTGCTCAAGATGGGCACTGATGCTGGGGATGCGGATGAGGCTGAACAGTTCGTCCAGCATTCGTGGTTCGTTTTCTTGAATGTAGTTCTTTATCATAGTTGTGTCGTTCTGTCAATTAAGTAAAAGTCTAATAGGGTCAGTGCGGCCATGGCTTCTACGATGGGCACAGCACGGGGCAATACACAGGGGTCGTGACGTCCACGGGCTTTTAAGGTAGTGTCTCGTCCGTCAATGTTCACCGTGTGTTGCTCCATCAGTACTGTAGCTACCGGCTTAAAGGCGACACGGAAGTAAATGTCTTGTCCGTTGCTGATGCCGCCTTGTATGCCGCCGGAGTGGTTGGTGTGTGTGGTGATGCGTCCGGCGTTGTTGTAGAATACATCATTCTGCTCCGATCCTTTCATTTTCAATCCTTTGAAGCCGTCTCCGTATTCGAAAGCCTTTGCGGCATTGATGCTGAGCATACCTGCCGCCAATGCCGATTGCAGCTTGCCGAACACCGGCTGGCCCAGTCCCACAGGGCATCCTGTAATGACACAGGTCACTACGCCTCCTATTGTGTCGCCTTCTTCCTTCACCTTTATTATGTATGCTTCCATTTCTTTTGCCTTGTCAGGGTCGGGGCATCGCACAGGGTTGCTTTCCGCGAGGCTCAGGTCGTAGGCGCTGTAGTTCTCATCCAAACGGATGGGACCTACTTGGGATGTGTAGGCGGTGATGTATATGCCCAACTGTTTCAGTGCCAGCTTGGCCAAAGCACCGGCCACTACCCGTGCGATGGTTTCGCGTGCAGAGGAACGCCCTCCGCCCCGATAGTCACGTATGCCGTATTTCTGCTTGTAGGTGTAGTCGGCATGGGACGGGCGATACACGCTTTGCATCTCGCTGTAGTCGCTGTAACGCTGGTTGTGGTTCCATACGATAAATCCGATGGGGCATCCGGTGGATTTCCCTTCGAAGACGCCCGACAGGAACTCCACTTCGTCTTTTTCTTGACGTGATGTGGTGATGTCCGACTGTCCGGGACGACGTCGGTTCAGTTCGTTTTGAACAAAATCCATATCGATGGTGATGCCTGCCGGAAATCCGTCCAATACACCGCCAATGCCTTTCCCGTGCGACTCGCCGAAGCTGGTCAGACGTACAATGTTTCCAAATGAGTTGAACATAATCAATTTGCTTTAAAAGTTTGTGAATGAGATTTATAGGCTTCCTCAATGCTGTAGGATTGCTATTTTAACTCTAAAGATAAGGATTATTTTTGAAAAAACGCATGTACGGATAAGAAAATCGGGAAAAAGTTGCCGTAAATGAAGCTATGCTTCAATCGTTATAGAAGTAAGTTGAAATAGGCATAGAAGCAAGTTGAAATGGTTGTTGCAGCTTGCTTACTTTGCTTCCCGTCCTATGCTTGGCAATTTGCGGACATTCATTTGTTTTTATTGCGGTTTCCTTGAATGCACAAGGATGTCGGGTGTGTGAGCAGCCGTAAGTTATTCACTTGGAAAGTAGTAAACATACCCTTTGGGGCCGCCTTGACGATGTATAGGATTTAGAAACATTTTTCTGTGATTTGCTCAGTATCTCACTTTTTTGTATTACCTTTGCTTTCCAAATAAACATTATTCATTCATTAAAAAAATTATCTGATAGTATGTTTGAAGGGCAACCCAAAGGACTTTTTGCTTTAGCGCTGGCTAATACAGGCGAGCGTTTTGGCTACTACACGATGTTGGCTATCTTTGTGTTATTCTTAAGAGCCAATTTCGATTTGTCTGCCTCTACGGCGGGCAATATTTACGCTGCTTTCTTGGCGTTAGTTTATTTCCTCCCGTTTATTGGCGGTATTTTGGCGGACAAGTTCGGTTATGGCAAGATGGTGACCATCGGTATTATCGGCATGTTCGTGGGCTATGTGCTCCTGGCGCTCCCGTTAGGTAACGGTGCGGCTGCATGGGTGTCGATGGTGGCTGGATTGCTAGTTATCAGTACAGGTACAGGTCTGTTTAAGGGCAATCTGCAAGTGATGGTTGGAAACTTGTATGACGATCCCGCTTATGCTTCGAAACGCGATTCGGCGTTTAGCATCTTTTACATGGCTATCAACATAGGTGCCTTGTTCGCTCCTACGGCCGCGGTGGGTGTCATGGAGTATGCGCAGAAGACGTGGGGTGTGAGCGTGAATGACTCGTATCACTTTGCATTTGCCGTAGCATGTGTGTCGCTTATCGTGTCCATGCTCATTTACTATAGCTGTCGTGGGACGTTCCGTCATGTGGAAGGTTCTACGAAGCAGGTTACGGCAAGCAACGCTAAGGCCGCCCACGTTGAGGAACTCTCGCCCAAGGAAACCGGTGAGCGCATTGTGGCTCTTTGTCTGGTTTTTGCCGTGGTTATCTTCTTTTGGATGGCTTTCCACCAAAACGGCTTGACGCTGACTTATTTTGCTGATGAGTTTACGGCGAAAAGTTCTTCGGGACTGGAAAGCATGATGTTCGATGTGATGAATCTGTTTGCGGTTATTCTTGTTGTATATGGTCTCTTCCAGTTGTTCCAGTCCAAGACGGGCAAGGCCAAATTGATTTCCGGTGTAGTCGTTTTGTTGGCGGTGGTGTTCCTTATTTACCGTTATTCCGTATTGGAGGGAAGTGTGGCGGTAGATGCGCCTATTTTCCAGCAATTCAATCCGTTCTTTGTAGTTGCTCTGACACCGGTCTCGATGGCTATATTCGGTTCTTTGGCTCGTAAAGGGAAAGAGCCTTCCGCTCCGCGTAAAATTGGCCTCGGAATGTTGGTGGCTGCATTAGGTTATGTAGTGATGATTGTGGCTTCCATCGGCCTGTTGTCGCCCAATGCGCAAGAGGCTGCCGGTGACGCGGCTACGTTCGTATCGCCCAACTGGCTGGTATCTACTTATTTGGTGCTGACATTTGCTGAGTTGCTGCTTTCGCCCATGGGTATTTCTTTCGTTTCAAAAGTGGCTCCTCCCAAGTACAAGGGCATGATGATGGGCGGCTGGTTTGTAGCTACTGCCATTGGTAACTACTTGACTTCGGTCGCTTCCTGGTTGTGGGGCGATATGCCGTTATGGGTCGTATGGGGTACGTTGATGGTACTTTGCTTGTTGGCTGCTTTGTTCATCTTCTCTGTCATGAAGCGGTTGGAGAAGGTGGCTTGAGTGGGGCTGTCTGATTATAAGTTGAAAAGCGAGGGTGTGCCGAAATGAAAAGCGACTGTCATTTCGGCACACCCTCAAGATATAAGATGGCATCTTTATACTATTAAATGCATATCCCCTAATTATCCATTATTTAATTTCTTCAATCTCATTAAAGCTTCCATATAATAATAGTCGGCATAAATGATGGAAGCATCGATTTCCGAATGGCATGGCCAATGCCCTGTGGAATGCAACAGAAATGAGGGCTTATCCGCACGGCTTTGATACTTCTCTGAACTGAGTGACTGTAACATCTTAACGGCAGCCTCCTTATATCCTTGCCCTTTCTCTCCCGGAACAAATCCCGACAACTCCAGCAGTGCTGAAGCCACTATCGCTGCGGCCGAGGCGTCACGAGGCGCGTCCGGAATGCCCGGTGCATCGAAATCCCAATAGGGTACATAGTCTTCCGGCAGACGTTGCAGGTACACATCGGTCACTTTCTGCGCAAAGTCCAGGTAGCGGGGCAACTCCGTCTCCCGATACATCATCGTATAGCCATAGATGGCCCAAGCCTGTCCGCGCGCCCACATTGAGTGGTCAGCATAACCTTGATGGGTCACCCCTTTGATGAAGTTACCCGTCAGTGTATCGTAAACTGCCACATGATACGAGGTATAGTCATCGCGGAACTGATACTTCATGGTCTTGTCGGCATGGGAAATGGCGATGTCGGCCAGCGAAGGGTCACCGCCGTTTTTCGATGCCCACATCAGCATCTCCAGGTTGATCATGTTATCCATGATGGTGTTGTGTCCTCCGAACATCCCCACATTGCGAGGCCAGGAAAGGATGGTGCCCACTGTGGGGCTGTATAGTGTGGCCAACGTATCGGCTGTAGCCAATATCACTTGTTTGTAGGCCGGATTATGCGTCAACCGATATCCGTTCCCGTAGCTGCAAAAGATCAGAAAACCCAAATCGTGGTCGAAGGCCGGCGTGAATGACAGGAATTCCAGTGATGCCGTAAACTTCTCGGCTTCCTGCCGGATAGTCTCGTCACCCGTTGCCTCATAATCGTACCACAAGATGCCAGGCCAGAAGCCACTACACCATTCCTCTTTGACGGCTTTGCGGCAATGCCACACCGTCAGGCTGTCTTCAATGTTACGGGGCATCATCGTGTAGTCGATACTGCCACCGCCTGTTTCTTTCAGTTCGGCCAGCGTGCGACGGACCTGACTGTCGCAATATTGCAAGGCTTTTTCTTCAAAACTTTCTTCAGCAGATGTGCAAGCCCCCAGCAGCAGGAGTCCCGCACCAACCATCCAATTCCTTAGACTCATATTCTTTTTGTGTTTAATTATGTTCAGCTTTTATGTTGTTAATTTATAATGTCTCTCCTTTATATTTCTTCCAACCTTTCGTGTTCTCGTCCATGGGGACAAACCGGATGGCAGCTCCGCCACTGGGCTTCAAATGGAATGACAAAATCTGCGAGGCGTTTACTATTAAATAGGAACACTTGACGTGTGTACGGGTCTTTATCCGTTCGCCTCCATCCGTGTAGACGTATGCCTTATACTTCTTGCCTTTGTCCAAGAATGATAAGTCGATGGACTCTGTAGCGCCTTCGTTGTTGGTCAGTGCGCCTACAAACCATTCATTACCTTTTCGGCGGGCCATCACAATACCCTTACCCGGAGCGCCGGACAACACACGGGACTCATCGAACACCGTCTGCAGGTTTTCGAACCACTCTATTTCCGGTTCTCCTTGATAGAAAGACGGAAGGTCGTACCAGAAAATGGTTTGTAACGGGCTGTAGAATACCAACGAAGCCGCTAACTGGTGAGCGTGGGTAGTCTTCAACCGCTTGTCGAAGTAACAGATGGTATAGTCCGCCGCACCGTTTATCATGCGAGTGAAGGGCAGGATGGTGTTATGGGTTGCGTCAGGAAACTCCTCGTTGCCGCAAATGCCTTCCTGGGTCAACAGATTGGGATAGGTCCGGCTAAATCCGGAAGGGCGGAATTCATCGTGAATGTTCATCATCAAATGATTCTCGGCGGCCAGACGTACCAGGTCGTGCAACCACGTAGCCCAGCGATGGCTGGCATACTGTACAAAACCCGATTTCACGCCTACGATACCCCAATCGCGAAGCAAGGGGAAAAGTTCACGCGCTTGCTTCATCAAGGCATGTTGGTTGACGTAGAGCCAGATACCTACTCCTTTTTCCTTGCCATAGGCTACTACGCGGGGCATGTCGAGTTTGCTGACCACTTTCGTTGCGTCTCCGTCATGCGAAGTGCAGGGCAGATACCATAACCAGTCGAAGAGCATGTACGGTATGCGGTGTGCTGCACAGAAGTCGATGGTCTGCAAAGCGCCTTCAGTCGTAATGGTTGTTTCGCGCATAATCTTTCCTGGCTTTACCCACTGAGGGGCGTCCGTTATCTCGCAAGGCGGATTTAAGTTCAGCAAGATGTCGTTATGTTCCAACAAATCGCCGGGCTTGTCCGCAGCCATAATGACTTTCCAGGGCGTGGCATAATAAGTGACGATGTCTACCGGACTATACATCACCGAGGTCAGTGTATGGGGCTTATCTGCCGAAGCATGGAATTTGGTCAGACACCAATCGTCTACATCGGCATCGGTCAATGCCGCCCAGCTGCCGTCCGGCAGCTCCAATGTCAAGGCACGCTCTACGGGACACTTCAAACTGTCCACGGGTAGATAGTCAAACCGTGCCTGCGCCCACTTTTCGCTCCACGCCTTTGTCCCTGTGGGAAAAGTGTACTCTGTCAAGTCGCCTGTTACCTTATGGAAAAGTGCCTTGGGGTGTTCCGGTAAGAAATAGCGGAAAGCAATGCCCTCATCATAGGCTCGTACCTCGATATTTAGCCGATAAGCGGAATCATCTTTCCGGGAGAGATATAAAGTTGCCGTGTTGTAGCGGTCGCGTACCATGCTTCGTTCCCCATAAAGAGGTGTCCACGTTTGGTCCACTGATGGATGCGTCACTACGGAGTCTACCTCCAACCGGTCCATCCAGCAAGCGGGTTGCTCCAGATTGCGCATCCCTATCGCCATCTCCCACACCCAGTTGTCCATTTCCAGTCCGGCACGTGAGTCGATCACGACCGGTCTGTCCTTGTAGCGAACCTCATAGCGCAGTTCGTTCATGCCCTTATCGGTCTTCGTCTGCCAGAAGGAAAGCGCATGGGAACCATCGGGCGAAGTCAGCTGCAAAGTCTTGCCATTGTCTGCAAAAAGCGGGATGCTACACAGCAGCATCCCACAAAAAAACGTTATCTTATTCATACCTATTGAATGTTATCTGCTACTAATACGAATGAACTTTACCCCACACTCAACTCTCCTGCATTTTTTTCATTTCCGGGACTGATTTTGCTGAGACTGTCTCAGCTTACCACCTGAGACAGTCCAACCTTACTACCTGAAACATGCCTTCAAACGCAAGTGCCCCTTCTCATAGGTGACGGGGAAGATTTCGCCATTCAAGCGGAGGGCTTCCGGGCGTTTCGTGGCACGAAGAGAGGCATTCATCTTCGGCTGGCCCTCCATCCACAAGTCCAGCGAGCGCCCGTTCTTTTGCTGAACGACAAACAACTTGGATAGCGACGAGAAGTAAGACTCCGTGCCCCGCCTCAACGCACTGCCATAGCAAAGGAAGAAATCGTGGGCATCGGCAAGATCAGTACCCTCTTCATAAGTCACGGCAAACAGATAGGCATCCGTCGTCCAGCCGTCGACCTCTATCCAGGAATTGCTATGCATCAGCCTACCGTCCGCTAGTTGATTGATATAAAGGTCTGTCACTTTTCCCCGATTGTACACCCGCAGACCTATCCAGTCCTTTCCTTCGCGGCGTTCCATCCGGGGAAGTTCCTTCTGATTCAATGAATCTTTCAAGATAATGGCAGTGAGCCCTTTGATGCGGTCAAACTCGCCAGGCAGGTGGAACGAGTAGTAAGTCTCCTTACCTTTTAGGTCTTCGGTAGGAGCTTCCAGAGTTTCCCAATAGAGGTCTTCGGGATAGTCGTGTACGAAGTCGGACTGCGCCAACATGCGTGGATAGAGCGGTCGGACGATGACGGATGACTCGCCCTGACTGACGGTGAGGTCGAAGCCTGACTTGCGTGCCTCGCCACCCGGATGCCACAGCCACTCGAAGTGCCCGTTGTGGTGCGTCTTCAGGTCGTCGATGATGTAAATCACATTGTCCATCCATAAGAAATGACGGAAATTGCGGCTGAAGTTATCAGCATACGGACCGGTACCATCGGCCAGCAGGTACTTCAAGTTACCCGCATCGATGAGGTGGTGCAGATGCCCGCGCAGTAGGGAGCCGTGGTATTGCTGCTCGCGCGACTGTCCTTCCCCGTCGAACAGCACCACGTTGTGTGCCCGGCTCTGGAAGAAGTAGTTGCGATAAGCGGGATTGGGATACCAGCAGTTGCCCGCATCCTTCAAGATGTCCACACCTTTATGGTATAGGATGAAGGAGTTGGCATCGGCATGGGAGTGGTTCCAGGTATGCCCGGACTTCACCGCGAGCATCGTGGCATCTTTCTCCCAAGAGGTACGCAAGGTGGCCCAGCCGAAGTCTGCGAAGAGTTGCGACTTGCCCAGCTCCGGCAGGCGTGGAGCGTTGTCCAACCGCGGCGTATAGAGGAAGCCCATGGGTCGGTTGAGGAAATAGCCATCGCGGTGCTGCCCTTGCTGCACTTGGTTGATATACCATAATATATTATTAGAACGTATGCCCAAGGCATAGAGGAGCATCAGGCTGCTCTCGGCGGCTACGTTGTGATGGCTGTCGCCCAGGTTGATGTTGTAGAGCATGCCCGTGCGGGGATAGCACACGTGCAGGAAGAAGTCCGGTAGCTTCGCCAGCTGGGGGATGTCGGGCAGCGTCCGTCCGGGATTCATGTTTCGCCACGCCAAGCGGAACTGCAGAGCTTCCTGAATGCCGAAGTTAGCATAGTTCAGGCTTTCGTACATGCCCCCTGCCTCATCAAAGCTTTTCGGCTTTTGTTGAAGCACATCCCCTGCGAAGTCGAACCATTCGGGCAGGATGTCGTTGATGTAATCGGCCGCCTCGCGTGCCGTGGGCACTTCGTTTTGCAGGCTCAGGGCCAAGATGCCTCCCATACAGACGCACGAGGTCCACCAGTTATGCCCCATGGAGTTGAGCGAATGGATGCGCGTAGGTTCCAGTACCCAGTCGCCCAAGCACGGGTCCAAGGCCAACCGCTTCAGCCCGGCAGCTATCGTCTTCCGCTCGGAAGCGGACAGTTCATGATACACGGCGTCGTAGGCAATGGCGGTGAGGTAGGCTTTATGAGCCAATCCCAAGTCCGCTGTCCATACCGGCTTCCGTGCCAGCATCTCACTACTGCCCCACGTATCAGCCTCGATGGCCTTCAGCAGTATCTCCTTGATGGCTTCCGCATAACGGGTATCCTCCGTTATCAGATAGGCCAGTGACAGGTAGTCCAGTTGCCCGAGGTTCTTCTTCTCCAGCTGGGCATCAGCTACCTGGCGGATAGACTCCCATGCCTGGCGCATGGTAGGTTCCGTGTTCATACGTTGTTTGGCCAGTTCTATCCGCTCCGGTGTATAGAGCAGGCAGGGATGCTTCACCCGTTGTGCCTTCGCCGAAAGCAGACATAGGGCGAAAGAAATCAGTAAAATAAATCGTGTCATAAGTAAACTATGGATTAAGAGTTTCAGTAATCAGTGAGGAAGCTATCTGGGGAGTCTTCACGCCGTCCAACTGGATAGCCGTGCGCGATGCATCGTTCACCTGCATCCGGTCGACCGAGAGACAGTCTACGTCCACGGCAATGACCGGCACACGCGGTTCCGTGCCTTCGGACCGGAAGGTGACCTGGTCTACCACCACTTCCCGGACATGGCGGACGAAGAGGCCGTAACAAGGCAGGTTGCCCCAGACCGTAGGTTGGGGATAGCCCTTCTCATCCTCTACCACTTCCTCGTGCGAAGCCCAGTATTGGTTCTTCCACAGGTTCCCGGCTGTATCATGTCGCTTGCCCTGCAGGTCACCTCGGGTACGGTAATCGCCTTCCTTCAGGCCTCCCCGGTTGAAGAAGCGCAGGTCGGACAGATAGACGTTCTCGATTTTCCCCTCCGGCACCCCGGTGATGGAAGAGCCGAAGTTGCCCGTGCCGTAGGCCGTGATGTGGGAGATCTGGATGTTACGCATCTGCCCCATCGGCGGCTCGGGTGCTTCGGGGACATGCTTTCGGGCCCGGTTACCTAGCCGGATATAGAGTGGACATTCCGTCCCTTCTATCAATACGTTGCTGATGCTCACGCCATCCATGATGCCTCCGTCGACGACTTCCAGCGAGATGGCCGTTATCCCACTCGGTGTGGACTTCAGTATCCGTTCGCCTGTATGGGCACTGGGCTTTACCACGCAGTCGGAGATGGAAATGTTCCGGAAACCTCCAGTAGACTCCGTTCCGCACTTGATGGCATTGGCAAAGCTGCTCACCAGGCAATGGCTAATCACCACGTCTTCGCAAGGAGCCTCCCCGGTGCTTTTCAGCACAATGCCGTCGTCATCGGAATCGATGATGCTATTAGAAAGTATAAAGCGACGGCAACCGTCAATGTCTATCCCGTCGTTGTTCCCGTTGCAATGGTTGTACACCCGGATGTTATCCACCATCACATCCTCGCAGTCCAGGTAATGTTGGTTCCACATGGCTGCATTGCGCAAGTGAACGCCCGACACCCGCACTCCCCGGCAAGAGATGAAAAGCACATTGCGCGGACGCCCGTTGGCGTCGCCCGCCACGCCGGTCACCCGTCCCCGTTTACCCTTTCCACGTCCGTCGATAACCCCATATCCGGTCAAAGCAATGTTCTTTGCCCCGACCGCATAAATCAGTGCCGCCCATCCGCCTTCGTCCTTCTGCGAGCGGTAGGCAGCTTGCGGCTAGATGGGAAAATCTTCATCCTTCTCACTGGCGTAGAGATAGGCACCTTGGGCCAGATGCAGCTCTACATTATCTCTTAGGATAACAGTGCCCGACTTGAACCGACCGGCAGGAATGACCACTCTTCCTCCGCCTTGCTGATAGCAGTAGGCAATGGCTGCATTAATGGCCTGCGTAACGACTTGGTTCGTATCGCGCGTGGATGCGCCAAAGTCGAGGATATTATAATCGGTAGCATACGACAGGATGGCTACCCAAAAGCTAACCATACATAGACTTAACTTCTTCATAATTCTTTTCCTTATCTAACATTATCGGGTGATATAAAAGCTTCGTTCTACAGGCTCGGCGGTCTGCACCTTTCCCGGTATGCCATATTGCCAGGCCACGACCGTCACCTTCACGGGAAATTTGCTCTGGGGCGGAACCGGGGTGAACACCAGCTTGTCGCCTACGACTTCTGCCGGTCCTTCCTTTATATAATAATGTATAGGAAGACCGCTATCCGAAGTGGCAGGCAGAAGCAAGGTATCCGTACCGACAGGCACATCGGGCAAGCTGGGGAACAAGATGCTCTGCCGCTTCCCATCGGCCAGTGGATAAGGGACGGTGAGGGTCAGTTCTTGCACGGTGGGTTTGTACCGGTAGTCTCCCTCGGCAGCGGCCACCAACGTGATACTACCTGTACGCTTGCGGTTGCTGAACCCCATCCGATAGAAGCTGAGCACAAAAGTCGTATCATCCACTTGGCGGACGGGTCCACAAATCCGCTCAATTCGGGGTGCAGCCGGGGCATGGGCTTGTGTCCGCATCGCACGAAGGCTATCGGTATGGACGGCCTTCAGGTGGAAAGTCACTTCATCGGCCTCGGGACGGAAAGGAACGGCGAAGGTGACATGCGCCCGTGGGTTGTAGGGCAGCAACTGTCCGTCTTGCTCAAAACTCAAGTACTGAGGCAAGAGGTCATGCTCCTGCTTGTAAATAGCCTCGGTCAGCAGAGCCATCTCGTGGTCAAAATACCAGAAAGCATCGTGAGGGTCTCCTTGGTAGTCGGCATAAGGTGCAGGACGGGCCCGTCGAGGTTGCTTCTGCAGCCGGGCTGTGCGGACTTCGCCCTGTGGCTCAGTAGAACCCGTCCGCCAACGTTCGGCCAGCCAACCTTCACGCGGGTTGACTTTCTTCAGCTTCACGACGGAAGTCCCGTCCCAAGCATCGGGCAGCCTCCATTGAAGGGCTTTTTGCAAGAACAACGCTATATAAGCAGCCGTACGGTCGGCCACGTCGAAGTGCCCCCGGCCTGCATCGCAGAGGAAAGAGATACAACTCTCCGGATACATCATGCGGAAGGCCAGGGCAGGATTCACCCGCGCTTCCCACCATTCGTATTCACCTTCCACCATCAGTCCCGGTATGCCATCGATGTTGCGGTGGCGTCCCCACTCCAAGTTGGCCCCGCCATATCCGGTGAGGTTGGTGCGGGGAGCGTCCCCATGGTAGGAAACGATGGCCAGCGTCCGCTCCGGATTCCATGCGGCGAAGTTCCAAGGAAAAGTGGCCATGGCCGAATGTCCCAGCGGCACAAGGGGAGCAAACTTCAGTTCGGTATAGCCGCTCACGTCCGCCAAGTCATCCAACGCATTCAGCAAGGCATCGTTGCATCCGTTCGACACGTCCCAAGGGAAATCCAAGATAGGCGTCACCCATACCAAAGCAATACCTGCCTCTTGCATCTCCCGGCGGAAGCAAGGATTCTCCAACAGCGTTTCTTCGCACATGTTGTGTTGCCCCACGACGACAGCCTTCACCTGAAGGCAATCTTCCGGAATCCACAGGAACGCCTGCGGATGCTGTCCCGTCTCCTCCGACACCACCGAGGGGATAGGAACAGACCACTGCCACACTTGCGCCCGTACTCCTATAAAGCCAAGCAACAGACAGAAAAACATAATAACCTTTCGCATAACTAATCGAGTTTTAAGTCCCAATATACCACATAGCGTTGCCGGTGCAGGTCGTAAAGCGGACGAAGCACATCACCTTGCGGGGTGGTAAACTCCAAAGTTCCGTCCTTCCGCTGCACACTGCGTTCCGGATGGCGTTCGTCCCACGACAAGGTGGTCTGCAAGTCGGCCGGAATGTGATAATCATACGTATAATAATCGTTGTAAAGCGTGGGGTCGGAGAAAGGAGCCGGAGCTTCCATGCCTTCCGTCCCCCGTTCACCAGCCAGTACGACAGGACCGTAGAGCACGGCTGCTTTCTGCGGATTGTCCGGTGTACGTTCCAAAGTCAGCTGCATGGGATAATGAACGGTCACTTGGTCGCCCTCTTGCCATTGCCGGTCAATGGCGACATACGAACCGGGCTGTTGGCGTACAGCCATCTTCTTGCCGTTTACCCGGATGACAGGCTTGCCGCTCCACGAAGGATAACGCAGGTAGAGCGTAGCCTGTACAGGTCGTTCGGTACCAATCGTCAGCATGGTGGTTTCTTCCGCAGGGAAATCGGTCTCTTGGCGCAAGGTCAGGCCGCGTTCTTTCCAAGTCACCTCCGAAGGGATAAAGAGATTGACGTAGATGCCACGGTCGTTGTGGTAGTAAATGGCTTCGGCATATTTGGCGTGACTCTCGAACCCGCTCCCCACGCAGCACCAAAAGGAATTCTCGGGCGTGCTGTACACTTTATGCGCCCCGCTGAGCAAGGGCAGGAAGTAGCACACCATGCCCGACTCCGGGTCCTGCTGACCCAGGATGTGGTTGTAGAGCGCCCGCTCGTAGTAATCGGCCACGGCTGCATCGCTCGTCCAACAAAACAAGTGGCGCGAAAGCTTCAACATATTATACGTGCAACATGTCTCGCCCGTATAGCCGTTGAGGAAGTGGGAGAACCGGGCCGGATCGAAGAAATGCTCCTTCTGGCTGCTGCATCCCGGTGCGAACGTGTGACGGTCTATCATCGTATGCCAGAAGAAGTCGGTGGCCTTCCGGCTGTCTTCGTTCCCGTTGAGTTCATAATTGCGGGCTTCGGCCAGCACCTTGGGGATAAACGTGTTGGTATGCTTGGTGCCCAAGTCGTCCCGCTCGGCTTTCAACGGGTCTATCACATCATTGTGGTAAAAATAACGGGCCAACCATTCGTAACGCTCGTCACCCGTGATGGCATACAGGTTATAGAATGACTCGTTGATGCCTCCAAACTCGTTGCGAATCATGCGGCGGCGCGTCTCCTCGTCCAGCGGCTTCAACTTGTTGTAGGCCCATACGCGCCACCACTTCCAGGGCCTGCCGATTGTCAGCATACAGATATTGGTCTATCAACCCTGCAAACAGTTTATGCAACGTGTACCAAGGTGCCCAGACGCTTGTCCCCCGGATATTGCGGTTAATCAGTTCTTCGGGGAAAGCGCTCAGGTATCCGCTACCTAATGCCTGTTGCACCTCGGCCAAACCACTGACCAGGCTATCCCCTTTCAGCTTGAACACTTCACTGCCCGTGGCAGCATACATCAAGCCGTAGGCCGAAAGCAGATGCCCGGTGGTATGTCCGCGCAGTTCACAATCGAGCGATTCCCATCCGCCCAGCTTTTTCACCGTCATGTATCCGCCTTCACGCCCGGCGTATACCCCGGCATTGGTGCGGAAGCTGTGCAGCAGACGCTCTGTGCTGACGGACACCATCCAAGCCGAATCGCGCAGCAAGTTATCGCGGAAGCGGCTTGGCAGCAGCCGGACATTCCGCAAGTCGAAACTTTCGGCTTTCAGTTCAATCGCATTTTCTTTCTTCAACTTGCCCTCGTGCTGGCCGGGGTAGACCGACTGGGCCAACGATGTGCCCGACATCGCCAGACACACCAGCATTGTGCAAACGTTCTGTTTCATATTCTATTCTTTTTGTAGTTTTTACTTCCTATCTGCTTCCTTGCAGCCTTTCCCCTCCTTCCTGCCGGACAAGCCTTGGCGAAGTGCTTACTTCGATATAGAATCATTGCCAATGATTGTAGGAATCATCGGGGATGATTGTAGGAATCATTGCCAATGATTCTTCATCGACGTAGCAAGAAGGGAGTGCCTATCTACGGACTGATTACTCCACAGGTGTCATGATTCCCACATAACCTCCGCTGCCAGCCATCTTAATCTTCAACGGCTTGCCGGAAACCACACGTACTTTTTTCTTCAAGACTTCCGTCGGTTTCTTATCCGCATGCTTACCGTCTGCCCAATACTCCAGTTCATAATCGTAAAGGGCAAAAGTCTCTTTGTAGCTGTCATTCTTATTCACATCCATCTCCATTTTCACTTCACCGCTCCACCAATGGCTCTTCGTTACGCACGTCCAGACGGATCTTCCCATTCGGAGAAGTCACTTGCACTTGTTGCGCGGACACGCCTGATGCCAGCAGCAAGAATAAAGGTAAAATACAGTTTCTCATCATACTTATCTTCTGTTTAAAAGTTACAGGTTTTCTCGTATATACGTTTGACCCCATCGCTCCACTCAATCGAAGAATAATTACCCTCCCAGACACCACAGGAAGTCCCTCCCAGAGAGTCCGGGGGGAAGGATAATAATCGTTGGGAACATTAGTTATCGCAAAATGGTTGATTCATATCAGTCTACGATGATTTCTTTGCCATAACCTTCATTTACGGCAAAGGACTTACCCCGGAGAATGACGGTCGCCTCACCCGTAGAGGAATAATACCACTTTCCATTCTCCCGATATACCGATGCCGAAACCGGCTCATTTGCCTTGATGGCATACGTCCCTTGCTTTATCTTCCGGGCGTTGGCCATATACAATTGAGACACCTCGCCCGAAACTTCAGACACCAGCCCGAACATACCTTGGAAAGCCAATTCGTCCAGTTGCGGGAACTCCGCTTCAGCAGAAACGGCACTGCAGATGTAATCCTTACGCTCTCCCTCCGATGACACGCACAACATCACCTTCTCTCTATCAGCGACCAAACGTTCCACTGTTTTCACCGAAGCAATCTCTCCACGCACAGGCTGATATACGGCTATGAAGGGAGATTCCCAACCGTTCACTCCGGTCTGGCGAACCAACAACGTAGGAGTAGGATGAGGAGCTGAGCTTACTCCGCCGGGAGTCAAATCAGGATTCAACGTCGTATAAGGAGCTTCCATACAGTATAGTTCACGTCCCTCTACCCCCGTCATCCACATCTGCATCGTCAACAGGCAAGTATCATGCGGGGCAATTTTCCATACCGCATGAAAATCTCCCGGGCAGTCTGCCTTTTGTAACTTGCTGAACCACTTATAGCCCTCACCATACATCTTGCCAAGGCTTTGGCAGGTTGTTAAAGGAAGTGGCGTTCCATTGACATCTTCCACATGCAGCGAAGTGCCCACATTGTGGAAGAGATAATCATTATCGGGTTGTGCCGAACGGAAGATGTCCACATAGTAGCCTTGGTCGGAAGTGGTTTTCACCATGGCCACCACCCGGCGTTTCTCGGCAGCCTCCATGTCACATAGGTTGATAAACGGGTTCAATGCCGTTGCATTAACAAAAGCTGTAGCCGTATCCACTCGTGGTTCCATGGCATGAATACGGATGTTCCCTGCAGCATAACCGGGCAGAATGGTATTGCTGCCTGTGGGTGATTGATGATAGACCTTATCGGTACTCCAATAAGATTCATAGGCCGCTGCATCGGGGGCTAAAGCATAGCCAAAGCCATAGAGTTGCAAAGAAAGCCCATTCGGAGTGAGATGGGAACCATCGCGTCCGCCATAAAGCACAGCCATCAGATTCTCTTCGTCACGTCGGCTTTTCATAGTCACCAAACGATGAAACGGTGAATAAGACATACGTTCTTCTGCCATTTCTTCTGTATTTACCGGAGGAATAGCAGAAGCGTAAAGACAAAGACTACTCCAGTCAGCCTCCTCACGCCGGTAATTTCCACTGCTGATACCAGCTTGCAAAGCGGAAGCCACCCGCATCGCATTTTCCTTATTTCCAACCAACTGATAATAGGCCAACAACCTTTCCAATGTAGTAAAATTGGCACTGCCTCCTCTTGAATCACCGAATACAATCATGTTGCCCCGTTCGTCCATCCATGGAAATACAGCCAAAGCGGCTTTCTGCAAAATAGGATTCTCTTTCAGGACATCTATGCCTTCACGCTGCAGTAAGGCTGCAAAATCCAATAGTCCGGCCACTGTACCGAACGCATATCCGGGCGATTCCGGCCAAAGTCCCGTCACAGGATCATACGCTTTCAATATGTCCGGAATGGCATCGTGATAAGGAGTAGATTCCTTAATGAGGTAATGCAAATAATAGGAACGCCCTTTCCCGTCGGGGTAAGCATCGTTCTCCTCCAATGCCAAGATAGGACGAAGCATCATGTTCCACCCGTTCACATTCCAATTCCCCGATTTGCCTCCACGTACAAAGCCAATATCGATAAAACGTTTGAATACGATTCCCGACACTTCCGGCAAGGACATGCCCAACTCTTGCAGATGAGGATGCGGATGTGCCTTCAGGTAATCATACGCAAAGTCGTAAACCACGGCGGCATGAAGAGCAAGATCATCATGTATCTGTTCGTAATCGTAATAACCGCAAATGCCACCCGGTTCATAACCACCCTCACCACCTGTAGATTTATCTGGGTCAAGGATAGGATTCATGTAATAAGTACCCACTAACCAGGTATGGAACACATCGGCAGCCATTGCCCCATATTTTTCTTCTCCGGTCAGCCAGTAAAGAAAAGCGGCTTCTTCTGCCAACGTAAGGATTTCTACATTATTGCTTCGGATCATATGTCCGGACTCTTTGTAGGGCACCAACACTTTGGGAACATCCGGATGAGAGCGGTCAATCCCCCACATATCGCCCGTTTCATTGTAAGGCGTACGTTCTTCCAAAGGGACATTGACATACTTGTTCCACGTACGCATGCCCGGCATACGAACCGTCGGAACAGGCGCATTGCCCTCACCCCGTTCCCAATTTTGATCTTTGAGATAACATTGCGTATAGTGTTCACCGTCTTTCCAATACATAGCCAGACGGGACACCAGCCACTCAGGATCGGACACATGCCTGTCGGCGTATGGCTCAACCTTGTCTCTTAACCGCTGAAATACCATAGAAGCCCACTCTTCATCGGCAATCATTTGCCGGATACTTGCTTTATCCGCATCATCAGCATAGATGTGCGGATGGATGGCATCACTTTGGCAACCGGTCAACAGCATAAGGATGCTGAAAAAGATGAATAAGTTTTTCATGTTTTTACTGAATAATTGTGATTTTAGTTTCAATGATCAAGTTCCATACGATTGACGATATCTGTTACTAACCGGGATATGGCAGGACTACCATAAAAAGAAGAAAAGCCATCCGGTTTGTTAGCCGCCCCTGTCACGTGGGCAATGAAGAAGCCATAAACACTGTCGCGCTTGTTGATCCAAGGATAGGCACCTGCCCATCCGGGGGAACTAATCTGATAAGCCTCGCCTGTTGTTTCGTCAATCAGTTCCCTCCACTCTCCCAAGCCATATATACCTGTATGGTGTTTTCCCAAGGCTTTCTCCACATATTCACCCGGATTGACTTTTGCCTCACCCACTTGATCCGCCTGCATCTCTCTGACGGTTTCTGTTTGCAAAATGACGATTCCGTTCCTACTTCCTTCATGATAAATCATATCCAAGAATTTCATATAGTCGTCCAGTGTCGTACACAATCCACCTCCTAACATAGGTGCATGTCCACCATCTGTATTTACGGGTATGAAATGAGAACGGGTCATGCCTAAAGGCTCACACAGCAACTCTTGAAATAGCGTTTCAAATTCCTTGCCCATAGCTACTTCAGCCATTCTTCCGGCCACTTGCATAGCCAATCCACCGTATTCAAATCGGGTACCCGGCGCAAAGACTGTATCTAAGGGCAAGATTTCTACGATAGCCGAATCAAGGGAATTATAGTTGTCAACGCGAGGCTCAGGCAAGTACGGTCGGATTCCAGACGTATGCGAAAGCAATTGCCTCAATCGTATATTTCCTTTGACATCATGCTTAAATTCCGGTAACCAGTCTGCCACCCGATCATCCCAATCTAACTCAGAACGATCTACTACAGCCGCTATGACAGCCGCTGCCACCCATTTCCCGGCCGAAGCTACATATACAGGTGTCTCTCGCGTGAAGTTACCATAAGTTTGCTCGAACAAAGTGGAATCGTTTCTTCTTACACAAATGGCTCCTCCCGGATAATAACCTTTGTCCATCCAACCGGCAATCAATGAGTCTAAGCTGCTGAAATCGTATGCTTTCTGCTGCTGAACAGGATGACAGGCAATGCATAATAAAGCAAGCCATACCAAATAGATAGTCTGTTTCATCATTAAATAGTTTATGTATACAACTTATAAGATATACGATGAAACAAAGCTAATCACTCAATTCCAACATGCAAAACAATGCCACTCTTTGGCATTGTCCCGGTTTTTTCCTACATTTGTATCAAGTTTAATATTTTATAATATACCAGCAACATGACGACACGCAGACGGTATCCGATAGGCATTCAGACATTTTCTGAAATCCGAAACAACAACTATGTCTATATCGACAAGACGGAATATGTATACCGAATGACACATTCCGACAGCAAGTATATGTTTCTCAGCAGACCCAGACGGTTCGGCAAATCACTGCTGACAAGTACTCTGCAAGCCTACTTCGAAGGACGCAAGGAGCTGTTCGACGGACTGGCTATGGAGAAACTGGAAACCGAATGGACTGCTTATCCCGTGTTGCATTTCGACATGAGTACTGCCAAACACATGGACAAGGAGGCTTTGGAAAGCGAACTGAATCTGAAATTGGCAAGATTTGAAGAGATATACGGACGAGGAAAAGAAGAAAAAAACACGAACCAACGTTTACAAGGTTTGATTATGCGGGCTTATCAACAAACGGGGAAACTTGTCGTAGTCCTTATCGACGAATACGACGCTCCCTTGCTCGACGTGGTGCATGAAGATGAACAACTACCCACCTTGCGCAACGTCATGCGAAACTTCTATAGTCCGCTCAAAGCATGTGACCCGTATTTGCGATACGTGTTCCTTACCGGAATCACCAAATTCTCACAACTCAGCATCTTCAGTGAACTGAATAACATACAGAACATCAGCATGA
>CASENS010000022.1 GCA_949289345.1 uncultured Bacteroides sp.
GCAATCCTTGACCGCATCATACATACGGCTCATACCATAGAGTTATATGGTGAAAGTATGCGAAAGTTAAGGTCTAAGAAAAACGGGAAATTTTAAAAGGGTAAAATAAAATTGACCCCCAACACCAGGACTTTAAAGGGGCAATCATATTGTAGCCAAAGGTGGGCAAATCCTGTTTGGCCAAAAGGGTCAAAGTCGCGTGACTTTTCCAGCGTCATCGAACTGTATCATGCCCTGGGCGGCGGTGCCGACTGAGTTCAACCCATGCTTATCATACATTTAGTATAGCTACATTTATATTTCTACTCTTCATACGTAGCTAAATCCGACCCGCCCGGTTCGCGATGAATCGGACGGGTCTAAAGATTTCCTATGTTTTCCTGTCAAAATAACACGCCCGATAAAATGATTTATGAAAAGGATTGCCTATTTTTGCCGATGTATATTTAAAGTGAAGAGTTTATGATTACGTATCAGACAGAAGGCGTGGAAATGCCTCCCATCAAGAGGCGGGAAACCACGGAATGGATTAAGGCCGTAGCTGCCGGTTATGGAAAGAAAGTCGGTGAAATCGCCTATATTTTCTGCTCGGACGAGAAAATACTGGAAGTAAACCGCCAGTATCTGCAACACGATTACTACACAGACATCATCACCTTCGACTATTGCGAAGGAAACCGCCTGAGCGGAGACCTCTTCATCAGCCTGGACACCGTACGCACCAACGCCGACCAGTTTGCCGGAGGCGACTACAACCGAGAATTGCATCGCGTCATCATTCACGGCATTCTGCATTTGTGCGGCATCAATGACAAAGGTCCGGGTGAGCGAGAAATGATGGAGAAGGCGGAGAATGAGGCACTCCAAAAGTATTCAATATAAAACGCCCAAGTATCATTGAATAAATGGCAATATATCCAATAATACTTGGGTTAGTAACGTTTAATCCTTTTTGGAATCGAACGATACGGTCTTAGTCTCTCCAGTATGTAAACGGATAATGACTTTCCGATTGTCTGGCGATACCTTGATGGATTTGACAGGATTCAGCTCTTCTGTTGTAAAAGAGCCCTTTTCACCACTCTTTTTCCATAATTGTAATGTGATGAAGATTTTGCTTTCCATGATGCTGTCACGAAGAATGGGCAACAGACAACGAGTGCTTACAGGATGCAATCCTTCAGGAAAAAGAGTTTCTGTCTGTACGTTCCATCCGGCTAAAGGTATTTGCGCCAACTCATATTGACCATTTCCCTGATATTTGATGTCTCTACGGCAACCTTTCACCTGGCAGAGGGCTTCTTTCTCATAAAAGGCACTATCGGATATTTCCGCCAAAGTATAATGTCCCAAGCAGATTTCGGTAGGAGCACTGACACTGACTTTGTCCACACGCAGGATGCCATCGGGAAGCAGAATATCCGCTAATTGAAATCGGACGGTGGTATCAGTTTCCAGCACCGCATCGCGCCGGTATATGCCGTCATCAAAGTTTTGAAAGTCGTACAGGCGCAGCACTTCCCATTCGTTCTTCTTATTTTTAATGCCGTAGTTCATCGAAATCTCCCCGTTTTTTCCATCTGCCATCCAGGGAAAATCCGTATTGTAGGCCAGTTTGTTGTAGTTTTCAGACGAACGGAACTTCTGCCAGTCATCGGCCACCCGCTCATGACACCACGAACGCATTTCAGAGGCACCGCTATTGGGATAGTTGGTAATAAGCAATCCGGTGGCAGGCTGTAGTTTGTTGCATACAGAACCTTGTGTCATGTCTTTCCATGGCCCTTCGTTCTCCACGGCTGTCCAATACGCGGAATTTTCCGGAAGCAACAGTCCCAGAAAAGCCTTGCCTGTCCAATATACACTTCCACGGCAACTGTAAATCTGTACGGCCGGAGCGAAAGGGCCGTAGAATCCCATGGTGGGCACACCGTTTTCCAAGAATTCAGGATGTTCTAAGAATTGAAGCAAGGAAGCGGAAGCAATGCGGCGCAACCATCCGTAATTGACGTCCTCAAATCCCCCATATTCCAATATGGGGAAAGGAGTAACGGCCGCAAAACGGTAGCAGACGCTTCGCCCCCACATGTTCATCCGCCCATCACGGGCAAACATGTAAGGATAGTTGTTGATGAGGTCGAATTCATTCTTGAGGATACGTGCCGCAAGGTTTTGATAGACATCCACGGGAAGTCCCGAACCAGCTTCAGGCTTCAGTTTCTTGCCAAACCACTCCGCCCACAAGGGGCCATAACTTTGATAAGCCCACATGCTGTAATAGTCATAGGCCGGGGCATCGTTGTACCACCCTTCACCCCGGTAACGGTCGAGCAGCTTTTCCAACCAGCCAACCAGTTTCTTTTCATCGACATTATAGCCTTGGTCTTTGAGGAAACTCAGAATATAGACGTTGAAAAACATCCAATTGGAACCGATGGTAGGCCCGTCACCATAGCTAAGCATCGTGGCAGCCAGTTTGTCCTTCTCCGCTTGCGGAAGCGGAGTCCATAAAATATCTGTAGCCGCCTTCATGGAGATAGCCAACGAACCTAATTCAAGCAAAGTCTGGCTTGGGCCTCCGGTGCGGTGGGCAATGTAGTGTTTGCTCGACGGATTGGAGATGCTGACCAGTTGGTGACGGTAATAGTCGGCCACTTTAATGCCGTGATATTCCAAATCCGGATTTTCCTTCAGCAAAGGAGCGGCAAGAAACAACGTCCGCGCCAAGCCTTCCAGCTTGGCCACCTTGGCGGCATTTTCATCATGCGGATAAGTTTTATCCAGCTGTTTGGGGAAGTACATCGGGGCGTCCAAGCAATGAATATAGCTGAAAGCCCCTTCCAGCAAATATTCACCGGCCTGAAGCCAATGCTTGCGCGTCATGCCGGTGAAAGGACTCCGGACATAGTCGGGAGCCTCTACATGAAAAATGTTACCCCCTTCACAAGCAGGCGCATCAGATTGCACAGCCTGTGCCTGTATGGGCGATTGAATGCACAGTGTCAAAAGACATAATAAAATCAGTTTCTTCATGGCTCGATAAGTTTTTGATAAAAAGAACAGGCAAATATAAGGATAAATTATGATTATCATAGCATAAATAAACACTATATTCAACCCTTCAAAGACAATGCCTTATTTTTGATAAAACTTATACAACTTTTCCATTTTCCCGAATATATTCCGTACATTTGGACATCTTTTTCAAATTGCAACATAAGAGAGATATGAAAGGTATCAGATTAAGCTTGGCGGCCTTGATCCTATCCACTTGCCTGAGTGGAAGAATCATGGCACAAGGCACGGTGGAAGATTACCGCCGGGCTTTTGCGCTGCAAGAGAAATTCAGCGCTTCCAACGTGTATTATTCGAATGTGCGACCGCATTGGGTGAAAGGCACACACCGCTTCTGGTATGTGCGTCACACGCCGGAAGGACGGGTGTATGTCATGGTGGACGCTCAAACCAAGAAACGGACAACACTTTTCGACCACCCGGCACTCGCCCAAGCTTTGACCAAGGCTTCGCAAAAGAAAGTGGAAGCCAACGCGATGCATTTAGAGCGACTCTCCGTAGACAAGGAAACGGGCGAGCTGAGCTTCGTATTCAATAATCACCGCTGGAGTTACGATGCGAACCATCATAAGCTGAAAGATGAGGGCGAACTGCCCGCTCCGACTCCGCAACGTCACTGGATGGAGCGAGACGATGAAAAAATAGCTGAGCCTGCGCTGTCGCCCGACGGACGCTACAAGGCTTACATCAAGAATCACAACATCTATGTATGCGAACTGGCCACAGGCAAGGAGAAACAGCTCAGCATAGACGGCACGCTGGCCAACTATTATTCGGCCTACATCCACTGGTCGCCGGACAGTAAAAAGGTGGCCGCCTGCAAAATACGCCCCACAGAGAAGCGCTACGTCTACTACGTGGAATCCTCGCCTGCCGACCAGCTACAACCTAAGTTGCACAAGCAGGAGTATGCCAAGCCAGGGGACGAACTTCCCTTCAAGGTGCCTTGCATCTACGAAGTGGAAACAGGACGGGCCATCATCCCTTCCACCGAACTTTTTTCCCATCAATATGAAGTGTGGGGACCCGTCTGGGACAAGGACAGCCGCAGCATCACTTTCGAATACAACCAGCGCGGACATCAAGTCTATCGCGTGCTCGAACTGTCGGCCGAGACCGGCCAGGTACGTCCGATTATCGAAGAGACAAGCGATAAATACGTCAATTATCCCCTGCGCTATCGCTACGACTTGCAGGACGGACGCCACATCATCTGGGCGAGCGAACGTGACAATTGGAATCATCTTTACCTCTATGACCGCACCGGCGCGGAGCCTGTACGCCAGATAACCCGCGGAGAATGGTATGTGCGCCAAGTGATTCATGTGGACGAGAAGAACAAGCAGATCTACTTCTCAGCCAATGGAGTGCAACCCGATGAAGACCCCTACCTCATACGCTATTACCGTATTGGATTCGATGGAAAGGGCTTTACTTGCCTCACGCCTGAAGAAGGGATGCACACGGCTTGGTTCTCGGATGACATGAAATATCTGGTCGATGTCTGGTCGATGGTGGACAAAGCGCCCATAGCAGTCTTACGTGACGCACGCAACGGACGGGAGATTATGCCGTTGGAAACGGCCGATATCAGCCGGCTGGAAGCCGCAGGCTGGAAAGCTCCGGAAGTGTTCACAGCCAAAGGCAGGGACGGGAAGACCGACATGTGGGGCATCATTATCCGTCCGACCAACTTTGACCCCACCAAGAAATATCCCATATTAGAGTACATCTATCAAGGGCCTGGAAACCAGTATGTACCAAAAACATTCATCCCTCACAACTATTATATGAGTTCCATAGCCGAATTGGGTTTCATCGTAGTAATGGTGGACGGCATGGGCACTTCCTTCCGCTCGCGCGCCTTTGAAAATGTATGTTATAAAAATCTGAAGGATGCCGGCCTGCCCGACCACATAGCCTGGATTAAGGCTGCCGCCCAAAAATATCCGTACATGGACATCGAACGGGTAGGTATCTATGGATGTTCGGCGGGAGGACAAGAGTCGATGACCGCCGTCCTCTTCCATCCCGAATTTTACAAAGCGGCTTATTCCGCCTGCGGATGCCACGACAACCGCATGGATAAGATTTGGTGGAACGAACTTTGGTTGGGCTATCCCGTAGGCGAACAATACAAAGAAGGGTCTAACGTAGAAAACGCCCATCTGTTAAGTCGCCCGTTGATGCTGGTAGTCGGCGAATTGGACGATAATGTAGATCCCGCTTCCACCATGCAAGTGGTAAACGCGCTCATCAAAGCCAATAAGGAATTCGAGCTTGTAATTATCCCGGGTGCTCATCACACCATGGGTGAAGCGTATGGAGAGCACAAGCGCTATGATTTCTTTGTGCGTAACCTGTTGGGCGTAAATCCGCCAAAATGGGATGAAGTGAAGTAATACCCTTGACGAGGAATGTCAGCAGCATAAGCCACAAATGTTCCTAACATTCCTTCTTAGGTTACCGGCATAAGCCTCTAATGTTAATAACCGACATTCAGCATTTACGCAAAAGCTACTATAAAGAGCGGAACAAAACACTTACCATACGCAGATTTCCAACTTTTTCGTACCTTTGCACCATAATAAAAAACATTGGACTAATGGAATTCAAGTATGATGTGATTGTGATAGGCGCCGGACATGCGGGGTGCGAGGCCGCAGCCGCTTCCGCCAACTTAGGCTCGAAAACATGCCTCATTACGATGGACATGAACAAAATAGGGCAGATGAGTTGCAATCCGGCCGTAGGTGGCATCGCCAAAGGACAAATTGTACGTGAGATTGACGCCTTGGGCGGATTTATGGGATTGGTAACAGACCAAACCGCAATCCAATTCCGCTTGCTGAACCGTTCGAAAGGTCCCGCCATGTGGAGTCCCCGTGCCCAATGCGACCGCAATAAGTTTATCTGGGCTTGGCGCGAGGTGTTGGAAAACACACCCAACCTGCACATCTGGCAAGACACCGTACGCGAATTGCTTGTGAAAGACGGAGAAGTGCAAGGGGTCATCACCGTATGGGGTGTGACATTCTTTGCAAAATGCGTTATCCTGACCGCAGGCACTTTCCTTAATGGATTGATGCACGTAGGACGAACCATGCTACCGGGAGGGCGCATGGCCGAACCGGCATCATACGAATTGACCGAATCCATCGCCCGACAAGGTATTACTTATGGACGCATGAAGACCGGGACACCGGTGCGTATCGATGGACGTAGCGTGCACTACGAAGACATGGAAATACAAGAAGGCGAAAACGATTTCCACAAATTCTCGTTTCTCGACACCGGCGTGCGCCACTTGAAGCAACTTCCCTGCTGGACATGCTTTACGAACGAGGAAGTACACGAAGTGTTGCGCAAGGGTCTGCCCGAATCGCCTCTATACAACGGGCAAATCCAAAGCATAGGCCCACGCTACTGCCCCAGCATCGAGACTAAAATCGTCACCTTTCCCGACAAGCCACAACACCAATTGTTCCTGGAGCCGGAAGGAGAAACCACACAAGAGCTTTATTTGAACGGTTTCTCTTCGTCCTTGCCCATGGAAGTCCAACTGGCCGCCCTAAAAAAAATTCCGGCATTCCGGGATTTAGTCGTATACCGTCCCGGCTATGCCATCGAATACGACTATTTTGACCCTACCCAGTTGAAGCACACGTTGGAAACAAAGAAAATCAAGAACCTGTTCTTTGCCGGACAAGTAAACGGAACGACTGGATACGAAGAGGCCGGAGGACAAGGAATTGTAGCCGGCATCAATGCGCATATCAATTGTCACGGCGGAGAACCTTTTACCTTAGGACGTGACGAAGCTTACATTGGCGTGCTAATCGACGACTTAGTCACAAAAGGCGTGGACGAGCCTTACCGCATGTTCACCTCACGTGCAGAGTATCGCATTCTGCTTCGCATGGACGATGCCGACATGCGTTTGACGGAGAAATCTTGGAAATTAGGTTTGGCAAGCAACGAGCGCCACGAATTATTGCGGCGAAAACGGGAGGCTATTGAACGCCTTATCACTTTCTCTCGCAATTATTCCATTAAAGCAGACCTTATCAACCCAGCTCTCGAAACAATGGGAACTACCCCACTCCGTCACGGATGCAAGCTAACAGATTTGCTTAACCGCCCTCAACTTACAATTCACGGCTTGGCGGAGCACATACCGGCCTTCAAACGCGAGCTAGATTGCATAACAGAACGCAAAGAAGAAATCATCGAAGCTGCGGAAATCCTTATCAAATACAACGGATACATCGGACGCGAGCGAATGATAGCCGACAAATTGGCACGCTTGGAGAACATCAAGATTAAAGGACGGTTCGACTACGCTTCCCTTCAATCACTCTCTACCGAAGCCCGACAGAAGCTGGTGAAGATAAATCCTGAAACAATTGCCCAAGCAAGCCGCATACCAGGCGTATCACCCAGCGACATCAATGTGCTTCTGGTGCTTTGCGGACGCTGACGCTTCAAAGTTCCACGTGAAACAAAAAATTCAATAAACCAAATAAAAACTCTGATTATGAGCAAAGAAACACTTATCAAGAGCATTCGGGAAATACCCGATTATCCCAAGCCGGGCATCCTGTTCTACGATGTAACGACATTGTTCAAAAACCCCGTTGCCTTAAGAGAAGCGGCCAACATCTTGTACGAAATGTATAAGGACAAGGGCATCACCAAGGTGGCGGGCATTGAATCGCGCGGCTTTATTTTAGGAGCAATCCTGGCTGAAAAATTAGGTGCGGGCTTCGTCATGATACGGAAACCAGGAAAGCTTCCGGCCGAAGTGATGGAGATAAGTTACGAAAAGGAATATGGAACCGACACTATCCAAATGCATAAAGACTCTATTGACGAAAATGATGTTGTGCTCATGCATGATGACCTATTGGCAACCGGTGGCACCATGGCAGCCGCTTGCAAGATGGTGAAGCAAATGAATCCTAAAAAGATTTATGTAAACTTCCTCATCGAACTAACGGCACTCCATGGGAAGGAAGTATTCGATGAAGACGTTGAATTGGAAAGCGTCCTGCATTTATAATATCAAATATAACGATACGCAGAGGCACAGGAATACAGGCCAAAGATTCCATGCCTCTGCGTGTTTTATAAAAACTCAAATGTAATGGCAAACAACAACGAGCTAAAAACGAACGATTACCTGAGAGGCATTGTCCAAAACCTACCCGATAGCCCCGGCATTTATCAATACCTGAACACAGAAGGCACCATAATCTACGTCGGAAAGGCAAAAAACCTAAAACGCCGTGTGTCTTCCTACTTCAACCGTGAGCACGAACCGGGGAAAACAAGGATACTGGTGAGCAAGATTGCCGACATCCGCTATATCGTTGTCAACTCGGAAGAAGACGCCTTGCTGCTTGAGAACAATCTCATCAAGAAATACAAACCCCGTTACAACGTCTTATTGAAGGATGACAAAACCTATCCTTCTATCTGCGTTCAAAACGAGCATTTTCCACGCATTTTCAAGACACGCCGCATTGTCCGAAACGGTTCTTCCTACTACGGACCTTATAGCCATTTGCCCTCTATGTATGCCGTACTGGATCTTATCAAGCGCTTATACCCGATACGAACCTGCCACTTAAACCTTACACCGGAAAATATACGTGCAAGCAAATTCAAAGTGTGCTTAGAGTATCATATCAAAAACTGCGCAGGTCCTTGTGTAGGTAAGCAAAGCCAAGAGGAATACATGAAAAACATCGGTGAAATCAAGGAAATTCTAAAAGGGAACACTCGACAGGTAGGACAGATGCTCTACAACGAGATGCAGCAATTAGCCTCAGAAATGAGGTTTGAGGAAGCACAAAAAATCAAGGAGAAATACCTGCTGATAGAAAATTACCGAAGCAAATCAGAGGTTGTAAGCAGCATATTGCACAACATCGATGTATTCTCCATTGAGGAAGACCCGAACAAAAAATCTGCTTTCATAAACTACCTGCACATCACGAACGGCTCCATCACACAGGCTTTCACCTTTGAATACAAAAAGAAACTGGATGAAAGCAAGGAAGAGTTACTTCGCTTGGGCATTATTGAGATGAGAGAACGATACCAAAGCCATTCACGCGAAATCATTGTTCCCTTCGCATTGGACATGGAGCTACAAAATGTTACTTTCACTATCCCTATCAAAGGAGATAAAAAAAAGCTGTTGGACCTGTCCATACAAAATGTAAAGCAATACAAGGTGGACCGCCTAAAGCAACAAGAGAAGTTAAACCCCGAACAGCGCACGACCCGACTTCTGAAAGAAATACAAGACCAACTTCATTTGGACCGCCTGCCCATGCGCATCGAATGCTTCGACAACTCCAATATCCAAGGTTCTGACCCCGTGGCGGGATGCGTAGTCTTTATCAAAGGAAAACCTTCAAAACAAGACTACCGAAAGTATAACATCAAGACCGTAGAAGGGCCAGACGATTATGCTTCCATGCAGGAAGTCGTCAGAAGGCGATATAGCCGTGCTGTGGAAGAGAACGCCCCCCTGCCCGACCTTCTTATCACCGACGGTGGAAAGGGGCAAATGAGCGCCGTAAAAGAAGTGATAGACGAACTGAAGCTGGACATACCCATCGCCGGATTGGCCAAAGACAACCGACACCGCACTTCGGAACTGCTTTATGGTTTTCCGCCCCAAACCATTGGTATGAAGCAAGACAGCCCCCTATTCCATCTATTGACACGCATTCAAGACGAAGTACACCGCTATGCTATCACTTTCCACCGCGACAAACGAAGCAAACGGCAGACGGCTTCGGAACTGGACGAAATAAAAGGCATCGGTGAAAAGACAAAAAACACTTTATTGAAAGCATTCAAAAGTGTCAAACGCATCCGCGAAGCCTCACCCGAAGCCTTGGAAGCCATCGTCGGAAAAGCCAAAACGAGAATTCTTCTCAAATATTTCAGCGAGAATGCGCAATGAAATAGAACGCATTTCATTATTTATTTGTACATTTGTATAAATGTAGAAAACGAACACATCATGAGAGTAGTAATACAAAGAACCGGACACGCTTCCGTCACCATTAACGGCGTCTGCAAATCATCCGTCGGAAAAGGAATGATGATATTAGTAGGCATTGAAGACACGGACGGTAAGGAAGACATCGATTGGCTTTGCAAAAAGATTGTGAACCTACGCATCTTTGACGATGAAAACGGAGTAATGAACAAATCCATCCTCGAAACAGGAGGCGACATTTTAGTAATCAGCCAATTTACCCTGCACGCCTCCACCAAGAAAGGGAACCGTCCCTCATACATACGCGCCGCCAAGCCGGAAATATCCATCCCGCTTTACGAGCAGTTTTGTGAAGCGCTGTCCCTCGCATTGGGCAAGGAAATAGGAACCGGTGAGTTTGGTGCCGATATGAAAGTAGAATTATTGAACGACGGCCCTGTCACCATCTGTATAGACACGAAAAACAAGGAATAAAATGACATTAGACGAAGCCCAAAATCAAGTAGACACCTGGATTAAACAATACGGTGTACGCTACTTCAGCGAATTGACCAACATGGCCGTACTGACCGAAGAAGTGGGCGAACTGGCCCGCGTAATGGCTCGCAAGTATGGTGACCAATCGTTCAAACCCGGTGAAAAGGACAATTTGGACGAAGAAATAGCCGACATCTTTTGGGTGCTGGTCTGCATCGCCAATCAGACCGGAGTAAACCTGACAGAAGCCTTTCAACGAAGCCTGGAAAAGAAAACCCAACGAGATAAGAACAGACACATCAACAACCCTAAATTGAAAGAATATGGAGAATAATGAACCTACACGAAGCAAGTATGACGAAGCGTTGGCCAAATACGAGACCAATCTGAGTGATACGGACATAGCCGCCCAAGTGGCTGCCATCATCGAGAAAAAGGTACCGGAAAACGATACGTTGGAGGTGAAGAAATTCCTCTTCCATTGCATTGACCTTACGACTTTAAATTCCACCGACAACGATGAAAGCGTAATGAATTTCACGAAAAAAGTAAATCAATTCGACGAAGAACACCCTGACATGAAAAACGTAGCCGCTATTTGTGTCTACCCCAACTTTGCCGAAATCGTACGGGACACACTGGAAGTGGAAGACGTAAAGATAGCTTGCGTATCAGGAGGATTTCCTTCCTCACAGACTTTCCCGGAAGTTAAAGTAGCCGAAACGGCCATGGCGCTTATGGACGGTGCAGACGAAATCGACATCGTCATCTCAGTAGGCAAATTCCTGGCCGGTGATTACGAAGCCATGTGCGATGAAATACAGGAATTAAAAGAGACCTGCAAGACGCATCATCTGAAAGTCATTTTGGAAACAGGCGCCTTGAAAACAGCCTCTAACATCAAAAAAGCAGCCATTCTATCAATGTATGCGGGTGCGGATTTCATCAAAACCTCAACCGGGAAACAACAACCTGCCGCCACACCAGAGGCTGCTTACGTCATGTGCCAGGCCATAAAGGAATACTATCTGGAAACAGATACAAAGATTGGTTTCAAGCCCGCTGGAGGCATCAATACGGTCAGAGATGCGATAATCTATTATTCCATCGTCAAGGAAGTATTAGGTGAAGAATGGCTCAACAACCGACTGTTCCGCTTAGGAACGAGCCGCCTTGCCAATCTGCTCCTATCGGACATCTTCGGGAAGGAAACAAAGTTCTTCTAAAACCGCATTAAACACAAAGACACGGAGCACCTAATGCTTCGTGTCTTTATGCTTCTGTATATTCAGTCGAAAATCTCAAAGAGACCGGTCTACCACGTAATCCAAGTAAGCTACTAATGCTTCACGAATCTCCCGTTCCACACCCGCAGGAATCAATGCCACTGCCTTCGCCTTCAAATCGCACATCACTCTCGTGGCATAATCAATCCCCCCATTTCGCTTGGTAAACTCTACTAAAGAAGCGATTTCATCGGCTGTAGCGGTGCCGCCTTTCACTTTTCTCGCCCATTCCACCGCTCGGGTATCATCCGTAGCGTTCAACGCATAGAGAACCGGCAAAGTCAACTTGCCTTCGTGCATATCATTACCTGTAGGCTTACCAATGGAAAGGTTATCGTAATAATCAAAGATATCATCCTTTATCTGAAAGCAGAGGCCAATGTATTCACCCAATAAACGAGCTTTTTCCACGTTTTCATCGGAAATATGCACCGATAAGACTCCCGCTTTGGTGCAAGCGGCAAACAGTGCGGCCGTCTTCTTACGAATTACACTGAAGTAAACCTGCTCCGAAAAATTGGGATTACTCACGTTAGAAAGTTGCAACAGCTCACCTTCCGCAAGTTCCTGCCCTAAGGAAGCTACCACATCCACGATGTCATGATGACGGGTAAGAGACACTTGCGCCAACGAAGTGGCCAGCAGGTAATCGCCCGTAAGCACCGCTACCTTATTATTATAGGCAGCATTAACGGAGGGCTGTCCACGGCGTTCCAAGCTCTCGTCCACAACATCGTCATGCACAAGGCTTGCGTTATGAAGCAATTCCAACGCCACCGCCGTACGAAGCGTAGCCGGACAAACTGCTCCATACATCCGGGCTGACAACAACACCAACATGGGACGCATCATCTTTCCACTCCGCTGCCGAATGTGTTCTATCACACGGTTCAGCAAAGGATTGGAAGTAGACAACGAACCGGCAAACATGCGCTTGAATTCGTCCATGTCCGCTAAAATAGGCTTCTCTATAATCGACAAAGTATCCATCTACCAATATTTGGGCACAAAAATACGAATAAAACGGCTAATACCGTATTTTTTTGTACTTTTACCCTCTAAAAAAAGGATAAATCTATGAATACAGCCGACAAACTTTTCCTGCTCGACGCCTATGCGCTCATCTACAGAGCCTATTATGCGCTTATCAAGAACCCGCGAATTAATTCCAAAGGCTTCAACACATCCGCCATCATGGGCTTTGTCAACACCTTAGAAGAAGTATTGAAAAAGGAAAATCCTACACACATCGGTGTGGCCTTCGACCCTGCCGGACCTACCTTCCGCCACGAAGCCTACAAGCAATACAAGGCGCAACGCGAGGAAACGCCCGAAACCATCCGCCTCTCCGTCCCCATCATCAAGGATATCATACGCGCCTACCGCATTCCCATCCTGGAGGTGCCGGGTTATGAAGCCGATGACGTCATCGGCACATTGGCCACAGAAGCGGGACATCAGGGCATCACCACCTACATGCTTACACCCGACAAGGATTACGGCCAGCTGGTATCGGACAACGTCTTTATGTACCGCCCCAAGCACACAGGCGGCTATGAGGTGATGGGCGTGGAAGAAGTAAAGGCCAAGTTCGACATCCAAAGCACCACGCAGGTCATTGACATGCTTGGCCTCATGGGCGACGCTTCGGACAACATCCCCGGCTGTCCGGGTGTGGGTGAGAAAACCGCCCAGAAACTGATAGCCCAATTCGGAAACATCGAAAACCTCCTGCAACATACTGACGAACTGAAAGGCGCACTCAAAAGCAAGATAGAAAACAACAAGGAACAAATCAGCTTTTCCAAGTTTTTGGCCACCATCAAAACCGATGTCCCCATCGCGCTCGACATGCAAAGTCTGATTCGCGAAGAGCCGGACGCCGATGAGCTACGTAAGATTTTCGAGGAGTTGGAGTTCCGCACCCTCATCGACCGTGTGCTGAAAAAAACCGGCACTCCCCCACCCTCACCTACTTCCGACACTTCAGCTTTGCCCCTCTTTGCACAAGCCTCCGCGAAAGAAAAAAGGACTCAAAGCGAAACTTTGCAAGGCGATTTGTTTGCGATTTCTACGGACGAAGGGACGGACGATGCGAAAAAAACGATTCTCAGCAGCTTAGAAACGCTTGATGTAGACTACCAACTCATTGATACAGAAGAGAGAAGAATACAAATTATTCAAAAGTTATTGACAACTGAAATTCTCTCAATAGATACGGAAACCACTTCCACCGAACCCATGGAGGCCGAATTGGTGGGCATAAGCTTCAGCGAAGCCGAAAATCACGCCTACTATGTCCCCATTCCCGCCGAACGTGAAGAAGCCTTAAAAATAGTCAATGAATTCCGTCCGCTCTACGAAAATGAAGAAATCGTCAAAGTAGGGCAAAACATCAAGTACGACATGATTGTCCTGCAAAACTACGGTGTACAGGTGAAAGGCGCCCTGTTCGACACCATGCTCGCCCACTACGTCCTTCAGCCCGAACTCCGTCACAACATGGATTACCTGGCCGAAATCTACCTCCATTATAAAACCATCCACATCGACGAACTCATCGGCCCCAAAGGCAAAGGGCAGAAAAGCATGCGCGACCTCCTACCCTCCGATGTCTACCGCTATGCTTGCGAGGATGCCGACGTCACCTTAAAACTGAAGAACATATTGGAACAGGAATTGAAAGCGCAAGGTGTGGAGCATCTGTTTTATGAAATCGAGATGCCCCTTGTGTCCGTGTTGGTCAACATGGAGAGCAACGGCGTACGCATAGACACTGAAGCTTTGCGCCAGACCTCCGCCCACTTCACCACCCGTCTGCAAGAGATAGAAGAAGACATCTACCGCCTGGCCGGCGAGAAGCTCAACATCAGTTCGCCCAAGCAAGTGGGAGAATTACTGTTCGACCGGCTGAAGCTGGTGGACAAACCCAAGAAAACCAAAACCGGCCAATACGTCACCTCCGAGGAAGTGCTGGAAAGCCTGCGGAGCAAACACGAAGTTATCGGGAAAATATTGGATTATCGTGGACTAAAGAAACTTCTTGGCACTTACGTAGATGCCCTTCCCCAGCTCATCAACCCACGGACAGGACGCATACATACCTCATTCAACCAAGCCGTGACAGCCACAGGACGCCTCAGCTCCAGCAACCCCAACCTACAGAACATACCCGTGCGCGATGATGACGGCAAGGAGATACGCAAAGCCTTCATCCCCGACGAAGGGTGCGAGTTCTTCTCTGCCGACTACTCGCAGATAGAGCTCCGCATCATGGCACACCTCAGCCAAGACCCCAATATGATGGAAGCCTTCGTAGAAGGCCATGACATCCATGCCGCCACCGCAGCCAAAATCTATAAAATAAGTATAGACGAAGTGACCCCGGACATGCGGCGCAAAGCCAAGACCGCCAATTTCGGTATCATATATGGTATATCCGCCTTCGGTCTGGCCGAACGTATGGGTGTTTCCCGCCAGGAAGCACGCGAGCTGATAGACGGATACTTCGCCACCTACCCGCAGGTAAAAGCCTACATGGACAAAAGCATCGAAGTGGCACGCGAACACGGATATGTGGAAACCATCTCCCACCGCAAGCGTTACCTGCCCGACATCAACTCGCGCAACGCCACCACCCGCGGTTATGCCGAACGCAACGCCATCAACGCTCCCATCCAAGGAAGTGCCGCAGACATCATCAAAATAGCCATGGCACGCATCCAGCAACGCTTCCAGGCTTACAATCTGAAAGCAAAGATGATTTTACAGGTGCATGACGAACTGAATTTCAGCGTTCCGGTAGCCGAAAAAGAGTTGGTGCAAAAAATTGTAATCGAGGAAATGGAGAATGCATACCCCATGAGAGTACCTTTAAAGGCCGATTATGGGTGGGGAAAGAACTGGTTGGAGGCTCACTAATCGGATAACAACATTATTTAACTTACAATCAGAAAGCAGCCAACAGAGTTGAAATAATATACACTTTGTATGCGATTGTATCCGGCAGACCCTCTGCCGGATATTTTTTTGCCATCCAAATGCACAAAAAGATAGGGATAAAAAGTCTCTCATGCTGACACATTGCATAAATAATAGCGAAATATTTTCTTTATGTCAATTAAAGGCGTACCTTTGCAGCGGTTTTAAGAACCGAATGATAGAAAATAGTAAGTTCAACATCTAAAAACAATATGATTATGAAAACGAATGTATCCTTCAAAAAACTGATTCTTTCATCACTCTTCTTGGTATGCGGATTAGGCGTTTCAGCCTACACTGTCAACGATTTCGTTTACAATCCGGTAGAGGTAAACGGGCTGAAGGTAGGGGAAACAGTTTACCGCAACGATGGAAACACTTTGACCAACTATATGAACCATACTTATAAGTATGACGACCAGCAACGCATGACGGAGAGCGAAACTATGAAGTGGAACGTCAAGTCCAACGCATGGGAGAAGAGCACTCGTGTATGCTACACTTACGAAGGCAACAATGTAACCACCACTTACTACCAGTGGAACCCAAAGAAAGCCGCTTACGTATTGGTGCCCGAAATGACTGTCACCATGCAAGTCAACCAATAAGCAGCTTGCGCTTTCCAATAACTGTAACAAAGAACAGCGTCATAAATAAACTCTTAAAAAAAGCCGGCGTGCGTGAGCATGCCGGCTTTTTTCAATTTCATACGATATTCACTACTAGCCCAACTATCGGGTCTTATAGGCCTTGTGCCAATAGTACAGGAGTTTCCACATTCTCCCGACAAGCCACGGGAATGTTCTCCTCGTTCAGTTCGTAAATCGTCTGCTTCGGGTCTTTACTGAAAGTCTTGCGGGCTTCATCCCAACGGGCATAACTCATAATAATTTCATCAGCCTCGTAACGATAAGTCATTTGGAAATAGGGCACCCATTCGTCTGTGGCTCCATCCCATTTGGCGGCCGTCTTGCTTACTAAACGGTCGGCTTCATCATAGGTAAACTCATAGCGCATGTGGTTGCGCAGGTAGTTTCCGTCCTGCTTGTAGATGGTTTTCGCTACCACGAGGTTGTTCTCCACCTCTTCGTTGGTGATGAAGTTCGTTTCCTGTGCGAAGGCTTCAACGTTAAAAGTGCTTACTAATGTCAATGCGGCCAGTGCCAATGCTTTGAATAAATTCGTTGTTTTCATAATGGTATGTTTTTATAAGTTATTGTTGCTTTCTATTCGTTAGACGGAAGCCGCAATTGGAAAGTTGCGGAACCTGCCATTTTTTTTCGGCTTGCCTGCCACCATCTGTAAATCAATATCTGTGCCAAACTGTTAAACAGCTGATTATCAGCGTATAAACTTATTCGCAAAGTGTTCGGAATCGGACAAGTGTCCGTTTTTAGCGAACACTTTTGCGCAAAATCAGCCGGTTTTGGACTTAGTAAGCCGAAGAATGCCTATCTTTGTAGGCAATTAGCTGGATAATAACTAAAAAATAAGATATAACTATGGCATTAAAAGCAGGTATCGTGGGATTGCCCAACGTGGGAAAGTCCACTCTCTTCAACTGTCTGTCCAGCGCCAAGGCGCAGGCGGCTAATTTTCCTTTCTGTACCATCGACGCCCAAATGGGCCAAGTGTCCGTACCGGACGAACGACTGACCAAACTGGCGGAATTGGTTCATCCGGGACGCATCGTACCCGCCGTGTGCGACATCGTGGACATCGCCGGACTGGTGAAAGGAGCCAGCAAAGGCGAAGGACTGGGCAACCAGTTCCTGGGCAACATACGCGAGTGTGACGCCATCATCCACGTATTGCGTTGCTTCGACAATGGCAACATTGTCCATGTGGACGGTTCGGTCAATCCCGTGCGCGACAAGGAAATCATCGACACCGAACTGCAACTGAAGGACCTCGAAACAGTAGAGAACCGCATCAAGCGTGTGGAGAAACAAGCCAAAGTAGGCGGTGACAAGACGGCCAAAACGGAATATGGTCTGCTACTGCGCTATAAGGAGGCATTGGAACAAGGGCTGAGCGCCCGCACCGTCGTGCCGGAGAACGAAGACGAAGAGACTTGCGCCAAGCAGATGTTCCTGCTCACTACCAAACCCGTGCTCTACGTCTGCAACGTGGACGACACCAGTGCTGCTACCGGCAATGCTTACGTGGAACAAGTGCGCGAAGCCATCCAGGGCGAAAACGCCGAACTTATCATTATCTCTGCCCAAACCGAAGCCGACATTGCCGAACTGGAGACCTACGAGGAGAAGCAAATGTTCCTGGAAGACCTCGGCCTAAAGGAAAGCGGCTGCAACCGCCTTATCAAGGCTATTTATAAACTGCTCAATCTGGAAACGTTCATCACTGCCGGTGAAATGGAAGTCAAGGCATGGACGTACCGCAAAGGCTGGAAAGCTCCGCAATGTGCCGGTGTCATCCACACCGATTTCGAAAAGGGCTTCATCCGCGCCGAAGTCATCAAGTACGACGACTATATAAAATATGGTAGCGAAGCCGCTGTACGTGAAGCCGGTAAACTGGCCGTAGAGGGCAAGGACTACGTGGTGCAAGACGGGGACATCATGCACTTCCGGTTTAATGTGTAACAATAAGCGCCTGTAAAATCGGATTATGCAAGAGAACAACGAAATCATACTCTATCAGCCGGAAGAAGCCATCAAGCTGGAAGTCCGGCTGGAGGATGAAACCGTGTGGCTGACCCAAGCACAAATGGCCGAACTGTTCCAGACCAGTAAGCAAAATATAAGCCTTCACACACATAATGTATTTAAAGAAAAAGAATTAGATGAATCGGCAACTGTCAAGTATTCCTTGACAGTTCAACAAGAAGGAACAAGGAAAGTAAAACGCCAAATTGCCTACTATAATTTGGATGTTATCATCTCCGTCGGCTACCGAGTCAAATCGCAGTGCGGCGTAGAGTTCCGTCAATGGGCTACCAGAGTACTAAAAGACTATCTGCTGAAAGGTTACTCTATCAACCATCGACTCGAAAAGTTGGAGAAAACCGTAGCCGACCATACGGAGAAGATTGATTTCTTTGTTCGTACTTCCCTGCCGCCCGTGGAAGGCATCTTCTTCGACGGACAGATATTCGATGCTTATGCTTTCGCTACCGACTTAATCAAATCGGCCAAAGAAAACATCGTGTTGATAGACAACTATGTGGACGAGAAGACTTTGCTCATGCTCAGTAAAAGAGGCCAAGATGTGAAAGCCACCATATACACAGCCAAGATTGACAAAGGTTTGTTATTGGACTTGGAACGGCATAACGAAGAATATCCGCCCATTGAGCTGCTGACCTACAAACAGGCACACGATCGTTTTCTGTTCATCGATTCGGATGTCTACCACATCGGAGCTTCGTTGAAAGATTTGGGAAAGAAATGGTTCGCGTTCTCACGGTTGCATTTCGATACCAATGAATTGTTGGAAAGAATCATGCAGACGAAACTGACAACGATTTGAGGTCACAAATTGTGACCTCAAAAATCTTTGAAATCACAAAATGTGATTTCAAACTTAACCCATAACACTACAAGTTATGTTACCAACATTAATTATACAACAGAAGATACACATCATACGGGGTAAATATGATTCTTTAAGGTCACAATTTGTGACCTTAAAGAGTGGACGATGCCAACACAGCAAGTATATGCCTTACGCCTTCACTGAACAAGGCGTTGCCATGCTCTCATCCATCCTCAACAGCGACACAGCCATCGAAGTCAACATTGCCATCATGCGTACCTTTGTGGCCGTGCGCCGGTTGGTAAGTACCACTGCCCTACCCGCCTCGCCTGCCGAACGCATCGAGAAGCTGGAACATGATGTGCAGGAACTGAAGGAATACATGGAGGAAGTCTTCACCGACCAGAACGACATCAACGAAGACACACGCGTGCAACTGGAACTTATCAACCAAGCGCTGGCCGAATTGCAGAATGCCAAACGCCGGAGCGACGAACCACGCAATCCCATCGGATTCAAGACATATTAACCATTAATCAACTATAATAATGAATTACTTAATTGCAGGAACCGGAGGTGTAGGAGGAAGCATAGCCGCTTTCCTGGCACTGGCAGGCAAAGACGTGACCTGCATCGCCCGGGGTGAACACCTGGCAGCCATCCGCGAACACGGATTGCGCCTGCACAGTGACCTGAAAGGAGAACATACCTTGCAGATACCGGCCTATACGGCCGAAGAATATACAGGCAAAGCCGATGTCATCTTTGTCTGTGTGAAAGGGTATTCCATCGACGAATCTATTGCCGAACTGATACGCCGGACCGCCATGCCCGAAACCATTGTGATTCCTATCTTAAACGTCTACGGCACAGGGCCGCGCATCCAACGGTTGGTGCCCGGTGTAACGGTACTGGACGGCTGCATTTACATCGTGGGCTTCGTAAGCGGAAAGGGAGAAATCACGCAAATGGGCAAGATATTCCGTCTGGTGTACGGAGCGCACAAAGGCACCGTTGTTTCCCGTGAAACATTGGAGGCCGTACAACGCGACTTGCAAGAGAGCGGCATCAAGGCCGAAATCTCCGATGACATCAACCGCGACACGTTCGTCAAGTGGTCGTTCATCTCCGCCATGGCTGTGACAGGAGCCTATTATGACGTACCTATGGGCGAAGTACAGAAGCCGGGCGAAGTGCGCGACACCTTTATCGGACTTTCCCGCGAGAGTGCCGAACTGGGCCATAAACTGGGGATAGACATTCCCGCTGATTTGGTGGAATATAACCTGAAAGTCATCGACAAGCTGGATCCGCAAAGCACCGCCTCCATGCAGAAGGACATGGCACGCGGGCACGAAAGCGAAGTGCAGGGTCTGCTGTTCGACCTGATAGAAGCCGCTGAAGCTCACGGAGTAGACATCCCGACCTATCGCAAGGTGGCACGGAAATTCACGAACCATTAATCATTAATCCTTATAACTATGCTACTCACTATTCACTGGAGTCCCGACCCCGAACTGTTCAACATCGGCGGCATTTCCATCCGCTATTATGGATTGTTGTGGATTGTCGGCATCGCCTGCTCGTATTTTATGGTACGCCGTCAATACAAAGACAAGAAAATTGGCGACGACAAGTTCGACCCGTTGTTTCTTTACTGCTTCTTCGGCATGCTCATCGGCTCGCGCCTGGGACACTGCATCTTCTACGACCCGGAGTATTTCTTCGGAAGTTGGAAGCATTTCATCGAGATGATTGTCCCCATTCATTTCCTGCCCGATGGCGGATGGAAGTTTACCGGCTACACCGGACTGGCCAGCCATGGCGGCACGTTAGGACTCATCCTTTCATTGGCGCTCTATTGCCATCGGTCAAAGATGAATTTTGTCGATGTCGTGGATATGATCGCCGTAGCCACCCCCATCTGTGCCTGCTGCATCCGTCTGGCCAATCTGATGAACTCCGAAATCATCGGTCGTCCGGCAGATGTGCCTTGGGCGTTCGTTTTCGAACGGGTGGACATGGTGCCCCGTCATCCGGCCCAATTGTACGAAGCCATTGCTTATTTCATTTTCTTCCTTGGCATGATTTACCTTTATAAACGAGGACTGAAACAACGCAAAGCGCAGGAAGCGCCTCAATTCGGCAAACATGTGCGGCCTTTGGCCTTGAGCTATCCCTATCGCCGGGGCTTCTTCTTTGGCCTCTGTCTGACGGAGATTTTCACATTCCGCTTTTTCATCGAGTTCCTGAAAGAGAACCAAGTCGCCTTCGAGGACGGCATGAGTCTGAACATGGGACAGTGGCTCAGTGTTCCCTTCGTGCTGGCAGGTATCTACTTCATGTGTTTTTACGGGAAAAAGAGTCGCTTGTAGTCCTACTTCTATTTCCCTTTCAATATCTTCTTGATGTCATTCAGCTTGTTCAGCGCCTCTATGGGCGTCAGGTTGTTGACATCAAGATTGAGTATCTCGTCCCGTATCTGGCACAGGATGGGATCGTCCAACTGGAAAAAGCTGAGTTGCATGCCGGCCGTGGAGGAAGGTCCTTCGGTTATGGTCTTGCCTGTGACAACTCCTGTCTGTCGGTTCTCCCGCTCCAACTGCTTCAATATCTCGTCCGCACGTTTCACAATGCTCTTGGGCATACCCGCCATCTTCGCCACATGGATACCGAAGGAGTGTTCGCTTCCTCCTCGCTCCAACTTGCGCAGGAAGATGACCTTATTGTCCACTTCCTTCACCGCTACATTGTAGTTCTTGATGCGCTTGAAAGTCTTTTCCATCTCATTCAGTTCGTGATAATGGGTGGCAAAGAGGGTACGCGCCTTGGCTTTGGGATGTTCGTGGATGTACTCCACAATGGCCCAGGCAATGGAGATACCGTCATAGGTAGACGTACCCCGCCCCAACTCATCGAACAAGACCAGACTTCGTGGCGACAGGTTGTTCAGGATGTCCGCCGCCTCATTCATCTCCACCATAAACGTGGACTCGCCTACAGAAATGTTGTCGCTGGCTCCCACACGGGTAAATATCTTGTCCACCAAGCCGATGTGCGCGCTTTCGGCCGGCACAAAACATCCTATCTGCGCCATCAGCGTGATAAGGGCCGTCTGTCGGAGCAGAGCCGACTTACCGGCCATGTTGGGACCCGTGATGATGATAATCTGTTGCGTCCGGCTGTCCAGCATCACATCGTTGGCGATGTATTTCTCACCCACGGGCAATTGCTTCTCGATAACAGGGTGGCGCCCTTGACGGATGTCTGTCACATCGTCATCGGCCAACACGGGACGGATGTAATTATTCTCACGCGCTACGGTGGCAAAGGAAAGCAGGCAGTCGAGCCGTGCCAGCTGGTTGGCGTTCAGTTGGATGGCCGGGATAAACTCGCCCACAGCCTGCACCAGTTCGTTGTAGAGCTGTGCTTCCAGCACCAGTATCTTGTCTTCCGCTCCCAGTATCTTCTCTTCATATTCCTTCAGTTCCTGGGTGATGTAGCGCTCGGCGTTGGCCAGGGTCTGCTTACGAATCCACTCGGGCGGCACTTTGTCCTTGTGTGTGTTGCGCACCTCTATGTAATAGCCGAAGACGTTGTTGTAGCCTATCTTCAGACTGGGGATACCGGTCAGCTCACTCTCGCGTTGCTGTATCTGGAGCAGGTAATCCTTGCCCGAATAGGCGATGTCACGAAGCTCGTCCAACTCGGCACTGACTCCCCGCTTCATGACGCCTCCCTTGTTCACCAACAAAGGCGGGTCGTTATTGATTTCCCGGTCGATGCGGTCGCGGATGGACTGGCAGACGTTCAGTTGCTCGCCTATGCGGTTCAGGCTGGCGTTATCGGCCTCCGTGCAAGCCTGTTTGATAGGCTCCACGGCCTGCAGGGCTACCTTCAGCGCCACCATCTCACGCGGATTGACACGTCCTACAGCCACTTTGGAGAGGATGCGCTCCAAGTCCCCTACCCGATGCAACTGGTCTTCTATCAAGTCTTTGAAATCGGGCTGACGGAAGAAATAGTCCACCACGTCCAGGCGGTCGTTGATGGGGCGCGCGTCCTTCAGCGGAAACACCATCCAACGCCGCATCAGGCGGGCGCCCATCGGGCAGATGGTCCGGTCGATGACGTTCAGCAGCGAGCTGCCGCCCTCGTTCATCGAATCAATCAGCTCCAGGTTGCGCACGGTAAACTTGTCTATACGCACATATTTGTCCTCCTCAATGCGGGCCAGGGAAGTGATGTGGGCCGTTTGCGTATGTTGGGTCAGGATAAGATATTGCAGGATGGCGCCCGAAGCGATGATGCCGTTCTTTAAGTGTTCCACCCCAAAGCCCTTTAAGTTCTTTACCTCAAAGTGTTGCAACAGCTTCTCACGGGCGGCCGTTTCGGTAAACACCCAGTCATCCAGTTCGAAAGTGAAAAACCTATTGCCGAAGTTACCCTCGAACATCGGCTTCTTTCCTTTCTCGTAGAGCACCTCCTTGGGCGCGAAGTTGGTCAGCAATTTTTCCACATAATCAAACGTACCTTCCGCCGTGAGGAATTCCCCCGTAGAGATGTCCAGAAAGGCCACGCCACACGCACCCTTGCCGAAGTGTACGGCTGCCAGGAAGTTGTTCTCACGATAGTTCAGCACATTATCGTTGATGGCCACACCGGGCGTCACCAGCTCTGTGATGCCCCGCTTCACCAGTTTCTTGGTCAGCTTGGGGTCTTCCAACTGGTCGCAGATGGCTACCCGCTTGCCCGCCCGGATCAGTTTGGGCAGGTACGTGTCGAGCGCGTGGTGCGGAAATCCGGCCATCTCGATAGTCTGTCCACCCTTCCCGTTGTTACGTTTAGTCAACGTAATGCCCAATATCTCGGAAGCCACCACCGCATCCGTGGAATACGTTTCATAAAAGTCACCGCAACGGAACAGCATCACGGCATCCGGATGCTTCGCCTTGAGGTCGAGAAACTGCTTCATCATCGGGGTGAGTACGATATCTTTATCCATTTATAGTATCCTTTCCTGATTTAAACCAATACAAAGATACTATTTTTTTAGTATTTCACCCAAACCGCATGCCGGAATGCGGCAAAGGCGCCGCTTGCCACACATGGCGAGGAACCGTGCCCGTACCGGAACAAGCGGGAAGTCCGCAGCCGCAAAAACACCGGATTTGAGCAAAGTTTCCGGAAAATAGTATCCCCCTATTCATTGCGGAATGAAATATTATTTGTATTTTTGCTATTACATTTTAAGAATGCTGTTATGTTTTGCGATAGAAGCACAGATAAAGGCCACCCGTATGCGACAACCGTTTGGGGTTCAAGCGGCGTTCCGTCTTCACGGACGGAGGCTTTCTCCGTGCCGCCGCCGTCTCCTGTAGCCGTTTCGCATTCCGGCACGCCCTCCTTAAAAAAAAGGGCTGATTATTTGGCGGTGTGGAAAAATTGTGTAAACACACACACACACATTCTTAACCGGCGTCCTTCGCGCGTTAATTTACCTATTTCCACAGAGATATACAAGGACGGAAACTCTTTTTTTCAAGGAGTGTTCCGCCCTTTTTTTGTATCCGTACAGCCTCCGGTCCGCCTGTGGCAGCCGGCGGCTGTCCCTCATAGACGAAGTGAACTTGTTAATGATTAAGTAAATGGACAAAATTAGTTTATATTATAAATGGGAATTTAAAGCCCCTAAAGTGAATGATAACAAACTCCCCTCCTTCCCGAAGGAGGGGTGGCCTTCAGGCCGGGGTGGTAGGACAAGAATGGTTCGACCTATTTACATTATATAGGAACAGGAGTCGCCTTACGCGGCATATTTATCCTACCACCCCGCCCGGTGGGCACCCCTCCTTCCCGAAGGAGGGGAGTTGATTACCATTTTTTTATTACGTAGGCGCATCCGAGATGCTTCACTACGCATGACAAATGATTTTTCGCATTTTATTTCTGATTGGCTAAAAAGAATGACGATATGGCAAACCTGAAGAAATGGATACCCGCCGCCCTGCTGTCGCTGCTTCTGCTTCCGGCAATGGCGCAACAGAAGGAACCCGCGCCTTCTGCGACAGCTCATTTCACCCTGCGTGCCAACCTGCTGCGTTGGGCGACACTCACCCCCGACTTGGGCTTGGAGTGGCGCGTCCATCCCTCGTGGGGAATCCTCGTAAACGGTTCGTGGAC
>CASENS010000023.1 GCA_949289345.1 uncultured Bacteroides sp.
CATTTCCTGCGGAAAACCCATTCGATAATGACGGGTAATTAACTCCCCTCCTCCTGGGAGGTTGCTCTCCCCCGATAACGGGGGAGCAAGGAGGGGGTAGGTGCCCACCGGGCGGGGTGGTAGGACAAGAATGGTTCGACCTATTTATTATATAGGAATAGGAGTCGCTTCGCGGCATGTCTTACCTACCACCTCCCCCTACGGGTACTCCTCCTTCCCCGAAGGAGGAGAGACGATTACTGCAATTCGTCACCGGCATTTTCCAACACCTTCTCCGAATAGATAGTGATGACATTGCCGTCGTGTGAGGCGATAGGTGCTACGGATAAAGAACGATCATCTCTTGTATTTTCACCCTTATCAACCTTGTAAAAGGACAAATAAATAGGTTCACTTGCATATACAGGTATGCTTAATAAAACAATAAGTAAAAATACGATAAACTGTTTCATATTTCCTTATTTTCCATTTGATTACTTGCAAATTTACAAGAAAGGATAGAGAAATATGGCAGAATAATAAGAAAAAGTTGTATTCAATTTTGTATTCACAGTCGTAGAATAGTATTAAAAAATGTATTCAGTTTCTTACAAACGATGGGGCATATATCTTATAATGAGACAATAAATTCATCCCAATGTGCAGGTGTTATTTTCTCTTTGAGCGGAAGTTTCTCCGCCAACCGCCTGCGCATCGTTGTAATGGTCTGAACCGGTCGGCGCAACAAAACGGCAATGTCCGAAGGCTTGAAACCAGCTTTAAGCAGCATATTCAGTTTCATGTCATCGGCTTTGAAAGGCAGATAAAGGTGGTCAAGCTTCTCGAAAAACTCCGGATAGTAGTGCAGGACTTGTTCTTGTAAGGCTTGCCATTCACCAGTTGTTACGATAGCAACCCCGACCGGTGATTTGGCTTTTTTATGCAAGGACTTGACGATGGAAGTGTCCGTCAAAGCCAAGGCAACCTGTTCACGCCTTTTTTTATCGGCTTCTATCCGGCCCACCAAAGCGGCATATTGTTCTTTTGCCAATTGCAGTTCTTTTTCTATGAACGCTTTCCGGTTCAATTCCTGACAGGTATCGTGCAGCCGGGTTTCCAAGAGTTCAATCCGTCGCCGCGTCTCCCAGACCTCCTGTTCTCCCTTGTTCAGCAGTTGTTTCACCCGTTGCATGCGGATTTCCAACAAGCAGGTCTTTCGTTTATTGTATTGCCAATAAAGCAGGAACAACAGGCTGAGCAAAACAAGTCCGCCCAAAATGACAGCGATGAGCAAGTTGCGCCGCGCGTTTTCCACTTGTAGGCGGACAATCTCTTTTTCACGGTATTGATAGTTGTAGTAAGCATGCGCCAACCGTACCGTCTCAGTCTGGGTAAGCCATTGCACCGAATCAGCATATTGGCAATAACCGAGGTAATAACGTTCCACCGCCAAGGCGTCCCGATGCTGCAACGCCATCTCCAACAAATAACGAAAAGCGGACTGCTTGGAATACACGTTACCGCATTCCAACAAGCGGTTACAATACCAAGAAGCAGAATCCATCCGCCCGGTCTCGAAATAAAATCTTGCCGCTATGGTGTAAATCCCGCTTCGGTTAGGTTCTTCAATTTCCTGCAAAGCAACTTGTAAAGCGAAATGCGCCGAATCGTATTTACCTAAATCTATATAAAGAGCAGCCAACTGGCTTTGCACATCCCGAAACATGTCTATTCGGTGAGCTTCCCGACTTAACGCACCGGCTTGTCTGAAATACCAAAGCGCACTGTCGGGCTGCTCCAGATTACGATAGCAGTTTGCCATATCCCGACAGTTAAATATCATCCCCACAGTATCTTTTAAGCCTTGATTACATCGGAAACTTCCCCGAAACGCCTGCAACGCCTCCGGATACATATCCTGATAGAGAAACAGCGTGCCCTTCTGTGCATAGACCTTGCTCTTCACCTTCAGGTTCTCCTGCTGCCGCATCGCTTCCAGCGACCGCTCGAAATAGTCAAGCGCCTGCGGAGCATCGCCCAAGTCACGGTACACCCGCCCGGCATAGTAGCAAGCCTCCGGCAGCAGACGCTTGTCTCCTTGCTCCATATAATAATGCAGGACGGGACGGATAAGGCTGTCCGACGTATGAGGCAGGTAGGCTTTGTCCGCCGCCTTGATGCAAAGCAGGCGGTAGTACATGCGGTCAGCACGGGGCATGTCCGCCGTGTCCTTTGCCAAAGCATGCAGCAGCGTGAGGGCACTGTCCGGACGCACAGAAGCCAGGCTGTCCGCCATCAGCAAGGAAGACGGATAACGCCGAAAACCGCAGGCGCAAAGCAGCGGCAACAGGCAACACAGAAGGATATGACTGCATTTCATGGCGCAAAGATACGCAAAATGAAGTGTAAAACCACTTTTTTATCGTATCTTTGCGCCCGTCGGCATCTCCGCCGGACGTAGGAAAGTGAAAAATTGCGAATTGCCACCTAAAACAAGAACAATGAATAAGAAAACCATCCTGATAGGAAGCCTCCTGTTAGTGCTGCTGGCAGGCGTCACCGCTATGCTGTTTGTAGAGAAAAAAGCCAACCGCGAACTGGTGCAAGAATTCGAGCTGGAAAAAGAAGACCTGGAGAACGAGTACACCACCTTTGCCCGGCAATACGACGAGCTGAAAATGACCGTGGCCAACGACTCCCTGGCCGTGCTGCTGGAACAGGAGCAGCTGAAAACCCAGCGGCTGCTGGAAGAACTCCGCACGGTGAAAAGCACCAACGCTTCGGAAATACGCCGCCTGAAGAAGGAACTCGCCACACTGCGCAAGGTCATGATAGGCTACATCAACCAGATAGACTCCCTAAACCGCCTGACCGCCCGCCAACAAAAAGAGATACAGGACGTAACACGCAAATACAACGCCGCTTCACGACAAATCAGCGACTTGTCCGCCGAAAAGGAAACGCTGAACGAAAAAGTGGCTCTGGCCGCCCAGTTGGACGTGACAAACATCCGCATAGAGCCCCAAAACAAGCGAGGACGCCAGACCGACAAAGTAAAGCGGACCGTAAAGTTCAAGATTGACTTCACCATCGTAAAGAACATCACCGCCGAAACGGGTGAACGTACCCTGTATGTGCGCATCACCAAACCCGACAACAGCGTCCTTACGAAGAACGACGCCAATACCTTTGCCTACGAAAACCGCCAGCTTCCTTATTCCATCAAGAAATACATCGAATACACCGGCGAGGAACAGGCAGTCACCGTATACTGGAATGTGGAAGAATACCTCTATGCCGGCGAATACAGGGTGGACATCTTTGCGGACGGCACGTTGATAGGGCAGCAAAACTTCACGCTCGAATGAGAGGGACCGCCATCGCCGCAAACCAGGTAGCGAAAGTATCCAATAATAAATGGCAAAGTTATCATTGCTTACTTTGCCATTTATGCAATGATACTTGGGCAAGTAACCAATAACACCCGCACCTCCTGAATTTGCCCCCCACTTGTGACAAATCAAAACGTTGTGCGACCAATTGGTTGTGTGGTTCAAAATTAAATGTTATCTTTGTTAACTCAAACAAGAGTTGGCACAAAACGAAATTTGCAAGATGAAAGATTTTTTAAAATTCACGTTTGCCACCGTAGCGGGTATCATCCTTGCGAGCGTGGCGTTGTTTTTTATCAGTATTCTGTTCTTTTTCAGTGCACTATCCTCATCGGATACGGAAACGGAAGTACAGTCGAACTCCATCATGGTGCTCGACCTGAAAGGCGCGTTACTGGAACGTAACCAGACAATGCCTTATGACATGTTTATGAGCGAAGACTACCGGTACTACGGACTGGACGACATCCTGTCCTCCATCCGTAAGGCCAAGGAAAATGAAAACATCAAGGGCATCTACCTGCGTGCCAACTTCCTGACGGCAGGCTATGCCTCCATCGAAGAAATACGCGACGCCTTGCTGGACTTTAAGGAAAGCGGCAAGTTCGTGGCCGCCTATGCCGACAACTACACCCAAGGCCTTTACTACCTTGCCAGCGCGGCGGACAAGGTGATGATGAATCCCAAAGGCGCGTTGGAGTGGAGGGGCATTGCCGCGGTTCCCGTTTTCTACAAGGACTTATTGGAAAAGATAGGCGTGGAAATGCAGATATTCAAGGTGGGAACCTACAAGTCCGCCGTAGAGCCGTTTATCGCCACCGAAATGAGTGAAGCCAACCGCGAACAGGTAACGGACTACATTTCCTCAATCTGGCAGAGCCTTTGCGAAGGCGTGTCAGCTTCCCGGGGCATTGAAGTGGAAAAGCTCAACCGGTATGCCGACGAGATGCTGATGTTCAAGCCCTCGGAAGAGAGCGTGACCTGCGGGCTGGTGGACACGCTTATCTATCAGAACGACGTGCGTGACTACCTGAAACAAATGGCCGGCATCGACAAGGACGATGACCTGCGCCTGCTGGGATTGGACGACATGACAAACCTCCACAAGAACATGCCCAAGGACAAGAGCGGCAACATCGTGGCCGTGTATTATGCGGCCGGAGAAATCACCGACTATGACCAGTCCGCCTTCAGCAACGAAGAAGTCATCGTACCCTCCAAAGTCATCCGCGACCTGCGCCGCCTGCAAGAGGATGAGGACGTGAAGGCCGTAGTGCTGCGCGTCAACTCACCGGGGGGCAGCGCCTTCGGTTCCGAGCAATTGTGGCATGCCGTAAGCCAGCTCAAGAAAGAGAAACCCGTCATTGTCTCCATGGGTGACTATGCGGCATCGGGAGGCTATTACATGTCGTGCAATGCCGACACCATTGTGGCCGAGCCTACTACGCTTACCGGATCCATCGGCATCTTCGGCATGTTCCCCAACGTAAAGGGCCTGACAGATAAAGTGGGATTAGACTTCGACGTGGTGAAGACCAACGAGTATGCCGACTTTGGCGCCACAGGACGTCCGCTCAATACCGGCGAACAGGCCTTGATGCAAAGCATGGTGAACCAAGGATACGACCTCTTCCTGACCCGCTGCTCCGAAGGCCGCGGCATTGAGAAAGAGGCTTTGGACAAAATAGCGCAAGGGCGTGTATGGACAGGCGCCAAGGCCAAAGAGTTAGGACTGGTAGACGAGTTGGGCGGATTGGACCGCGCCTTGGAAATTGCCATCGAGAAAGCCGGCATAGACGCCTACACCGTCATGACCTATCCGGGCAAAGTCTCTTTTTGGGAAACATTGATGAACACCAACCCGACCACTTACGTGAAAGCCCTTTTGCCGGGTGGCAAGAAGGTGGACGAGGTGTTGCAACAGTTCAGACTTATCGAGCATTTCGACCAAAGCGACCGCATACAGGCACGCCTTCCGTTCGAACTGAATATACAATAATTATATATAGCACCAACTATCTGAAGCAGGAATGACGGATCACCGGCCCGACATAAAACATTGGCTCCTGCCTTTCTCCTGGATATACGGATGGGGAACAGGTTTGCGGAACAAACTCTTTGACTGGGGATGGCTCCGGTCAGAGAGTTTTCGCATACCTGTTATCTGCATCGGGAATCTGGCTGCAGGCGGTACGGGAAAGACTCCTCATACGGAGTATCTCATCCGCCTGCTTCAACAAGCCGGCCTGCAAGTGGCCACACTAAGCCGGGGGTATAAGCGCAAGACAAAAGGTTATGTGCTGGCTACCCCGCAAAGCACCGCACGGGAAATAGGCGATGAACCTTGCCAGATGAAGCGAAAGTTTCCAAATGCGCGCGTGGCTGTAGACGCCGACCGCCGGGAAGGCATTGAGAAACTGATGCAACTGGACACGCCCCGCACCGATGTCATCTTATTGGACGATGCTTTCCAGCACCGTTATGTCAGCGCCGGGCTGAACATCCTGCTCACGGACTACAACCGCCTGTTTTGCGAAGACCGCCTGTTACCAGCCGGACTGTTGCGTGAACCGGCGTCGGGTAAACACCGTGCGCAGATAGTCATTGTGACCAAATGTCCGAACGACATCAAGCCAATAGACTTCAACATCACGGCCAAGCGCCTGCAGTTATATCCCTACCAGCAACTGTACTTCACGCAAGTGCGTTACGGAAGCCCCGCCCCTCTTTTCCCGGAGCAAGCCACCCGGCCCATCTTGCCCGACCTGCTCACAGAAGAAGGTACCCAAATCCTGCTGGTAACAGGCATTGCCTCCCCCTTCCCCATGCTGGAAGAAGTGCAAAGATATACCCGGCAAGTGACGCTGCAAGCCTTTGCAGACCATCATGACTTCAGCGCAGGCGATTTGCGCCTCATCATGCAAAAATTCACGCAGATGAAAACCAAGAACCGCTTTATCCTTACGACGGAGAAAGATGCGGCACGGCTCAAAGACCACCCCGCACTTCCTCCGGAACTGAAACCATTCCTCTATGTGCTGCCCATAGAGATTGATTTCCTACTGAACCAGAAAGAGATATTCAACCAAAACATTTTGAAATATGTTAGAACGCATTCAAGAAACAGCAACTTTCCTTAAAGGGAAGATGCACACCAGCCCCGAAACAGCCATCATCCTTGGAACCGGCCTGGGAAGTTTGGCAAACGAGATTACCGACAAGTATGAAATAAGCTACAAAGACATTCCCCATTTCCCCTTGTCCACCGTAGAGGGGCATAGCGGCAAGCTCATCTTCGGCAAATTAGGACAGAAAGACATCATGGCCATGCAGGGACGCTTCCATTTCTACGAAGGATACTCCATGCAGGAAGTGACTTTCCCCGTACGTGTCATGCGCGAACTGGGCATCAAGACCCTCTTTGTATCCAACGCCGCCGGAGGCATGAATCCCGCTTTTTCCATCGGTGACCTTATGATCATCACCGACCATATCAACCTTTTTCCCGAACATCCCTTGCGCGGCAAGAACATTCCTTACGGACCCCGCTTTCCGGACATGAGCCAAGCTTACGACCACGAACTGATCCGCAAGGCGGATGCCATCGCCCGGGAAAAAGGCATCAAGGTGCAGCACGGTGTCTACTTGGGCACACAAGGACCTACGTTCGAGACTCCGGCCGAATATAAGATGTTCCACATCATGGGAGCAGACGCTGTAGGCATGTCTACCGTGCCCGAAGTGATTGTAGCCAACCATTGCGGCATCAAGGTTTTCGGCGTATCGGTCATTACTGACCTCGGTTTGGAAGGCCAAGTAGTGGAAGTATCCCATGAAGAGGTACAGAAAGCCGCTGACGAGGCCCAGCCCCGCATGACGGACATCATGCGCGAGCTCATCAACCGTGCTTAAAGAAGGGAAGCTCCACGAGCGGTCCGGACAATGAACACAGGAAATGCAAAAGCGACGTGTCTTTATTTCATGGACACAAATATCCATCCGCGCCTTTGCATTTGCTGTGTTCCATTTTTTAGTGAATGCCCCAGCCTATGCACCCGGTTCAGTATCGTGTCACAGCCAACGTCATCACACTGAACTTCACTCCTTCCACACCGGTCCACGCTTCAGCGCAGGCTATCGATGTTGCACCGGTAGTCAGCACATCATCCACGATAAGCACATGCTTGCCTGCAAACCGCTCCTTATCCGCCACATAAAAAATGCCACAGACATTTTCCCAACGCTCATACACAGATTTCCGGGTCTGGCTTTGGGTATGCACCCGCCGTACTACAGACGAAACATCCACCGGAATACCGGTCACTTCCGACACCCCCCGTGCCAGGCATTCACTCTGATTATACCCTCTCTTCCGTAGCTTGTCAGGATGCAAAGGAACCGGCACAATGACATCAACGCCATCAAAAAATCCACTCCGCACCATGTCTGCCGCCATCATCCGCCCCATCGCAATCCCTATATCCTTACGCCCCTCATACTTCAACAGATGTAAAATTCGACGGTAATCCCCTCCTTTCTGATAGAAGAAATAAGACGCGGCACGTTCCAATGGAATCTTCCCCCAGAACATTTTTTCCATCTCATTGTCTTTCTCCAAATGATAGCAAGTACGTGGCATACCGATGTTGCACCGGAAACACAAAACTTCCTCCCCATCCTGCAAAGACGCCCCACATACGGCGCAACGCCTTGGGAAAAGCAGACGAAAGGCAGACTTTAACCAAAGTCCCAACGAACACTCAGGCATACCCCGTCTCCTTACATACCTTCCGGCAACGCCTCAGAAAGCAGGCGCAACACCTCGTCATGCAACCAACCGTTTGTAGCCACAATATGATGCCCTTCCAGGAAACACGGACTTCCATAATAATCGGTCACCCGCCCCCCGGCTTCCATCACCATCAACGCCGCGGCCGAGAAATCCCATTTGCCGATAAACGCCTCCTGCCAAGTGTCGTAACGGCCTGCAGCCACATAACACATTGCCAAGGCCGCCGAACCATTCATCCGGATGCCAGCCACCTGTCCATACATCCGGCTAATCAAATGAAGCCCCGTGCGGGCATAACGTCCGGATTCATAAGGCAATTCAACAATCGCGAAAGCGTTTTCCAGACAATTCGTCGCCGATACGTGCATCGGAACTCCATTCAAATAAGCTCCCCCACCCTGCCAGGCATAAAAACATTCATCGAGCGACGGGTCGTAGATTACACCCAGCAACAACATGTCCCGGGTACGCAAGGCAATGCTGACGCAATAGGGAGACACATCGTGGATGTAGTTCGTGGTACCGTCCAGCGGGTCTACCACCCAACAATAAGTTTCGTCCCGATAATCCGCCGAACCTTCCTCCGTAACGAACCCGGCTTCGGGCAACAACATACGCAGTGCGGACACGATACGCCGTTCGGACTCTTTATCCACGTAAGACACATAATCGTGCACCCGCTTCTCGCGTACGGCATCCTGGCGAAACCGTTTCCGTTCCTCTTTTAAGAAATGTCCTGCTCCACGAGCCACCTCACACACCTTTTGAACCAATACCTCCAGATTTTCCATATCGCCTGTAAAACTGATTAAAATGACACCCAAAAGTAAGGAATTGCCAGCCAACCTCCAAAGAATGGACAAAAAGATTTCCCATCATCCCTAAAGAACACGCCACTTCATTCCGCTTACCCGGTATTTTTGCGAAAACGACGAAACAGAAAGGTAGAAAAGCACTTGCCTTGAAAACACTGAACCGTTTACTCCCTCAACACAAATTCCTCCTTTTTTCATTTTTTTTAAAACCAACGATAAATAATTTGCTATCTCCACTTTGCAATCCAGCAAAAAAGCGTATCTTTGTGCCCTGATAAGCAATTTAATAATATGGAAGCATTCTACCGCACACACGCCTATTTGGTGGAACACACCAATGCTCCGGTTCGCCGCGACCTTATGGACGAGATAGACTGGAACGACCGCCTTATAGGCATCAAAGGAACGCGAGGTGTGGGTAAGACCACCTTCCTATTGCAATATGCTAAAGAGAAATTCGGCACAGACCGCTCCTGCCTCTTCATCAACATGAACAACTTCTACTTTTCCGGCCATGGCATCGTAGAGTTTGCCTACGAATTCCAACGCCGGGGCGGTAAAGTGTTGCTGATTGACCAGGTATTTAAATTCCCCAATTGGAGCAAAGAGTTACGCATGTGCTACGACCGCTTCCCGAACTTGAAGATTGTGTTCACCGGTTCGTCGGTAATGCGACTGAAAGAAGAAAACCTGGAATTGCACGACATCGTAAAAAGCTACAACCTGCGGGGCTTTTCTTTCCGCGAATACCTAAACCTACAAACCGGGATGAAATTCCACGCTTACCCGCTGGACGAAATCAGGAACAACCATGAGCAGATAGCCAAAGGCATCCTGTCCAAAGTACATCCGCTGGATTATTTCCCCGACTACCTGCACCATGGATTTTATCCGTTCTTCCTGGAGAAACGCAATTTCCCGGAAAACCTGCTTAAGACCATGAACATGATGGTGGAAGTAGACATATTGCTAATTAAACAAATAGAGTTGAAGTATCTTTCCAAGATAAAGAAACTGCTTTACCTGTTGGCGGTAGATGGCCCCAAAGCTCCCAATGTCAGCCAACTGGCGGGCGACATCGAGACATCACGAGCTACGGTAATGAATTACATCAAATACCTGGCCGACGCGCGCCTTATTAATATGGTATATCCGGAAGGAGAGGAATTCCCTAAAAAACCGGCTAAGATAATGATGCACAATCCTAATTTGATGTATTCCATTTATCCCGTAAAAGTGGAAGAGCAGGATGTGCTGGAAACATTTTTTGTCAACAACCTGTGGAAAGACCACAAAGTGTACAAAGGAGACAAATACACCTCATTCCTTGTAGACGGCAACCTGCCTTTTAAAATCTGCACGGATACGATGAGAGTAAGAAACAATCCGAACGTGACATACGCCGTGCACCGGACGGACATCGGGCATGGGAACCAAATTCCGTTATGGCTGTTCGGCTTTTTATATTAAGGACAGCGCTTTAAAGCGACAAAAAAAGAAACCAATAATGAGATTTTTTTATTAATAAATTCATTTAGTTATGACTAAACAGAAAAAATTCATCACTTGTGATGGTAACGAAGCTGCAGCACATATCTCGTATATGTTCTCAGAAGTTGCAGCCATCTACCCCATCACCCCGTCGTCTACCATGGCTGAGCACGTGGACGAATGGGCTGCCGCAGGACGTAAGAACATCTTCGGCGAAACAGTATTGGTACAGGAAATGCAGTCGGAAGCAGGCGCCGCCGGAGCTGTTCACGGTTCGTTGCAAGCCGGTGCTTTGACCACAACGTACACCGCTTCACAGGGTCTGTTGCTGATGATTCCAAACATGTACAAAATTGCCGGTGAAAACCTTCCCTGCGTATTCCACGTATCGGCACGTACACTGGCTTCGCATGCGTTGTGTATCTTTGGCGACCATCAAGATGTCATGTCCTGCCGTCAGACAGGATTTGCCATGCTGGCTGAAGGTTCTGTACAGGAGGTTATGGACTTGGCCGGTGTAGCCCATCTGTCTACCCTGAAAGCACGCGTGCCGTTCATCAACTTCTTCGACGGTTTCCGTACTTCACACGAAATCCAGAAGATTGAGCGTCTGGACAACGAAGACTTGGCTCCGCTTATCGACCAAGAGGCCTTGGCCGAATTCCGCAACCGCGCCATGAACCCGATGACTCCGATTGCACGCGGTATGGCTGAAAACCCCGACCATTTCTTCCAGCACCGTGAATCTTGCAACAACTTCTATGACGCAGTTCCCGCTATCGTGGAAGACTACATGAAGAAAATCAGCGAAATCACAGGCCGTCAGTATGGCTTGTTCGATTACTATGGTGATCCCGAAGCAGACCGCGTCATCATCGCTATGGGTTCAGTAACCGAAGCCATCCGCGAAGTCATCGACTACCTGCGTGCCAAGGGTGAAAAGGTAGGTTTGGTGGCTGTTCACCTCTACCGTCCGTTCTCAGCCAAACACTTCTTGGCTGCTGTGCCTAAGACTGCCAAGCGTATTGCCGTACTTGACCGTACAAAAGAACCGGGTGCAAACGGCGAGCCGTTGTATCTGGACGTAAAAGACTGCTTCTACGGACAGGCTGACGCGCCTGAAATCGTAGGCGGACGCTACGGTTTGGGTTCAAAGGATACGACTCCGGCTCAGATTCTGGCTGTCTATGCCAATTTGGCTATGCCGACTCCGAAGAACCACTTCACCATCGGTATTGTAGATGATGTAACATTTACTTCACTGCCTCAGGAAGCTGAAATTGCCGTAGGTGGCGAAGGCATGTTCGAAGCCAAGTTCTACGGTCTGGGTGCTGACGGTACGGTAGGTGCCAACAAGAACTCAGTGAAGATTATCGGTGACAATACCGACAAGCACTGCCAGGCTTACTTCTCTTACGACTCGAAGAAGTCGGGTGGTTTCACTTGCTCGCACTTGCGTTTCGGTGATACGCCTATCCGTTCCACTTACCTGGTAAATACACCGAACTTCGTGGCTTGCCACGTACAGGCTTACCTGCACATGTATGACGTAACCCGCGGTCTGCGTGATAACGGTTCGTTCTTGCTGAACACTATCTGGGAAGGCGAAGAACTGGCCAAGAATCTGCCTAACCGCGTGAAGAAATACTTTGCACAACATAACATTACTGTTTATTATATCAACGCCACACAGATTGCACAGGAAATTGGTCTGGGCAACCGTACCAACACCATCCTGCAATCGGCCTTCTTCCGCATCACAGGCGTTATCCCTGTGGACTTGGCCGTTGAACAAATGAAGAAGTTCATCGTGAAGTCATATGGCAAGAAGGGTGAAGACGTGGTTAACAAGAACTATGCTGCCGTTGACCGCGGTGGTGAATACAAACAACTGACCGTTGACCCGGCATGGGCTAACCTGCCTGACGATGAAAAGGTAGAAAACAACGACCCGGCTTTCATCAACGAAGTGGTTCGTCCGATCAACGCACAAGACGGCGACTTGCTGCCGGTATCTGCCTTCAAGGGCATCGAAGACGGTTCTTGGGAACAAGGTACTGCCAAATACGAAAAACGCGGTGTGGCTGCCTTCGTACCCGAATGGAATGCCGAGAACTGTATCCAGTGTAACAAGTGCGCTTACGTTTGCCCGCACGCTGCCATCCGTCCGTTCGTACTCGATGCAGAAGAGCAGAAGGGTGCTAACTTCACGCAGCTGAAGGCCGTAGGTAAGGTATTCGATGGCATGACCTTCCGTATGCAGGTAGACGTACTCGACTGTCTGGGTTGCGGTAACTGTGTGGATGTATGTCCGGGCAATCCGAAGAAGGGTGGCAAGGCCTTGTCAATGGTTCACCTGGAAAGCCAACTGGGCGAGGCTGCCAACTGGGAATATTGCGTAAACAACGTGAAGAGCAAACAACACTTGGTAGACATCAAGGCCAACGTGAAGAACTCTCAGTTTGCTACGCCGTTGTTTGAGTTCTCCGGTGCATGCTCCGGTTGTGGTGAGACTCCGTATGTGAAACTGATTTCTCAGTTGTTCGGTGACCGTGAAATGGTAGCCAACGCTACAGGCTGTTCTTCTATCTACTCAGGTTCAGTACCTTCTACTCCATACACCAAGAACGAAAAGGGTCACGGTCCCGCATGGGCGAACTCTCTGTTCGAGGACTTCTGTGAATTCGGTCTGGGTATGGAACTGGCTAACGAGAAGATTCGCGAACGTATCGCCAAGCTGATGCAGGAAGCCATTGCAGGCGAAGAGACTCCGGCTGAATACAAAGCAATCTTCCAAGAATGGTTGGATAACTGCTTGGATGCCGACAAGACCAAAGACATCTACGAACGCATCGTTCCGATGTTGGAAGCTGCCAAAGACAAGTGCCCGATCTGTGCACAACTCTATGGCTTGAAGCAATACATCGTAAAACGCAGTCAGTGGATTATCGGTGGTGACGGTGCTTCTTACGATATAGGTTACGGCGGTCTTGACCACGTTATCTCTACCGGCAAGGACGTCAACATCCTCGTATTGGATACAGAAGTTTACTCTAACACCGGTGGTCAGTCTTCGAAGGCTACTCCTCTGGGTGCCATTGCCAAGTTTGCCGCCAGCGGTAAGCGCGTGCGCAAGAAAGACTTGGGTCTGATGGCTACTACTTACGGCTATGTATATGTTGCTCAAATCGCTATGGGTGCTGACCAGGCTCAGACATTGAAAGCCCTGCGCGAAGCCGAAGCTTACCACGGACCTTCACTCATCATCGCTTACGCTCCGTGTATCAACCATGGTTTGAAAGCCGGTATGGGTAAGAGCCAGGCAGAGGAAGAGAAGGCCGTGAAGTGCGGTTACTGGCACTTGTGGCGTTACAACCCGGCTTTGGAAGCTGAAGGCAAGAATCCGTTCACGCTGGATAGCAAGGAACCCGAATGGGAAGGCTTCAAAGACTTCTTGAAGGGCGAGGTTCGTTACGCATCCGTCATGAAACAATATCCCGCAGAAGCCGAAGAACTCTTCCAAGCTGCCGAAGACAACGCCAAGTGGCGCTATGCAAGCTACAAGCGTATGGCTGCTGAAAGCTGGGGAGTAGCTCCCGCAGACACGATGCTGAAGTAATACATATTACGAAGTATATTTAAAACAAAAGGCAGAAATCTTCAATGGGTTTCTGCCTTTCGTTTTTTATAAATAACTTCAAAATGCAAACATGGTTCATTCTTCCGGCAACCACTCCTTACACATTTTATATATATACTTCGGATTGGACAATCTTTCGACTTGGCTCTGACTTAGCGGAACAATCCACTTCACTCTGCTTTGCATTGACGCGCCTTCACCTATGTTGCCAAATTCGCCATAACGAGCAGTTTTCTCGTTATCCGGGTTACGCCAATTATCCCATCCGGCCGGACAGATATGTTTTCCCAGCTCACAACGGATAAATACGGTCGAAGCATACGGACGCCAAGGACGTCCCAAATACACTTTGTCCACCCCGGGGGCAGCAAGAAGTTTACAGCCTACAAACACATAGCCCACCTCCACATTCTGAGGAGTGGAAGCAGCCGTAATGTAAGAATTGCGCTTGCTATACAACGTACAATCCTCGAACAAAGCAGTAGACGGGCCAAAGATGAAGTCCGTAGTCCCCTCTATATAACAATCCTTAAAATACAGACAAGTGCCTGCCTCACCGGTATAGACTGTGTCCTGATTGCCCAGGAAGCGGCAATGAACAAACTTCAGCCGGTCGCCCTCTGTATGCAACGCAACAGCCTGTCCCAACGGCTCCGCATTGTTCTCAATGGTCAGATTACGGAACGTAATGTCATTGCCTTCCACTTTCAATGTATAAGTGCGAAAAGTGCCCATGTTGTCTATTCGGGCATGGTCATCGTAGGTAATGACGGTTTTCTCAGCATCTTCACCTACAAATTCCACGTTTTGAAGCCAGGACGGCACAATAAGTTTTTCTTTATAAATCCCATTTTTGACATGCACGGTCACTTTATAATCCATAAACGCACGGATAGCCTCCATGGCCTCAGTCAACGTGCGGTAATCACCCGTTCCGTCGCGTGCCACGACAATATCCCGTTTCCATTGCGTCTGAGCCGATACATTCCCAATGAAACATACGCCCAGCATCCATGCCACAAAGATTTTACAAACGATTCGTACTCTCATAAAAAACTAAAAAAAGGATTACACTTCACATCTTTATAAAAACAAAGATAGTAATTTCTCTGAAAAGCAAAGTGGATTTTTTCAGCAGAGTTCATAGACATTCTGGTTTTTCCGTGTGCGGAAACGAGCAAATCCGTGCAAACGAACTACTACAAACGTACAAAAAACTAATTTTTCCCAAGAAATATGGCTTTCCTATTTGATTAATGAAGAAAAGATTTTAAATTTGACGCCGATATTCGCAATTGTACCATTGTAAAAACATTAATTTAAACATATCAAATTCATAAAAGAATGGAACAAGTATTCGGTTATATCATTAGCCTGGGCGCATCGGTAATGATGCCTATTATCTTTACAATTATCGGTTTGTGTATCGGAATGAAATTTGGAAAGGCTCTTAAATCCGGCCTTTGCGTAGGAGTCGGTTTCGTAGGCTTGGGAGTAGTCACAGCCCTGCTGACCACAAACTTTGACAATCCGTTAAAAGCCATTTCCGACCTCTACCACCTGCAACTGAACGTATTCGACATGGGCTGGCCTGCCGCAGCCGCCGTGGCTTACAACACGGCCGTAGGCGCATTGATTATCCCAATCTGCTTAGGTATAAACGTGCTGATGCTCATTACCAAGACCACACGCACTGTAAATATCGATTTGTGGAACTATTGGCATTTCGCTTTCATCGGTGCCGTAGCCTATTTTGTGATGGGCGAAAGTCTTGCATGGGGTTACTTTGCCGCTATCGTCTGCTACATTGTCACATTGGTATGCGCTGACCTCACGGCCGACAAATTCCAAAAATATTATGATCTGGACGGAATCTCCATTCCCCAGCCTTTCTGCCAAAGCATGATGCCTTTCGCTATCCTTATCAACAAGGCCTTGGACAAGATACCCGGCTTCTCCAAACTGGATATCGATGCTGACGGATTGAAAAAGAAGTTTGGCGTGATAGGCGAGCCGCTGGTGCTGGGTGTCATTGTTGGTATGCTCATCGGATGGGCGGCACAGCTGGACATCAAGAAGGTACTCTTCCTAGGTATTACCATGGGTGCCGTAATGGAACTTATTCCCCGTATCACGTCTCTCTTTATCGAAGGACTGAAACCTATCTCTGAAAAGACTTCCGAATTGGTGAAAAACAAATTCAACGGCAAAAAAGTACACATTGGCATGAGTCCCGCTTTGGTAATCGGCCATCCCGCAACATTGGTAGCGTCCGTTATTCTGATTCCGGTTATCCTGGCGCTTGCCGTATTCCTGCCTGGTAACCAGTTCCTCCCGTTGGCTTCATTGGCCGGTATGTTCTACCTCTTCCCCTTGGTATTGCCTTACACCAAAGGTAATGTAGTGAAGACGTTGATTATCGGTCTTGTCATACTGATCATCGGCCTGTATTTCGTAACCGACATGGCTCCCGACTTCACATTGGCCGCCAACAACGTATATGCCGAAACAAACGACCCGGCAGCACGTATTCCTGAAGGCTTCTCGGGCGGTGCACTCGATTTTGCCTCTTCCCTCTTCGGGTGGCTAATTTATAGAGGCGTGAAACTGTCGTGGATAGGAGGTGGTATACTTGCCATCATAACCATCGGAATGATGCTCATCAACCGCCGTATCATCATCCGCAGCGAAAGAGAAGCAAAAAAAGCCGCTTAATAAAAACATTTAAACCAATCAGAAAAGATTATTTATTCAACTATATTTAAACTCTAGACAATGAAAAGATTAGCAATTGCAATGATGATGGGTATAGCAGCCGTAACGGCCAATGCCCAAATGAATTACAAGGTACAGACAGCCTGCCACCCGATGGACGTCAAGCATTACGACACCGAACGCTTGCGCAGCGCTTTTATGATGGACAAAGTAATGGCTCCGGATGAAATCAATATCACTTACACACTGTATGACCGCCTGATATACGGTGGTGTCATGCCGGTTAACAAAGTCCTAAAGTTGGAGAAATTCCATGAATTGGGTCCAGAAATCACGTATTTTCTGGAACGTCGCGAACTGGGCGTTATCAACATCGGTGGTGACGGTGTAGTAACGGTAGACGGCAAGGAATATGAAATGAAATACAAAGAAGCCCTCTATGTAGGATGCGGCAACAAGGAAGTGACGTTCAAAAGCGTTGACCCTACTAAGCCCGCAAAGTTCTACATCAATTCGGCTCCTGCTTACAAGCACTTTGTAACCCAGCTGATTACAACCGACGCCAAGTTACAGAAGGCTAACCCCAAGAAGTACGCCTTGGCTATCTCTGACCATTACGGAAAGATGGAGGAAAGCAACGACCGTGTAGTAAACCAGCTTATTGTAAAAGACATCTTGGAAAGAGTCGAAGGTGGCGGTACGAACCAATTGCAAATGGGTCTGACTGAATTGGCTCCAGGCTCCGTATGGAACACGATGCCTGCACACACCCACACTCGCCGTATGGAAGCTTACTTCTACTTCAATGTAACCGGCGGTAATGCGATTTGCCACCTGATGGGCGAACCACAAGAAGAACGCCTCATCTGGCTGCACAACGAACAAGCTATCACTTCACCCGAATGGAGCATCCACGCTGCCGCAGGTACCAGCAACTACAGTTTCATCTGGGGTATGGCCGGTGAAAACCTGAAATACAGCGACAAAGATGAAATCAAATATTTGGATATGAAATAAATCCGACATGAAGAAAATGGGTATAGACAACACAAACTCTATGCCCATTTTCTCATTTTATACATGATTTCAGTCAAATATTACACAAAGGGAAGAATTGAAAAAAGCTACCTTTGCAGCAAACAATCATTAATTCAATATCATGAATCAAACTATTCAAAAAGCAATGGGCAAGATGACCAATTACCGTTGGACTATTTGTGCCATGCTATTCTTTGCGACAACAGTCAATTATCTCGACCGCCAGGTATTGTCACTGACCTGGAAGGATTTTATCGCTCCTGAATTCCACTGGAGCGATTCCAATTACGGTGACATCACAGCTATTTTTTCCATTGTATATGCCATTGCCAACCTATTTGCAGGACGTTTTATCGACTGGATGGGCACTAAGAAAGGTTACCTTTGGGCCATTGGCATCTGGTCACTCGGCGCCTGCTTGCACGCCATCTGTGGTTGGGCTACGGAACATGTAGTAGGCATTCACGATGCAGCCGAAATGATTTCAGCTACCGGTGCAGTAGCTTCAACCATCGCTATCACCAGTGTCTATTTCTTTATCGCTGCCCGTATTGTACTGGCCACCGGTGAAGCCGGCAACTTCCCTGCAGCCATTAAAGTAACTGCTGAATACTTCCCCAAGAAAGACCGCGCTTTCGCTACCTCTATATTCAATGCCGGTGCAACGGTAGGCGCATTGGCAGCGCCGGTCAGCATTCCACCTTTGGCACGCTATTTCCAGAATATTGGTGTAGGCAACGGATGGGAAATGGCTTTCGTCGTTATCGGTGCCTTAGGCTTTATCTGGATGGGCTTGTGGATGTTCATGTACAAGAAACCGCGTCAGAACTCACATGTCAATGCAGCCGAACTGGCTTACATTGAACAAGACAAAGAAACTGAACAACAAACAAAAACCGCTGAGAAAGAAGAAAAGAAACTTTCATTCTGGCAATGCTTAAAGTACCGTCAAGCATGGGCTTTTGCCGTAGGTAAATTCATGACGGACGGAGTGTGGTGGTTCTTCCTCTTCTGGACGCCTGCATACATCTCCGATGTTTACGGCTTCTCATCAGACAGTACTACCGCCCAATTGCTGATATTCGTGCTCTATGCCATCACAATGCTTTCTATTTATGGCGGCAAATTACCCACCATCATTATAAACAAAACAGGCATGAACCCCTACGCAGCCCGTATGCGTGCCATGTTCATCTTCGCCCTATTCCCGCTACTGGCCCTATTTGCCCAGCCATTGGGAGCTTATTCTTATTGGTTTCCGGTCATCATCATCGGCATAGCCGGAGCAGCCCACCAGTCGTGGTCAGCCAACATTTATTCCGTTGTAGGCGACATGTTCCCCAATAGCGCTGTAGCTACTATCACAGGTTTAGGCGGTATGGCCGGCGGTGTAGGTTCGTTCCTTATCAATAAAGGTTCAGGTAATCTTTTCGACTATGCGGCTCAAACCAATATGCAGTTCATGGGCTTCGAAGGGAAACCGGCTGGCTACTTCATTATTTTCTGCATCTGTGCAGTGGCTTACCTATTAGGCTGGTGCATCATGAAGGCATTGGTTCCAAAGTACAAACCTATCGTAGTAGATTGATAATAACTTAGCGTTATCTCATCATCACTTATCGGGCAGAGACTTCGAACTGTTTAGGAATATTCAGTAAATGTCCCTAAAACATACAATGGCATATGAAGATGATAGATTATAATCACTTCATATGCCATTTTCATTGTCGTTTTTCTGTGTTTTCTCACATACTCTTATCGGGGGCAAGGAATGAATTTCCGGGAAAAAGCCTGATGACCTCCTCTTCTGCTTCTGTCGGTAAAATCATATCATTTCGCTTTCACCGTCTTTTCCCGACCTTGCCAATCATCAGCCCTCCCTTCTCTTTCGAATTTCGGACTTTCATTCATAACAACAACTTGCAACTGGGCTTCCGGATTAACAATAAGAGGACGCATCAGCTTGACACGTCCTCCTGTTTTTTTAATCTTCCAAAGGAATAGATTACTGGCGTTCACCTAATTTAGAATCCACAAAGTATAGATTCCCTTCTCCGGCACGTTTTATCATTTCGACAATGCCTGACGCAGTAGCTTCTTCCTCAACTTGTTCGCGAACAAAACTCCACAAGAAATCTTGCGTGGCTTTATCTTTCTCGGCCGAAGCGACATCTACTAATTCATCAATCAATTTGGAAACGCGGCATTCGTGCTCATACACTTGTTCGAATACTTGAAGCGGCGTACCGAAATCGTTGGGCACTACATCTATTTTGTTCACCATAGCTGTACCACCACGTTTGATGATATAGGAAGCCATTTGGAAAGCATGGTCGTGTTCCTCGAATGATTGTTTTTTTAGCCAATTGGCCATGCCATTATACCCTTCTTTCTCCATGAAGAAAGACATTGCCAAATACAGATTGGCCGACCACATTTCGGCAGTAATCTGATCATTGATTGCGTTTTGTAATTTTTCAGAAATCATAATTATTTCGTTTTAAAATTGAAATCATTACAAATATAGTAGAAAAGTGAATATGAAGTATCACTTATAACAAGTTTTTATTAATTATTAGAGTTTGTCCTTATTTCATTAACTTTCCTCATTGCGTCATCTCATCGGAAATATATCCGATTGGCAACTCACGGCAGTTATATTGGGAAGCCATGATTTCTCCATATGCCCCTGCCGAACGTATGGCGATGAAGTCCCCTCGACGTACCTCGTTCAAATCAACAGCTTTGCCAAACACATCGGATGATTCACATATAGGCCCTACAACATCATAGGTCTGCACAGGCTTTTCAGAAGATATGTTTTCTATCTTATGGTAAGCCTGGTAGAGAGCAGGCCGGATGAGGTCAGTCATACCTGCATCAAGGATGGCAAACTGCTTATTGGCACCCTGTTTGACATAAAGTACACGCGAAATTAATGAACCACACTGTCCTACTACAGCACGTCCTAATTCGAAATGGAGCGTCTGATAAGAACGAAGCTTTAAATGAGTGGCATAAGTTTTGAAATAGGAGGCAAAATCGGGCACGGATTGCCGGTTGGGATGATGATAGTCAATACCCAAGCCTCCACCCACATTGACATACTCAATGCGCATTTGGTGTGCTTCCAGCTTATCTAACAACTCGTTGACCCGGTTACATAATGCTACAAAGTCGCCCATATCCAGTATTTGAGAACCGATATGGAAATGCAGGCCTATGAAATCAATATTCTTCATTATAGAAGCGATTTCTATCATGTGATCCATGTCTTCCATTCGAATGCCAAACTTGTTCTCCGCAAGCCCCGTAGTGATGTTGGCATGGGTATGCGCACCCACATCAGGATTAATGCGGAAAGCCACACGAGCCGTTTTATTCTTAGCTGCGGCCAGTTCGTTAATGACCTCCAACTCCGGCAGGGATTCCACATTGAAGCAGGAGATACCATAATCCAAGGCAAGGTTGATTTCCCAGTCGGCCTTGCCAACCCCCGCGAACACGATTTTTTCCGGAGGAAAACCAGCCTTAATGGAAGCTTGTATTTCACCCCCGCTCACGCAATCAGTGCCAAACTCGCTCTCACGAATGATGGCAAGGATTTTAGGATTAGCATTGGCTTTGACGGCATAGTGTACGCAGAAGTTCTCGTATTTCGAAACTTCCTCACGGATACAAATCAACGTCCGGCGCAACACCTCTGCATTATAGAAATAAAAAGGTGTACGCAAGGAATGGAATTTATCAATAGGAAAATGTCCTTTCATACGTTTCAGTTCTCGCCAAAAAGGTTTGCGCTCAGCGCTTGCAAGGCACGTTTTTTGTCTTGCTCGCGAATGAGGAAGGAAATATTATAATTGCTTCCACCGAAGGAAATCATGCGTACGGGAATGTCGCGCATGGCATCCAGTGCCTTTGCCTCGAAACCTACATTCTCCCACTCCAAATCACCCACTACGCAAATGATACACATGTCACGGTCAACAGTAACGGTGCCGTATTTCTTGAGGTCGTCCAGAATTTCATTCAAATGTTTCACATTGTCTATAGATACAGAGACTCCAACTTCGGACGTACAAATCATATCAATGGAAGTTTGGTAACTTTCGAATATTTCGAATACCTTGCGCAGGAAACCGTAGGCCAGCAGCATGCGGCTTGATTTGATTTTGATAGCCGTGATGTTGTCTTTGGCAGCTACAGCCTTTATTTTACCCTTCTCGCTATCGTTGGATATGAGTGTGCCGGGCGCAGAGGGATCCATTGTGTTAAGCAGACGCACAGGAATGTTGGCGTACTTGGCAGGCTGGATGCACGTGGGGTGCAGAATTTTAGCTCCAAAGTAAGCCAGTTCAGCAGCCTCCTCGAATTGCAGCTGACGCACGGGCGATGTCTTGTCCACAATACGCGGGTCGTTGTTGTGCATTCCGTCAATATCCGTCCATATCTGGATTTCCTCTGCATGGATGGCAGCTCCTACAAGTGAGGCCGTATAGTCGCTTCCGCCTCGTTGGAGGTTGTCAATCTCTCCGTAAGCGTTGCGGCAAATGAAGCCCTGTGTGATGTAGATGTCCGCATCAGGGTGAAGTTCCAGTTGAGCCTGCAGCTTTTCGCGGATGTAGACAGGATCCGGTTCAGCGTTCTTGTCCGTGCGCATGAACTCCAGCGCGGGAAGAAGGACGGACTTCACGCCACACTCCTGCATGTAATAATTCATCATGCCCGTAGAAATCAGCTCGCCTTGAGCCAACACTACTTTTTCCTCGAACAAAGTAAAGAGGTCTTTGGTGTAGGAGCGTATGTAGTCGAAGTGGGATTTTACCAATTCCAAACACTTCTGCTTATATTCGGCTGTAGCGTAAAGTTCGTCTATGTGCCGACGATATTTACTTTCCAACTGATTGATAATCTCATTGGCTCCTTCCGGATTTTTCTTATAAAGGTAATCCGAAATCTCTACCAATGTGTTGGTCGTGCCAGACATGGCGGACAGCACTACAATCTTACGCTCGCCATCGGTAATCAATTTGGCTACCTCCTTCATCCGTTGAGCCGAACCTACCGAAGTTCCTCCAAACTTTAAAACTTTCATCTTTCCTATGTATTAAGTTATTAAAACTGATTTGTTATTTTTCATTCGCCAAGCTCCGTGAACTCCTCCAGCCGGTGATTCTCACACCGGAACATACGGCCTGGGAACTCACTTAGCAGCAGGCGATTGTGGGTGGTCATTACTACCAGCGACCCGCTATGGCTTATTTCGTGAAGCAGGGCTGTAATGGCTCTTCCGGTATCCACATCAAGATTTCCCGTAGGTTCATCGGCCAAGATGATACGAGGCGAGTTGAGCATGGCGCGCGCTATCACGATACGTTGTTGCTCCCCTCCAGACAATTCGTTGGGATACTTATAGCCTTTGTTGCTCATACCTACTAATCTTAATACCTCGTCGATGCGCTCCCTGCGATTGTTAGCCTGTTTCCAGCCCGTGGCACGTAAGACGAAGTCGAGGTTGTCGGACACCGGGCGGTCGGTCAACAGTTGAAAGTCCTGGAAGACAATGCCAAGCTTTCGGCGAAGTGGAGGGATTTGCGTGCGTCTGATGCGTCTTATGTCATAATCCAACACATGCGCTTTACCGGAAGCTATTTCCAACTCTCCGTAGAAAGTTTTTAGAAGACTGGTCTTTCCGGATCCCACTTTTCCAGTCAGGTAAATAAATTCTCCAGCCCGAAGTTCCAAATTCACTTGCTCCAACACGCACAATTCCTGTTGGCGAATTTCAACGTCTGTATAGGATATGAGTATCTCCTCCATTCCTCTGCCCTGTCTCAATGTTTCTTCCAGCCTGCGCCGTGGCGCACTTTCAACTCACGGGCTATGTCATCAATGCCATATCCTTTGGAGGTAAGCAACACAATCAAGTGATACATGAGGTCAGCACTCTCGTAGATGAGCCGCTCGTCCGTACCGTTACATGCCTCGATGACTGTTTCCACGGCTTCTTCGCCCACTTTCTGAGCCATCTTATTGACACCCGAACGGAAGAGGCTGGTGGTGTAAGAACCTTCAGGCATTTCCGCATGGCGTGCACGAATGAAGTCCTGCAATTCTTGAAGGAACAAGACTGGCCGCTCGTTCACCTCGCCCCAGCAGGTGTCCGTACCGGTATGGCACACAGGACCTTCGGGATGAGCCTGAATAAGCAACGTGTCCCGGTCGCAATCTACGCTGACCGACACCAAGTGCAGGAAATTTCCACTCTCTTCGCCTTTCGTCCACAAACGTTGGCGTGTGCGGCTATAAAAAGTCACTTTACCCGTCTCCATCGTTTTCTCATAGGCCTCACGGTTCATAAAGCCCAGCATCAGCACCTTGGCAGTGTCGGCATCCTGTATGATGGCAGGCACCAGCCCCCCCATTTTTCCAAAATCTATCTCCGTATTCATCTTGAATGATAATTCTATAGTTATTCAGTTTCTCAAGCGTTCACTATGCACGTTACATTCGCACCGGCACACCTCGGGCACAAAGATACGATTTTAATTCGGGAATCTTTATTTCTCCGAAGTGAAAAACGCTAGCCGCCAACGCCGCATCGGCTTTTCCTACCATAAAAACATCTCGGAAGTGTTCCATCTGTCCCGCTCCGCCCGATGCGATGATAGGAATGGAGAGCGTACTAGAAAGTTGATACAATGCTTCGTTGGCATAACCAGCCTTTACCCCGTCGTGGTTCATACTTGTGAACAGCACTTCGCCTGCGCCTCGTTCTTGCGCCTCGTGTGTCCAATCCATCAACTCACGTCCAGCCTCCACACGTCCTCCGTTCAGGTAGCATCGCCACATGCCTCCGGTGCACTTGGCGTCTACGGCCAACACGCACACTTGAGAACCGAAGTGCAAGGCTATCTCGTCTATCAAGTCTGGGTGACGCAGGGCGGCGGAATTGACTGATACTTTGTCGGCGCCCGCATCCAGCAGGCGTGCCACATCGTCCAGCTCGTGTATACCCCCACCCACCGTAAAGGGGATGCTGATATGTTCGGCTATGCGACGCACCAACTCCACGAACGTCTTGCGTCCTTCAAAGCTGGCCGTGATGTCAAGAAACACCAGTTCGTCGGCTCCTTGCCTGCTATATATGCTGGCCAGTTCCACGGGGTCGCCCGCCTGGCGCAGATTGACAAAGTTGGTACCTTTTACTGTCTGCCCGTCCTTGATGTCGAGGCAGGGAATAATTCTTTTGGTTAACACAATGTATGTCCTCTATCTTATAAATGTATTCTGTCAGTTATCCTTATCTTTCTCTTGTCCTTGCGAAGAATTGCGTTATCCTTTCTTTCGCAGAGGCACGTGCTTTCTTTCGCAAAGCAAAAATCATTTTTTCAAGCATCCAGGAGCGGCCTTAGCATGTCAAGTGTAATGCGTCCTTCATACAAAGCTTTTCCGAAAATGACCCCCGATACGCCCGCTTCATCCAAGCGATAGATATCATCTATCCCGCTCACGCCTCCGCTGGCTATCAGATATAACTCTGGGTCATGTGCCAACATCTCCCGATATAAATCCAACGCAGGGCCTTGCAACATGCCGTCCCGCCGGATATCGGTGCAGATGACTTGCGTGATGCCTTGACTTCGATACTCGTCTACAAATTCGAACAAATTCAACGCACTGTCTTCTTTCCATCCGCTTACAGCTATGCGCTTGTCCTTGGCATCTGCGCCCAAAATGATACGCTCCGCCCCGTATGTGACTATCCACCGGGCAAATACATCAGGGCTTTTCACGGCAACACTTCCTCCTGTGACCATCTGGGCTCCGTTTTCGAAGGCGATGCGCAGGTCCTCATCTGTCTTCAATCCTCCTCCGAAATCCACTACGAGCGAGGTCCTTGTGGCAATCTGCTCCAGCACCTTGTAGTTTACGATATGGTGCGAAGCCGCCCCGTCCAAGTCCACCAGATGCAGGCGTCGGATGCCTCCGTCCTCCAACATGCAGGCCACTTCAAGTGGATTTTCATTATACACTTTTCGGCTGGCATAGTCTCCTTGGGAGAGGCGCACACATTTGCCATCTATTATATCTATGGCAGGAATCAGCTCTATCATAATGTCAGGAAATTTTTCAAGATACGTTCACCCACCGCTCCGCTTTTTTCCGGATGGAATTGCGTGGCGTAGAAATTCTCTTTATGCAAGGCTGCGCTGAAAGGCACTATATAGTCGGTCTTGGCAACCGTACAGGGGTTTAACGGCACATAATAGCTATGAACGAAATACACAAATTCATCTTTGGTGAAACCTCTGAATAAAGGCTCGCATGCTTGTGTCAAGCTATTCCACCCCATGTGAGGCACTTTATCCTCATGCCGGACAGAACGGAAGCGCTTGACCTCCACATCGAAAATGCCCAATCCGTCCACGTCACCTTCTTCCGAATGTCGGCACATCAGTTGCATGCCTAAGCAGATACCCAGCACGGGCTTCTCCAAACTCCGGATGACACTATCCAGGCCTGTATTGCGCAGGAAGTCCATTGTAGTACCCGCTTCTCCCACACCGGGAAATATGACACGGTCTGCCTTACGCAAAACCGCTTCATCGTCCGTCAACATAGCTTCTACGCCCAGGCGTCTCAGCGCGCAATCCACGGATCGCACATTGCCCGCATTGTATTTTATAATTGCCACTTGCATGTATGCATTCTCTTTTATCTGATTAGCTGAATATGACCGTTTTGTTCTTATATACTAATATTTTACGTTCGATATGCTTTTGGACAGCACGTGAGAGGACAATCTTTTCCAGGTCTTTGCCCTTGCTCACCAAGTCCTGCACCGTATCCTTATGAGTGATGCGTACAATATCCTGTTCAATGATGGGACCCGCATCCAGCTCCGTGGTCACATAATGACTGGTAGCACCTATAATCTTCACTCCTCGTTCATAGGCGGCATGATAAGGTTTGGCACCTATAAAAGCTGGAAGGAAAGAGTGGTGTATATTGATGATGCGATTGGGATAGGTGGCAATCATCTGTTCAGATATCACTTGCATATAGCGGGCCAATACAATGAAGGTGATGTTGTACTTGGCCAACAACTCCATTTCCTGTCTCTCCTGTTCTTGCTTGTTGGCTTTTGTGATGGGAAACAAATAGAAAGGAATGCCAAAACGTTTAGCCACATGTTGCAGGTCGGGGTGATTGCTGATAATGAGCGGTATATCCACATTCCACTCACCCGCAGTATAACGTGCCAACATGTCATACAGGCAATGGGACATCTTCGAGACAAAGATAGCCATACGCGGTTTCATGTCCGAAAAGTAAAGACGAAAACTCATCTCATACTTTTGCGCGTACAACGTGGCAAAATAATCCTCAATCTTCTCTTGAGGAATTAAAAAATCTTTTAGTTCCCACTCTAATCTCATAAAGAAAATATTCTCCGCATGATCCACATATTGATCCAAGTAGATAATGTTTCCTTTATTCACCGTTATAAAATCCGTTACTTCGGCCAATATGCCAGGCTTATCTGGACAATGGAGCAAAAGTTGGGCTGTTTTCATATTCCTATTCCTTACATTATCACATCAAAATATTACATTATTCTCCTAAAGAGTTTGCAAAAATAACGATTTATTGCAAAATAACGAACTTTTCGAACACAAAGTTTCGTTTTTAAGCATCACTTGCTTTTTTCCGGTATTTATGTTCTGCCATAACTATCCTACAATAGTAAAAGCCCGAATCGGTTCATTTGACATGCCTGGTCTGCGTTTGCACAATATCTATCGAATTTGGGAAGGTTGTTAACTCGCTGATAACCAATATATGACAAAAGCCCCACCGATTTCTCGGTAGAGCTTTTGATTAAATGGAGGTACCTGGCGGATTCGAACCGCCGTACGCGGTTTTGCAGACCGCTGACTAAGCCACTCATCCAAGGTACCCTGTCCGCCTTCCCTTTGGGATTGCGGTTGCAAAGGTAGTACATTTTTTTAATATACCAACTATCCGCAGCATTTTTTCTTGTTTTCTTTTTCTAAATGCCGGGGTGTGGAATGCCGGGCGATGTTTTGTTTGCACCCGCAGGAACAACCGGCACATGGGGTGTTCTTCCCCCTAGCGTTCCGGAAGAAAGTACGCAATCCCCATGCCATGCGCAGTAGGCAGAACGCTATCAATAGGACGACAACCCAATTCTGCCAGTCATTCATGTGAACAATCCTCCTATCTGATGAATAGCAAAGGACATTACCCACGCTAATGCTGTGGTGTATCCTGCCGTGAATAAAGCCCATTTCCAACCACCGGCTTCTTGCTTAATGGCTGCGATGGTAGCTATACAGGGGAAGTAGAGTAATATGAAAATCATATAACCGTAGGCCACTAGTGGCGTGATGGGCAGACGCTCGGCTAAGGTCGTTTCATCGGCCTCGGCGTCGTCGGCGTAAAGTACTCCGAGAGAACTTACCACTAATTCCTTAGCCCCTACGCCTGACAAAATACCAATGCCCAGCTTCCAGTCGAAACCTAAGGGTTCAATGACGGGTTCAATGGCTTTTCCTATCCGTCCGATGTAGGAGTTTTCTTGCTGTTGGGCCACATCGGTATAGGCGTCATGATTGGGATAGTAGCCTAATGCCCAAATAATGACCGAAGCTACCATGATGATGCCTCCCATTTTGCGCAGGTATTGTGCACCTTTTTCCCACGTATGGCGTGCAATGGCTTTAGAGGTGGGCATGCGGTAGGGTGGAAGTTCCATGACGAATGGCGTATCGTCGCCTTTCACCAAGAAGCGACTAAACAGACGTGCCATGACGACTGCTAGCACTATGCCTATGGTGTAGATGCTTAACAGCACTAAGCTGGCGTGTTTCGGGAAGAAGACGCCTGTCAACAACAAGTAGATGGGCAGGCGGGCACTGCACGACATCAACGGATTAATCAAGATGGTCACCAGACGGCTCTTCCGGTTTTCGATGGTGCGCGAGGCCATAACGGCAGGCACGTTGCATCCGAAGCCCATGATGAGTGGGATGAATGACTTGCCGTGCAGACCCATTTTATGCATGATTTTGTCCATGATGAATGCCGCACGTGCCATGTATCCCGAATCTTCCATCAGTGAGATAAACAGGTACAGTATCAAAATGTTAGGTAGGAAAACGATTACACCGCCCACACCGCCTATTATGCCGTCAATGAGCAAATCCTTCAGAGGTCCTTCGGCCATGTTGTTGCTGATGAAAGTACCGAGGAAGGCAACTGATTGCTCAATCCATTCTTGCGGATAGGCACCTGCTACGAACGTTACTTCGAACATCAGGTACATGAACAGGAAGAAGATAGGGAAACCCCAGATGCGATGGGTCACGATGGCGTCGATGATATGGGTCAGGCGTTCCTTGTCTTGGTGGTTGTCCACAAACGTTTCGCGCAAGGCTCCCGATATGAAACCGTACTTGGCGTCAGTGATAGCCTGTTCACTGTCTTCGTTCAACACTTCGCGAAGACGGTGTTCCTCTTTGTCGCGTACTTCCAGAATGTCTTTGCCGTTCGGGAAGTCCTGTATGACTTTCTCCAGGTCTTTGTCATTTTCCAGCAACTTGATGGACAGGAAACGGGTGGAGTATTTATGGCGGATGTTCTCGTTCAAGCAAATAACACGCTTCACTTCGTCAATGCTCCGTTCCAGTTCTGGCCCATGGTTAATATGGATGTGTCGATAGAGTTTGCGCGGATGTTCTTCTTCTTCCCGGTTGCTGTCTATGTCGTGATCGGGAACGTATTCCCTGTGCCAGTTACGGAAGTCATTCAGTATCTCGGCGCGCACTGTCCCTTTCTTATCCAGAAAATCACCACCTTCGTACAAGGTGATGATGATGTGGAACAGTTTGTCTATTCCCTTGCCCGTACGGCTCACCGTAGGCAGCATAGGCACACCGAACAGTTGTCCCAATGTGAGATAATCCAGCGTGTTGCCGCTTGCTTCCAGTTCATCATACATGTTTAGGGCTACCACCATGCGCACATTCATGTCGATGAGTTGCGTAGTGAGGTACAGGTTGCGTTCCAGGTTGGAAGCGTCCACTACGTTGATAATGATGTCAGGGGTTTCATCAATAATGTGCCGCCGGACATAGATTTCTTCGGGTGAGTATGCCGAGAGCGAGTAGGTGCCCGGCAGGTCCACGATGCGAAAGTGGTATCCTTGGAAGTCAAAGTAGCCTTCCTTAGCATCCACTGTCACCCCGCTATAGTTTCCCACATGCTCGTGTGCTCCGGAGGCAATGTTGAACAGTGACGTCTTGCCGCAATTCGGGTTTCCCACCAGCGCCACGTTGATGGTGCGTCGCTTGTCGCGCGCCAGGTTCTTCATCTCGTCCTCTACCAGCCGCAAATCTTCTTCCAGGCTCTTGTCATGATAGTCAGGCAACGTCACCTGTTCGCGCGCTTCCTGTTCGCTGATGACTTCTATCATGTCCGCTTCCTGGCGGCGCAGGGATATTTCATATCCCATCACTTTATATTTCACAGGGTCTTTCAACGGGGCGTTCAGTAGCACTTTCACAGTTTTTCCTTTGATAAAGCCCATCTCTACGATACGCTTGCGGAAGCCGCCGTGTCCCAGCACTTTCACAATCACACCTTTCTCCCCGGTGTTTAATTCAGATAAACGCATATAAACTTTTCTTCTTTATTTTTTCGGAGACAAAGATACAGGATATGCGTCAACCATGCAAACAATTTAGATTGTTTTTAAATAAGCGATGGTGTATCCGTTCTGCATGCGTCACCAATCGAGTAGAAGAAAAACAAATTAGTTTTCTTCCAACTTTCGGTACCCGACCTCTCACACTATCATACGTGCCGTTCGGCATAGGGCGGTTCCTATTTTGGATACCATTCGAGATAACAGTCCATTAATCCCACATAATCAGCCTTACTAAGTTTATCGTTAGACATTGCAGAGGTTGAGGGTGGAGGGCGTGTCAAATATGATTGGTTCATTAGAGACTTACACACGTTAGCTAAGACTCATGCCGTGCATGCCAGAAGAGAAGAAATGAACAGAACATATTCATTTCTTCTTTCTATATCCATACAGTTTGTCTATCAAGTCTGTACGCCCTATACGCCTTAGTTCACGGATGATGTTCAATCGTTCTTCAGGCTTGTACCAGAAGAAGAACTGGCGCTGAGCCAACTTCTCGACACTGGTTTTAGCACTGAAGACCGGTTGCAGTGTGTAAGGATGGAAGCCTGTGTACCAAGTCTCGGTACTGACGGTCATAGGCGTAGGAGTGAAGTCCTGAACTTGCTCCAAGTGAAAATCCAGACGTTTGGTAATGACAGCCAGTTCCGCCATGTCCTCCTCGTGACATCCCGGATGGCTGGAAATGAAGTAAGGAATAAGCTGCTGGCGCAAACCTTCTTCCCTGTTTATTTTATCGAACAGCAACTTGAATTGTTCGAACTGAGCGAACGGTGGCTTGCGCATGACATCCAGCACGCGCGTACTGGTGTGTTCCGGTGCCACCTTCAAGCGTCCGCTTACATGGTGGCCGATGAGTTCGCGCATATATTGGCGAGCGTTTTGATTCACCTCCGGTTCCTTACTCTCGTGTAAAAGGAGGTCATAGCGCACACCGCTTCCGACAAACGATTTCTTGATACCCGGCAAGGCGTCCACGGCGTGATACAACTCCAGCAAAGGGCGATGGTCGGTATTCAAGTTGGGACAGATACGCGGATGAATGCAGGAAGGACGTTTACACTTTTGGCAAAGCGCCAAGTCCCGTCCATGCATCCGGTACATGTTGGCACTGGGACCACCCAAATCGCTCAAGTATCCCTTAAAGTCCGGCAATTCCATGACCGCTTTCACTTCGCGCAAAACACTTTCCTTGGAGCGGCTCACAATGAACTTGCCTTGGTGGGCAGAAATAGTGCAGAAGGCGCATCCGCCGAAACACCCCCGATGGATGTTGACAGAATGCTTTATCATGTCGTATGCCGGAATGCGTTTTCCCTTGTACTTAGGATGGGGCAGACGCGTGTAAGGCAGGTCGAAGGAATGATCAAGTTCCTCGGTAGTCATAGGGGGATAAGGGGGATTGACCACTACAGTACGCCGCCCTCCTACAGATTGCAGGATGCGCGCCGCCTCGTACTTGTTGCTTTCCTCCTCTATGTAGCGGAAGTTTGCGGCCTCCTTCCTTTTGTCCTTCAAGCATTCTTCGTGTGAATAGAGGGTGATGTCCCCCTCACGGGGAACTACGTTTCCGGCCAGATAAGCTATTTGAAGGACATCGGTAAGCGCTTCCCCTCTAGCCATCCGCCGTGCCAGTTCCACTACGGGCTTCTCTCCCATACCATAGATAAGCATGTCGGCTCCGCTGTCCACAAGGATACTTGGACGCACTCGGTCTTGCCAGTAGTCATAGTGCGTCAGCCGACGCATACTTGCCTCTATACCGCCCAAGAGGACGGGTACATCAGGATAAAGTTTCTTGAGGATTTGGGTATAAACGATAGATGGATACTCCGGGCGCATGTCCGGACGTGCGTCAGGTGTATAGGCGTCATCGCTGCGCAGGCGTTTGTTAGCAGTGTATTTGTTCACCATGGAATCCATGCATCCGGCCGATACCCCAAAGAACAGACGAGGACGTCCCAGCTTCTTGAAGTCGCGCCAATCGTCACGCCAGTTGGGTTGTGGCACGAGAGCCACCCGCCAGCCTTCCGCCTCTAGGATACGCCCTATAACGGCTGCCCCGAAAGAAGGATGGTCCACATAAGCGTCTCCGCTGAAAAGGATTACATCCAGTTCGTCCCAGCCACGCAGTTCCACTTCCTTCTTCGTTGTGGGAAGCCAGTCGGTAAGTTGGTAGTTCTTCATGATGTGGAAAATGGAGAAAAACTTATTTGGTGAACTGCACGGACATCTGTTCCCCGTCATATATCTCACGGAAACCTATCCGCTGTTCGACTAGATATTCCTTCAAATCATTGAAAGCGGAAAGGTTATCCATAATGATTTCCAACGTCTCGCCCGGGCATGCTTCACACCACGCTTTGATGGCAGGAATAAGCGGACTATAATGCAACAAGCCACAAGTGTTGATGGTTTTCATATCATTCCTCCTCCTCAGTCTCAGTCACCGGGTGTTCATGTACCCACTGCAAGTAGAGTTGGATAAGCTGCTGCAAGCAGAAAGCTTTCATATTGTTGTGATAGATAACGTCGATACAAAGGTCGAGCAAATCCTTAGAGTCTTCCACCTGTGCAGCGATGAGTGACCGGATGTTGAGTTTCAACTTATCGAGCACCGTTTCGTCCACGATACCATTGCTGTCTATCAGATGTTGAAACAGGCCATATTTACGGATAGTATTCAGGTTTTCATCGGACACTTCGATGCTTCGTGTGCCGCTTACGTTGGCTTGTATAGTGTACATAATCTATGTAAATGATTAGATGTAAAACAATCGGTTCATTTAGGGCAAAGATACATGTTTTTATTGGAATACGGATACAATTTAATAAGAAAGCGTACCTTTGCATCACCGTTTTTTATAATATGTCAAGATTATGAACATGAAAGAAATTCCCGTCCTGCTGCTCACCGGATATCTGGGCAGTGGTAAAACAACACTTGTCAACCGCATTCTTGGCAATCGGCGTGGCATACGGTTTGCCGTCATCGTGAACGACATAGGCGAAGTCAACATCGACGCTGACCTCATACAAAAAGGAGGCGTGGTAGACACGAAAGACGATAGTTTAGTAGCCCTGCAAAACGGATGCATCTGTTGCACCCTGCGCACGGACCTAATTGAACAAATTTTCAACCTAATGAAAGCCGGACGCTTCGACTACATCGTTATTGAAGCCAGCGGCATCTGCGCACCAGAGCCTATCGCCCAGACTATCTGTTCCATACCTCGGTTGGGAGGCGCTTACACCAAATATGGCCTGTGCCGTCTGGACTGTATCACAACCGTAGTGGACGCTTTACGTCTGCAAAGCGAGTTCGCATGCGGCGACCGACTAACCCGTCCGCACGATGAAGAGGACATCGAGGAGCTGATTATCCAGCAAATAGAATTTTGCAACATCATCCTCCTAAACAAAGCCTCGGAAGTGAAACCGGAAGAGCTGAAATGTATCAAGCAAATTATACGCACACTGCAACCGGCGGCTGAAATCATCGAGTGTGACTATGCGGACGTAGACTTAGACAAGTTGCTACACACTAGTTTGTTCGACTTTGAACGAGCGGCTACTTCCGCAGGCTGGATAAGAGGCATTGAGCAACAAATGACCGAAGAGGAGGAACAAGAAGCCCTGCACCCCGGACATCATCACCACAGCCACGAGGAAGAGCACGGGCATAAGGAAGGGCACGAACATCAGCACCACCATCACGACGGAGGTGAAGTTGAAGAATACGGCATCAGCACTTTTGTCTACTACCGGCGTCCCGCTTTCGACATCCACAAGTTCGACCATTTCATCGCTACCCGCTGGCCCAAGAACGTCATCCGCGCCAAAGGCGTATGTTATTTCAGCCACAACCGAGACATGTCCTACCTGTTTGAGCAGGCTGGTACACAAAAGCAGCTACGCGAAGCCGGACAATGGTACGCTACCGCACCGAAAGAGGACTTAATTGAACTGATGAAACAGGAACCGGGCCTGTTGCGCGACTGGGACGAGCATTATGGCGACCGCATGGAGAAAATCGTCTTCATCGGTCAGCATTTGGACAAAGAGCAATTAACCCGCGACTTGGACGCCTGTCTGGAGTAAAAACAGGAACTGATATATAAACAGCAAGGGGGATGTGTCCCAATGAAGAAACAGGACACATCCCCCTTGTTTTACTGACAATATAATAACGTCCTTTAACCGTTCATGCTCAGCAGGAACTCGTCGTTATCTTTCGTTTTCTCCAATTTGTCTTTTACAAAATCCATCGCCTCAATGGGGTTCATGTCGGCCAAGTACTTACGGAGTATCCACATGCGGTCCAGAGTCGTCTTATCCTGCAACAAGTCATCACGACGTGTACTTGAAGCCACAATGTTGACGGCTGGAAAAATACGTTTGTTGGACAAGTTACGATCCAGTTGCAACTCCATATTGCCCGTACCTTTGAACTCTTCAAAAATGACTTCGTCCATCTTCGACCCGGTATCAATCAGTGCCGTAGCCAGTATAGTCAACGAACCTCCTCCCTCGATGTTGCGCGCCGCACCGAAGAAGCGTTTGGGTTTGTGCAACGCATTGGCGTCCACACCGCCCGAGAGTACTTTGCCCGATGCGGGAGACACGGTGTTATAGGCACGTGCCAAACGCGTGATGGAGTCGAGAAAAATCACCACGTCGTGTCCGCACTCTACCATACGCTTGGCTTTCTCCAACACGATGCCGGCAATCTTGACGTGACGTTCCGCCGGTTCGTCAAAAGTGGAAGCAATGACTTCCGCATTGACGGTACGTGCCATGTCTGTCACTTCTTCCGGGCGCTCGTCAATAAGCAGCATAATCATGTATACTTCCGGATGGTTGGCAGCAATGGCATTGGCTATATCCTTCATCAAGATGGTCTTACCTGTCTTTGGCTGGGCCACAATAAGTGCGCGCTGCCCTTTTCCGATAGGAGCGAACAAGTCTACCACACGTGCCGACAGCGAGTCGCTGTATCCGCCTTTGCACAACTTGAATTTTTCCTCCGGGAAAAGCGGGGTCAAATGCTCAAAGGGCACCCGATCGCGAATGAAAGCCGGATCTCGTCCGTTTATCTTCGAGACCTTCACCAAGGGGAAGTACTTTTCTCCTTCTTTAGGAGGACGGATTACACCTTCCACTACGTCACCGGTTTTCAAGCCGAACAATTTGATTTGCGACTGCGACAGATAAATATCATCGGGCGAAGAAAGGTAATTGTAGTCGGAGGAGCGAAGGAAGCCGTAACCATCCTGCATGATTTCCAGTACTCCGCCACCCGTCAGTATATCGTCAAAATCGTACGTCTTCTCACGTTCGGCAGGCATTCGTTCCAGCAGGCCGGCGGGAGTGCGGTTTTCGGACGTGTTGGGATTGGGACGTTGTTGCTGGGTTACGGGACGTTGTCCGTTAGTGGCATTGGCGGTACCCGTATTGTCACGGCGAATGCGCGGACGGGGTTGCTGACCTTGTTGAGCCGCTTGTTTAGGTTGCGGATCCTGGGTGGGTGTTTCCACACGCGTGGCCTCAAACTTGCCTATCAGCTCGGACGGGAGTTCCGTTTTATCAACCGGCAAGTCTTCAATGGGTATAAACTCATCGCCCGCCTCAGCTTTCTGCAAGCTTTGTTCATTCACGGGCTTAGCTTCCGCAACGTCCTCAGTCTTCACTGGAACTTCAACTTCGGCTTGAAGGTTGTTGTTTTCATCCTCTTTTTGAGTTGTTTCCGTCATCTGAACGGTTGTCGTGGCTTCCGTTTCATCCACCACTTTCACCTTACGCGGACGACCGGGTTTACGTTTTGGAGTGACCGGCTTATCCGTCGCGACCTCTGCTTCGACCGGCTTAGCAGCGGCAGGTTCGTCTCCTTGCCCCTTGTTTTGCGCGCCATTTTTTTCAGTTTTCCCTGTTGCGGGAGGAGTTGCCACATTTTCTTTCTTAGCGGCGGATTTAGAACGCTTCTGGCGTTCGGTTTTACGTTCCTCTTTCAACTTGTCCGCAGCCACTTTTTTCGTAGCTCCTGCGATGGCTTGCTCGTCCAATATTTTATATACGAGTTCTTCTTTTTTATACGAATCGGCTTTCTTGATACCTAATTCTTCAGCAATACCTTGCAGTTCCGACAAGCTTTTGTCGTTCAATTGAATAATGTTATACATATAGTTTGTGTATAGTTGATACTTTTTTAGGAAGGCAGACAGAAACATCACACAATCCTTGCCGATACTTGAAGCGCATCTGCCTTACACGAGATTTTATTGTTTTTTTATGGGATAATTTGATTATTGAAGTGTTTCAACGCTGCAAAGGTAACAATTATTTTCTATTTGCTAAATATTTCGCCTTTTTTTTCCCAGAAAACGTGTATCTTTGTTCGGTTTGGCAGGAATAAGGCCGTTTCAAACGGCGGGCATGGCCAACGCCTATCGGCTTAACTTCTTAACTGCTGATATCGTATAAACAGAATATGACTAACTATTTATATAAGTATGAACATAACAGAAATTCATCTGATTACCTTTTCACCCACGCATACATCCAAGAAGGTGGGCGAAGCCATTATGCGCGGTTTGGCAACGGGAACGACAGTGATTGAAGACCTGACGCTGCCCGGTAACTTTCAAAAGGAACTGCCGGAACATGCATTGGCGGTCATTACAGTCCCTGTATATGGCGGGCGCGTAGCCCCACCAGCTTTGGCACGGCTGAAAGAAATACGGGGCAACCATACGCCAGCCGTCATCGCAGTGGTGTATGGCAACCGGGCTTACGAACACGCCTTGCAGGAATTGGACGCATTCGTCAGTTCCTTAGGCTTCCAGGTCATTGCGGGCGGGACATTCGTAGGCGAGCATTCGTACAGCACCGACCATTACCCTATTGCGCAGGGACGTCCGGATGAGGACGACTTGGCGTATGCCGAACTCTTCGGAAAAAAAATACAAGCTAAGATAGCGAATGCCAACGACCGTGAACACCTGTACGGAGTGGACGTGAAACGCATCCGGCGCCCGCACCAGCCGTTTTTTCCCTTACTGCGTTTCCTGCATAAGGTGGTGAAGTTCCGTAAGAGTGGCGGCACTCTGCCCCGCACGCCTCAGACTGACGCCGGCCGTTGCACCCATTGCGGCCTCTGCGCATCGCACTGTCCAGTAGGAGCCATCACACAAGGGGACGAATGCCACACCCATCCAGGAAAGTGTATCCGTTGTTGTGCTTGCGTAAAAGACTGTCCGCAAAAAGCACGCACGTTCGACACACCTTTCGCCGCTATGCTGAGCGAATGCTTCCGCCGCCCTAAAGAGAACCGGATTATTCTTTAATCCACTCGATGACAGTCACCCGCCGGGTCTGTCCATCCACCTTGAAGCGATTATCTGTCCGCTCTCCCACCAGCCAGATGATGTCGCCGCCACAGCACAACACCCACTGGCAGCGTTTCCGAAAGAGGGAATACTTGCGGTCGGTCAGGTAATCGCTTATTTTTTTCTTTCCCTTCATGCCGAAAGGCACAAACACGTCGCCCGGCCTCCACAACCGCAAACTGAACCCGCCACGCAACTTGTCCGTGTCGAAACAAGCCCTATACGTATCACGCGGAATGACGAAAGACGCATCATAAGGGTACTCCGTCCACTTCAGCCGGGGAGGATGAGACGCATTCGCCCCTTCCTTCTTTTGGACAAGCAGCCGGTCACGATCCTTCACCACACACCAGTCTCCTGCCTCAAACATCCGCCCTGGCTGTCCGGTGCAGGCACGGAATATGTCGTCCACCTGCGCTTTGTTAAATCCCAACGGATGAAGCGTTTCAAACAATACCGTCTGCGGAGACACTTCATCGAACAAGGCGTCTATCCGTATGCCTTCGCCATCGCACACCCGTCGTTTCGCCTCCTCGATACACACATTATAGATTGCGGCGGCTTCGTCCAAACGGGCGGCAGTACCAAGCAGGCAACGACGCGCCGAAGGATTGATTTCCTCCATCAAAGGCAACAGACGCAAGCGGATCTTGTTGCGCATATATTCATCCTGCAGGTTCGTGCTGTCGGTCACGTAAGATTGCCCTTTCCGTTTCAGATAGCACACAATGTCCGCTCTGTCCAGACAAAGCAACGGACGCACCACATAACCATTGCGCGGACGTATGCCCCTCAAGCCATTGATGCCCGTTCCCCGGAGCATGTTCAGCAGAAAAGTCTCAATGCTATCGTCCACATGATGAGCCACGGCAACTGCCTGTGCGCCAATTTCCTTCCGCACTTGCTCAAACCAGGTATAACGCAATTCGCGCGCCGCCATCTCAATGGACAAGCGATGTGAGGAAGCATACTCCTGCGTATTAAAACAAGTCACGTGCAAAGGCACCTCACACTCCCGACATAGCCTGCGCACAAACTCCTCGTCCCTGTCCGACTCCGCCCCCCGCAAACGGAAATTGCAATGAGCCGCCTCACAAGCATAACCCAACTCTTGAAGCATCAGCAACAAGGCCACCGAGTCGGCACCGCCACTCAAAGCCACCAGCACCTTTCCGTCCTTCTCCAACAGACGTTGTGCCTCTATATACCGTTCGACTGTCTTTTTTTCCATGCGGACAAAGATACGCCATTCCCGCATACCGTCCTCACACATAGCGTCATTTTTTTGCCACGCGAAACATAAAATGGAACTCACCCGACGAATGCGCGGGCAAGCGATGATGCCGTCTGTGCGGAAGTCATGTACGTGTCACCCCCCTCCTACCCCGCTCCACCGCATTTTGCCAAATAATGCTTTTCTAAATGATACTTTGCTTCAACCGTCATGGAAGCAAGATCAAATAGCCATATAAGTAAGGTTAAATGGCTGCAGAAGCTTACTTACTTTTTTCATCTTCTGTTTTGGCAAATTGCGGACATTCAACGTTACCGCGCCATCCGAAAAACCGCGACAGGCAGACAGGATGCAAGGGAAGGGGCGCAAAAGATGAAGCTTTGAGACATTTACTGAATATCCCTTCTTAATCATCTATATCAATCAACTGCCCATTCTTATTAAACGTCAATCCCAAATGATTGCTCAATTCCACTTCCACTTCGCCCCGGTCACGCTCTATTTTATGATAAGTAACGCCCGGATACTGGGCGTCTACAAATTCCCTTACATATAAAGGTATCAGTTCCAAAGGCAAAACATTGCGCTTGCCATCCACCTCTTCCCAATTACCTTTCCCGTCAAACTCAATCTTGGTACGGTCGGTCATCACGACCTCATACTTCTTGGAAAGGAACTCACTTTCAACTTTTATATAGGAAATCTGCTTGTCACCGAAATACTGTTTCAGAAAGGTTTGAGCGGCCGCAGGGAGTTCCTTAGGATTCATCGTAATTACATCTCTGGCAAACGAAACCTGCATCGTCACCATCATCGCTACCAATGCAACAATAATCTTCTTCATATATTCAATCATTTTTAAATGTTATTACGATGCAAAATAATGACCCAAAATTGGAAGAATATAGGAAAAACAGGACATTCTCCAGACTTTTTCACTCTTTAACAAGAGAAAAGACATGCATGTTTTCTTCCCAACGGTAGGTCAGATTAAGTGAATAGTTGGATGCAATGGCGAAACTAATAGCCAACCCCAGCCCCGTAGATTCCTTCTTACGATCTACACTATGAGCAAAACGATGAAACAACTTTTGCTCGTCCAAAGGCGTGTCACCACTATTGCGCACCACAAGTGATATAGGTGTAGTCTCCACCTTGAGCCATCCATTTTCCTTATTGTGTAACATGGCGTTTTTCACCAGATTGGTCACCAGGATATGCACTAACGACGCATTGGCGTGAATTATAAAAGGTGCCTTACCCTTTATCCGTTCCAACACAATGTGCTTATGTTCATAGATGTCAGTCAAATCGGGCAACAACTCATCCAATATGTCATCTACCGACACATCCTCCGCTTCCGTATATTGTCCATTCTCTATACGTGAAAGCAATAACAATGCTTTATTTAATTTCACCGCACGCCCCAATGTTGAATATATGGCATCCAGTTCCTGAAGCTGGACTTCGGTCAAAGTTTCGTTTTCAGCCATCAACTCCAATTTGCCACGGGCTATGGCTAATGGAGTCTGCAATTCATGCGAAGCGTTTTCTATAAATTGTTTCTGTTCCTCGTATGCTTTCCGGCTGCGCTGTGCCATGTTGTAAGCCACATCTCCTAACACACGGAATTCGCGTATATCGGTCATATTGTCAATCGGAGGCACTTCCGTTCCCGGATGCAGATGCTGAAGCCATTCCACCAACCGGTTTAACGGTTTAAATATTTTCCTTAATATCAAGCGGATGCCGACGGTTGTACAACAAAGGAACAAAACAAACAGAGCAACCAGATACCAAAACATGGCCCGCACCATATCATCCCGTTCCAAAGTGGAAATCATCAGCTCCAGTTCATAAAATTGCCCGCCGGGCATACGGAATGCCGTACGGTACACACGCACAGGTTCGTTCTCATCCTCACTCTCTACATACACATACGAATCATAAAATGTATCACGATAGTTTTCACCCTCCTCCACCGAAATGGGGTGAAAATAATAGAATGACATCAGATTACCTTCCGTTTCCAACACGCTGGCGTCATAGAGCGCGTTGTTAATAATGATTTGCGCATAATTCTCCAGCGTATCGTCTGTTTCATCCATCACTTCATAAATAATGGTGTAATAGAACAATATGCCCCATACGGCCATCAGTCCCAAGAGCCATAGAGAGAGCTTGCGATAGGTGTAGTGCAACAGTTTCATACTTCCGAAAGCTTGTATCCAAATCCATATACCGCTTTCACCTCCACCGTAGCGCCAGCCAGCTTCAATTTCTTGCGCAGGTTCTTCACTTGTGAATAGATAAAATCCAACGAATCGGCCTGATCAATGTTGTCTCCCCAAACGGATTCCGCCAAACTCATTTTATTGATAACCCGATTGGGATTAACCACGAAATAATACAGCAGATCGAACTCCTTCCGGTTCAGTTGCAAAGGCTTCCCATCCACTTCGGCCTGCCGTTTGTCGGGATATAAAGTCAGATTTCCCGTCTTTACGCTGACATCTCCATTGTTCTGTCTGCGGCGGATAAGCGATTTTACACGAGCGTTTAATTCAGCCAAATGAAACGGCTTGGTCAAGTAGTCATCCGCTCCCAGCTCCAACCCGTCCACCTTGTCATCCAATGAATCCTTAGCCGATATGATAAGTACGCTATCACTTCGGCGAAGGCGTTTCAATTCACGCAACAAATCAAGGCCACTTCCTCCCGGCAACATGATGTCCAGCAGAATGCAATCATAGTCATAATCGTTGATTTTATCAAACGCCGCATGAAAATCAGCGGCACTTTCTACGACAAACTTCTCTTTCTGGAGCGATGCGCAGATTGTTTCACGCAAATCTCGCTCATCTTCTACTATTAATATCTTCATGGCAACAAAGCTACAATACAAAGTTGGAAAAAAACTGTAACGAAGCCCCCGAAACGTGGGTTGGTTTCACTATCCGGCCGTCCGAACCGCTTCAACCGTATCTTGCGGAGCACTGAGCATGGCCTTGTATCTGGCCGGATCCATAAGAATCTCTATCGCCTTTTTCAAGTCCGCATCATCTTTCAGTTGTTCGATGATGCCTCCCCGTTGGTAATAATAACGTTTGACGATTTCGATGGCAATCATTGGCTTGATGTCTTTGGCAAAATAGGTCAAATCGTGCTCTAAATTATGCTGCAATTTTTTTTCCAATGCGTCAAACTCTGCGGAAGCGTCCTTTAGGTAGCCTTCAAATTCAGCCATTTCTTTCAAATTTTTCAACATCTTTTCGGTCTGCTGGTCATATTTGAAGTCTGAATCTTTCACCAGCTTTATAAAGTCCGCATAATCGGCATCCGTAATCTGAAAATCTTCGGGCGGTGCGATGGTGTCATGCTTTAGGCAATACTGGGTGGCGTAATCGAATATCAGATTGTCATTGACCAGATAGAAGAGAATATTGGGAAGCTTTTCCTGCTCTACTACAATGTCCGGAGTTACACCTCCTCCATCACGCACTATACGTCCGGCTGCCGTGTGGAACACCGTGGTCAGGCTGTCCGGTATACGTCCTACGCTTCCGTCCTCATTACGATGCTGGTAGTCTATGGCTTGCACGCAACGGCCGCTGGGAATGTAATACTTCGAGGTGGTAACTTTCATCACACCACCGTAAGGCAGGTTGCGTGTGGTCTGTACCAATCCCTTGCCATAAGTACGATTACCTACAATGACCGCCCGGTCAAAATCCTGGAAAGAGCCGGCCAAAATTTCCGACGCAGATGCCGTATTGCTGTTAACCAGCACTGCCAAAGGTATATCGAGGTCTATCGGTTCACGCAAAGTCTTGTAGGCCATTCCTGCCTGCTTCAATTTTCCACGGGTGGTAACCAAAGTTTTTCCTCGTGGGAGAAAATAATTGGCAATGTCTACAGCTTCGTCCAGCAAGCCTCCACCATTATTACGCAAGTCTATTATTAAAGAGGTGATGCCTTGCTCCTTCAAATCCAGCAGGGCTTGCTTGAATTCTTTTGCCGGAGAACCGGAGAATGTGCTCAGATTGATGTAGCCGATGTTATTTTCCAACTTCGCATAATAGGGAATGATAGGCAATTCAATGGGGCGTCGTACAAGTTCAAACTCCAAAGGCTCCTGCACACCGGGGCGCTGTACCTTCAGCTTGAAACTGGTTCCAGCCTGCCCGCGTAACATTTCGCTTATTTCCTGGTTGTTTTTTCCTGCCAGATCTTTTCCGTCTATGGCCATCAGGATATCTCCAGCCTTAAGCCCCGCCTTGTCGGCTGGCATGCCTTCATAGGGTTCACCTATCATGGAGCGTTTCAGCTTCGTATTCCATGTGATGATGGACCCAATGCCTCCGTAAGTGTTCTTCAGCATCTGCTCCAGTTCGCTTTGGTCATCTTCCGGGAAATAGTTCGTGTATGGGTCGAGACTGTACAGCATGGCGTCAATACCCTGGCGTACTATTTTGTCCGCATCTATCGTGTCCACGTAGAACATGTCCAGCTCTTTCACCACGGAGTTGAATATGTCCATGTTCTTAGCCAATTTAAAGCTATGGTCATCTCCACGTTCAAAACTCAGCAGAATACCTGCCGCCAGCACCACTCCTGCGAGGGCCATCCAGCGTAATTTTACCAATCCTTTCATTTTATCTTTTGTTATATATATAATTAATGTATAATCAATTTTTGCAAAGCTCCCGCTTTTGCGAAGCAAAAACCGGCGGGAAATGCCTCAAAGCAAATATTTCGCTTTTTCTTCGATTTTTTTCTGCAAAGATATTGCATATTTCAAAATATCCTATTACTTTTGCACCGCATTTGAGAAAAAACAACACTCTTCGTTAGCTCAGTCGGTTAGAGCATCTGACTGTTAATCAGAGGGTCCTTGGTTCAAGTCCAAGA
>CASENS010000024.1 GCA_949289345.1 uncultured Bacteroides sp.
CTTTAGGCTGCTAAATTCCCATTTAGTATAAAGTAAATCCGATTAGTTACTTATCCCTATTAAATTATCATGTAAATCTTATGAAATCTTCAACAAATACTATATGTTTTGAGACGATTACTACAGAAAATGATACAAATGCGTCTTTTTAACATACAATTTTGTATTAAAATGTTGAAGATAGATTAATTTTACATATATTTGCCGAGTCTTTAGATTAATAAAGACATGTGTGAATTAGTAGAATTTTGCAAACTAACTTTTGTTTAACTTAACAATTTAAGGAGTATGAAAGACAGAAGAGAAATTTCTATTCTGGTGCGATGTGGCTCAAAGTTGCAGCGCATGTTCTTCTTGGCCTTGTTGTGTGTGCTGTCCATAGGCAGCGCTTGGGCGCAGGGCAAAAGTGTTTCAGGTACGGTGCTCGACAATACGGGCATGAGTGTGATTGGAGCCAGCGTCGTGGTGAAAGGAACGACTACGGGTACCATTACCGACATCGACGGTAAGTTTACCTTGGCCAATGTTCCGGCTGACGCTACGCTGGAAATCAGTTTTGTGGGCTACAAAACCCAGACTATCCCCGTGAAAGGGCAGACGAACATCAATGTAACCTTAGTGGAAGATACCGAGATGCTGGACGAGGTAGTCGTTGTAGGTTATGGTGTACAGAAGAAGAGTGACGTGACAGGTGCTATGGCGAACGTAGGTGCCGAGGAACTGATGGAACGTCCGGTGAACAATGCCTTCGAAGCTTTGCAAGGTAAGGCTGCCGGTGTGGATATCACAACCAACGAACGCCCGGGACAAATCGGTGACATCCGTATCCGTGGTAATCGCTCGCTGGATAAGGATTTGAACGCTCCTCTTTACGTGGTAGATGGAGTACCCTTGATGTCAGGTTCGTCTATTGAAACATTGAACCCACGAGACATTGAGAGCATTGACGTATTGAAAGACGCTTCCGCTACGGCTATTTACGGTTCGCGTGGTGCCAACGGTGTTATCTTGGTAACAACCAAGCAAGGTAAGGCGGGACAATTCAGTTTGAACTATTCGGGTACGTTAACGATATCTAATTTGGTGGACAAGTCTCCGTCTATGAGTGCCGCCGACTTCATCGAATTCCGCCGCTGGGCAGCTTACAACTCGGATCCTTCTGTGTATGCGCATCCGGACAATCCCACGTATGAGAACGATATGCTAATTTTTACCAGTGATTTGGACGGACAAACTTCTCGCGACAATGTGTTGAGAGGTTGGGCTAACGGCACATGGGATCCTTCATTGGTTCAAAACACGGATTGGACGGACATAGTAACCCAGACCAGTATTTCACATGAACATACAGTCAGCGCCAGTGGTGGTACGGAAAAGATGAACGCTTACGCTTCATTCGGTTATTTGAGCAACGATGGTACGCAGAAAGGTCAGTGGTACGAACGTTACACCGGTAAGGTGAATGTAAACATCACGCCAGTAGAATGGTTCCAGGTAAATGCTTCGATGAACGTAACTTGGAGCGAGCAGGACTACGGTATGTCTACTTTGGGAGGTCGCAGTGGTAGTGTACCTGACGCCATTTATGGTACAGCCAAGACTATTTATAATCATGCGGTTCCTTATCATTCAGACGGTTCTTTGGTAATTAATCCCGGTGGTGAGAGTGGCGTTTATACAATTATGGATGAGTGGAATAAGAGTACCCAACAATCTCAGACGTTGCGCGCCTTGGGCAACTTCTCCGCTACATTGGATTTAGGTAAGATTTGGGAACCCATTGAAGGTTTGCGTTACAAACTGAACTTCGGTCCGGACTTCCGTCACTGGCGTGAAGGTTCTTACATTGACGGAACATCTGCCCACAAGATTAATTCTGACGGTTCTGCTGGCAGAAGCTATGCCCGTTTGAAAAACCGTCGTGATTTCTCTTGGACGCTGGATAACATGATTATGTTCGACCGCACGTTTGCCGAGAAACACAAAGTGGGTGTTACCTTGCTGCAAACCGCCTCAAAGTGGGATATTGAAACGTCTGAAATGGCTGCTAACGGCATAGCAAAGCCTTCATTCTTGTGGAATGCATTCGGCACTGTTGACTTAACGGATTCTGATACAGGTGCCAGCATAGGTTCCGGTATTACCGAACGTCAGTTGATGTCCTACATGGTTCGTTTGAACTATGGTTTCGATGAGCGTTATCTGTTGACGGTATCCGGTCGTTGGGACGGTGCTTCCCAATTATCAGAAGGCAATAAGTGGGATTTCTTCCCTTCCGCTGCTTTGGCATGGCGCATCAACCAAGAAGATTTCTTGAAAGATGTATCTTGGTTGGACAACTTAAAACTGCGTGTAGGTTTTGGCGTGACCGGTAATGCAGCTGTAGACCCTTATGCAACATTGGGAGATATTAGTATGATTTACTTGCCTTTCAATGGCATGAGCAATGTACCAGGTTATACTACGAACGAACCTTATTATACCAGCAGCCAAACAGCAATGGCTAATGCTGATTTGGGTTGGGAAAAGACGATGCAAGTGAACTTCGGTATCGACTTCGGCTTTTTCAATAACCGACTCAGCGGTAGCATTGATGCTTATTTTTCCCGCACCAACGACTTGTTGATGTCTACCACAATTCCGACTTTGACTGGCTATCCGAATGTTATGGCCAACATCGGTAAAACCAAGAACCGTGGTGTGGAATTGAACATAAGCGCTATTCCTATCCAAACGAAGACCGGATTTACGTGGGATACCAACTTCAACGTGGCTTACCAAAAAGATGAAATCGTAGAATTAGCTTACGGGAAGAACGACATGCCAGACAATGATTGGTTCATTGGAGAGTCCATCAACGTGTACTATGGATTTGATAACGAAGGTTTATGGCAAGATACACCGGAAGATCGTGCCGAAATGGAAAAATGGAATGCCAACGGCTATGACTTCACACCGGGCAATGTTCGTCCGAAAGACCAAAATGGAGACTATAAGATGGACATCAACGACCGTGTCATACTAGGTAATCAAAACCCGAACTGGACATTAGGTTGGACCAATAACTTCTCATGGAAGAACTTCGATTTGGGCATCACAATGATTGGCCGCATGGGTTACATGGTAGACGGTTTGGCTGAAGCAGAAACTGCACACGCCAATCAGCGTGAAATCGATTACTGGACTCCGACCAATACCGATGCGCAATATCAGAAACCTATTTTGGGACAGGCAACTTCCGGTTCAGGAGACGATTTTTCCAGTTTGATCGGTTATCGCAATGCCGCTTTCTTGAAGGTACGTAACATCTCTTTGGGTTATAACTTCGACCAGAAATTGGTAAAGAAATGGGGGTTGAGCCATTTGAAACTCTACGTACAGGCTGTGAATCCGGGTAGCATCTTCCAATCTATTGACGGATGGGATTTGGACACAAACAAGTCTTACTTCAACCGTAGCTTTGTTTTCGGTCTGGACTTCGGTTTCTAATCAGAGAATATATGAATTGTCTAATGTAATTAAAAAATAAAACGTATGAATAATATCACAAAAATAGGATTGGGACTTTCCCTGTTGGCAGGTCTTTCGTTCGGCACCACTTCATGTGCGGATTTCCTGGACGAGGAACAGACCACCAAATATTCGACCGCATATTTTGATACGCCGGAAGGTTTGGAAGCCTTGACAGTATCGCTTTACGGTAACATTCGTTGGCACTTCGGTTACGAATGGGCATACGGAATCACATTGTATGGCACGGACGAATTTACTAATGCCAATGACTTGACTGCTGAACCTTGGAATACCTATGATAATCGTTTAGGAGCAATTGCATGTACACCCGAAACAGGCGCAGCTAACAAAAACTGCCCTGCACCACAAGCTTTATGGGATGAAATGTATTACGGCATTGCTTCTTGTAACACAATCATAGCCAAGGCTGAAACGGTAGACCAGGATGTAGCTACACGCAATCGCCACTTAGCGCACGCTTATTTCCTGCGTGGTTACAACTACTACCGTTTGGCTGCCCAATATGGAGGTGTTGTGCTACAAACGAAACCCGCTGAAGGTATTGTACGCAACTTTACCCGAGCCACGGAAGAGGAAACTTGGGAACAAGTGGTATCTGACTTGCGCCAAGCTTATAACTTGTTTGAAGGAGAGAATTTCACGTATGGCAAGGGTATTACTTGGACCAAGGCTACTGCCGCCCACTTCTTAGCAAAAGCACTGCTGTTCCGCTGCTCCGAACGCTGCCAGAAGCAATTTGCGGCTGACGGAACTAGCCGTACACAAGCGGACATTGAAGCTGACTTACGAGAAGCTATTGAAGCATGTACCTACGCCATTAATGCCCGTGGTGCCTTGACACCGGATTATGCGGATCTCTATGCCAACTGGACGGGGGTAGATTGTGACAATGAACAGTTGGATGAAATCTTGATGGCTTGCGGTCACAATGCAGACGATGCCACCAAGGGACGTTATGGAAACAGAACGTACAACTATTTCACTCCTCAGTTTTCGAATTTTTCCGGTGGTTGGGTACGTCGTGGCATTTGGATTGGTGGTATGGACTTCCAACGTTGCCGTCCGACAGAATATGCGTATGCCGTATTTGACCATGTGAACGATGCCCGCATGTGGAAAACTTTCAAGACTGTATATGGCGTCAACAATGTAGACGCTAAGTATACTGAATATGTAACGACCGGTAAATATGAAGGAGATGAGCCACCATATGCAGGTCCTAATGGTGCTCCACAAGTAATAGCAGGAGACCCAGGTATTGTAATGATTTTGAACACAAAAGATGATCATACGTATGACAACTATACATTCGGGTGTTATACGCAGAAACCGACTTGGACGGATGATGAAGGTCGCCTGCCCGAATGGAACACGGGTTCCCGTCAGACCACTTCTAACGGCAATTTGACAGATACCAAAGGACAATGGGTTCCCAATTCTTCGGTATTGTACCAAAACGGACAATACGTAGCTCCCAATTTCAAGAGTCAGCCGATTTGTAACTTCTTTGCAGGCATCAATAAAACTGATGACGGTAGCCGTACAGCCGAAAAGGGAGATGCCCATCGTGATGTGATTATGGCACGTTTGGCTGAAACCTATCTGAACCGCGCCGAATGCTATGTTCGCTTAGGCGATTATGCCAGTGCTATGGCAGACATCAATGTAGTACGTCGCCGTGCTCAGTGGAAAGCCGGTGAAAACCGCTCTTACTATGTGGATGGATCCGTTGCTTTCGAAAAGAATTCGTTGAATACCGGTTCAGCAGCAAGCAATTATGTAAACTCCAACTTGAACATGAATACATATTATCTGTCTAATCCGGATTTAGAAGTAACTACAGCCGCTTCTGATTTGACGTTGAAGTCATTCCCCAATAATCTGCCGGCTGAAGACGAAGCAATCATGAACAAATTGGGAGTAAGCAGCGACTATGACCGCGCCTTACACTTCATCTTGAATGAGCGTACCCGTGAGTTATTGGGTGAATGGCAACGTTGGGAGACATTGAGTCGCACAGAAACGTTGATTACCCGCGCGAAGGCTTTCAATCCCGAAGCACAAGCCATTACGGCCAATAAGCATGAGTTACGTCCTATCCCGCAGAGTTTCTTGGATGGTCTGTTGAACGAGGACGGCTCAAACTTAAGTCCTGAACAGCAAGCAGCTTGGCAGAACCCCGGCTATTAATGGTTTCATTCATTATTAGTAGATAAAAGAGGTAAAGGGATGTCTCTCCGTAACAGGGGAAGGCATCCCTTTCTGTTTTTAATTTCGGGATATGCAGTTCGCGGAGGCGTAAAATCAACTTGTGTTGTAGAAGATTTTTTCGATAAAAGGATGTTATATGGCGGATATTGCTTACCTTTGTCCATGTATGAGAATAATATTATAATCAGCTTATGTATAACGAATTGATACGTTTCGACTGGGCTATGAAGCGCTTGCTCCGTGACAAGAGCAACCATGTGGTGCTGGAAGGCTTTCTCTCCACGCTGTTGGGAGAGGATTTGCGCATCTGCCGTTTCCTGGAAAGCGAGTCCAACCAAACCAGTAAAGATGACAAGTTTAACCGCGTGGATATACTTGCGGAAGATACGCACGGGCGACTGCTCATTATTGAAGTGCAAAATAACCGGGAACTGTACTACTTCCACCGGATGCTGTATGGTGTATCGAAAACTATTTCAGAATACATCAACCTTGGCAACGATTACAACAAAGTACGCAAAGTCTATTCCATCAATATCGTTTATTTTGATTTGGGGCAAGGAAAGGACTACGTATATCATGGGAAAACCGTATTTCGCGGGTTGCATAATCCTGATGATGTACTGCAACTCTCTGCAAGGCAGCGTGAAGTTCTTATAGGTGAAGAGGCCGGCGATGTTTTTCCGGAATACTATGTGCTGCGCGTGAATGATTTTGACAAAGTAGCTAAGACTCCTCTTGATGAATGGATAAAGTTCCTCAAGACCGGAGAAATAGATTCGACAGCTACGGCCAAAGGCCTTCCCGAAGCACGTGAACGACTTCGTATAGACAGCCTTTCGGCAACAGAGAAACGTGCTTATGAACGGGACATGGAGGCGTTACGATACCAACGTAGTGTTATCCAAACCGGCTGGACGGAAGGTCGAGCGGAAGGTCGAGCGGAAGGTCGAGCAGAAGGACGAGCAGAAGGACGTGCGGAAGGTCGAGCAGAAGGTATAGCAGAAGGACGTGCGGAAGGCATAGCAGAAGGACGTGCGGAAGGTATAGCTAAAGGACGCATGGAGGGTATCAAGGAAAATGCGAAGGAAGTGGCAAGGAGAATGCGTGAAATGGGGTTGCCTGTAGACACAATCGTCCAATGTACGCACTTGACCCCGGATGATATTGCCGCCTTATAATAAGTGACTAATCAGATTTACTTTATACTGACTGATAATTTAGCCCCCGAAGTGCGCTTTTATAAACAAATCTGTGGTCATCTCGTTTTATCTGTGTCATCTGTGTGCCAATTAAATTCTCATTTATAGAATAAATCAATTTTGTTCACTTGCTTATAGAGAAAAGGGAATATTGGTTGCTTGCCCAAGTATCATTGGATACTTTGCCCTTTATCCAAGGATGTTTTGCCGTTTATCCAAGAATACTTTCAATCCGTTACCGCAATCCCCATTTTCTTCATCAGGAAGCAGGCGTTCATGTTTTGGGCCACACCGGGACGCAGCTGGTAAGAGAAGTCCAGCTCGTCCCCAGTGATGTCCGCCTCGAAACAATAGTTGGCGATGTGTTGAGGAAAGAGGTCTTTCAACGTGCCGAGCAATAAGTCGTGGGTTGCAATGATGCCGTTGGCTTGCAGGCTCATGAATTGCCTGATGAGGGCGAACGAGCCTTTTTGCTTGTCCATGGAGTTGGTGCCTTTCAGAATTTCGTCCAGGATGATGAATAGCTGTTCGCCGGCCTTCAGTTTGTCGATGATGAGTTTCAATCGTTTCAGTTCGGCAAAGAAGTAGGATTCATTGTCGTTCAGCGAGTCGGAGGTGCGCAGGCTGGTTATCAGTTGGGCGGGATACAGTTCCATCCGGCTGGCATAGACCGGGCAACCGATGCAGGCCAGCAGGTAGTTGATGCCAACGGTACGCAGGTAGGTGCTCTTGCCCGCCATGTTGGCACCGGTGATGATGATAAAAGCCGGACGTTTCGCCATGCGGATGCCGTTCGTCACGCATTGTCCATGAGGCATCAGAGGGTGTCCCAGCTGCTCTCCGCAAAGTTTGAAGGGCGTGGAGGTGTCTATGTCCGGATAGCAATACGCTTCCTGATGGTTGTAGGCGAAGGTGCCTAAGGAGTTCAGGGCGTCCATCTCTCCGATGGCATCCAGCCACCGGGGCAGTTCGGAGGCATGGGCTTCCTTCCAGGCTTCTATCCGCATGATTTGCCACAATTCCCAAAAGAAACACCCGTTCAGGACTGTGTACATCAGGTAGTTGTTGCGTTGGTCTAACTCATTCATCAGTTTCACTAACCTTTGAATGGCTTGTGTGGCTTGCCGATGGTCGCTTCCTGTCTTGCTTTTGATGTCTTTCAGCAAAGGGCTTTCCAGAACTTCTTTGTCCATGGTCTCGAGCAGACGGGCATACGTGCCCAATATCTGCAGTTTTTTGCCATACACCGCCTGCACCTTGGAAATCTTGTGCGTGAACAGGAAGCTGCAGAGGACGATGATGAACCATAGGATGCCCCATTGGCTTCCCGTGATGACTCCGCTCAAGACTCCGGCCAGGCATCCTATGTTGAAAAGCGTGACAAGGTTGGGCAGCCATTTGTAGCGCCTGCGGTTACGGAAGAGGGTCGGAATTTGCGCCCATTCCAATAGCTCGGCTTTGTCGGCCGGTTTCCCTTTGTTCATCAGTCCCAGGATGCGGAAGCGTTGCCGGAAGGCTTTTTTTTCGGCCAGTTCCTTGATTGCTTCCTGCCGCCGGAGTATATCTTCTTTATGCTTCAGATGCCGGTTCAGCCAAGAGGCCAGTACGTCTTTGCCGAGCGGTGTGCAAGTCCGGTTGAGGTATTGGAACAAGGAGTGCGTGCCGAATACATCCAGATCGTATGTATAGAGATGGGAAGGGTCGATGTATTCCCGTCCTTCGTCCAACGTGCTGAAGTCATTGTCGAGCGCCGTCCGTTCCTGCCTGTTCGTTTCCCGTTCTTTCTCCAAGTATTCCTTGCGCCAGAACAGGCGGTTGTGGTATCGGATGAGCAGCAGGAATGGTGACAATGTAAAAATCAGGACGCAGGCTGTCAGCCACCATTCTTTGTTCCAAAAGGAAATGACTCCGGCTACAGCCGTGCAGAACAACGCGACCCGTAAAAGGCTGATACGGTTTATCTGTCCTTGCACGCGGGTTAAGGCTTGCTCCGCCAGTTCGGTTTGACGGGTGTATTCGGCTTTCAGTTCGTTGTAGGTTCGCATCTTATGTAGTATATAATATGGTGTGGCCGTATGGCTCCTTCTTTTGTCATAACCTAAGTGCGGGCAAAGATACGGATTTTTAGAACAGACTTGAGGGCGGGATGGAAGAAAAACATGCAAGAAAACATTCTTAATCGTTTGCTGCTTTCTGAGAAAACACGTATCTTTATCTCCCCAAACCGATGACGGGCAGCAAAGTGATGAAAGCGATATGAAGAAATTTGGATTTATACTTCTGGTTCTTACGGTCTTGCCGGCTATGCCCGGCAAGGCTCAGCAAGTGATATACGCTAACCTTCGTGAGCTGCTGGCGCAGGAGGGCGACACGGTCACGACTTTGCGGGTGGAGAAGCGTTCGAAGAACAAGATCCTGTGGTTGAGTGGAGGGGATTATCGCATCGAGGCAACGGATAATCCGGGCTTAAGCCGCTATCTGCGCAAGCGTTGTTATGCCGTGCGGGTGGATTCAGCTCTTTACGTCAATTGCCGCAAGATGCAGTACAAGCGTTATCGGTTGGGGCGGTATTACGCGCCTGCCATCCGGATAGGCGACCGTGTGTACTTCTGTGCGCAACCCGTAGGGCAAGTCGCAACAAGCTCTTCTACACGGCCGGGTACTCCCCGCTTGGGGGGTGATGTGGGCAATGCCATTGCCGCTTCGGCTTTGATTAACGCGCGCGTGTTCTATGAGATTAATCCGCGTAACGGACGGGCCGAGTTTGTAAGCAAGGCGAAGATGATGTCTTTGCTTGGCGATTATCCTCACTTGTCGGAGCGTTTGCAACGGGAAACCGGCGAAGGTGCGTCCGTCATGTGGTATTATCTGACGGAACTGAAGCGTCTGACGGAAGAAAAATAATTTTTTTCTTGAAAAATGTCTGTTTTTCCCAATTCTTTCCTAAAAGGGTTCGTTTCTTTGCAGTACGAAAACAAATAAAGAACGAATTAATAACCCTTTTAAAAAAACGTATGATTATGAAAAAGTTATTTTTATTGTTAGTGAGTGTGTTTACATTGCAGTTCGTATCGGCTGATAATGACAAGGCCATCACCTTTGCCCAACTTCCCGCTGCGGCACAACAGTTTGTAAAGCAGCATTTCGGTGACGCCAAGGTGGCGTTCGTGAAGAAGGAAAGTGAAATATTCGACACTTCGTACGACCTGATGTTTGTCAATGGCGACAAGGTTGAGTTTGACAAGAAGGGAGCATGGACGGACGTTCAGTGCAAGCATACGGGAGTGCCCGCCGGCGTAATTCCTGCTCAGATTGCGGAGTTTGTAAAGACGAACTATCCTGAAGCCAAAATTCTCTCCATTGAGAAAGACCGTTATTCTTACGAAATCCGGCTTTCCAATTTCTGGGAAATCAAGTTCGACCTCCAGTTCAACGTCATCGACATGGACAGTGACGATTGAGCGTCAACCGATGAATTGACTTTATGATAAATAAATCCCGGCTTTCTATTGCGAAAGTCGGGATTTATTTATATCTTGCGGCTGGAATTTCTTTTTTATCTTGACAATTTGTAAACTTAATCCGTATCTGCCATGAAAATAACCTTGAGCAACCAACTGCCCCCGTATCCCGCTTTTGTGGAAGGCATACGACGGGCACCTGACCGTGGCTACACACTCACTCCGTCGCAGACTGCCACAGCATTGAAGAACGCATTGCGCTACATCCCTACCGAACTGCACGAGCAACTGGCGCCAGAGTTTCTGGAAGAACTCCGCACCCGAGGCCGCATCTATGGTTACCGTTTCCGTCCGCAAGGAGACTTGAAGGCGAAGCCCATTGACCGCTATCGGGGCAAGTGTATGGAAGGAAAGGCTTTCCAAGTAATGATAGATAACAATCTGGCTTTCGACGTAGCCCTTTATCCCTACGAGCTGGTGACTTACGGCGAGACGGGACAAGTATGCCAGAATTGGATGCAGTACCGGCTGCTGAAAATGTATCTTGAGGAATTGACACAGGATGAGACGTTAGTTGTAGAGAGCGGACACCCGTTGGGCTTGTTCAAGTCACGTCCGGACGCTCCGCGTGTCATCATTACCAATGCCCTGATGGTGGGGCTTTATGACAATCAGCAAGACTGGCATACGGCCATGCAACTGGGAGTGGCCAACTATGGGCAGATGACTGCCGGAGGCTGGATGTACATCGGTCCGCAAGGCATCGTACACGGCACATTCAATACCCTGCTGAATGCCGGACGTCTCAAACTGGGTATCCCGCAAAACGGCAATCTGGCTGGACGCCTGTTCGTGTCTTCCGGTTTGGGGGGAATGAGTGGAGCCCAACCTAAGGCGGCCGAGATGGCAGGGGCGGCAGCTGTCATTGCCGAAGTTGACCAATCGCGTATTCAGACCCGTCTTGACCAAGGATGGGTAGGCGGCGTGACAGACAGCATCCCTGAAGCCTTTGCCCAAGCACACCGGGCCATGCAGGAAGGCAAGGCTATGTCTGTGGCTTACCATGGAAACATTGTCGACCTGCTGGAATATGCGGTTTTGGAAAATATCCGCATTGACCTCCTTTCCGACCAGACCTCCTGCCATGCTGTTTATGAAGGTGGCTATTGTCCCGCAGGCCTGACTTTTGAGCGACGCACCGCAATGTTGCATGCTGACCCGCATCGTTTCCGCACCTTGGTGGACGAAACACTGCGCCGCCACTTCCACGCTGTCCGTACGCTGGTGGAACGCGGTACCTACTTCTTCGACTACGGCAATTCGTTTATGAAGGCTGTCTATGATGCCGGCAATCCGGAAATCGCACGTGGAGGCGATGACAAGCAGGGGTTCATCTTCCCCAGCTATGTGGAGGACATTATGGGACCTGAACTGTTCGATTACGGTTACGGTCCTTTCCGCTGGGTGTGCCTCAGTGGAAAGCACGAGGATTTGGTCAAGACTGACCAAGCCGCCATGTCCTGCATCGACCCCAACCGGCGGGGACAAGACCGTGACAATTACAACTGGATACGCGACGCGGAGAAGAATAACCTCGTGGTCGGCACCCAGGCGCGTATCCTTTATCAAGATGCCGAAGGACGCCTGCGCATTGCATTGAAGTTCAACGATATGGTACGGCGGGGCGAGGTAGGTCCCATTATGCTGGGACGCGACCATCACGACGTGAGCGGTACGGACTCCCCCTTCCGCGAGACGGCCAACATCAAGGACGGCAGTAATATGATGGCCGACATGGCTGTGCAATGCTTTGCTGGTAATTGCGCCCGAGGCATGAGCCTCGTCGCATTGCACAATGGCGGAGGCGTAGGTATTGGAAAGGCTGTCAATGGAGGCTTTGGCATGGTGTGCGACGGTTCCGAACGGGTGGACCGCATCTTGCGTTCGGCCATGCTGTGGGACGTGATGGGAGGCGTGGCACGTCGCTCGTGGGCGCGCAATCCGCACGCCATGGAGACTGCGGACGAATTCAACCGCATGCACGCCGACGGGTATTGTATCACGATGCCTTATTTGGCCGACGATGCCCTTATACGTCGCCTTCTCACACCTCATGCGTAGTGAAAAGGCTGGTAATCACAGTCGCCTCCAGGTCGCTTCCTGTAAAGACAGGAGGTTCTTCTGGCAAGAGTCAATGTCTGCTGTACAGATGTTGATTGGCAGGTGGTTACAAAACTGTTTCCGCATGTACGGCTAAAATAAGACGGGTAGATTGAATTTAATAATATTTTTATAGATTATGAACCGAATTATGGAATGTGTCCCCAACTTCAGTGAGGGACGCGACTTGCAGAAAATAGACCGGATTGTAGCCCCCTTCCGGGGAAAACAGGGCGTGAAACTGCTGGACTACAGCAACGACGAAGACCACAACCGCCTGGTGGTAACCGTGGTGGGTGAACCCGAGCCGTTGCGCGACGCCGTGTTGGAAGCCATTGGCGTGGCCATTCGGCTGATTGACCTCAACCGTCACGCCGGGCAACATCCCCGCATGGGTGCCGTGGACGTAGTGCCTTTTATTCCTATCCGGGGCGTGACAATGGACGACGCCATCGCGCTGTCCAAAGAAGTGGGGCAGGCCGTGGCCGACCGTTACGGTGTTCCCGTTTTCCTCTATGAGAAATCGGCCACTGCTCCGCACCGCGAGAATCTGGCCGCCATCCGTAAAGGTGAGTTTGAAGGCATGGCTGAGAAAATACACCAGCCCGAATGGAAACCCGACTTCGGTCCCGCCGAGCGGCATCCTACCGCCGGTACCGTAGCCATTGGCGCCCGTATGCCCCTCGTGGCTTACAACATCAACCTCTCGACACCCAGCTTGGAGATAGCCCACGACATCGCCAAGAAAATCCGCTTCATTGGTGGCGGCTTACGCTATTGCAAGGCGATGGGCGTGGAGCTGAAGAACCGGGGAATTACGCAGGTATCCATCAACATGACAGACTATACCCGTACGGCTCTTTACCGTGCTTTTGAACTGGTGCGTGTCGAGGCGCGCCGTTATGGGGTCGGCATCGTGGGCAGTGAGATTATCGGCCTGGTGCCTATGGAAGCGCTCATCGATACGGCTGCTTACTACTTAGGGCTGGAGAATTTCTCCATGAAACAAGTGTTGGAAGCAAGGATTATGGATGAGTAAAGGCTTATGACGGAAAATCTGATTATATTCAACGCCCGTCTGGTCACGCCGGTAGGCTTTGAAGCCAGGAAAGGTCGGGACATGGGCAGGCTGCTGATGATGGATAATGCTACAGTAGAGGTGACTGACGGCATCATTACTTACGTAGGCCCCAATCGGGGTGAGGACCGCGATGGCTACTGGCAAGGCTATTGGCATTATAACGCCCGCGGACGCTGTGTGTTGCCCGGTTTTGTGGACTCACATACGCACTTTGTTTTTGGTGGTGAACGGGCCGAGGAATTCGGATGGCGGCTACGTGGCGACAGCTATATGGACATCATGCGCCGTGGCGGAGGCATTGCCAGTACGGTGAAAGCCACCAGAGCCAGTCACTTTATCCAATTGCGTACGCATGCCGAAGATTTTTTGAAGCGTATGTCGCGAATGGGGGTCACTACTGTGGAAGGTAAAAGCGGCTATGGGTTGGACCTGGCAACGGAATTGCTGCAACTCAAGGTGATGCGCAGCTTGAACAACGATGAATGCAAGCGGGTGGACATTGTCCCCACATTTTTAGGCGCACATGCCGTGCCCGAAGCCTACGGGGGGCGTACGGATGCGTATGTGGATTTCCTTATTCACGAAGTGATGCCTGTGGTGAAAGAACAAAGTTTGGCGGAGTTTTGCGATGTGTTTTGCGAAGAGGGCGTCTTCTCCATAGTTCAGTCGCGTCGCCTGTTGCAGGCTGCCCGCATGATGGGCTTCGGCATCAAACTCCATGCCGATGAGATTGTTCCGTTGGGCGGTGCCGAACTGGCGGCTGAGCTGGAAGCCGTGTCTGCCGACCATCTGTTGCATGCCTCCGATGCGGGAATTCGGCTCATGGCCGACCGGAACGTGGTGGCAACGCTCCTTCCTCTCACCGCTTTTGCCTTGCGCGAACCCTACGCTAAGGGGCGTGAGATGATAGATGCCGGATGTGCCGTGGCTTTGGCTACCGACCTCAATCCAGGCAGTTGTTTCTCCGGTTCCATTCCGCTGACGTTTGCCCTTGCCTGTATTTATATGCACCTCAGTGTGGAGGAAGCCATCACTGCTTTGACGTTGAACGGAGCCGCCGCTCTTCGGCGGGCCGACCGCATAGGCAGCATAGAGGTTGGCAAGCAGGGTGACATGGTGGTACTCGATACGGACAATTACCATTTCCTTACTTATTATATAGGCATGAATTGTGTGCATGCCACGATTAAGGGAGGAGTGATTTATCCTTGCGACTGAGCTTGGTGTGTAATGGGACATGGATGCAGTCCGGCTGTGAGACCTGTCCCGATAACTTATTCATTTAACTAATAAACCCCAATTATATGCTTACTGATTTAACCGTAAAAGATTTCTTGACCAAGCTGGCAGGTTCCGACCCCGTCCCCGGTGGAGGAAGTGTTGCCGCACTGAACGGTGCCTTGGCCTCGGCCTTGGCCGCCATGGTGGCCAATCTAACCCTCGGAAAGAGGAAATACTCCGACGTGCAAGACCTGATGCAGGCTATTGCCCGAGAAGCACAATGCTTGTTGACGGACTTTGTTGCCGATGTTGATCGTGACTCCGAAGCCTACGACCGTGTATTTGCTTGTTTTAAAATGCCCAAAGATACGGATGAGGAGAAGACTGCCCGTAGCGCCGCCATTCAGAAAGCCACGAAGTATGCCGCCGAAGTGCCTATGGAAGTGGCACGGCGGGCTTATGCCTTGATGCCACGCATTGAGGAAGTGGCCTTGAAAGGCAATGCCAATGCCGTCACCGATGCTTGTGTGGCGATGATGTCCGCACGCAATGCCGTGTTGGCCGCCTTGCTGAATGTACGCATCAACCTTTCTTCCTTGAAGGACTGTGCTTTTGTCGAGGCCATGCAGGCCGAAGCCGATGAACTGGAGAACCGGGCCATCACTCATGAACAGAACTTGTGGCAACAAATCAATAAGGAATTACGCATATGAACAACGTCTATTATATCGGTTCGGGAGACTTGACCTTCGAGCTCATCGAACGAATTATCAATGAAAATCTGAAACTGGAGCTTGCCCCTGAAGCAAAAGAACGCATCCAGCGTTGCCGTAACTATTTGGACCGGAAGATTGCCGGGTCGGACGAACCGCTTTATGGTATTACTACCGGCTTCGGTTCGCTCTGTAGCAAAAATATCTCGACCGATGAACTGGGTACTTTGCAAGAGAACCTTATCAAGAGTCATGCATGCAGTGTGGGCGAAGAAATACGTCCGGTCATCATTAAACTGATGATGCTGCTCAAGGCGCATGCTTTGTCGTTGGGACATAGCGGTGTGCAGCTCATTACCGTACAACGCATCATCGACTTCTTCAACAATGACGTTATGCCCATTGTCTACGACCGTGGCTCATTAGGCGCTTCGGGCGATCTGGCTCCATTGGCTAACCTCTTCCTGCCGCTTATCGGTGTGGGCGATGTGTACTACAAAGGCAAGAAGTGCGAAGCCATCAGCGTGCTCGACCAATTTGGTTGGGAACCGGTGCGTCTGAAGAGTAAGGAAGGATTGGCTTTGCTGAACGGTACACAGTTTATGAGCGCTAACGGTGTGTTTGCCATTCTCAAAGCCCAGCGTCTTTCCCGCCGTGCCGACCTGATTGCCGCTCTTTCGCTTGAAGCTTTCGACGGACGTATTGATCCTTTTATGGATTGTATCCAGCAGATACGTCCGCACCAGGGACAGATTGAAACGGGAGCCAACTTCCGACGGTTGTTGGAAGGTAGTGAGTTGATTGTCCGTCCCAAACAGCATGTGCAAGACCCTTATTCCTTCCGTTGCGTGCCGCAGGTGCATGGAGCTACGAAAGACGCCATCCGTTACGTGTCGTCCGTGTTGCTGACGGAAATTAATTCCGTGACTGACAATCCCACGATTTTTCCCGATGAAGACCTCATCATTTCCGGCGGCAACTTCCATGGGCAGCCTTTGGCCATTGCCTATGATTTCCTGGCTATCGCCTTAGCTGAACTTGGCAACATCTCCGAGCGACGTGTGGCGCAACTCATCATGGGCTTGCGTGGTTTGCCCGAATTTTTAGTGGTTAATCCGGGGCTGAACTCCGGTTTTATGATACCTCAATACGCTGCCGCGTCCATGGTCAGCCAGAACAAGATGTACTGTTATTCCGCATCGTCGGACTCCATCGTTTCCAGCAACGGGCAAGAGGATCATGTCAGCATGGGTGCCAATGCCGCTACCAAGCTGTTTCGCATCATGGACAATTTGGACCATATTCTGGCTATCGAACTGATGAATGCGGCGCAAGGCATTGAATTCCGTCGTCCTCTTAAAACTTCGCCTCTGCTTGAACGTTTCTTGAAGGAGTATCGCAAGGAAGTGCCTTTTGTGCAAGATGACATCGTGATGTATAAGGAAATCCATAAGACTGTGGCCTTTTTGAACCGGACACGGTTCGATTTTTGATGAAAATCTTTCCATTTAGGAATGAAATGCAGGTTATAAGCATAAAAAAGGAAACTCAACTTGGCTGTTGGGTTTTCTTTTTTTATCTTTGTTTCGTTTTAGGCCGATTAATCACGCTTTCACGAAACTGTTATGAAGGAACAGACAATACATCATCTGACTGTGCGAAAAGAACTGAGGGAGAAAATTATAGCTGCCGCAGGCGAATTGTTTGCCAAGGAAGGCATCCGGAGCATCACCATGGACGACATTGCCGCTTCATTCGGCATATCTAAGCGTACGCTCTACGAGGTTTTTACCGACAAGGAAACCTTACTGATGGAGGCTATTCGCCGAGATGTGGAACAGGAAGAAGCTTACATGCGTGAGCAGGCAGCCCGTTCGCGCAATGTTTTGGAGGTTATTCTGAAACGTTATCAGCGTAGCATTGAACGCTTTCATGATACGAATAAAAAATTCTTTGAAGACATCAAGAAATATCCCCGAGCTTATGAACTGATGAGGAACGGGAACAACCGCACTACGGAAGACGCGGTCAACTTCTTCAAAGAGGGTGTCTGCCAAGGCTATTTCCGTGAAGATGTTAACTTCCCCATTGTCAACCATCTGCTACGCGCCCAAATGGATATTCTTATTGAAAGCGACATTTGCAAGACTTATCCTTTTTTAGACGTGTACGAGTCCATCATGTTCACTTTCCTGAGAGGCATTTCTACCCCCAAAGGTTTAGAGGAATTGGAGCGTTTCATCAGTAAGTACCGGCTTTCCAATCGAAGTTGAGCTACCATTTGAATTTACACAAATAGTGTAGCGGGCATAGTTCCTTTTGCTTTTTCCCAAAGTGTTTCAATGTGTGTTCCATACTTTGAAACAACTTCGTTTCACTGTTTGAAGCACTTTTAGTAACAGGAGGGTAGGAGTTGGAAGGTCTTACAGACTGTTTTGTATGTATATCTGTTAAAAGTTTTTGGATTTCACGGATTATCCGTAAGTTTGCAAGGAAATCTAAATGGTATAGATAATGAAATATGATATTCCTACTTTGACTTCAGAGGCTGTAGGATTACTGAAGTCGTTGATAAGTATTCCTTCCGTTAGTCGGGACGAGGAACGGGCTGCGGATTGTCTGCAACAATATATGGAATTGCAGGGCATGGAGACAGGCCGGTTGGGTAACAATGTATGGTGCTTGAGTCCGGGATTTGACTTGGGACGACCTACATTATTGCTGAACTCGCACATTGACACGGTAAAACCGGTGCAAGGATGGCGTCACGACCCTTTTAAACCTGTATTGGAGGCGAACGGCAAACTTTATGGGCTGGGTAGCAACGATGCGGGAGCCAGTGTGGTGAGCTTGCTGCAGGCTTTTCTTACTTTGTGTCGTACCAATCAGCGATATAATCTTATTTTTTTGGCTTCGTGCGAGGAAGAGGTCAGTGGTGCGGGAGGCATTGAGAGTGTGCTGGGGCAGTTGCCTCCGGTTAACTTCGCCATCGTGGGCGAACCTACGGAGATGCAGCCTGCCATTGCGGAGAAAGGATTGATGGTATTGGATGTGACAGCTACAGGACGCTCGGGACATGCGGCACGCAACGAAGGAGACAATGCTATTTATAAAGTGTTGGATGATATTGCTTGGTTTCGTGATTATCAGTTTGAACGGATATCCCCTTTGTTGGGTCCGGTGAAGATGAGTGTGACGATGATTAATGCAGGCACCCAACACAATGTCATTCCCGATCGGTGTACGTTCGTCGTAGATATTCGTAGTAATGAGTGCTATACAAATCGGGAGATTTACGACGAAATTGTGCGGCACATTCGGTGTGAGGCGAAGGCTCGCTCCTTCCGCTTGGGTTCTTCACATGCTCCGGCAGGGCATCCGTTGGTGCGGCGTGCCGTAGCATTAGGACGTGTGCCGTTTGGTTCGCCTACCTTGTCCGACCAAGCGTTAATGCCCTTCTCTTCTTTTAAAATGGGACCCGGAAAGAGTGCCCGTTCGCATACAGCGGACGAGTTTGTTTTTACTCGTGAAATAGAAGAGGCTATCGGGCTATATTTGGAATTGCTGGATGGGGTGGAGTTGGTCTAAAACCGTTTGAGCCAGTGTTCCGGATTGAGTTTCTCCGTCTCGCGCCTTAGCTGGAAGTGGAGCACCGTGCGGCCTCCGTCGTTCTTGTCGGAAAAGATGGTTCCTAAAGGCTGGCCGGTGGTGACGGTATCATCGGCCTTGACCAATGCGGAAGATAGGTTGCAATAGACGGATATGTAGGAGCCATGACGCACAAGGACGTTTATCAAACCGTCCAAACGGAAGACTGCAGCTACTTTACCATTGAAGATAGCGCAGGCTTGTGCGCCGGGGCGGGTCTGTATGTCAATGCCTTTGTTATCGAGTTTCACCCCGCGCAGGCCGGGTACGCTGTATTGGCCATAGTGGCTGGTGATAATATAGGGAGCGTTGACCGGCATGGGCAGGCGGCCCCGGTTTTCGGCAAAGTTGCCGGAAAGTTTGCGGTCGGCACGGCTTAGGGTATAAGTGTCGAGCGGTTTCACTTCAGGCAGTTTCTTGTCTGCCGTTTCCCGTCTGGTGGCTTCACGGCGTTTCTCCTCTGCGGCCCGTTTGCGCGCTTTCTCTATTTCTTCCGCAATGAGGCGGTCGATGCGTGCGTTGAGTCGGTTGGCTTCCTTGCGTTGTCGGGCTATTTCATTTTGGAGGTTCCGTTGCTTCTTCCGCAAAGAATTGACTAAGGCTTTTTGCTCCTGTTCCTGTTGTTCCAACCGGGCTTTTTCCGTTTCCCGTTCCAGCAAAAGTCGTTCTTTGGATGCCTTGGCCTGCGCCAATTCCCTCCGTTTGTCTTCTATCTGTTGTTGTTTCCGCTTGATGTCTTCGCCCAACCGTTGCTGGTAAGAGGCGTATTCCCGTACGTAACGCATGCGGCGGTAGGTTTGCTCCAAGGTCTTGGCCGAGAAGATGAACATCAGTTTGTCTTGAATGGTTCGGTTGCGATATAGGTAGCGGACAGAAGAGGCGTAACCTTCCTTGGCTTGTCCCAATTCCTTTTGCAAATCATCCAATTGCCGCTGTAGGGAGGTGAGTTCAGTTTCGATGAGGGCTACATCGTTGTTCATGGTTACAATGTAGCGCTTGCGTTCTTCTATCTGTCCGGTGAGTGCCGCCAATCCTTTCAGTTGGCTGCCTACATTCTTCTGTGTGGTTTGCAGCAAGGTTTCCGATTCTGCTATCTGTTTCTGCAAGGCACCACGCCGTCCCTCCAATTCCTTGATAAGCTTGTTAGATTGGGCCGCCAGGGAAAAGGAAACGAGCAAGTAGAGGAGAAGAGCAAGGACACGACGCATATCAAGTGTTCAGTAAAGAAATCAACAGCCCGAGCAATTCTTCCAGCTCTACCTGCTTGTACCGGGATGAAAGTTGGGTAGGAGTCAGGTTGAAGGGCTTGGATGAGAAGTCGGTCAATTCTATCTTTCCTTGTTCTAATGAGGGGATGCCTAAGTCTGTACCGGTCAGATAGTTTTTGGCACCCGGTTTGGAGGCTTCGTAAAGCAACTTTTCCAATCGGGCAAAAGTGGCTTTTCTGGGCAACATGCCCTTTAGCTCCTTGCGCGAAGCCTGCACATAGCGACGACCCATGCGGTCCACCAGCAATATCTCATCGGGAGTCAGGTCAATACGTGCCACTTCAGTACGGAGGATAGGCATCTGGAAGGAAACTTGCACACGTTCGCCTGCCTTCAGCTTCAAGGTGCCGTCTACGGTCAGGATAGCTTCTTTCGAGGTAGGTATGGTCAGCCTGACTTTGGACGAGAGGCATCCCGTATCTTTATTGATGACAGATTCGGCCTGGCGTGAAGTGCGGCATCCTGTCAGGCATACCAATATAAGGAGCAATAATCCCCATCGTTGTACTTGTCTGTTTATTACATTCATGTTCATCCTTATTGATTATTTATCCGGTTCGCGGATGTATTTCCGTTGTTCTATTTTCTGTTTCAATGTTTTGGTATTGTTCCCTAATTCGAGAGCTTGTTTCCAATACTCTACCGCCTGCTCCACTTCGCCCACCATATAATAGATGTCTCCGCAATGCTCCACAACCTCGGCGCTTTTCTCTTCATCGCTCTTCATGGCTTGGTCTATGTAAAGTCGGGCCTGTACATAGTTGCCTTTCTCGAAGAGTATCCAGGCGTAAGTGTCCAGATAAGTGGCGTTTTGCGGTTCGGCTTTCACCGTCTTGTAGCTCATCTCTTCGGCTTTATCTAAGTTCTTGCGCTCCAAGGAGAGGTAGTAGGCATAATTGTTCAGCGCACCGATGTTGTTGGGGTTGTACACCAAGGCGGAGTCGTAGGCTTGGTAGGCCGCTTCGTCCATGGCTTTCATGTGGTAAGCGTCGCCCATGACGGCATAGAAGTCGGACACCACTTCTTTTTTGCTGTCCGGTGTGAGGTGTGTCAGTGCTTTGCGGCAAGTCTCGATAACCTCGTCCGTCCGTTCGGCCTGATTGTAGGCGATGGCTAAATAGAAATAGAATTCCAGCATGTCGGGGTTGGATTCGGTGCCGGCTTCGCACAGACGGATGATGTCCTGATAGTTTTCTTCGCGAACCGCTTCGCCCAATAGCGTCATGCGTGCGGCAGTGTTCGTGGGATCTATCTGAAGCACTCGTTCCAGCACTGGCCAGGCTTGCGTGTTCATGCCTTTCGACAAAAGGTATTGGGCGTAGAGCATCGGCATGTTTGGTTCGTCGGTGTCTTGCTCCAAAATGCGGTCGAACAGGGTAATGACGCGGGTGCTGTCCTTGCCGGCCTGCTCGTTTCGTACGATGAGCCGGCGCATGACGTCCATCTTTATATCTGGCTCCACTTTTCTGTTAAGCAGGAGCGTGTCGAGTTGTTGCTCGTATCGTTCTGTCTGGCCGGTCAGTTCGTAATAGTTGGCCAAGGAGTAGAGAGCCGCGGCGTTGTCCGGTTCTGTATCCAGCACTTTACGGTAGATGGCATAGGCCTCTTCTTTCTTGTCATTATCTAAGTAGACATCGCCCAATACCACCTGATAACGGGTGTCTTTGGGATATTCGGCCACCAGGCTTTCTATTTCCTTGAAGGCGTTCTCCTTGTCCTGCTGCTGGACGTAGATGCGGAACTTCTCCATGCTGATTTGCTCGCTCTTTCCCAGCTTCGTTTCCAACCGGTTGAGCAAGGTCAATACCTTGTCGTATTTTTCCTGGCGGTTGTATAGGTCGAGCAGACTATACACCGGGTCGAGTTTGTCGAGGAAACGCACTGCCATGTCTTCCAACAGTGCGGTAGCCTTGTCCGTCTCCTGTTGTTGCAGGTAAAGGTTGACCAAGCCTTGGGAATACCAATAGTTGTCCGGTGCATAGCGCACGGCTTGCTCCAAGAGGGCTTCGCCCCGCTCCACTTGCTTCAGAGCCACGTAATATTGCGCTACTTCGTAGAGGGCGGACGAGGCGTGGGGGCTGATGCGCAGGCAATGTTGTAGTAGGTCGAAGGCGGCATCATACTTACGTTGCATCTTCATCCGCATGGCCTCTAAGTAGAAGTAATCGTATTTGCGTTGTTGCTCGGGCAACAAGGTGTCGCGTACAAGGGTTGTTACCTGTCGGTTCGGTTCTATGCTTTTATGCACCGAGCCACATGCGGCGAGCAGGCCGATGCACAATACGAGGACACCCCCCGTTCCTATATGTCTGGTTATTCTAGCTTTCATCTTCATCCTTTTAGTCATACGCCCGTGTGCCCGAAGCCGCCCGCACCACGTCTCGTCTCGTCCAGCACTTCCACTTCCTGCCAGGAGGCTTGTTCGTGACGGGCGATAATCATTTGGGCGATGCGTTCGCCGTCCTCAATGACAAACGGTTCGGCGGACAGGTTGATGAGTATCACGCAGATCTCTCCCCGGTAGTCGGCGTCTATTGTCCCGGGTGAATTCAGTACTGTGATGCCTCTCTTCAAGGCGAGGCCGCTGCGCGGACGTACTTGCGCTTCGTAGCCCGCCGGCAGGGCGATATAAAGTCCCGTAGGAATCAGACAACGTTGCAGAGGGGGCAGTGTCACGGGTTCGGACAGGTTGGCGCGCAGGTCCATGCCTGCGGAAAGCTCCGTGGCGTAAGCCGGAAGCGCGTGTTTAGAGCGGTTGATAATTTGCACGTTCAGCATATTCGTTTTTTTTTAACGGGCGAAAGTACGGATTTTGCCCCAAATAGTCATACATTTGCAGTTAAATAATAGTAACCGCCTGCAAATAGGGTTTATAAACTGAGATTTTAACCGATAAATTATCATGAAATGATGGATTGGAATACCTTGCTCTCCGCCAAGCGTTTCGGTTTGGAAGAGTTTCACCGTGAACGTCACGAGAACCGCTCTGAGTTTCAGCGCGATTACGACCGCCTTATCTTCTCGGCTCCCTTCCGGCGTCTGCAAAACAAGACGCAAGTGTTCCCTCTGCCGGGGAGCGTCTTTGTCCACAATCGCTTGACGCATAGCTTGGAGGTGTCCTGTGTAGGCCGGTCTTTGGGTAACGATGTGGCACGTGGCATTCTGGCAAACCGCCCGGAGCTGGCGGAGACTTACTTGCCGGAGATAGGTGCTATCGTGTCTGCCGCCTGCTTGGCGCACGACTTGGGCAACCCGCCTTTCGGCCATTCGGGCGAGCGTGCCATTTCCACTTTCTTTTCCGAAGGAAAGGGGCTGCCTTTGCGGGATAATGACGGCCTCTCCGCAGGACTTTGGGAGGACTTCACCCACTTTGAGGGAAACGCCAATGCCTTCCGCCTGCTGACCCATCAGTTCGAGGGACGCCGGCCGGGTGGCTTCGTGCTGACCTACTCCACGCTGGCTAGCATCGTGAAGTATCCCTTTGCGTCCAGCTTGGCGGGGAAGAAGTCGAAGTTCGGATTCTTTACCAGCGAAGAGGCGTCCTTCCGGCGCATAGCGGAGGAGTTGGGCATGAAGAAGCTGAGTGACGCTCCCCTGCGTTACGCCCGTCATCCACTGGTCTACCTCGTAGAAGCGGCGGATGACATCTGCTATCAGGTAATGGACATAGAGGACGCACATAAGCTGAAGATACTGACCACGGACGAGACCCGTGAACTGCTCCTGGGTTACTTTGACGAGGCTCGCCGAACGCACATGCAGGAGACAATGCGCCGTGTGACCGACGTGAACGAGCAGATAGCCTACCTTCGTTCGTGCGTCATAGGTCTGCTGACCGGTGAGTGCACCCGCGTCTTCTTGGAGAACGAAGAAGTGCTGCTGCGTGGCGAGTTCGAAGGCCCGCTCATCCGACACATCGGTCCGTTGCCTGCCGAGGCTTATCAGCGTTGCTCAGAGGTGGCTATGCAGAAGATATATTGTTCACGCGATGTGCTGGACATCGAACTGGCCGGTTTCCGCATCATCGGCACCCTGTTGGAACTGATGACGGAGGCCGTCTGCTCGCCGGAGAAGGCGTATTCGCGCTTATTGATAGGTCGTGTGTCCGGTCAATACAACATCCGTTCGTCTCATTTGGGCGAGCGTATCCAGGCTGTACTGGACTATATTTCGGGCATGACGGACGTCTTCGCCCTTGACCTTTACCGGAAGATAAACGGGAATAGCCTGCCGGAGATTTCGTAGATGGCATCCGGATTTTATTCTCCTTGTATGTTAATCATATATCTCCGTTTCCTATTCTACCCGATAGATTAAGGGCGCATATTGTGTAATTCTTCCTTTAACTTATCCTAATATTTAGGATGTAAAATCATGGAGTTCGGAGCGAAATGTTTATCTTTGCACCTTGTTGCCCTGTGGGGCGCTTGTGTATAACGTTATATTTCACGCTAAAGAATGAAACAGTACAAACTCGTAAACAACCTAACGGGTTGGATTACTTTTCTTATTGCGGCCACGGTTTATTGTGTGACCATTGAGCCGACCGCCAGTTTTTGGGACTGCGGTGAATTTATTACTACCGGCTATAAACTGGAGGTGGGACATCCGCCCGGAGCTCCTTTTTTTATGCTGATGGCAAACTTCTTTACGCAATTGGGGGGCAGTCCGTCCGAGGCGGCACGTATGGTGAACTACATGAGCGCGCTGATGAGTGGAGCGTGTATCTTATTTCTGTTTTGGACAATCACACATTTGGTGCGTAAACTGGTCATTAAGGACGAGAACCATATTACTCGCGGACAACTGATTGCGGTGATGGGCAGCGGATTGGTAGGCGCGTTGGCTTATACGTTCAGTGACACGTTCTGGTTCTCGGCTGTGGAGGGTGAAGTGTATGCTTTCTCGTCGTTGTTCACTGCGGTAGTGTTCTGGCTGATACTGAAATGGGAGGATGTGGCGGACGAGCCACATAGCGACCGTTGGCTTATTCTGATTGCTTATCTGACAGGACTTTCCATTGGTGTGCACTTGCTGAATTTGCTTTGCCTGCCGGCTATTGTGCTGGTATATTATTATAAAAAAGTGCCGAATGCCAATGCCAAAGGTTCTATCCTGGCGTTGCTTGGGTCCATGGTGTTGGTGGCTGTGGTGCTTTATGGTATCGTGCCGGGAATTGTGAAGGTAGGTGGATGGTTCGAGTTGCTGTTTGTCAATGGATTGAGCATGCCTTTCAATAGCGGAGTCATAGTCTATGTGGTGCTGTTGGCGGCTTGTTTGGTTTGGGGCGTGTACGAGAGTTATACGGAGCGTAGCAAATTACGTATGGCTCTTTCGTTTATCCTGTCCATCGCTATGTTGGGTATTCCGTTTTATGGTCATGGAGCCAGTTCGGTAGTTATTGGCCTTATTGTCATTGCCTTATTGTGGCTTTATTTGAATCCGAAGACGCAAGCGCATGTCAAGGAAAGATATCGTGTCAGTGCACGCACATTGAATACGTCATTGCTGTGTACCATGATGATGGTGATAGGTTATTCGTCGTATGCGCTTATCGTGATACGTTCTACGGCTAATACGCCCATGGACCAGAATTCGCCAGAGGATATCTTTACGCTGGGCGAATATCTTGGTCGTGAGCAATATGGCACGCGTCCCTTGTTCTATGGACCGGCATATACTTCAAAGGTAGCGCTTGATGTGAAGGACGGGTATTGCGAGCCACGCATAAAATATCAAGGTACTAAGTTTATCCGTAAAGAAAAGACTTCGCCTAACGAGAAGGATCGTTATGAGGAAATTCCGGGGCGTTTCGAGTATGAGTATGCACAAAACATGCTTTTCCCCCGCATGTACAGTAGTACAGCTCCTCACCCGCAATTGTATGAAGCATGGCAAGACATTAAAGGGCATGAAGTGCCCTACGACCAATGCGGGGAGATGGTGATGGTGAAGATGCCTACTCAGTGGGAAAATATCAAGTTCTTCTTTTCTTACCAACTCAATTGGATGTACTGGCGTTACTTTATGTGGAACTTTGCCGGAAGACAGAATGACCTGCAAGGATTTGGCGAAATTGAACATGGTAATTGGATAACAGGCATTCCTTTCATCGATAACTGGCTGATAGGTGACCAGACACTGGTGCCTGCTGAGCTGAAAGAGAATAAAGGTCACAATGTGTTCTATTGTTTGCCTCTGCTATTGGGCATCATTGGGCTTTTGTGGCAGGCCTATCGGGGACAGAAGGGTATCCAGCAGTTCTGGATTGTCTTCTTTCTGTTCTTCATGACGGGCATTGCCATTGTGCTCTATCTGAACCAGACGCCCAGTCAGCCGCGTGAGCGTGATTATGCTTATGCAGGGTCGTTCTATGCGTTTGCCATTTGGATAGGTATGGGTGTGGCCGGACTGATACGGTTGCTGCAACACTATGCGAAGATGAAAGAACTGCCTGCGGCGGCTCTTGTGTCTGTGGTATGCTTGTTTGTGCCTATACAGATGGCCAGCCAGACGTGGGATGACCATGACCGCAGCGGACGCTACATGTGCCGAGATTTTGGACAAAACTACCTGATGTCGCTTCAAGAAGAAGGCAACCCCGTCATCTTTACTAACGGCGACAACGATACATTCCCCTTGTGGTACAACCAGGAGACGGAAGAATTCCGCACCGACGCCCGTACATGTAACCTCAGCTACTTGCAGACTGATTGGTACATCGATCAGATGAAACGTCCGGCCTATGACTCTCCGTCGTTACCTATTACGTGGAATCGCTCGGAGTACGTGGAGGGTACCAATGAATATATTCCTGTGCAGCCGGAATTCAAGAAGAGCATAGACGCCCTGTACGCTCAGGCAGAGAAAGAGGCTTTGGACGGTCGTCAGGAAGCCAAGATAAATGTACAGAAAGAATTTGGTGAAAACCCTTACGAACTGAAGAATATCTTGAAGTATTGGGTGCGCGGAAAGAATGAAGAACTGCGCGTTATCCCTACGGACAGTATTGTCATCAAGGTAGACAAAGAGGCTGTAAAACGTAGCGGAATGCTGATACCCGAGGGAGATACTATACCTGACTATATGCACATTTCGCTGAAAGGCAAACGTGCCCTTTATAAGAGTGAGTTGATGATGCTCGAGATGCTGGCCGAAGCCAACTGGGAACGTCCGCTTTACATAGCCGTCAGCGTGGGTCAGGAAAATCAGTTAGGAATGGCCAATCATTTCGTGCAGGAAGGGTTGGCTTACCGCTTCACACCGTTCGACACGAACAAGACGGGTGTCCGCATAGATAGCGAGCGGATGTACGACAATCTGATGAACAAGTTTAAGTTCGGCGGTATCGATAAGCCCGGTGTCTACATCGATGAGAACGCCATGCGCATGTGCTACTCTCACCGTCGTATCTTTTCTCAACTTATTGACCAACTGCTGCGCGAAGGCAAAACGGATAAGGCGAAGAAGGCTTTAGACTATGTAGAAAAGATGATACCGGCCGTAAATGTACCCTATGACTGGCAGAACGGTTCGTTGACGTTGGCCGAGGCATACTACAAGCTGGGCGATACAGAGAACGCTGACCGATTAGCTGTGGCATTGGCGGACAAGGCTGTAGAATATATGACGTGGTACATGAGTTTGGATGAGCGTCGCTTCATGATATCCGCTCACGAGTATGAGTACCATTTGGCTCTACTGAATGAGGTGGTAAGGAAGATGGAGCAGTACAAGTCTACGCTTGCTCCTACATACCGGGACAAGCTGGATACCTTGTACGATCTCTATGTGAAACGGATGGAGGGGTAAGGGTGTGCTGATAGAACAACCTCCCAAAATATTCCGTTGTTTGTACCCCGGAGCTTTGTGGCGTATGGACAAGAACGTGAAAGCTGTCTATCTGACTTTTGATGATGGCCCCATTCCCGTAGTGACCCCTTGGGTGCTTGACCTGCTGGATTGCTATGCCGTTAAGGCGACGTTTTTCATGGTAGGAGACAACATCCGTAAGCATCCCGAAGAGTTCAGACTAGTGGTGGAGCGCGGCCATCGCATAGGCAACCATACGTTCAATCACATTCGCGGTTTCAGTAAGCGCTATTTCACTTCCGCCGCTTATTTGGAGAATACGCTTAAGACCGATCGTTTAGTGCAGAAACTGTTGGAGGACGGGAAAAAACTGCCGGCGCTTCCAAAGGATTTCCGTCCATTGTTCCGTCCACCGCACGGACACATGGGGTGGGCACAGTACATGCGACTGAAGCGAACCTACCGTATTGTAATGTGGGACCTCGTTACCCGCGACTACAGTAAGAAACTGCGTGGACCGCAGGTTCTTGCCAATGTCATGCGCTATGTACGGAATGGTTCCATCATTACTTTCCACGACTCTTTGAAGTCATGGAGTAATGGTAACCTGCAATACGCTCTTCCCCGGTCACTCGATTTTCTCCAAGAGGAAGGCTACGAGTTCCGGTTGCTATAAGCAATGAGGGGAGATAGAATGACTGTTTGATAGGGCTACGGGCTACAAACGGAACCATGTTCCATTTTGTTTGTAACCCGTAGCCTGTTTATGTTGCATGTCACCCTGTCAGTCTTTAGCTTGGTGTACAGTTAGTTGTGGGAATGGGAATCCGATACCCTTCGCATTAAATTCGGCATAAATGCGCTTGTTCATGTCGAAATACACATCCCAATAGTCGGCATTTTTCACCCAGACACGTATGGCTATGTTTACACTGCTGTCGGCCAACGTGTGCAGCGCCACAAATGGAGCGGGCTTGTTTAGAATACGCTGATCGGTGGCTAACAGGTCACGTACGGTACGTTCCACCATGTCATAGTCTGTATCATATTCCACTCCAATGGTCCAATCTACCCGGCGGAGCTCTTCGCGGCTATAGTTTATGACCGTGCCGCTGCTCAAAGCTCCGTTGGGGATGTAGATTACTTTGTTGTCGAAGGTAGTGAGGATGGTGTGGAAGATTTGAATTTCGCGTACCGTGCCTGTTTCTCCTTGGCTCTCGATGACATCGCCTACTTTATAAGGACGGAACAATAGCACGATGAGGCCTCCGGCAAAGTTCTGCAAGTTCCCGGACAAGGCCATACCCACAGCCACACCGGCCGATGCCAACAAGGCGGCAAATGAAGTTGTTTCTACGCCGAGCTTGCTGATGACAGCTACAATAAGCAGAACGGTCAGCAGAATGCTTACCAAACTCTTGACAAAGCTCTGCACGCTGGGATCTACCTTGCGGCGCGCCAGGATGCGTGCCACTAGTTTGTTGAGGAAAGAGATAAGGATGCGTCCTATAATGAAGATAAGAGCCGCAGCCAACAGATGGCTTCCGGCTTCTACGCCCCAGTCCCAAAACTTTTGCACCAGTTTCTCTAATTTTGTTATGTCTGTGCCGGAAGGTTCAGCAGCCAGTATGAATGATAACATCTTTCTATGAATAATATTAGCGGTTTAGTAAATAACTCTTGAAGTCAGCGAAGTCTTTCGACAAAGGAACACTCTGCTTCTCGCCTTGCATGAAGGCTTGCAGTTTGGCGGGTATATAGACGGGCTCGCCGATGATATGTTCTACGGTGTCCTTGAACTTGGCGGGGTGGGCGGTCTCCAGGAAAATGCCTTCTTCGCCCGGTTGCAATCCTTCGGCCAAGGCGCGGTAACCGCAGGCGCCGTGAGGGTCGAGCAAATAATGGTGCCGTTGCCATGTCTGCCGCATGGTCTCGGCTATTTGTCCGTCTGTATAGGTGGCACCGCTGATGTCAGCGCAGATGGCCTTATGGCTTTCCTTGTAGAGGTCGAGCACGCGGGCGAAGTTGCTTGGCGCACCTACATCCATGGCGTTGGCAATGGTAACGATGGAAGGACGGGGCGTGTAGATGCCTGTCTGCAAGTATTGGTAGAATACGTCGTTGCGGTTGTTGGCGGCGATGAAGCGGCGGACGGGCAGTCCCATGTGTTTGCCGAAGAGGCCGGCCGTGATGTTGCCGAAGTTGCCGCTGGGCACGCAGATGACCACGTTGTCCGCCTTGTCAGCCTGCTTCAGTTGGGCATAGGCGTAGAAGTAGTAGAAGGCTTGAGGCAGAAAGCGGGCCACGTTGATGGAGTTGGCACTGGTGAGTTGCATGTGGGCGTTCAGTTCGCTGTCCATGAAGGCGGATTTCACCAAAGCCTGACAGTCGTCGAACGTGCCGTCCACTTCGATGGCAGTGATGTTCCTTCCTAAGGTCGTAAATTGTTTTTCCTGTATTTCGCTGACTTTTCCCTTGGGGTAGAGTACATAGACGTGGATGCCTTCCACGCCTAAGAAGCCGTTAGCCACGGCACTGCCCGTATCGCCCGAAGTGGCTACCAGTACGTTGACCTGCCTCTTGCCTTCTTTGCGGATGAAGTAGCCCAACAGGCGTGCCATGAAGCGGGCGCCTACGTCTTTGAAGGCCAGTGTGGGTCCGTGGAAGAGTTCGAGCGACCAGATGTGTTCGCTTACGGGTACTAAAGGTGTGTCGAATTGGAGAGTGTCGTACACAATCTCCCGTAGTGTGTCGGCCGGGATGTCTTCACCGAAGAAGGCGTCGGCTACGCGGTAAGCTGTTTCCTGGAAGCTGAGCCGGTCTATCTCTTGGTAGAAGTCATCCGGTAATGCCGGGATGCGGTCGGGCATGTAGAGGCCTTTGTCGGCAGCGAGTCCTTTCACTACGGCGTTTTCCAGGCTGACGCCGCTCTCTTGCTTGTTCGTACTGTAGTATCTCATACGTTTTCGTTCATAAATTCGTTCATAAATTCGTCTTCTTTCATCAGTCCGTAGCAACCGTCGCGGGCGGTTACTTCGTCGAAGGTCTGCACAGTGTCCGGTTGGATGCCCCGATGCCATATGAGGAACGGCACCGGCTCGGCGGTGTGCGTGCGCAGCTGGCAGGGAGTGGGATGGTCGGGCAGGACGGCGATGGCCACGGGCTCGTCCCAGTCCTTCACCGCTTCGTAGATGGGGCCTACAGCGCGGCGGTCGAGGTTCTCGATAGTGCGCAGCTTGAGGTCTGCGTCGCCTTCGTGGCCGGCCTCGTCGCTGGCTTCGATGTGGAGGTAGACAAAGTCGTCGGCGCGCAGGGCCTCGATGGCTGCTGCTGCTTTATTCTCGTAGTTAGTGTCGTAGAGGCCGGTTGCTCCTTCTACGGTGATGCGGCGCAGGCCGGCGTAGCGGCCGATGCCGTTGATGAGGTCTACGGCGGAGATGACGGCTCCGCGGCGTATCTGCGGGTACTTCTCGGAGAGTGGCTCCATCTGCGGACGGTAGCCGGGGCTCCAGGGCCAGATGCTGTTGGCGGGGTCTTTGCCTTCGGTCTTGCGCCGGAGGTTGAGGGGGTGGTTCTCCAGCAGTGTCTGCGAGCGGAGGATGAGGGCGTTCAGCAGGTCGGCCGTCTGGCGGGGCGTCAGGTCGGCTCCTCCTTCGGGCGTGCGGATGTCCTCCGTGCCGGGCATGGGTTTCACCAGAAGGGGACGCCAGGGCTGCAGGGGAACGTCGTGGGGCGGTACGCACTCGATGCGCTTGTCGCCGCCGCGGATGACGAGCAGGTGGCGGTACTGCACGCCGGTGTGGAAGTGGATGCGGTCATCGCCCAGTTCGGCCTGCAGGTATCGTATCAGCACGTCGGCCTCTGGGGTGGTGATGTGTCCGGCGGAGTGGTTCTTCAGCAGGTCGCCTTCCAGACAGACCAGGTTGCAGCGCATGGCCATCTCGCCCGGCCGGAGGTCGACGCCGATGCTGGCGGCTTCGAGGACGCCGCGGCCTTCGTACACTTTCGGGAGGTCGTAGCCCATGACGGACATGTTGGCCACCTCGCTGCCGGGGTGGAAGCCTGCGGGCACGGTGACGAGCCGGCCTGTTCGCCCCATGCGTGCCAGCAGGTCCATGTAGGGCGTGCGCGCCGCCTGTAGCAGTGTCTTTCCGCCGAGGGCGGGCACGGCCCAGTCGGCCATGCCGTCGCCCAGGATGATGATGTGTTTCATATTCGGTCGTTGTTGGTTTGTTCTTTTCTTTGTTTTTTGCGAGCGGTTTGCTCTCCCTGTAGGACGCAGGTCGCTCTCCCCGTAGGACGCAGTCTGCTCTCCCCGTAGGACGCGGTCTGCTCTCCCCGTAGGACGCGGTCTGCTCTCTTGGGCTATACGTTGGCGATGCTCATGATGTCGGCAAAGACGCCTGCCGCCGTCACGCCCGCTCCCGCTCCGTAGCCTTGTATCATCATGGGGTATTCGCGGTAGCGTTCGGTTGTGAGCAGGATGATGTTGTTGCTGCCCTCCAGGTTGTAGAAGGGGTGCGAGGCGTCCACTTCCTGCAGGCCTACGCTTGCCTTGGCGTTCTCCAGTCGTGCCACGAACCGCCAGCGTTTGTGTTCGGCTTCCAGCCGCTTGCGACGCTCTTCGAAGCCGGCGTCGAGCGAGGGCACGCGCTGCCAGAAGTCGTCCAATGTGCCTTGGAAGAAGTCATCGGGCACGAAGAGGTGTTTCTCCACATCGTCCTGTTCCAGGCGGTATCCCGCCTCGCGGGCCAGGATGACGAGCTTGCGTATGACGTCCTTCCCGCTGAGGTCGATGCGTGGGTCGGGTTCGGAGTAGCGTTCCTGTTGCGCCATGCGTATGGTCTGGCTGAAGGGCACGTCGGCGCTTATCTTGTTGAAGATGTAGTTCAGCGTGCCGCTCAGCACGGCTTCTATCTTGAGTATCTTGTCGCCGCTGTGTATGAGGTCGTTGATGGTGTTGATGATGGGCAGGCCCGCGCCTACGTTGGTCTCGAAGAGGTATTTCACGCCCTTGCGCCGTGCCGTCTGCTTCAGCTCGCGGTAGTTGTCGTAGGCCGACGAGGCGGCTATCTTGTTGGCTGCCACTACGGACACGTTGTGCCCCAGCAGGTCTTTGTAGAGGGTCGCGATGTCGGGGCTGGCCGTGCAGTCCACGAAGACGGAGTTGAAGATGTTCATGCCGATGATTTCCTTGAGCAGGACGTCGGGCGAGCTGTCCTTGCCCCGCTCTTCCAGTTCCTCGCGGTAGCGGTCGAGGTCGATGCCCGCGCGGGTGAAGAGCGATTTCGACGCGTCGGCTATGCCTACGACGTTGAGCTGCAGGCCGTTTTCCTGCATCAGTTTCTGTCGTTGGCTGCGTATCTGCTCGATGAGGCTTCCTCCCACGGTGCCTATGCCGCAGATGAAGAGGTTGAGCACCTGGTATTCGGAGAGGAAGAAGGAGTCGTGGATGACGTTGAGCGACTTGCGCAGCGAGCGGCTGTCCACCACGAATGAGATGTTCGTCTCCGAAGCTCCCTGCGCGCAGGCTATCACATTGATGCCGTTGCGTCCCAGCGTGCCGAACAGCTTTCCGGCGATGCCCGGTGTGTGTTTCATGTTTTCGCCCACGATGGCTACGGTGGCCAGGCTCTTTTCGGCTTGTATGGGCGATATCTCTCCCATTTCAATCTCTTTTTGGAACTCCTCGGTGAGTACGTGGCAGGCCAGGTCCGCATCGGCGTTGCGCACGCCGATGGACGTAGAGTTCTCCGATGATGCTTGCGACACGAGGAATACGCTGATGCCGTTCTTGGCCAACGCCTTGAAGATGCGGTAGTTTACGCCGATGACGCCTACCATGCCCAGGCCTTGCACGGTGATGAGGCTTGTGTCGTTAATGGACGAGATTCCTTTGATGGCTTTGCTCTGCGGGTCGGAGACTTTCTGCTTGATGACGGTGCCCTGCCCCTCGGGGTTGAAGGTATTTTTGATGAGGATGGGTATGTTTTTATGGCACACGGGATAGATGGTTGGCGGATAGACCACCTTGGCGCCGAAGTTGCACAGCTCCGTGGCTTCTACATAGCTCAGCTCGCCGATGGTATAGGCGGTGGATATGACACGGGGGTCGGCTGTCATAAATCCGTCCACGTCTGTCCATATCTCCAGTGAGCCGGCATCGAGTGCGGCTGCAATGATGGCTGCGGTGTAGTCTGAACCTCCACGTCCCAAGTTGGTCACCTCGCCCGTAGTCTCGTCCGTGGCGATGAAGCCTGGCACGACAGTCCGCGGACAAAGTTCCGCAAAGGTCTCCCTTACGAGCCTGTTTGTCAGTTCCTTGTCGAGGACATGTTTGGCGAACTTCTTTTCCGTCTTGACAAACAGGCGTGCGTCTACCCATTTGGCTCCGGTAAGGCGTGCCACGATAAGGGAGGAGAGGCGTTCGCCATAGCTCACGATGGTGTCGCTCGTCTTCTGCGAGAGGTCTTTTATCAGGAAGATGCCCTGGAAGATGTCTTTCAATTCGCCCAGCAGTTCACCCGTCTGGCGCATCATGTAGATGCGGTCCTGTTCTGAGGTAAATATGGCCTGCACCATGTTAATGTGGCGCGATACGATTTCGCGGAATCCGTCTTCGTAGGTCGGGTCGCCCGAAGCGGCTTTTCGGGATGTTTCTATCAGTTTGTCTGTGATGCCTCCCAAAGCCGACACGACTACAATGACCGGTGTTTCTGCGGACTCTATAATCTTCTTTACATTCTGTATGCTTTTTGCGGATCCTACTGACGTTCCGCCAAACTTCATGACTTTCATACCTTATATATATATTATTCTTGTTGTTGAACTGACGGTACAATGCCCTACTTTCGGTATGACCGATAGACTGTCATTGCCCGAGAAATGAATGTGAATAAAAATACTGCTGAAAAACGTGTATCACGTAGAAACACAAATACTACTCCCTAACCCCTAAGGGTCATGGTTCCCATGGATGTGACTGTATGTGGATAGTATCTGTTCATAAGCTCTATGTTTCTATCGTTGTCAGTTAGATAGGACGCGCAAATATAAGAATAAAAACATTTATCCTAACACTTTTCTCGTTTTTTTGCAATAAAATTGCAGAAGTAGTACTTTTGCGGGGTAAAAACAGACAAAAGCGTTATGGCAAAAGAGAAAACCGTATATGTATGCAGCAACTGCGGGCAGGAATCGCCTAAGTGGGTAGGTAAGTGTCCGGCATGTGGACAGTGGAACACGTATGTGGAGGAGATTGTGCGTAAGGAGCCTATGGCTAAACATTTTCAAGTAGTACAGGGGGCAGCCTCACAAATGAAGCCCATGCACTTAAGCTCTATTGAGGCCGGGGAGGAGCCGCGCATAGACCTGCATGATGCTGAGTTGAACCGTGTGCTGGGTGGCGGGCTGGTGCGAGGCTCATTGGTTCTGATAGGGGGAGAGCCGGGTATCGGAAAGTCTACTTTAGTTCTTCAGACGGTGTTGCGTATGCCCGAACGGCGTGTCCTTTATGTCTCTGGAGAGGAAAGTGCCCGTCAGTTAAAGTTGCGTGCCGACCGTCTAAGTTCACGCTTCAACGATTGTCTGATAGTGTGTGAGACGTCATTGGAACAGATTTTTACCCACATCAAGAACGTACAGCCTGATTTGGTAATCATCGATTCTATACAAACCATTTCTACCGAAGCATTGGACTCGTCACCTGGCAGCATATCCCAGGTGCGGGAGTGTGCGGCGGCAATCCTGCGTTTTGCTAAGGAGAGTCATACGGCCGTTATTCTTATCGGACATATTAATAAGGAAGGTAGTATCGCGGGCCCCAAAGTGCTGGAGCATATCGTAGACACGGTATTGCAATTTGAGGGCGACCAGCATTACATGTATCGCATCCTGCGCAGCATCAAGAATCGCTTTGGAAGCACGGCTGAACTGGGTATCTATGAGATGAGGCAGGATGGCTTGCGACAGGTAAGCAATCCCTCCGAGTTATTGTTGAACCAAGAGCATGAGGGCATGAGTGGTGTGAGTATTGCTTCGGCGGTTGAAGGGGTGCGTCCCTTCCTTATCGAGACACAGGCTTTGGTCAGTACTGCTGTTTACGGCAATCCGCAACGTTCGGCTACAGGCTTTGATATTCGCCGTATGAACATGTTGCTGGCGGTGCTTGAGAAACGCGTGGGTTTCAAGCTGGCGCAGAAGGATGTTTTTCTTAACATTGCGGGAGGTTTACGGGTAAACGACCCTGCTATAGATTTATCCGTCATCAGCGCTATTCTGAGCAGTAATATGGATGCGGCTATTGAACCGGAAGTATGTATGGCGGGTGAAGTCGGCCTTTCTGGTGAGATACGTCCTGTGAACCGCATCGAGCAGCGCATTGGTGAGGCGGAGAAATTAGGCTTTCGTCGTTTCATTCTATCTCGACAGAATCTGCAAGGGCTGAATACAGTAAAGATACAGATGGAATTAGTGCCTGTCCGTAAGGTGGAAGAAGCTTTCCGGACATTGTTCGGATAATTTGCATGCCGTTGCGGGCGAACACATTGCCCGGTGCACGGACAGATAGCAGACAGCGCCATAGCTCTTTTCGCACTTTACAAAGTCATGTCCATGGGGCTGTCTTTTTAGATAAAATTCTTATCTTTGTCCCCCGGTATGAATAATATGCAATGAGTATGTACGACATCCAACAAATACGCACCGATTTCCCCATTTTAAACCGCACCGTTTACGGTAAACCCTTGGTCTATTTGGACAATGGCGCGACGACCCAGAAGCCTCGGCAAGTGGTAGAAACCATTATGGGCGAGTATTACAACACCAATGCCAATGTACACCGAGGCGTGCATTTCCTATCCCAGCAGGCCACGGAACTGCACGAATCCAGCCGCGAGACCGTGCGCCGCTTTATTAACGCCCGCTCAACAAATGAGATCGTATTCACCCGCGGCACTACAGAGAGCATCAACCTGTTGGCCGCCACTTTCTGCCAGTCGCAGATGCAGGCGGGTGACGAGGTCATCATCTCCACAATGGAACATCACAGCAATATTGTTCCCTGGCAACTCCAAGCCATGCAGCGGGGTATCGTCCTGCGTGTCATCCCCATGGATGATGAGGGTAACCTTTTGCAAGATGAATACGAACACCTTTTTTCCCCGAAGACGAAACTGGTCAGTATTGCCCATGTCAGCAACGTGCTGGGCACGGTCAATCCAGTTCGGGAGATGATTGCTGCCGCCCATGCCCACGGTGTCCCCGTGCTGGTGGACGGTGCGCAGAGTATCCCTCACATGCCTGTTGACGTGCAGGCGTTGGATGCCGATTTCTATGTGTTTTCCGGTCACAAGGTCTATGGTCCTACCGGTGTTGGCGTGCTTTACGGCAAGGAGGATTTGCTGGACAAACTTCCTCCTTATCAAGGCGGAGGCGAGATGATACAGCATGTATCGTTCGAACGGACCACCTTCAACGAACTGCCCTTCAAGTTCGAGGCTGGCACGCCGGATTACATCGGCACTACGGGGCTGGCCAAAGCTCTGGACTATGTGTCCGCTCTTGGTATGGACGTCATTGCCGCTTACGAGCACGAACTGACCCAATACGCCTTGCGACGCCTCGAGGAAATACCGGACATGCGCATTTTCGGTCAAGCACCGGAGCGGGGAGGGGTTATCTCTTTCCTCGTAGGCCGCATCCACCACTTTGACATGGGTACATTATTGGATCGCCTTGGCATCGCCGTGCGCACTGGTCATCATTGCGCCCAGCCGTTGATGGCGCGCCTGGGTATCGAGGGAACGGTGCGCGCCTCCTTCGGCCTGTATAACACGAAAGAGGAGGTGGACGCACTTGTAGCAGGGATTGACCGGGTGAGGAGGATGTTTTTAAATAGTTAGTAGAAAAGAGGCAGGCTCAGATAGTCGCTATTTCAGCCTGTTTTGTTTTACGGGTACATCTGCAAGAGCTTTACTACCTCATATTCAGCTTATCCGTAGTGAGTCTGTCTGAACATGTCTGTCGCTTTGGTTTCTACTTTGTGTTTCCCGAAGGGAAGGCTTGTTTTAAGCCATCTGCCGTAATTTGTACGCCAGTGTGTATATTAGAAGATTTAATAGTATCCAGCAGTTCTTTTATGCTTTTGCCTAGTGAAGGGTGTATCATATCCGGTGCGATTTCCGCTAAAGGTTGAAGGACAAAACTGCGCATGTGCATCAGTGGATGAGGAATTTGTAAAGTAGAAGTATTGATAATTACATTATCGCATAATAGAATGTCAATGTCGATAAGGCGGTCGCTGTATGAACCATTTGTGGATTTATGTGTACGCCCTAAATCACGCTCGATGGCTTGTGTCAGTGGCAGAACTTGGAACGGAGACAGGGGGGAACGGACACATAGGGCTGCGTTAAGAAAGGTGTGTTCGGAGGTAAAACCCCAAGGAACGGTTTCATAAAAAGCGGATAGGGAGACAATGCGCCCTATCCGTTCTTCAATCAGTTTTACGGCATTATGCAGGTTTTGCTGCTTATCACCGAGGTTGGTACCTATACTAAAATAATAATTGATCATTTGTCGGTTATCAACATGGCATCGCCGTAGGTGCCAAAGCGGTAATCTTCCTTCAAAGCGATGTCATAAGCATTCATTACTTGGTCATAGCCTCCAAATGCTGCTACAATCATCAGTAGTGTGGAGAGTGGCATGTGGAAGTTGGATACCATGGCGTTGGCTACGGTGAAATCGTATGGCGGGAAAATGAACTTATTGGTCCATCCGTCATAGGTTTTCAAGTGCCCATCGGTGCTTACAGTACTTTCGATGGCACGCATGGTGGTAGTTCCTACAGCGCATACTTGCTTATTGAGATCCTTGGCGCGGTTCACAATGCTGACGGCTTCTTCGTTTACAATCATCTGTTCTGAGTCTGTCTTGTGTTTGGTAAGGTCTTCTACATCAATTTCGCGGAAGTTACCCAGCCCTGCATGAAGGGTGATGAAGGCAAATTCAATGCCTTTGATTTCCATGCGTTTCATAAGTTCGCGGCTGAAATGGAGGTTGGCCGTAGGAGCCGTAACAGCTCCTTCATGGCGTGCGAAGATAGACTGGAAGCGTTCGGCATCGTCCGGTTCTACGGGACGGTTGATAATGCTATGTGGCAGAGGGGTCTCACCCAATGCATAAAGAGCTTTTTTAAACTCATCATGTGGCCCATCGTAAAGGAAACGCAGGGTACGGCCGCGCGAGGTGGTGTTGTCTATCACTTCGGCCACCATCGAATCGTCTTCGCCAAAATACAGTTTGTTTCCAATACGGATTTTACGTGCGGGATCTACCAATACGTCCCACAAGCGCAATTCCTCGTTCAACTCACGCAATAGGAACACTTCGATGCGCGCACCGGTCTTTTCCTTATTGCCGTACAAGCGAGCGGGAAAGACCTTGGTATCATTGAAGACAAACACGTCCTTGTCATCAAAGTACTCCAAAATGTCCTTGAATACACGGTGCTCTATCTCGCCACTCTTGCGGTGCAGCACCATCAGGCGGCATTCATCCCTGAACTTGGAGGGATGCATGGCAATCTTCTCTTCAGGAAGTTTGAATTTGAATTGCGAAAGTTTCATGTCTCAGTTTATTTTAAGTTCTGTAATTCATTCATTTTCCTCATCATCAGTCTCTAGCGTTTGCGCATCTATCCAGTCGCGGAAGTCCAAGGGGTTGATGCAGTCTTCTATCCGTACATCCCCTACACGGGTGCGAGTCAGTGCTGTCAGGTGGGCACCACTATGTAGAGCTTCGCCAATATCCCGTGCCAAGGCCCGTATGTAAGTGCCCTTGCTGCACACTACCCGTATCTTGATGTCCGGAAGGTTACATTCTAATAATTCTATTTCATCAATGACCAGCAACTTAGGTCTTAGCTCTACTTCCTCGCCCTTACGTGCCAGGTCATAGGCTCGCTTGCCGTTCACCATGCAGGCCGAAAAGGCGGGAGGTGTCTGCCAAATTTCGCCTACGAAAGTTTTCAATGTATTCTCTACCAACTCGCGGTTGATGTGCTCTGTAGGATAGATGGCGTCAATTTCATGCTCCAAGTCGTAGGAAGGTGTTGTAGCGCCCAAACGAATGCAGGCCACGTATTCTTTGGTGTGGTATTGTAATTCTTCAATGCGCTTGGTTGCCTTGCCTGTGCAGACTACCATGACACCCGTGGCCAAGGGGTCAAGCGTACCGGCATGCCCCACTTTGAGTTTCTTCACTCCCATGCGGCGGCAGATGTGATAACGCACATGGCCTACGACCTTGAACGAAGTCCAGCCTAACGGCTTATTTAGGTATAATGTTTCTCCTTTTTTAAAATTCATATTAAGCCATTTGCAAGTTATGTCCTGTCAACAGCAGGACAATAATGATACCACCCACGATGATGCGATACCAGCCAAACGCCTTGAAACCATAGCGGGTCACAAAACTGATAAAGAATTTGATGGCCAGCAATGCCACGACGAAGGCTACTACGTTGCCTACAATCAGCGCCGGCAGGTTGTTTACGATAATGTCCAGGCCTCCATCCATAAAAAGCTTTGCCATTTTGTATCCCATGGCCGCAAACATGGTTGGTACGGCTAGGAAGAACGAAAACTCCGCCGCGTCCTTGCGGGTCAGTTTCTGCGCCATACCTCCTACAATGGTGGCCATAGAGCGTGATACGCCCGGTATCATTGAGATGCATTGGAATAGCCCGATGAGAAAAGCCCGTTTTTCGGTCAAGGGCGTATCTTCGCTGCCTTTGTTGAACAGTTTGTCGCAAAACAGCATGAACACGCCGCCTACGACCAACATGATGGCCACAACCGTTACGCTCTCCAGCATGGCATCTATCATGTCGCTGAACAAGAAGCCCAGCACCGCCGCTGGAATGAAAGCCACGAACAGTTTCCAGTAGAAATCATACCGGTGCAAGAAACGTTTTAGCGATGAAGCGCCTTCCGGGGCAGGTGTATGGTTGAGCCGGAAGAAACGTTTCCAATACAGGCATACTACAGACAGAATGGCGCCAAACTGAATGATGAACGTAAATGCCTTCACAAACTCCGTGCTTTCAACGCCCAAAACATTTTGGGTAATAATCATGTGTCCCGTAGACGATACGGGCAGAAATTCGGTCAAACCTTCTACGATGGCAATGATAATCGCCTCAAAAGTTGTCATATCTCCCATAAAAAAACACCTTCTTCTTTTTATTGCTCATTTTCTTTATCTGTATGCACGTCATTCGGTTTACGCAATACGGCGTAAATCATGAACAAGAAACCTAACAGGCAAACTACGGGAGCAACCTTGATGCGCCGTGCGCTGAAGATGTCTGGTTCAAAATGAGTCATTGTTGACGATGGTCCTGACATCAACAGGAAGCCCACAATCACTACCAGCATTCCGATGCCCAGTAGCAGGAAGTTTGTCTTGTCGAAAGCGAATTTTTTTCTATCCACGGTCTTCAAATATTAAGTTTTTACTATTATAATATTTTCACTGTTATATGTAATAAAGTGTGCCGGCCTTCATCCGCAAATATTTGTTGATGGAAAACAAGGCGCATAAGCACGTAATGACTATCCCAAACAGCAGCACCGCTGCCGATACCTGTACCATGACCATCGGCGTAATGACCTCCAGCAAGTCTGGTTCCTTGCCTACCAGCCAGTTTGCCGTAGACCATAATACGCCATCGGCAATGGCGGCCGCCAGCAAGCCTATCCAGAAGTTGCGTTTGAGGAAAGGGCGCCGGATGAACCCCCAACTTGCTCCTACCAGCTTCATGGTGTGGATGAGGAAGCGTTGGGAGTAGATGGTCAGCCGTATAGTGTTGTTGATAAGCACGAACGAAACAAATGTCAGGATTACGGCCAGTCCAAGCAACAATAAGCTGATGCGTCGAATGTTGTCGTTCACTGCATCTATCAATTCCTTCTGATAGACCACATCCTGCACGTCCGCTTCTTTTTTTATCAATTTCTCTATCCGAGCGATGCTGTCCGCGTTGGTATATTCCGATTTCAGCTTCACTTCGATGGAGGCGCTGAAAGGATTATAACCTAAAAATTCTTTAGGGTCAGTGCCCATGGCCTCGGTCTGTTCCTTCAACGCCTGTTCCTTCGATATGTATTGGGTGCTTCTTATAAAAGGCTGGTTGCCAAGTGCTTTCTGCATGCGGAGAATGTCACGCTCCTGCATGTCATCGCTTAGGATGATGGAGAAGTTGATATGCTCGCGTACGTAGACCGAAAGATTGCCCGCTGTCAGGACAAAGAACATGACAAGCCCTAACAGCAACAACACTAAGGTAGTGCTGATGCCGGAAGTGACCGACTGCAGGTCGAAAAGCGGAGCGCTATGTTTCTTCTTCGGTTTCATGCCTGTTTCTTTCTGAATACATAAATCATGGAGCTGCTACGCTCTTTCTTTACCAATGAACTGAACCAGGCCAGTGTCCCGACGAGCAACCCGCGGAAAAAGGAGGCTGGCCGGTGCATATAACGCTCGGTAAGCATTGATACGTAGAAGGCATCGAAAGGCATCGGATAACGGGCGGACAGGATGAACCCATGCTTGGCGCCAAAACGTTGCATCGTATCCGGCGTAAAATGCCAGAGGTGGCGGGGTACATCGTAAGCGGCCCAATAAGCTCCGTATTTCCGCGCATCGTAAGAGGAAGGATTGGGTACGGCTATCACCAGCACTCCCTTGTCGGTGAGCAAGGAACGGAGCCTTTCCCATGTTTCGTTCAAGTGCTCCAGATGCTCCATGACATGCCACAGGGTAATGACGTCAAAACTTTCCGGCGCATAATCCGCCAGGGCGGTTTCGTGTTTTACCTCCATGCCAAAGTGGGTGCGTGCAAAGTCTCGCGCAGTAGCGTTCTTCTCCAAAGCTTGTACTTGCCATCCCAAAGTTTTCATCGTGGCAGGGAAATAGCCTGTGCCTGTGCCGATGTCCAGCAGGCGTCCTTCCTTGCGGTGGGCTTCGTTCATGACCAGTCTGGCTTTCCGCCGCAACATATAGCGCCGCACGTAATGATACGCGCGGTTCACAAGGCCTTTCTTCGTGTCGGAGTGGGAAATGTAGTCGGGAGTTTCGTAATAACGTCCTATCTCCGCTTCCGCGGGAAAGTCCTGCGTGAATAGAAAACCACACTCGGCGCAACGGCACAAGTGGAACATTTCGCCCGTGGCGTAATGGTCGACACAAGTCAGTGCGCGCTCCAATTGCGTCCCGCCACACAACGGGCAAGTCTTTATTGTTATTCTATTCATGGGGATTTCCGACGCTACCGGTGCGGATATGCGCGGAAACCGTCAGCGCACACCACACCCTAATTTGTTGCAAAATAACAAATAAAATGTGATTTGCGCTCCGTTTGTTAAGGAGATTTAAGACATAATGCATAATGGCTGGCGTATGAACAGCCTGGATTTCTCTTTTAAAGGCGTTTTTTACGGTAGAGTCCTTTATCAAGCCTTCTGTGGAGTGGCTGGGGATATGGACGGATGATTTTAGCCCAACATGCTGTACAAGTGTTCGCACAATAATTGCTTAGACTCCAGTCTCATTTTATCGCATATGGATTGGCACACGGTACTCAGTCTCTCCTCCGAAAGGTTTGTCCAGTTCACGATGTCTTCCGGTGTCTCCTGCAATGCCGTGAGCATGCAAACCAGTTCCTCGGCTCTCGTGAGGTCTGGCGTTGCTTTTCGCAATTTATCTTGAAATCCCGGATAATAGAAAGTGAACACTTGGCGGAATACCGTTTCGCGGTCGCCCGATAATATTGCGGGAGATTGACACGTCATCTCTTCCGAAATCATCTCACGCAATGCGTTGCATACTTCTTTCGCGTTAATTAATGTGGTCATAGTTCCTTCTTGTCATTTCGGCCTTTTTTCTTCGTTTCAAAAATACTATGAGAAAGGCTCTTGGAGAAAAAATGACGATATACAATCTGATATACATTTATTTAATAGGCTCATAATCAATAATGACTGATTGATTTTTTTTGAGGGATGGTTTGACTTTTTGCTGAAGAACGTGTATCTTTGCCTCGTAAAAAACATCGTTAAGCCAATGAATACACGATACTTTATTGCTTTGCTGGTTTTGCTGGTGGCGTCTTGTTCTTTTCGCAGGGAGACGCCTATGGATGAAGAGGCTCGTCCATGGAAGTCCGTAAACGAAAAACTGCTGACACTTCGTAGGGAAGGAAATGTACAAGGGGCTTTGGAACTTTCCCGTCGGGAGATACCTCGCCTTTTGCAAGTGCTTGCGGAAGAAACAGGCTCGCGCGATTCGCTTCTTGTCCAGGCTCGCTTGATGTTGGACCTCTGCTATGACTCTTACATGAACGTCCGTCAGTATAGTGCCGGTCTGGCTTTTATGGATAGCGTGGGTCACAATGAAATCGTGCGTGAGTATTGTCCCTATGAATTGTTGCACTATCGTGCCACTTTCCATCAGATGATGGGCGATAATGAGGAGGCCATTCGGTTGGCGGATGAATATCTTGCCTTGCCCCGCAATCCTGATAAAGACCGCTTTATCCAGCAGGCCGAAGCCATCAGTGGGGTATATATTTATAGTGGAAACGATGTGCTTCAGGCCATCAAATTATTGGAGCAGGCCATCGGAGCTTACGAACAGGGAGGACGTTTCCGTAACATGATACGTTTAATTTCCCGGTTGGGGATTTATTATCGCCTCACGGGGCAATATGAAAAGGCTGCGGAGACTAATCAGAAAGCTATTGCTAATTATACCGACGATATGCCTACTCAAAATGTAGTCATAGCTTATGGTGAACAGGCTAATCTGTACGGAGAGTTGGGCATGTACGAGCAGGCTTTGCGCATGAACGAGTTGGCACGCCGCTACTCCATGCGTCAGGATAGTTTTGGGTTAGGTGACCTTTATCGGTATCGTGCGCAAATCTTTCGCGAGTTGAAGAATCGGGATTCTGTTTTCTATTATTTGCGTCTGGGTGAACAGGCCTCTGCGGCCCAGCAGAGCTTTAAGGGGGTGTTTGTCAATCGGGTGGCTACGGCTGATGCTTATTTGGATTATCCGGACTCGGTGCAGAAGGCTTTCCTGCTGACCCGAAGTATCTGTAAGGATAGCCTTCGGATGCCGCCTTGGGCCAAGGCTCAGTTGAGGTTACAGATGGGGCGTGCCTTGATGCAGACAGGCTATGAGGCGGAAGGCGTGAAGCTTATTCACAGTGCCGCACAGGATTTGGGCAGCATGGGGATGCTGACGGAGGAGTATAATGCAAACGTTATTTTGCTGGATTATTATAGCTCATGGGGGAAGGGAAACCCTTTTGAATACTATTACGATCGTTGTCGGCTTTTTGCTGATTCGTTGAAGCAGGCGGAGATTATGCGTGCCGTAGCTGCCGCCAACATCCGGTTTGATACGCATCGTAAGGAAGAGGAAAACAAACTGCTTTCCGCACAACTGGACTTGCAGAAACAACGCCTTTCTTATAACATTGCTATCTCTGTCATTTTATGCCTGTTGCTTATGACGTTTGTGGCCTATTATCTTTTTCGGCGCAAGGTACAGCGGCAGTCTCTTGAAAACAATAGGCTTGAGATGCAGCGTCTTATCAGTCGTCAACAAGAACTGAACCGGCGCAACGAGCAACTCAGCAGGCAAATAGAGGAAGCGATGGCCTCTAAGAATCTTGAAACCATCCGCCAACTCACGGTGCAAAGTTTGATTAGTAAGGAAGATGAACAGGCTTTCCGGCGTTCGTTTGCCGCGCTTTATCCTTCTTATTTGCCCCGTTTGCGTGAGCGTTTCCCGCGTTTGACCCGCAACGAGGAGTTGCTTGCCATGCTTGTTGTCATCAATCAAAGCACGGACGAGATAGCCCTTATCATCGGTATAAATCGTCAGAGTGTGAATGTGATACGTTCGCGTATGCGCAAGAATATGGGGCTGGGTAAAGATGAGTCATTGGACGAGGTGCTGAAAAGTTTCTTATAAAGAAAAAGACCGCCAAGTGTGGAAGCCACTCAACAGTCTCAAATATGATTTCTCTTGTAGCGGGACCCGGGATTGAACCGGGGACCTCATGATTATGAATCATGCGCTCTAACCAGCTGAGCTATCCCGCCATCGTTTCTCGATTGCGGGTGCAAAGATACGGCTTTTATTTAAACCTCCAAAGAAAAATTGATTTTTATTTCATCTTTCCATGTTCTTTCCGTCTCTTTTGTGTGTCTTGAGGTGCGGAATGCCAGGCCTTTGTCTTTTTTAATATAAGAGTTCCTGTTTCTTAAGTTCCTCGACCGCAATTTCCAGTTCGTCATACCATTCCTTGCCGAACTTTCGGATGAGCGGTTCTTTCAGAAACTTGTAGACGGGCATGTTCTCTTTCTCTCCCAGTAGGACTGCCGCCTTGCACACGTTCCAGCGGTTGTAGTTCACGCCTTTGAAACTGCCGAAGTCTTTCACACGGATGGGGTAGAGGTGACAAGAAACGGGTTTGATGAAATCTGTCTTGCCTTCACGAAAAGCCTTCTCGATGGCGCAATAGCAGCAACCTTTTTCATCGTAACAAGTGAAAACGCAATCCTTTCCATTCACGATGGAAGTCACTAAGTCTCCTTCTTGGTCTACATATACTACACCTTGTTTGTCAATCACGTTACGTGCTTCGGATGAAAGCTCATTCCAAATCAGCGGGAGGGCCTCTTCTAGTTTCTCCACTTCTTCCAACTCTACCGGTGCTCCGGCATCACCCTCTATGCAACAGGCGCCTTTACACGCATGTAAGTCACACAGGAACTTTTCTTTCAGTACGTCGAAACTTACGACAACATCTTGTATCTGAAGCATGGTATGAATCTGTTTTTATTTTCCTAAATTGATTAGTTTGCCGAATAGCCGGAACATGCGTGTCACACTTTCTTTGTCCGCTACAGGTATTTCGATAGTAGTCTTTCCGGTCTCCTTGTTTTCCTTTACCAGTGTATCTACCAGACGGTCTGTCTTTTCGGGCGAGGAAAGCGTATCGGCCAGTCGGGCGAGGAAAGATACGCCTTGTTCCACTAATTTTTGCGGATTTTCTTGGGTTGGTTCCGTGTGTTTGTCCTTTTGCCCCGTGGTATCTTTCTCTTGGTTCGGTTCCGTGTCAGACCTGTTTTCGGTTTCATCTTCAAACGGAAAGAATAATTGACCGCCATCCGGTTCTTTTTTCTCTTCTTGCGGCTGTTCGCTGACAACAGGTTCTTCAGCCCCTTCTTCGGAGGCGGTGCTTTCCGGTGTGGCATCCGGGTCGACAATGATTTCTTCTACAGTTTTCATTAACTTGTTGAACTTGCTGTCCTCGAAGAATACGGAGTCCTCTCCATCGTCTAAAATGCCGCTTGCCATGCCCGATTTGAAGTTCAGCGTAGTAAGCATCCGTTCCTCAATGCTGTCTTCTGAAACAAAGTTGATGACTTGCACGTTGCGTTGTTGCCCCAAACGATAGATTCGCCCGATGCGTTGTTCCAGAACGGCCGGATTCCAAGGCAGGTCCAAGTTTACGATGATGGAAGCTACTTGCAGGTTGAGTCCTGTACTGCCCGCATCGGTGGATACAAACACTCGACAATCAGGATTGTTCGTGAAACGATCCATGAGCTCTTTGCGCTTGATGGAAGGAACCGAGCCGTTCAAGTTGGCATAGCCGATACTACGCTTGTCCAATTCCTGGCATACAAGGTGTGTCATCCGTTCCCACTGACTGAACACGACCATCTTTTCCTCACCGTTTTCCACCATTTCGTCCACTATCTGTAGCAATTCGTCTATCTTGGTATCATGACGAGTCTTCTGGTCCAATATATAGGTGCTGTCACACAACATGCGCATCTGGTTCAGGTGCAATAGCAGGCGGTTGCGGTCTTTTTCGCTCAAGAAACGCATCCGGCGCCATTTGGTCACAATCTGTCCAACAAGGTACTGGTATTCGTTGTGCTGGACGCGCTGTTCCTTTGTCATGCTGACAAACAGGTTCTTGTCACTGCGTGCAGGCAGTTGCAAAGCGACATCCGCCTTACGTCGTCGCAACAATACGCCGTTCAGATGCTGCCCGATGACATTCAGATTCTTATAGCCTGTAATTTTGCCCGTTTCATCCATCATGGTAGTGAAGTTCACGAAACGGTAATACGGCCCTAAGCGGTATTGGTCTACAAACTGGACGATGGAATACAACTCCTGCAGCTTGTTTTCCAACGGTGTACCCGATAACACTACCGTATAGTCCGATTCGATGTGCCGCATCGCTCGGGATATTTGCGTGTTCCAGTTCTTCAGACGTTGTGCTTCGTCCATAATCAGCAAATCCGTCTGAAGTGTTCCCCACATTTTGATGTCGTTGCAGGCGCTGTTGTAGGAAATAATCTTATAAGGCTCTTCGGCTTTGTATTGAGCCTGACGTTGGTGGGCGCTGCCTTCGATGACATGCGCTTTTGCTTCAGTGAAACGTTCTATTTCCTTCTTCCATTGATACTTCAGCGATGTGGGGCATAAGACTAATATGGATGCGGCCAATCCTTCCCTTCGGAAGAACTCTGCCGTGCCGATGGCCTGAATGGTTTTTCCAAGTCCCATTTCGTCGGCAATGATGCTCTTACCTGCACGGATGGCGAAGCGAATCCCTTCTTTCTGATAAGAATACAGGGTGGTATTCAGCAGGTGGTCGAGTTCTGTGTCCGTGCATTTTTCTTCTACTAACTTTTCCCTTCGGCGGCGGTCGCGAATCTCCAGAATATATTGGTAAACATCCTGATAACAACGGAATGTATCACTTATCTTGCGTGCACGGGACAGGAAAGTGGAGAAGGAATAAAGGCAATCGGGACGTAACACATGATTCGCATCGAAATACTCAGAAGTTAACCGCAGGAACTCTTCCCGCTTTTCGCTGCCGATGCGGATGCACACTTTGCGTCCTTGAACGTAAGAAAGGTAAACGGCCGTATAGGGAGGTAGGGTAGGGTCAGCTTGCAAATGATTTGTAGCCATCCAGTGCTTTACAGCCTCAATGTGCTTGCATGTCCCCAGCTGGTTCGACTTGAAGTCCATACACGAGCAGTAGTTCCAAGGATTTTTTTCGCCTCGGTATACCACTTTATATATTTGATGAGATGAGGGATTGGCCACACGGTAGCAACCTCGTTCATCCGTATCCGTGTCTTTGCTGATGCCAAATTGCTCTTTCATCGCCGCTTGTTGGCGGAGCAATGTCTGCCATTGTTCCAAAGACATATTAGGCGGACACACTAAATTGGATAATCGGACTGTCTTCTTCGCCTTGCACTTCTTTGAGGTTGTTTCGTTTCCTTCCTTTGCCATAGTCAATAAATAAAATGAAGAATCAAGAATGGGGCATTTACCATGTGGGCGTGATGGTGCTTGTTTGGCGCACAATTCGATTCTTCATTCTCAATTCTTCATTTTCAATTCTTTATTCAGGACTCCTTATTTTATTAGGTCTTTGCCCGTCATGTCAGCCGGTTGGGGCAAGCCCATGATGTGCAGGATGGACGGAGCCACATCGGCCAATACGCCGTTCTCCACCTTTGCGTCCTGGTTTGTAGTGACGTAAACGAAAGGTACGGGGTTCAGTGAGTGTGCCGTATTGGGCGTACCATCAGCGTTCAAGGCATGGTCTGCGTTACCATGGTCGGCAATGATGATGACCTCGTAATCATTGGCCTTGGCTGCTTCTACTGTATCACGTACGCAGTTGTCGATAGCTACTACGGCTTTTTCAATAGCTTCGTATACGCCTGTATGACCCACCATGTCACCGTTGGCGTAATTTACCACGATGAAGTCATATTGTTTTGTGTTGATGGCTTCTACTAATTTGTCTTTTACTTCGTAAGCGCTCATCTCTGGCTTCAGGTCGTAAGTGGCAACTTTGGGGGAAGGAACCAGAATGCGGTCTTCACCCTCAAAGGGAGTCTCACGTCCGCCGTTGAAAAAGAACGTTACGTGTGCGTATTTTTCTGTCTCGGCTATATGGAGCTGCTTCTTGCCTTGCTTGCTGAGATATTCTCCCAGTGTGTCAGCCACATTTTCTTTGTCGAAGATGATATGCACGCCTTTGAAGGAGGCATCGTACGGCGTCATGCAGTAGTATTGCAGGCCGGAAATGGTCTTCATACCTTCTTCCGGCATGTCTTGCTGGGTCAGCACGATGGTCAGTTCCTTGGCGCGGTCGTTGCGGTAGTTGAAGAAGATGACAACATCGCCTTCCTTGATGGTACCATCGAAATTGGCGTTGTTGATAGGTTTGATGAATTCATCCGTTACACCTTCATCGTACGACTCCTGCATGGCTTGCACCATATCGGTGGCTTGTTTGCCCTTACCCTCGATGAGCAGGTCGTAAGCCTCCTTGATGCGGTTCCAGCGTTTGTCGCGATCCATGGCGTAGAAGCGGCCTACGATACTTGCGATGCGGCCTGCGCTCTGTGCGCAATGGGCGGTCAGTTGCTCGATGAAGCCTTTACCGCTTTTTGGATCGGTGTCACGTCCGTCCATGAAGCAATGGAGGTAAGTGCGGTCTTCTAAACCATATTCCTTGGCGATGTCGCAGAGTTTGAACAAGTGTTCGAACGAGGAATGCACGCCACCATTGGAAGTCAGACCCATGAAGTGGATTCCTTTGCCATGTTCCTTGGCGTAGGAGAAAGCGGAAACGATTTCCTTGTTCTTTAAAATGCTGCCATCAGCGCAAGCACGGTTAATCTTCACCAAGTCTTGGTAGACGATTCGTCCGGCACCTATATTGAGGTGTCCCACTTCAGAGTTTCCCATCTGGCCGTCGGGAAGACCTACGTTTTCACCGCTGGCTTGGAGTTGTGAATGTGGGTATTGAGCCAGAAGGCTATCCCAATAAGGAGTGGGAGTAACATAAATTACATCATCTTTTTGACGGTCGCCAATGCCCCAACCGTCCAAAATCATTAAAAGAGCTTTCTTTGCCATAATGTCTAACGTATTTAAAGTTTAATCTTTATCAAGTTCTATTTCAGCCGCAAAAATACAAAAAAGATAGTAATTGAAACCGATTAATCAATGTTAAGTTGGATAAGAAGGATGAGGTGGTCTTGAAAATCGGTTGCAAGTTGCTGATTGATATAGCTAAAAACCTCTATCGGCGAATTTTCTAAGTATCGTTGGTTACTTGCCTGAATATTATTGAATACTTTGGCATTTATCCAACGATACTTTGTCAGTTATTCTTGGATACTTTTGCGGCAGGGCTTTAGGACTGACTTGAAAGGAACTCTTTGTTGAGAGTCCAAGTCTTCATCGTGCTGGTGTGAGGGCTTCACGGTATGGGCGTGAAGTCCTCACACCTAAAAAGTGACGGGGTGTGAAGGCCGTTCGGGGATTGGAGCAATTGGAACCTTTGACTAATATTTCAACACTTTGGCTGGAACAGTCTTGAACTGTGGCATGGTCATACCGATGCTTGCGCCGATATAGGTAGGGTCGCAAACCGTATATCGCTTTCCATCTACCATCAAATAGTCTCCACCTACTTCTCCATTGAAGTGTACGGCGGTAGCTATATGGTTGGGATAGTCAAGAAATACGACATCCAGCCCCATTAGCTTACGCACTAAGTAAGCGAATAGCACCGAACGGTCCTCACAATCGGAATAGGGATAATAGAATAGTTCTTCGACGAAGAACGGCTTTTCGTAGCCGAACTGCTGGTCGTCTGTGGCATATTGAAAGGCGGTTTGGACAAAGTTTATCAAGATATTGGCCGCTTCGGTCTCGGTCTTTCCTGTAAGGTATGGGGCAAGTGAAGACAATAGCTGCTGTTCCACTTCCGGATTGACGGTTGAAGTGGCGTATATGCCATAATCGCATTGGGGATAACTTTTGTAGAAATCCATCAAAGCTTGAGGGATTTCCAAAGTAACCTTTGCCGTGCTGCCATGGGCTTGATGGGTGGACTTTACAGTTTTCCCACTCAATGCGGGAGCGCTTTTCAGATGCATCTGTAGGTTGTATTTGGCATTCGGAGCGTCCTTTTGGCACATATAGAAAGAGCATGCTTCCTGTCCGTTGATGTTGTAGTAGGTTACGCCGCCTTGACGGGTATAAGGATGCCCGTAGATGATGCAATCTGTAGCTACGAACAGGAGCATCCGGCTTCCGTCGCCTTTTCGCGCCATGCGTGCCTTATAACCCATGGCGTTGAGGAGGAATTGTTGCATTACAACGCTTTCGTTTTCGTTCGAACAATTGGTATCGGATAGAGCTTTCAATAGCGTAAAAACTCCCCAGTCATTCAGCCTTAGTTCCGATGCGATTTGTTTGCAATCGGCCACCAAAGGTTTCCAGTCTGACTGATATAAGGATTCGTAAGCGTTAGCTACGGAGTTTTCACTTAGGCCGGACAAGCGGCATTGTCCTTTCAGTGCATTGCGCACGTAGAAAGTCTGTCCGCCATAGGATAAGGCTTTTCGCCCTGAAGCTCCGGTATAAAGCGGATTTTGACGGACGGGCTTCGAAGGAACAGACGGTGTGCTTGGCTTTTCGGGTTGTACCGGTTGTTTCACTTCCTCTGCGGGTCTCTTTACCGGTTCTTGTTCGGGGGCATTTTTCTCCTTTCCCGGTTCTACTACCACGATTGGTTTCTTGCTCGGTTGGGGCTGTTCTTCGGGTTTCACTTCGGGCTTGTCTTGCTCTTCTTCCATCACAATGACTTTCGGCTTGTCTTTCTGTTTAACGATGATTATCGGCTTGTCAAACGTGATGTCATCCACATCTATCACTTTTACCACCGGATTTTGTTTCCCTTCCCGCGTAGTTTCATCGAGAATTTCTTCAATGGTGAGGCATACTGGCTTATCTTCATCGGGAGTTTCCGGTTTTTTGTACACGATAGGTTTGACAGGTTCCGGTTTTACCCGCTTTTCAATCGGTTTCTGTGCGTCGAACTCTTTCCAAGGGTTGCGCATGAAGTTGACGAAATCCCTGTCTGCATCCTCCATAAAACGGTCGAAGTTTTCCATTTCCGCCTTCATAAAACTGGAGAAATCTTCTTCTTTTTCCTGAGCTCCTCCTGTGAGGAAAAGCAGCAATGCTGCCGCCAACAAAGCTATTCTCTTCATATTGGTTCAAATCTGTTAGAAACAAAAGAGGCTGCACTGCCCCGGTCTTTTAACGACAGGCAAGCACAACCTCCTATCTATTTTCCCGTTTTTATTCTTCGGCGGGTACAGGCTCACCGATGAATTCCTCTACCTGCTGGGACAATTCCCCCAAGGCCGCTTGCCTTTTGGCTTCAGCGGCTGCTTCTTCACGCGCTTGCTTGGCTTTGGTTTCGTCGATAGACATAAATACGTTGAATTCCTTGTTGCCATCCTCTGTTTCGCGTACCAATACAAAGTGCTGTTTTACCAAACCTCCTATTTTGGCGTTAACACCAGACTCGTAAGCTGCGCCGAATTTATCGATTTCTTCTTCCGATACATTCGAGGCGTCCGAAGACATTAATGCCTTCATCTTACCCACAACTTGTGCTTTGGCTCTCGAAGCATAGCTCGTGATACCGTTCATGATGGCGTTCTCACGACCGATTTTGGCATTCTTGCCAATGGCGATACCTGTCAATGCGATGCGGTTTTCTTCATCTTCCTCCATATAAGTGCGGTACTTCAGCATCGCATAATCCAATGTAGTCGCACTGGCCTGCATGGTCCAGCCTTCTTTCTTCAGTTCCTTCACACGTTTCTTTACGTCTTTTTTCAACGCTTTAGACTGTGCTCCTGCTGTAGCTATACCACCAAACAAGACAGCGAAAATCAAAAACAGATAAGTAAAATACCTTTTCATACTTGTAGCAGTTTAAGTGATTTATAAAATAATTGTTTCTTATTCCCAATTGGTTACGTATGGCAACGACAATCGAACGCGTTCTACAGCTCCACTCTGCGGGTTGACCAGTGTAATGGAACCTTGTACAAATGAGAACGCGGACTTTTTCTTTTCCAAGGCGGTAAACTCTCCTTCGGCCAACGCCCGTACTTGCAACACACCTTTGGTCTTGTACACGCCGTCAATATCGTCAAATACGATAGGAGCGGAGAATTCCGGTACATGGAGCTCTATTGCCTTTAAGCCAAACGGTGTACCGCCACGGTTATTCAGCGTCAGTCGAATGTTGATGTTTATAATCTTTCTTTCTGATGCCATAATCGAATCAGCTGTTAAAATCAGTTTCCCTTCAGGAACTACCGAAAAAGTGGAAGTCGCTGCACTGCCGACGTCCTGCAAATAGACTTTGTGTGCTAATCTTTTCCCGTTAATGCGGAACACTATGTCTAGGAAGTTCTCTTCTTCGGGCAAGCAATCAATCGCATCATATGAAATGATAAACATTCCGTCGGAGGGACGGACGCTTAGTTGTCCCGCACAGTTGGAAGTGACTTTGGGGCTGATGGCTGTACGAACGGGATTACCGTCGAGCAGCACCTGGCATTGGTATTTGCCAGGTTCCAGGAAAACACCTGTTACGGAAAGAGCGTCATATTGTTGTTGATAACGTGTTATTAATCCTTCAACTTGGCTCAAACGTACTTCGTCGAAGAAATAATCTTCCAAAGTTTTCAATTGTGTGATGCAGTCCGCTATTTCCTCTACGGATTCTATGGCGCCGAGTTGGGCTTCTAAAGCTTCATACTGGGTCATTTTCTTGGTATCAAGTGCTTCAAACTCGGCAATCAACCGCTTCTGTTCTATATTCGAGAAAGGATACTTCACCGAATATTCGTAATATTCTTGCCTGGTAGACTTGTTTTGAATCTTCTGCCAATAGATATCCTCGACTTTTGAAAGAGAGATACCTTTCAGAAAAGGTAGGTTGGCCGACTTCATTTTGGAAATGCGTGTGAAGGCATCTTTTGATTCAATCTGCCCGTTCAAGTTTACCTCTGAAAGTTCGTTCCGGGTGGACACGGAGACATTGCTTGCCACTGCCTGGATGATACGTTCGGTTACCTCTGCCAACGCTTTGGACTGTGCATCGGCCAGTGAGTTGGCAGTAACTGTCACCACCAAATAGCCTTCCGCGGGGGCTGTCAGCCACTGGGGAGTTTTTTTAGTACTTTTTTCTATTACTTTGGTTTGCGCTCCTGCATAGGTTATCGCTATTATCAGCGCACAAGCCAATCCGATTATTCGTCTCATTGTATGATTTCCCATTTTAAGTTACCACTGCACCGGAAGGTTGCGGATTATCACTTTCGCACTTCTTATTTCCAGTTCCACATAACTGAAACTGGTTATTTTCTCTGTCACATTTAGCAGAAAATAGTCTTGTTTCACGCTGACATACGGAGGCATTTTAGTGCCACACCAGTAATTGCCGTCTGTTATTGCACGGCGATCCTTGCATTCGGTACCGTCAGCCGTAAAAGCTGATATGAAATTGACTTGGGCATTTGTGATGCGGTCGTTCCTGTTCAACACTTCTAATCGGAGCGTGATGCGTCGTTGGGTGACATTGCCGAAACATTCCAATACTTTCACGTCCAGGTCGTTTGCCGATACCGAGATGTCACAATTGATAGGGTCGGGCTTCTGTGGTTTCGGGTCTTCTACTACCACGGGCTTTTCCACAACCACGGGCTTTTCCACAACAACAGGTTTCTCTACTACCCGTTGCACAATCACTGTGTCGGGGGCACTGGGAATGTATTGCGCCAACTCTGCCACTAACACAGACACTTGTTCATAGCAAGGCAATACTTCGGATACCGCCGACAAATAGCTCAACGCTTCTTGATATTGCTTCTGTGCATATAGTGTCTGAGCTTTTTGCAGAATAACCGCACAATTGGCTGCATAGTAGTCTTGTATCTTTTGTCTGGCCAAACGGATGAAACGGGTAAATGCCGTATTGGTCGTTTTGATGTTGGTCACCATCGCCTTCAAGGCTTTTTCCTCACTGCCACCTTCCGATGTGCCCGATATCGGGATGGACATGCTGTAGTACAGACTGCCGTCCACCAGATTCTTGGCAATCAGTGTCAGTTCGCCCTTTACCAAGTTCACTCTGTCCATCAGCCCCTCGGAAGCCAGCTCTTCTTCCACTACTATCGCCGGTTCGATGCCAAACACATTGTAGGCATTGGCTGAAGCGGCACTGTTGCGAGTCAGGATTTGTTTCAGTTTCAAGTTGAGCGCCTCTGCTATCTCATCTGACAAATCAGTTTGCGTAGACGGCAACACGGTGAACTGTACTTCTTGTGCGGATAGCCCATATACCGACGCCATCGCGCACCATATTATTATTAATAAAAGTCTTTTCATAAGCATGTTCATTACTTATCCAGATACATCACGGATTGGTTATGACAAAATGAATGTTCTGTCCCTGCGCCATCGCTACTTCCGCAATGGCCTGCTCGCCAAGCAGCTGGTCGAAGAATGTCAACAAGGCATCTGTAGTCAACGAAATTTGATAAGGTTCGCCCGTATCATCCAAATAGACCGGAACTTTCATTGTCATTTCAATGATGCCGTCAGCGCTTTGCGGGTCTCCGCACGATTGATGGTAAGCATGCGAACGACCCCAATCTAGTAATGCACGAGACAAGGTCTTGCGTTCAGCACCTAAACGTGTGTATGGTCCTACTTCGCATCCTTCGGCAAATTCCACCAAGATTGATACATCGCGTCCTTCTTCCACCATTTGGTTAAATCCGTCTTCTATCTGGTAGAAGAAAGTCGTGTTGAGCGTTTCCAACGCCCGGTCGGCAAGCATGATGGTATCGTTCGTTCGGTAGCTGCCACTGCTAAGGTCGGTATTGGCAAAGCTCTGTCCAATCATCGCTTCTTGAGCATCTAACGTAAAGCGTACTTCGCTCAAACCGTTGTTATGTGTCACAATGGGAGTGAGATATACGATGATTTCTGCTTTCGAATTCCGTATGATAGATTTGGCTACTGACGAGGACGTGCCTTTGCTGGCGGAAACCAACCGGCGGTTGCGATTCACGCGCAAGGCACCCACAAAATCACGCGTAGGAAACCCTTTCAAGTCAAAGGCTTCCTTCACCTTGCTAAGGCCAATTTTCATCAACGGGTTAGAGTCGATGTAAGCACGTAACTTGTCAGCGTCGTTGTCCAACTCTTCATTGATATAAGGCACTACCATTACGGAAGGCTGGTGTGCCTGTGTGCCAATGCCTTGCGTGTTAAATTCCTGAGCCTTGGCGGAAACGCATGCAAACGCGCATGCGGCTATCATCGCATAAATCTTCTTCATCAGTGTGTTATTTATCGATTAAAAACCCATTCTTTTTTTTACTTTGTTTTGGATGAGGAAACGCTCCAATGCTCCCACGTTTACCCGGATGTCGTAAGGCTGTTTCCTTACTTTCCTTTTCATCCCTTTCACCTTGGTTAACCCACCTGCCGGTTCCACCATCGGAAGATAGTCTTTGTATTGCTTGTTGTCAAAGAAGTTAAGGAGAAAATCTCCGTGCTGCGATTCGGCCTGCGACTCCACTAACAACGGGCGGAAACCTTCTACGCCCGCATACATTACCGCACGGATGGCGCGTACTTCTGCGTCTTCTTGAGCCAAGGCTTCATTTTTCCCGTAGCCTACAACTCTTAATTCCAGAATTAATGCTTTCTGGTCTACTACTTTAAGAACAGATACTGTTCCTCCATATTCCACCGGCTTTACTCTTTGTGCATGTCCCAAAAGGCATACACTTATCGTCAGCATGGCAATTAAAATTAATCGTTTCATCCTTATATATATTATTTCATTATCTGTTTGCACTGCATGAAACCACCCGTCTCGTTGACACTGATGATTTCGTCCTCACCACTCATTATTTTGCAAACACACGACTCATCCAGCACATCTTCCACTTTCAGCGTTCCAATAAGTTGTTCTTCGTAATAGAACTTATCGTCAGCTGTCTGCTGAGGTACCATGTGGGTTACTTGGAAGACATCGCCTTTCTCCAAGTTGTATTTCAAACCGCAATTCACTACCGCATCGTTCTTTTCGGTCAGACGGACTAATTTGCCGTATACGCCGAAATTGTCAGTGAAGTACTCCACTAAGCGTGGATGAATTTCATCCATAGCGGCACGAAAAGCTTGGTCGGCACGCGGACGAATTTTAGTATCTTTTACCTTGTTTACAAAAGGCCGGGAGTCCACTACGCGTAACATGGATGAACGGCGGTCTTTTACCGTCACCGTAATATGTGCCGTGCAGACATAGCCGTAATTACCCTTGCGCATCATCTGTACCTGCGTAATGGCACCGTCCATTACCCAATCTACGGCAAAGATAGTTTCGAAGGCCTTCTTTCTCAGTTCTGTAGCCCGTTGCGGGTCATCTACTACGGCGGCCAGTTCGCTACGCATGTCTTCGTCTAGTTGAGCGGCTGTCAGCGAGTCGGTTATTTCGAAGCGTTGTGACTCACCCGCCGCTGTACGCAAGGTTTCCTCCAGAATGCCTTCAAAAGCAGTCCTCAAATCCGGCTTGATGGTGCGTTGTAGGGCAGGGTCTTGAAATTCCATCTTCCCGACACGGAGTATCATCGCATTCTTGTCCGCTACCTCCTGTGCCTGTAAGGAGCATTGCCAAACTCCTATAAACAGCAACAAAAATACTAATTTTTTCATTTCTTGTACCTTATGCTTGTCGAATATTTTTCCCTCACCTAATTTTCTGCCGGAGTTTCCGCGTCTTCCTCTTCACCAGCCAAATTGTCTTTGTAAAATTTTAAGGCGTCAGTGTTTTCTTTGATGTTGCGTTGAATGAGCGGAATCATGTTAACAGTCATCTTCAGGCTCTTCATCACCTTCTTTACTTGTCCTCCTATCGCAATAATGGACAATGGGTCATCTACGGCAGCTAAGACCACCGATGTGCCGTTGGTCACTAATGTGGCTCCTTGTGCGGCTGCTGCAGTCAGTTCCAAACTGGCGAGTCCGTAATTCTTCAGTGCATCACTCTTTTTGATGGGCTGCCCAGTGTGCTTGTTACGGATACCGGTGGCTTGTGGCACAATTTCGCCTGTTAAGGGGTCTTCTATATTCTCCACAACAACCTCGATGTAACCAATCTGTTGTTCTACGGCAACCATTGTGGCAAACAGATTGTTGGCGTTTGTCATGAATGTATCTACTTCTGCATAGCCGGTGTTTGTGTTCAGCGGTTCATAGTTGGTGATGAATTCCTCATATTCGGCTCTTAGTTTGGCTATTTTCTTGTCTTTCTTGTCCGCTTTAGCTGCTTTCTTCTCCGCTTTTTCCTTTTCCTTCTGCGCTTTTTTAGCTTCTTTGGCTTGGCGCTTGGCTTCTTTTTCTTGCAATTTCAAGGCTTTGGCATCCTGCTCTACTGCTTCTTGGGCATAGACCGCCATCGTACTTAAGGTAAATACTCCTAATAAAATCAATAAGAACTTTTTCATAACTAACAGTATTAATAATTTGTTAACATGGTATTATTATTTACCTACAAAGATATGCAGTTATTAACATCAATCCTTATTTGCTTTGTTAAAAAATATTAATTGTGTAAAAGTGCGTGTTTTTTCCCTTTTGATGAACTTTATCTGCCTTATGTTTAAAAATCCAACCGAAGTTGCCTGTCCCCCAACAGATTGAATGTTAGACGGTGATAAGGTGTTATGCCGTGTGTGGCGATGGCGGACCGGTGTTCCTTGGTGGGATAGCCTTTATTCCTGTCCCAGCCGTAGGAAGGGTATTCCTCATGTATCCGGTTCATGTAGTCGTCACGATAAGTCTTGGCAAGGATGGATGCTGCGGCTATAGAGAGATACTTGCCGTCGCCCTTTATTATAGTGGTGTGGGGCAGGTTCCGGTATTCTTTGAAACGGTTTCCGTCGATAAGGAGATGCTGCGGGCGCACGGAGAGTCCGTCGATGGCTCGGTGCATAGCGAGGATGGAGGCGTTGAGGATGTTGATTTGGTCTATTTCAACGGGTGACACGATGCCTATAGCCCATGCTACGGCTTCGCGCACTATTACCTCTCTCAATGCATAACGTTGGCGTTTGGAAAGTTGCTTGGAGTCATTCAGCAATTCGTTTCGGAAATTTTGGGGCAGGATTACGGCTGCGGCATAAACGGCTCCGGCCAAGCATCCGCGTCCGGCTTCATCGCATCCGGCTTCTATTAAATCGGGATTTAAATAAGGTCGTAACATAATCTTTATTAAAATGACTTGGCAAAAATACGGATTTGTACGAATCAAAGCAACACAATATCTACCTTTGCGGCTTAATTTGTTTGAGAAAATAATATGTTTACGGTCATTTTGTTCATGCTGGGAGGAATGCTCGTCGGTTACTTGATGCACAAGTGGCGGATGGAGTGGCTGGGTCGTGTTATCAGTGTACTCATTTGGTTGCTGCTTTTCTTTCTTGGAATGGAAGTGGGTGCTAATGGGGATTTGATGTACAACCTCCCTACGTTAGGACTCGAAGCCGGATTACTGGCTGCTTGTGGTACGCTGGGTAGTGTCATGGCTGCCAAATTGTTGTGGAGAAAAATTTTGAAAGCGGATAAGGAACGGATGGCTCCTGTCCAATCGGCGGGTGAAAATACATGGCATGCCTTGCGGGGAAGCGGTGTCATTGTAGGCTTCTTTGTCATAGGTGTCTGTGTCGGAATGTTGATGGGGGTGCCGCGAGCAGTGGCGTCGGGTAAAATTAGCTCCTGTGCCCTTTGTGCACTGATGGGATGTGTGGGCGCAAGTATAGGACATAGTCCGGAGACGCTTCGCTGTTTCCGTTCGCTCAATCCGCGTTTGGCGTGGCTGCCTTTGCTTACGATTGTCGGAACATGGACAGGCTCGGTCTTGGCCGGTCTCTTGTTGAACCACCGTGGCTTGACAGATTGTCTGGCGATTGGTTCGGGCTTTGGTTATTATTCCTTGTCGAGCATTTTCATTACGGAATATCGGGGGGCGGAATTAGGTACGATTGCCTTGCTGACGAATATTGTGCGTGAACTCATTACATTGCTTGGAGCGCCTTTGTTGGTGCGTTGGTTCGGGCGGCTGGCTCCCATATCGGCAGGGGGAGCTACTACGATGGATACTACGCTGCCTGTTATTGTTCAAACTTCCGGGCAGGACATGGTGATTGTGTCCATTTTCCACGGTTTCTTAGTGGATTTCAGCGTGCCGTTCTTGGTGACATTGTGGTGTTCGGTGTAAGGTTGGGTAAGATTTGTTATGCCCAAAACCCCGGATGCTTTTCTTCTCCTTCCCCTCCTCTCCTTCCTCTAAGCGATATTCCGTCTTTTATATATATAATATGGTGTATCCCTTTTCCCCGGTTTCCTTCCCTCGTGAGAATTCCCTTCTTTCATGGCATTGAAAATCAACGGATTGTAAAAATCGCGAAGAAAATTGTCGAAAAAA
>CASENS010000025.1 GCA_949289345.1 uncultured Bacteroides sp.
GCGACCCGAAATATGACCTGTTTGATAGGTTGGTTAAGATTGCCGCCATTTACAAATCGGACATCAAATGGAGAGACTACTACTTACCGGACGATGAAATCGTTTAAGGTTTGTTAGTACATTTATCACCACATGGAGAAAGGAAAAGCATGGCAAATTCGGATTTTTTCCTTATGTTTGTGGTCGTTTTTTAAAAAAGCCGGTATGAATGCTGCATTGAAGAACAGATTATTCAAGGGACGCCACATCTTCTTGGGTGCATTATTGTTGCTTGTCTGGCTTACGCAGACTTTGCCCGGATGGGGCGAGTTCTACGCCCGCCAGCTTTACCCAGGCATTGCGCTATGCCTTTCTTCATTTTCCGATCTGTTTCCTTTTGCCATAGGCGATTTATTTATTGCGCTTAGTCTCATGGGCTTGATAGTTTATCCCGTTTATGCACGCAGGTTCAAGCGAAAGACTTGGAAGAATATTGTCTTTTCCGAAGTGGAGTATGTCGTGTGGATATACGTATGGTTTTATGCTGCCTGGGGATTGAATTATTCGCAGGACGGTTTTTATCAGCGCACCGGTATCACTCCTGTGCCTTATACGCCCGAATCTTTCCAGACATTTACCCATAATTATGTAGAGCGACTGAATGCGTCGTACACTGAACCTCCCGCTGAGGTCAATCGTCCATTAGTGTGCCAAGAGGCTGTACGGGGTTATCGGCGCATCAGCAGCAATCCGGAAGTACATCGTCCGCTCAATAACCATCCGAGAGTAAAGGTCATGCTTTTCACTCCGCTCATTTCGATGGTGGGGGTTACAGGCAGCATGGGTCCTTTCTTTTGTGAATTTACCGTGAATGGTGATGTGCTTCCCGCCGACTATCCGTCTACTTACGCACACGAGATGGCCCATCTGTTGGGTATTACAAGCGAGGCCGAAGCCAATTTCTACGCCTATCAGGTATGCACTCGCTCCACGGAAAAACACATACGGTTCAGCGGATACTACTCCATTCTGCCCCATGTCCTGAACAATGCCTACCGGTTAATGGACAAGGAAGCATATCAAGAATTACTGTCCGCCATCCGTCCCGAAATCATCCGCATGCTGCGGGATAAACAGACTTATTGGGAAGCGAAATACAGCCCTCTCATCGGACGCATACAGGACTGGATGTACGATTTATATCTGAAAGGGAATAAAATACCCGGCGGACAGAAGAATTACTCCGAAGTCATCGGGTTGTTGATTTCATACGAACAACAAAGGTAATCGGGAGATGGAAATACCTACAAATGGGGATTGCCTATTCCGAAGGAAAATTGTTATTTTGCACCCGCAAAACATGTAAACAGGTATGAACAAGACGCAAAAATATAACGCTACGGACAAAATGAGTGACCTCATTTGCGACAATTACTCCCTACTGATGGTGATGAGCCGTTTTGGCCTGTCATTAGGTTTTGGAGACAGGAATGTCAAGGATGTTTGTGAAGCGCAAGGGGTAGACTATCGGACATTCCTGGCCGTGGCCAATTTCATCAGTAGCGAGCCGTATGCTTATGGCTCTGGCAGTATGGACGACTTTTCGGTGCCTGCGCTTATGGATTATCTAAGACGAGCTCATACATATTTCCTGGATTTTAATCTTCCGCTTATCCGCCGCAAACTTATTGAAGCCATTGATTACTCGGGAACGAACGATGTGGCTTTCCTGATACTCAAATTCTATGACGCATACGTTAAAGAGGTGCGTAAGCACATGGAATATGAGAATGGAGCCGTGTTCACGTATGTGGACGGGCTGCTGCAAGGCCGTTTGTCGGACGATTATGACATAGCGACATTCGCCAGCCATCACAACCAGATAGACCTAAAATTGAAGGAACTGAAAAGTATCATTATAAAATATTATCCGGAAAAGGAAAACAACAACTTGTTGAACGCTGTTTTATTCGACATATTCAACTGCGAACAGGACTTGGCTTCACATTGCCAAGTAGAAGACTATCTGTTTGTTCCTGCTGTAGCACAGATGGAAAGGAGACTAAAAAATGAACAATAACCGTTCGCTGAATATCGTAGTGGCCGAAGCGTCCGTCATAATCCGTTGCGGATTGTCAGTTGTGCTGAAGCGTTTACCCAACATGGACGTACATCCCGTTGAAGTGACTTCGGCAGAGGCGTTGTCCAACTATGCCAACATGCACCAGCCGGATGTCATCATTATCAACCCCACTTTCGACGGAGGATTTAATCCTACCGTTTTTAAAGCCGCACATGCCTGTCTGGGGCAAACCCGTTACGTCGCTCTTCTGTCATCTGTCATTACCAACAATCAGTTGAAAGAGTATGATGATCATTTTTCCATCTGCGACGAACTGGATGTCATCGCTTCCAAGTTATACAACTTGACGCATATACAAGAGGAGGAAGCGGAAAAGGGAAATGATGCGGAAACGTTAAGCCAACGCGAGAAAGAAATCATCACTTGTGTGGTGAAAGGCATGACGAACAAAGCCATTGCGGATAAGCTGTATCTTTCCATACACACCGTCATTACCCATCGTCGCAACATAGCCCGGAAACTTCAAATCCATTCGCCTGCAGGCCTTACCATTTACGCCATTGTCAACAAGCTGGTGGAACTAAGTGACATCAAAGATAATTTATAGAAATTTTCTGTTGAAATATAACTTAGCGACAATATTGCCGTTATTCTTTTCAGCCGGTAACATTTCCTCTTATTTTTTCTTCTCCATTTCTTTTTGTACCTTTGCACACCCTAAACAAAAAGAAACGGATGATAGTTTGCATAGCCGAAAAGCCCTCCGTGGCACGCGACATAGCCGATGTGCTGGGAGCCAAAGAAAAAAAGGACGGATACATCGAAGGAAACGGATACCAGGTGACCTGGACGTTCGGCCACCTTTGTACGCTGAAGGAGCCACACGAATATACACCGGAATGGAAATCGTGGCGCTTGAACTATTTGCCCATGATTCCACCCCGCTTCGGCATCAAGCTTATCAGCAATCCCACATACGAACGCCAGTTCCATGTCATTGAAGGCCTGATGCAAAAGGCGGAAATGATTATCAATTGCGGAGATGCGGGACAAGAAGGGGAACTTATTCAACGATGGGTGATGCAAAAGGCAGGCGCACGTTGCCCGGTGAAGCGTCTCTGGATATCCTCGCTCACCGAAGAGTCTATCCGTGAAGGATTTGCTCACTTACATGAGGCATCCGAGTACCAACCACTCTATGAGGCCGGGTTAAGCCGAGCCATCGGTGATTGGCTCTTGGGTATGAACGCCACGCGCCTCTATACCATGAAATACGGACAAAACCGCCAAGTGCTTTCTATCGGACGGGTCCAAACCCCTACACTGGCTCTTATCGTTAACCGTCAGTTGGAAATACAGAACTTCATTCCCCGCCAATATTGGGTGCTGAATACCGTTTACCGCGATACCCTTTTCACCGCCCTTGTGCGCAAAAGCGAGGAAGAATTGATTTTAGAGGCCGAGAAGCAAAAGGAGGCCTCCGTCAAGAAACCCCAAAAGCCGGATGAAAACCGAGGCATAGCCCCCATCACTGACCGTACGCAAGGTGAAGCGTTGCTGAACCGGATTAAAGAAGCGCCTTTCTGCGTGACCGCTGTTTCCAAAAAAGAAGGACGCGAAGCACCGCCCCGTCTTTTCGACCTGACTTCCCTGCAAGTGGAATGCAACAAGAAGTTCGCCTTCTCCGCCGATGACACATTAAAGCTTATCCAGTCACTTTACGAGAAAAAAGTGGCGACTTATCCCCGCGTTGACACCACTTACCTAAGCGATGATATTTATCCCAAATGTCCCGGCATCCTGAAAGGCTTGCGAGGATATGAGGCACTGACTGTTTCTTTGGAAGGAGCCACTTTAATAAAGTCGAAAAAAGTGTTCGACAACTCCAAGGTGACCGACCACCACGCCATCATTCCTACCGGACAACCGCCCGTGAACCTGACTGACCGCGAACGTCAAGTGTTCGATCTCATAGCCCGACGTTTCATTGCCATATTCTACCCCGATTGCCGTTTCTCAACTACGACTGTCGAGGGTAAGGCTGATGACGTAGAGTTCAAGACTTCCGGCAGGCAGATTGTAAAACCAGGCTGGCGAGTGGTATTTAGCTATAGCGCCACCCCTCAGGCATCCGAAGAGAAAGAAGCGAAAGACACGGAGGAAGAAAAAACACTGCCCGCTTTTGTAAAAGGAGAGAGTGGCCCACACGTGCCCGAGTTGGTGGAAAAATGGACGCAACCGCCCCGTCCCTACACTGAAGCCACACTGTTGCGCGCCATGGAAACGGCCGGTAAACTGGTTGATAATGATGAGTTGCGTGATGCCTTGAAAGAAAACGGCATAGGCCGTCCGTCCACCCGAGCCGCCATTATTGAAACCCTGTTCAAGCGCAATTATATCCGCAAAGAAAAGAAGAACCTGATAGCAACCCCCACAGGTGTGGAGTTAATTCAGATTATCAATGAAGAACTTTTGAAAAGCGCCGAATTAACAGGCATTTGGGAAAAAAAACTACGTGAGATAGAACGCCGCACATACAACGCCACCCAGTTTCTCGAAGAACTGAAACAAATGGTGTCCACTATTGTAGCCAACGTACTGGCTGACCAAAGCAACCGTTACGTATCGGTACAATCGACATCGACTAAATCCGTAACTTCAGACAAAGCGAACGCCAAAATCGGGGAAAAGGCTTCCAAAAAGGAAACTACATCCCCCAAACGCACTTCCCGCAAGAAACAGCCAGAAATACCGGCTGTGTTGACGGATGAATGGATAGGGAAACCTTGCCCTCTTTGTGGTAAAGGTACCATTATTAAAGGTAAGACCGCTTACGGTTGCTCCCTGTGGAAGGAAGGATGCACATTCCGCAAGCCGCTGGCATAATGACTCCGGTTCAAAAATGACAACTGAACCCCTACCCCCTCCTTACCCCCCCGTTATCGGGGAAGAGCAACCTTCCGCATATAAAAAGGCGTCACTTGGCGGAAAAAACGCATGACACATCAACGCATCTGAATACATCAATCATTACACATCGGCGGATGCCTCATCTCCCATCGAAGTGGGCACGTGATTTATCTTGACAAAACAAATTAACGTCCCATAACCTTACGAGGGGATAAATGCGAATAAATGTATAAAACGAGCGTTCAATCCTTGACACAAACCGGAACAATCCTCGCATACATCTGATTTTCAGTTATTTACATTCCAAAAGAACACTTAACTGTTTGTTCGGAAACACTTAACTGTTCCTTCCGAAATACTTAAGTTTTTCGGAGTAAACACTTAACTGTTTCCGAACAAATAGTTAAGTGTTTTTTAGGTGAAGGTTCAGCGTTTCACGAAAAACAGGAATGATTTGACAAAAGCCGAAGTCCCATTCAGTATATAAACGGATTGTGTTCACCTACTTAGGCCATTAAACTTCAATCATATTTCCGCGATTTGCTCAGTATCTCACTTTTTTATATTACCTTTGTAACATAAATACAGAATTTAAACCGAACGAATGATAGAAAAACTAATCGTACTCGAAGACATTGACCCCGTCATCTTTTATGGTGTGAACAACGCCAACATGCAACTCATCAAGGCACTGTACCCCAAACTGCGCATCGTGGCACGGGGCAACGTCATCAAGGTGCTGGGCGACGAGGAGGAGATGTGTGCCTTCGAAGAAAATATCATCAAACTGGAAAAACATTGCGCCGAATATAACTCGTTGAAGGAAGAAGCCATCATTGACATTATCAAGGGAAATGCTCCGCAGGCGGAAAAGAGCGGCAACGTCATCGTATTCAGCGTTACGGGCAAGCCCATCATCCCGCGCAGCGAAAACCAGCAGAAGCTGGTGGACGCTTTCCGTGAGCACGACATGGTGTTTGCCATCGGCCCTGCCGGTTCAGGAAAGACCTATACCGCCATCGCCCTGGCCGTGCGCGCCTTGAAAAACAAAGAGATAAAGAAAATCATCCTGAGCCGCCCCGCTGTGGAGGCCGGTGAGAAGCTGGGCTTCCTGCCGGGCGATATGAAAGAGAAGATAGACCCTTATCTGCAACCCTTGTACGACGCTCTGCAAGACATGATACCTGCCGCCAAGCTACAGGAATACATGGACCAGAACGTCATACAGATAGCTCCATTGGCTTTTATGCGCGGACGGACGCTGAACGATGCCGTAGTCATCCTCGATGAGGCACAGAACACTACCACGGCCCAAATCAAGATGTTCCTTACCCGCATGGGTATGAACACCAAGATGATTGTGACGGGTGACATGACGCAGATAGACCTCCCTGCCTCGCAGACATCCGGACTGGTGCAAGCCGTACGTATCCTGAAAGGAGTGAAAGGCATCAGCTTCATCGAACTGAACCACAAAGACATCGTGCGGCATAAGCTCGTGACGCGCATCGTCGAAGCGTATGACAAGTACGAGAAAGAACAGAAGGAAGCACGCGAACTGCGTAAGAAAGATAAAGAATCAAATCCTTAAATCATGAAACGAAACGAAGCAGAGGGTCTATTAAAGCAAACATTTGGCTTTGAGCATTTCTTTGACGAACAATGGGATGTCATCAAGCGATTGCTCAATGGAGAACGTGTGCTGTTAATTGAACGTACCGGCTTCGGAAAATCATTATGCTATCAATTCCCGGCTACGCTATGGGAAGGTATAACCGTCATCTTCTCCCCACTGATAGCCTTGATGCGCGACCAGGTAAAAAGCCTAAATGCGAAAGGAATTTCTGCACGATACATTAATTCTGAACAATCGGAAGAAGAAAATACGCAAGCTATCCAAGACGCATTGAATGGTAAAATCAAGATTCTGTATATCGCTCCGGAGCGGCAAGAAAACCAAGAATGGCAAGAAGCTGTACGAAGTATGAAACTTTCGATGATTGTCATAGACGAAGCACATACCATCTCCGTGTGGGGACACGACTTTCGACCTGCCTTTCGACGCATCATCCATTTGGTCAATCTGTTACCTAAGCACATGCCAGTCTTGGCAACTACAGCAACTGCCACACTGCGTGTACAACAAGACATCGAACGACAAATCGGAGGAGATTTGCAAACCGTTCGAGGCAGCTTGATGCGGGACAACTTCCATTTGTATGTGGTAGAAACCCAATCTGAAGAAGAAAAAATGATAGCATTGGCACACTGGATGAACCGCCTTCCCGGCACGGGATTGATTTATACGGGAACCCGTGTGCAAACTGAACTTTATGCACGTTGGCTTGAACATAATGGAATCAGTTGCATCGCCTACAATGCAGGGCTTCCTTCCGAACAACGAAAAGAAATAGAGCAAGGACTGATGGAGAACCGCTGGAAATGTATCATCTCTACCAATGCATTAGGTATGGGAATTGACAAGCCAGATATCCGTTTCATTATCCATACACAGATACCGGCATCGCCTATCCATTATTATCAAGAAATTGGCCGTGCCGGCAGGGATGGAAAACCGACCGTAGCTATTTTATTCTACAATTCATTGAAAGATGCCGATGGCATTCCGGAAGATTATAAATTACCTAAATCGTTCATCGAATCGGCTCGGCCATCCATCCAAACTTACCAACGAGTAATAGATTTGCTGAAAGCTGAGCCGTTGGGCATACAAGACCTGATACGGAAAACCAATCTGAAACAGACTCCAATCCGTGTGATTAAAGCTGACTTAATAGAACAAGGCATTATCAAGGAAGTCGTATATAATAAACATAAAATATATGAATATCAGTTTGGTGCCCCGGCATTAGATTCTACCGGATTCGAAGCATTGCGCATAGCGAAACTGAAAGACTTGGATAAAATGATAGAGTACATCTATACCAGCGAACCACGAATGAAATTCCTTTGCGAATATTTAGGAGATCCTCACACGAAAATTTACAAAGGCTGTGACAATACCGACTTAGTGAAACGGCATGTCTACGCGAAAGAAGAGGATTGGCAGTACATCCGTGAGTTTCAAATCAACTATTTTCCTCAACTCGAGGTGGAAAGTAAAAAAACGAACATCATCAACGGAGTGGCGGGAGCCTATTACGGGACATCCAATGTGGGCACTTCCATCCACCGCTGCAAGTATGAGAACGGAGGCATGTTTCCAGACATGCTGCTGAAAACTGTATTAAGGGCTTATCGCAAACAATGGGGAAGCCAAACGTTCGATATAATACTCTATGTACCGCCAACCGTATCGGGAGACTTGGTCAAGGACTTTGCATACAGGTTGGGAAGGGTCTTGTCCATCCCTGTACACGATTGGCTTCAAAAATCTCACCCGACCGAGCCTCAAAAGATTTTCCAGAACCATGTACTTAAACGGGATAATGTGACTGATGCATTCACCCTGTCAGATGCGGTGGAAGGGAAAAGCATCTTATTGGTGGACGACATCTTCGACAGTGGTGCAACCATTAAGGAAATCGGCCGTATGCTGACTCAAGCCGGAGCCACTAAGATAGCTCCTCTTGTTATCGCCAAGACGGTAGGAGGAGATGACCTGTAAATTTAGTAAACAGAATAATCAATGGAACAAGAATATACCTATTGGATGGCCTTGGCTCATACGGAAAGAATGAGAACGGCCCGAAAGAATGAGATTATCGTGCAATGCTATGAACGATCTATTACTCTGTCTGACTTCTTCCACTGCGAAGAGACTGTATGGAGAAAAGACTTCCAATTAACTCCCGAAGAAATCGGTTGGTTGGATGCATCTAAAAAAGATTTACCCAACTACGCTTTCGAAGCAGAAAACCTGTTGGAACAAGGATACAGTCTGATTCCCATTTTGTCATCAGACTACCCTAAAACGCTGAAACAAAACTTGAAGAAGACATACGCCCCGCCTCTGCTGTATGCTAAAGGAAACCTCCAATTGCTACAAACCGACAGTCTTGCCATCGTAGGTTCAAGACAAACCGGAACCTTATCATTACAATTCACGGACAATATAGCCAAGCAAGCCGCAGCACAAAATAAAGTCGTTGTCAGCGGCTATGCCAAAGGAGTAGACAAACAAGCACTTGACTCGGCGTTGAAATATGGCGGGAAAAGCATAGTTGTCCTGCCACAAGGAATAATAACATTTTCCTCCGGATTCAAAGCCTTGTATAAAGACATCATCGCCGGAAACGTATTGGTAGTAAGCACATTCCATCCGAAAGCCCCTTGGAGCGCCGGACTGGCCATGGCACGAAATCCCATCATATACGGCATGGCACAAGATATCTATGTGGCGGAAGCGGCAGACAGCAAAGGCGGCACATGGGCCGGAGTTATCGACGGATTACGAAAGATGAGACGGATTTATGTGCGAAATCCTCTGCCCAATGAAAAAAATGCGAACCATTTGTTGATAGAAAAAGGCGCAATTCCCGTATCTTTGCAAGGAGAAACTTGCAAGGAAGAAAAGAAGGCATGTGTCAGCGAACCCGCAAGCCCCTATGAAAGTTTGGAAGAACGCATCAAAAAGCTGCTCAAAAGGCAAGCGCTGACTTCCAAAGAAATCATCGAGCGTCTTGCTTTATCATCGTGGACTACCCGAAAGATGACAGACTATCTGAAACAAATGCCGGACATTGTGGCAAGAGGGAAGTCACCTCTGAAGTTCACCATGAAAGAAGCCATTGACAATGAGCCTAAATTATTTTAATTCAAACATATAATATAGAATATGAAAGCATTAACTGAAACCAATTACAACTTCCCCGGACAGCAGAGCGTATATCACGGGAAAGTGCGCGATGTGTACAACATCAACGGTGAGAAACTCGTCATGGTGGCTACGGACCGCATCTCGGCCTTCGACGTCATCCTGCCCAAAGGCATCCCCTTCAAGGGACAGATACTGAACCAGATTGCCGCCAAATTCCTCGATGCCACGACAGACATCTGCCCCAACTGGAAGCTGGCCACACCCGATCCGATGGTGACCGTAGGCGTGTTTTGCGAAGGATTCCCGCTGGAGATGATAGTTCGTGGTTACCTCTGCGGTTCGGCCTGGCGCGCCTATAAGAGCGGCGTGCGTGAAATCTGCGGCGTCCGCCTGCCCGAAGGCATGAAGGAGAACCAGAAGTTCCCCGTACCCATCATCACACCGACCACCAAGGCCGAAATAGGCGAGCACGATGCCGACATCTCCCGCGCCGAAATCCTGAAGCGCGGCCTCTGCACGCCCGAGGAATACGCCATGCTGGAGGACTACACGCTGCGCCTCTTCCAGCGCGGAACGGAGATAGCTGCCGAACGCGGCCTCATCCTGGTAGACACTAAATATGAGTTTGGCAAGCACGACGGCAAGATTTACCTGATGGACGAGATACACACGCCCGACTCCAGCCGCTACTTCTACAGCGAAGGCTACGAGGAACGCTTCGCCAAGGGCGAGCCGCAACGCCAGCTCTCGAAGGAATTCGTTCGCGAATGGCTGATGGAGAACGGCTTCCAAGGCAAGGAAGGACAGCAGGTGCCCGAGATGACGGACGACATCGTGCGCAGCATCAGCGACCGCTACGTGGAGCTATACGAGCACATCACCGGCGAGAAGTTCGTGCCGCAGGACACCGAGAACATCGCCACGCGCATCGAGCAGAATGTAACGAATTATCTTAACTCTTGATTTCCGCTTGGGAATTTCCATTACCCCCGTCAGGAATATCTGTAGGGGCAATTACAAGGTTTCTGACAACAAAGCCGGTTTGTTTCCACAATCATCCGGCTTTGTTGTCACATCATCCCGGCGGCGTTTTATTTATAAATAAAGAGGAATAGAATATGGACTACCCCCAAGAGAAAGTCAAGCCCTACGGCAACGAGGGCAAAAAGGCCGAGCAAGTGGAACGGATGTTCGACCATATCGCCCCGTCGTACGACCGCCTGAATCACCTCATGTCATTAGGCATCGACCGCTTGTGGCGGCGCCGTGCCATCCGCTGGCTGCGTCCCTTCCGCCCCGCCCTGGTGCTGGACGTGGCTACAGGCACGGGTGACTTTGCCATACAGGCCTGCCGAATGCTGCCCTCCGCCTCGTTTACGGGCATCGACCTGTCCGAAGGCATGATGCAGGTGGGGCGCCGGAAGGTGGAGCAGGCGGGTCTGGCCGCCCGTATCGACTTCCAACGGGAGGACTGTGAGGCGCTCTCGTTCCCCGACGCCTTGTTCGATGCCGTCACCGTAGCCTTCGGCGTGCGCAACTTCGAGCATCTGGACCGGGGGCTGGCGGAGATGTGCCGTGTACTCCGTCCGGGCGGTCACCTGGTCATTCTGGAGCTTTCCACCCCGACCCGGTTCCCCATGAAGCAGCTGTTCGCCCTCTATTCCCAAGTGGCCATGCCCGTCATGGGGCGCACCATCTCGCACGACGACAGCGCCTACACCTACCTGCCGGAGAGCATCCGTGCCTTCCCGCAGGGCGAAGTGATGCAGGAAAGCATCCGCCGCGCCGGCTTCTCGCAGGTCAGCTTCCGCCGGCTGACGTTTGGCCTCTGTACACTGTATATGGCAACGAAATGATTATTAACCCATAATACCACTATCTCATGAAAACGAATGTTTTATTTTCATTGTGCATAGGCATCATCCTGTGTCAAGCCTTCTTCCTCACTTCGTGCAGTGAGGGCAATGGGGGAAATGACGACATCATCTGGGACTTTGCCCCCATCAATTTCATCATCGCCGTGCAGGACGCCGAAGGCAACGACCTGCTCAGCCCGCTGACCGAGGGGCACATTCTGGAGCAAGACATCAAAGCTATCTATCAAGGGAAAGAGTATAAACTGAACGAACAAGTGGCCCAAACGAAAGCATATTTAGCTGTATTGCGAGGTTTGCAGACCTTTATGACAGAAGACGGACGCTACATGCTTTTCTTCGGCGAACTGGACGGAACCGACACGTACGACAACGAAACCCTCACACTGGACTGGGGCGACGGCACCACCGATGTCATCACCTTCTCCAGCCGCTTAGACTGGCATGGGAACAATCCCGACATCACACGCCATTTTTACCTGAACGGAGTGGAGCAGGAGTCTTCCACATTCCTTCTGACTAAAGAACCCGGCACTTCCCCGGCCTGGAGCCGCAGTTCGTGGAGCATCGTTGATGCTGACTTCTATATCGATGCCGAAGACAAGACCGGTATACACGCCGACTTGCAAACAGCTCCTTACCAAATAGGATGCAGCCTTCAGCTTGACTGCCCATCGTCCGTCATTTCCGAAGGTGATAAAGGCGTATTGAGATGGTTAGATTCTGACAACCGGGCGATAATAGGAGGCACATTGACCATAAAGCGCATAGCCAACTTTGCAGAGTTCACCCAAGACATCACCGACAAATATCAGTCCTACCCGCCCGATGCCCAAATCGAATGCTATATGGCATGGGAAATCGAACTGGGCCAAGACGTGCGGATGAGTTATGACGTGTTTGCCGTCCACTCCCCCACGGACGGCTATACGCTTTGGATATACGAAGACTTGACGCAAACATACCAAGACCAATATCCCGACCTGCAGATAGGGAAAGTGATACGGACGTTGGTCGGTAAAATGACTGTTGAAGAGTGACAGTTTAATAAACAACGATTACAGAAACAACCTATACATTTATCTTTCATCATGGACAAATACGGTTTAATCGGCTATCCGCTGAAACATTCGTTCTCCATCACCTACTTCAACGAGAAGTTCCAGGCAGAGAACATCGACGCAGAGTATGTCAACTTTGAAATCCCCCGTATCAAGGACTTCATGGAAGTAATTGACGAAAACCCCGACCTGTGCGGGCTGAACGTCACCATCCCCTACAAGGAACAGGTCATCCCCTACCTGGACGAGCTGGACAAGGACACGGCCAAGATCGGCGCCGTGAACGTTATCAAAATCATCCGTCAGGCCAAAGGGAAAATCAAGTTGGTTGGATACAACTCGGACATCATCGGCTTCACCCAATCCATCGAGCCGTTATTGCAGCCACGACACAAGAAAGCCTTGGTGCTGGGTACCGGAGGCGCATCGAAAGCTATCTATCACGGGTTGGAAAACCTTGGCGTAGAGAGCACCTATGTATCGCGCACCAAGCGGAACAACGATGTATTGACTTACCAGGAGCTGACACCCGAAATCATGGCAGAACATACCGTCATCGTCAACTGCACCCCCGTGGGTATGTATCCCAAAGTGGACGAATGTCCCGAAATACCTTACGACCAACTGACTCCGGACCACCTGCTTTACGATCTGCTATACAATCCCAATGAGACCCTCTTCATGAAGAAAGGGCGCATGCACGGCTCTACGGTGAAGAACGGGCTGGAGATGTTGCTGCTGCAGGCGTTTGCGGCATGGGAAATCTGGCAACGGTAAACATAGATGACGCTGACCATGAAACGGTTCATTCAATGCACCCTCATCACGTCTTTGGTTATCATTGCCTTGCTGATGGGGGCAGGCTACTATATGCTGAACTATGCTCTGCGCCCCGAAGGCCTGGAGACACGCAGTCGTGACATACCCGGCTCCTATACCTATATATATAAGGAATACCCCGAACTGAAACCTTGGGTAGACAGTCTGCGGACGGCCGATGCCTTGCGGGACACCTTCCTCACCGGCGAGGGAGAAGAGCGCCTGCATGCCCTCTACGTCCATGCGGCACGCCCCACAAAGAAGACGGCCGTCATCGTTCATGGCTATACGGACAATGCCGTGCGGATGCTGCCCATCGGCTACCTGTACAGCCGGCAGTTGGGATACAACATTCTGCTGCCCGACCTTCATGCCCACGGACAAAGCGAAGGCGAGGCCGCACAGATGGGATGGTTGGACCGGCTCGACGTACAACGCTGGTTGGTCAAAGCTCATGAACTCTTCAGTGATAGCATAGAAATGGTCGTACACGGCATTTCCATGGGCGCGGCCACCACCATGATGCTTTCCGGTGATGTATCTTCTATGAACGTCCGCCCACCCAAATGCTTCGTGGAAGACTGCGGATACACCAGCGTATGGGACGAATTCAAAGGAGAGCTAAAAAACCAATTCGGCCTGCCCAGCTTCCCGTTACTCAATGTGGCCAGCTGGCTATGCAGCGTCAAATATGGATGGGCTTTTCGCGAAGCATCAGCGCTGGAGCAGGTGAAAAAGTGCGCTTTGCCCATGCTCTTCATCCATGGCGATGCCGACACGTTTGTGCCTACCTGGATGGTACATCCGCTCTACGAGGCCAAACCGGAGCCTAAAGAGTTATGGCTGGTGCCGGGTGCGGTACATGCCGTATCCTACAAGGAGAACAAAACGGAGTATACACGCCGTGTACAGGATTTTGTGGACAAATATATCCGATAACTCACGCAAAAGCCGTATCTTAGCCACCGAAACATAATACAAGGATCACATGAAACGAATCATACCGCTACTCATCCTACTTCTGTGCCTGCCGCTCTATTCGAAGGCGCAAGAGAAAATATACACCCCCGACAACCTGCCTAAGGTACACCTCCAGAACAAATACCGTTACTTGTGCGACCCCGAAGGCATCATAAGCCCCGCCGTCACGGACAGCATAGACCGCATGCTCTACCGCCTGGAGCAACAGACGGGTATCGAAACCGTAGTGGCCGTAGTGCCGAGCATCGGCGAGACGGAGTGTTTCGACTTCTGCCACGAGCTGCTCAACTCGTGGGGCGTGGGCAAAAAAGGTAAGGACAACGGGCTGGTCATCCTGCTCGTCACCGACCAACGCTGCATCCAGTTCTACACCGGCTACGGGCTGGAAGGCCCCCTACCCGACGCCATCTGCAAGCGCATCCAGACCCGCTACATGATACCCTACCTGAAGGACGGACGCTGGAGCGAAGGCATGTTGGCCGGCGTCCGCGCCACCTGCGCCCGGCTGGACGGTTCGATGGAGAACAACGGCACGGACAGCGCAGACAACGGCGAATTGGGTACCGTCATCTTCCTCTTCCTGCTCATCATTGTAGCGGGTATCTACACCATCGTGGCGGCCGCACGCCGTGCCACCCGTTGCCCCCACTGCAAGAAGCACAAGCTGCAACGTGCAGGCAGCCAAACTATCTCCTTCCACGATGGAGTGAAAACAGAAGAAGTCACCTACATCTGCCAGAACTGCGGACACATCGTCAAGCGTCGCGAACAGCACGGACAGAGCAACAACCGTGGACATAGAGGCGGGGGCTGGGGAGGTCCCGTCATCTTCGGAGGTGGAGGTTTCGGCGGCTTCGGTGGCGGAGGCGGCTTCAGCGGTGGCAGCTTCGGAGGAGGAAGCGGAGGCGGCGGAGGGGCAGGCTCCAGATTTTAAAGGAAGAAATACCCCCCGTTCACTATTAATCATTACATTTGCAAAGAACAATAAAAAAGACAATGATATGACAACAGCCGAATTAGACAGCCGCAAGATGATACTTGTACGGGAAATCATCAATCACTTCAATACAGAAGAATCCTTGCAAAAACTTGCTGAGGCTTGCAGCATCATCCGTGGGCAGGAAGAAGAATACCATTCCATACCACAGCCCTTATTCCAGCAACTGATGGATAAAGCCGAGGAGCAATACAAAGCCGGACAATATCTCACGGACGAAGAACTTTTAGAAGACATGAAGTCATGGTGATATATTGGTTACAACAGGCACGGAACAGCCTGCACGGAATCTATAAATTCTATGAAGCTACTTCCGGAAAGAAAACGGCCGATAAGATAAGAATGGAGATTTATCAAGAAACCCGATACCTGCTCATCTTTCCCACTATAGGGAGCAAGGAAGAGGGAACACGATACCGATACATCATTAAAAGGCATTGCAAAATCTTCTACACAATCAGAGACAACAATATCTTTATAGAATTGGTATGGGATACCCGGAGAAACCCGGAAGTGTTACGACAATTATTAACAGACGATACAAACCAATAAAAGTATGAAGAAGACAACAACCATCATCGTTATCGCAGTCATCGCCCTGCTGGCCATTTGGGGCGTAAGCGGATACAACAGCCTCGTCGGCATGGACGAAGGAGTAAGCAACCAGTGGGCCAACGTAGAGACGCAGTACCAGCGCCGCGCCGACCTCATCCCCAACCTGGTGAACACCGTCAAAGGCTATGCCGCCCACGAACAGGAGACCCTGCAAGGCGTCATCGAGGCACGCAGCAAGGCCACGCAAATCAAGGTGGACCCCACCGACCTCACACCGGAAAAGCTGGCCGAATACCAAGCCGCCCAAGGCCAACTGGCCTCCGCGCTGGGCAAACTGCTGGCCATCACCGAGAACTATCCCGTCCTGAAGGCCAACCAGAACTTCCTGGAACTGCAAGCCCAGCTGGAAGGCACCGAGAACCGCATCAACGTAGCCCGCAAGAACTTCAACGATGCCGCCCGAGCCTACAATACCGCCATCCGCCGTTTCCCCAAGAACATCCTGGCCGGCCTCTTCGGCTTCGACAAGCGCGCCTATTTCGAGGCACAAGAGGGAGCGGAAGTCGCGCCGACCGTAGAATTCTAAAAGCAAACAGTTTGATTATCCGAAGAATAATTATACTTTTGCATCATGAGAAAGGAATTAGGCAAATGGCTGATGGACATTGCCAAATATTTGGCAACAGCTGTATTACTATCATCGGTATTTACAGAGCAAGAAGAAGGAATCATGTATATCATCGCCTTTATGGCAGCAGTAATCACCCTTTTCACAGGACTTATACTTGTGAGAGATAAAAAACAAAAGGAGGGATAATTATGGGAGCAATCATGGTATCAATTTTCGTTTCGCTTGTAGGAATTGTCGCCGCAATATACTATTCCATACAAGATCGAAAAGATACAAAACAAAACAGCCTGTAGATTGCATAAAGAAATCACCGGAAACTACCAAAATGCTTCCGGTGATTTCTTTATACGCCTGCCTTTACCGATTCCAGTCCGGATCATTCGGTGATATCGGCTCCGAATACAATTTAATGTTCCAAGCCATCCAGTACGTCGGATCCTCCACATCGCGCAACACCTGGCCAAACAGCTCCATCTCCTGCCGCTCTTCCTCCGTCAAGCCTTCCATGCCCCGGCCTTTCAAATATAAGTCCAACGCCGCGTAGCGATTCGGATTCCAAATGGTCCAGTCGAATTGCTCAGAACCGCCCCAAAACAAAATGGGCAATTCATATAACGTCTCCGAAGCTTCAATCCGCCGGAAAGGCGAAATGGACTCGAACGTCAGCGGCCCCAACCACTGCTCGCAGAACTGCGTGTGCTGTTCGGGCGTCAGATACCAATACATCGTCTGACCTTCTATCCAGAAGCGAGCCGTCATCCATGGCTCATAATCCGCCTGACCAGCACGCTTCAGCCACGTGTCGAACGTACCATCGCCATGAAACATCAACTTCAAGTCCGTCACCTCCTCGGCAATGCGCCCGACTATCTTGTCCAAAACAGACTGGATGAAGTCCCACTTCTCCCACGTCTGCCCCTGCCACTCCACGAAACCTCCAGGACCCGACTGGACATCCAAAACGCCCTTCGCAAAGTGATATTCAAAAGGCACCTCCAGCATCGACTGGCCTACCGTAAGCTCGCATTCGGCTTGCAACTGCCTGACGGAAGCCTCGCCTTCGGCACGATACGTACCACTCACTTGCACGGAATAGCCTGTCTGAAGCAACCTTTCGTTGGTACCCTCAAAGGTCACCACCCCTTCGCCCGGCGTGATATTCACCAGAGCCTGCGCCTCGTGGGCGATCACTATGTTGCCGATGGTCATCAACAACTGCGTAGAGTCGCCCTCCACCGGTTCGAAACTGACATACCCATCGGCCAGCTTGTCGCCATTCACCAGAATGTCCAAATCTCCCTCAGCTACATAAAACGAATGTGCCGTCATCTCCGCCGGGTCAGTCAGAACCACAGGAGCCGACTCATCGTCCGAGCAACCCGCCATGAGGCACAACCCTACCAGCATCATGCCCCAAACCTTCATTAACCAATGTTTCTTCATAATCGACTGTTGTTTATGGTTTTTATGGTGCGAATATAAACATTCCAAAGCATAAAAGCAAATATATAGTCCGTTTTTTTTATCATAAATCACACATATGTCTTCCCCCTTCGCCCAATCATCCACCACCTCAGCCGACCTCTGTCAGCACCTCAACCTCACTTTCCCCCTACTTCATTTACCTAAATAAGCCTTATTTACATAGACAAAAAGGCTTATTTACCTAGTAAAAAAGGCTTTTTTATATAGATAAAAAGCCTTATATTTGCAATCTAAAAGGCTTATATCAGACATTGAGGCAGGGGGCAAGGCCGATTGAGGTGCCGGATGAAGCGGCCTGAAGCAGGCGAAGAGCAAAAAAGAAACTGTATATCAACCATTTAAAGATAGTAGAAAGGAATATGTATTTCAAGAAATGTTGTCTGAAAATAGGCGGAAAGCTGAAGTGGTTTCCGCGTGCAATCACACTTTCGAGCACTCCGGTAAATACGCAGGAGCTGGCCGAACGCATCGCCGAAATGAGCACCGCCTCGCCGGGCGATGTACACCTGGTGTTGCGTTGCCTGCCCACGGTGATGTCCGACTTTATGAACGCCGGGCGTCCGGTTCACATCGACGGGCTGGGTTCGTTCTTCTTCAAGCTGTCGTGCGCCGGACGCGGGGTCGACACGCCCGAGGAGGTGAGCCGCAAGCAAATCAAGGCCATCCGCATCCAGTTCCTGCCCGAACGGCAACGGACTTACGGCAACCGCGTCATCCGCCCCATGGTGCAGGACGTGGAACTCTTCTCTTTGGACGAGGAAATAGAAGAAAAGCAGGAAGAAACGGACGGAAATGAAGAATAATCGTTACCTTTGCACAAGTAAATAAAGAATTAAATACACCATCATTATGAGCAACCAGAGATACATGATGCGCGGCGTGAGCGCATCGAAAGAAGACGTTCACAACGCCATCAAGAACATCGACAAGGGTATCTTCCCGCGGGCTTTCTGCAAGATTATCCCCGACATCCTGGGCGGCGACCCGGAGTATTGCAACATCATGCACGCCGACGGCGCGGGCACCAAGTCCTCGCTGGCCTACCTCTATTGGAAGGAAACGGGCGACCTCAGCGTGTGGAAGGGTATCGCCCAAGACGCCCTCATCATGAACATCGACGACCTGCTGTGCGTGGGTGCGGTGGACAACATCCTGGTGTCCAGCACCATCGGGCGCAACAAGCTGCTGGTGCCGGGCGAAGTCATATCGGCCATCATCAACGGCACGGACGAGTTGCTGGCCGAACTGCGTGAGATGGGCGTGGGCGTCTATGCCACGGGCGGCGAAACGGCCGATGTGGGCGATCTGGTGCGCACCATCATCGTAGACTCCACCGTGACCTGCCGCATGAAGCGCAGCGATGTCATCGACAACGCCAACATCCGTCCGGGTGACGTCATCGTGGGCCTCGCCAGCTACGGGCAGGCTACTTACGAGAAGGAATACAACGGCGGCATGGGCAGCAACGGACTTACTTCTGCCCGCCACGACGTCTTTGCCAAATACCTGGCCGAGAAATATCCGGAGAGCTACGACCACGCCGTGCCCCAGGAACTGGTATACAGCGGCGCACTCCGCCTGACCGATGCCGTAGAGGGCAGCCCGCTGGATGCCGGCAAGCTCGTCCTCTCGCCCACCCGCACATACGCTCCGGTGGTGAAACGGTTGCTCGACGCCCTTCGCCCGGAGATTCACGGCATGGTGCACTGCTCGGGCGGCGCGCAGACCAAGGTGCTGCACTTCATGGGCGACAACTGCCGCGTCATCAAGGACAACCTCTTCCCCGTACCCCCGCTGTTCCGCACCATCAAGGAGCAGAGCGGCACGGAGTGGGACGAGATGTACAAGGTGTTCAACATGGGACATCGCCTGGAGGTCTACCTCTCGCCGGA
>CASENS010000026.1 GCA_949289345.1 uncultured Bacteroides sp.
ATCCATCCATTTAGGTGAATCACTTGCCTGCTTATGCTGCAATGCTTTTACGGTGGACTGCAATTCTTCAACAGTCTTAATCAGGTAGGACAATGCATTTGGCATTTCCTCCAATGAATTTACGGTATAACTCATATTCTCGCATTTTTAAGTTTGATGCCGCAAAACTATATGGATGCTTACGAGGGCTAAATAGGTGCTTGATTGCCACCAATCCACCCCTCATTTGCCACCGTCAGTTTTAATTTTCATTAAGACGAGGATTATCAGATTAGGCAACAAAGGGAGTAAAAAACGGATGTGTGGATAGAAAACCATGCAATAATGCTGGAATGGAAAAGAAAACCCCTCAAAAAGCATGGTGCTTCACGAGGAGCAAACGGGTGGTAAACAGAGTAAGTATTTACATAAGTAGCTGATGCTCAACGGTGGAAATTAGCACCGCGACCTTTATACGGGCAGGTTATCTATATGTAATGTATTGGCTGCTTTCTCCTTTGCTGCATCCACAAGATGAGTATAAATTTGAGTTGTTTTGACATTGGTATGTCCCATTAAAGACTTTATCGTATAAATATCTACGCCGTTTTCAAGGAGCAACGAGGCGAAACTATGACGTCCGCAATGAAAAGTTACGTGCTTCTTTATGCCTGATGCCTCTATCCATTCTTTCAGCGGATGGGAGATCCAGGATATATCCGTCAGGCCCTCGAATACCAGACGCTCATCGTCATCCGGACGTTCACCACACAGTTGCAACGCCTGTGCAGTAACGGGCTTACAATCGAGCTTCTTTGTCTTTTGCTGTACGACCACGGCCTGCCACGTTCCTTTGCTTGTCTGCTGAATCTGTTTCCACTTCAACTGCTTAATATCACTATGCCGTAAACCTGTGAGGATGGAAAACAGGAAAGCGCGTTTCAGCACATCATCCTTGCAGGGCGTATCTACCAGCATCTGCACTTCGTTCATGCTGAGTGCGACACGTGGCTTTTCAATCTGACTAATGCCTTTCACCTTTGCACTGATGTCAACGGTTAGGTATTCATCAATGAATGCTTGTTTCAGTCCGGCCTTGACGATAGAGAAATAAGTGGATGCCGTATTCTGTGAGATTGTGCCCTTCTTGTTGCCTCCCATTGGGGCACGGAGTAGGAACATCTTGATGTCCTCAAGCAATTTTACGGAGATGGATTTGAACGGGATGGGATTCCCTTGCGAATAAATTTTCAACAATTCGCCCACACGCATCCAATTGACGATAATCGAATTGGAACTGTTGGGATGGCGTTTGCTGATGATACCGTTGAAATACTTGATGAAGTCCTGTTCGCCACGCTCGTTCTGTGCAGCTATTTCATTCTCCTTGTCGGTGTAGAGAATGGCACTGTCGTATTCATGCTGGCGCAGTTTACGGACATTGTCCGCATAGATGCAGGCCTCTTGGTCGATGGTAGAACGACATTGGATGATTCCGTTCAAATCACGTTTGGGCTTGTAGTTGAAACTCCCGTCCGGCAGGATGCGGGCGATGGATGACTTGTCCCAAATGGGCGTGGATATAGTCCGGTTGATGGATTCCACCACACGGCTTGCTCTGTTTGAGCCGCGTTTGTACACTGGGTATGATTCGATAATCAGATACCACTCCTCCTTATATCTCGACCTTCTGAGCTTAACGGTCACTTTGGTATTGGGCAATGCATTCTTCATAATGACTTGTATAATTTATCTATTTCTGTTTTTGGCACATAAACATAGTTACCGATCTGACGTGTTGGGATAGAATTACGGCGAATATGCGTAAGTACAGTACCCTCATTGATGTGAAACTTTTGAGCTATTTGTCCGATTGTATAACAGTCCTTGGGGTCAAAAGACAATGCTTCCCTTTTTTTATTCCTTTGCCTAGGTTTCTTCTTGAAGTGCTCATCCATATACTGACGACTTAAACGTGTTTGGCGTTGGCCGAAATTGTGTGACGGAAGAAGTCCTTGCCTGATCATACGATAAAGAACATCTTTACTGATGCCATAAATCAATACGGCTTCCTTGACGGTCAGATAACCTTTACTCGACGGTATTTGCCTGATTAAAGCCTGACGAATTGCCTCTTTTTCCTTTGCGATTTGCCTTTTCTTGTACGCTTTTTTAGAACAGGCTGAACAACAATACTTTGAAATCAACGTAGGAGGAGTAAAGATTTTACCGCACTCTTCACATACTCTTTGGATTTTGTAATTACCTCTTGGCATATCTTTCTCTTTATAAATGGTTTATGTGTATTTAAGTTGTACCTTTTCGCCAAATAAGACGTGATGCAAATATGTCGCAAATAAGAGATAAAAAAGGGCGTAAAAAAGGCATAGAAACCAAGAACCCCATAAACGCAAAAAGCGTGCAACTCATTGAGCTGCACGCTTTTGCTTGCGATTTAGTATGTATTTACTTATCGGAATCATTTGACCTCCTCAAAGTCCGCATCCTGCACATTATCCTTATTGGCAGAGCCTGCATTCTGATCATTGTTTGCCTGACCGGCATTCTGACTACCTGCTTGTGCACCACCCTGGGCTCCACTCTGAGCATACATCTCTGCACTAGCGGCTTGGAATGCTGTGTTCAGTTCGGCCATGGCACTGTCAATAGCAGCCAAGTCCTGAGCCTTGTGAGCATCTTTCAGTTTCTGAAGGGCTGCTTCGATAGGAGCCTTCTTGTCAGCCGGAATCTTATCGCCTAAGTCTTTCAACTGATTTTCAGTAGTGAATATCATAGAATCAGCCTGGTTCAGCTTGTCCACTTTCTCACGTTCCTTCTTGTCAGCTTCGGCATTGGCTTCGGCTTCGGCTTTCATACGGTCGATTTCGTCTTTGCTTAAGCCTGACGAAGCTTCGATACGGATGGCTTGTTCCTTACCCGTAGCTTTATCCTTGGCAGACACTTTCAAGATACCGTTGGCATCGATATCGAACGTTACCTCAATCTGAGGAACACCACGACGAGCCGGAGCGATACCTGTCAGGTTGAACTGACCGATAGACTTGTTCTGGGCAGCCATGGGACGTTCGCCCTGCAATACGTGGATAGTCACTTCCGTCTGATTGTCTGCAGCCGTTGAGAAGACCTCACTCTTTTTACACGGAATAGTCGTGTTGGCGTCAATCAGCTTGGTCATCACACCGCCCATGGTCTCGATACCCAGCGTCAACGGAGTGACATCCAGCAAGACAATGTTGCCTACACCGGCTTCCTTGTTCAACACAGCACCTTGGATGGCGGCACCTACGGCAACCACCTCATCGGGATTCACACCCTTAGAAGGCACTTTGCCAAAGTAGTCTTGTACCAGTTGCTGTACGGCAGGTATACGGGACGAACCACCGACAAGGATGACTTCATCAATATCCGATGTGCTCAATCCGGCATCGCTTACAGCTTTCTTACAGGGTTCCAAACATGCTTGAATCAAATCGTGGCAGAGTTGCTCGAATTTAGCACGGGTCAATGTCTTAACCAAGTGTTTGGGCACACCACCTACCGGCATGATGTACGGCAAGTTGATTTCCGTTGAAGTAGAAGAAGACAATTCAATCTTGGCCTTCTCGGCAGCTTCTTTCAGACGTTGCATGGCCATCGGGTCGGTTGTCAAGTCTGCGCCTTCATCGTTCTTGAATTCCTGTACCAGCCAGTTGATGATAGCTTGGTCGAAGTCATCACCGCCCAGATGGGTATCACCGTTGGTAGAAAGCACTTCGAACACACCACCACCGAACTCCAAGATAGAAATATCGAACGTACCACCACCAAGGTCGAATACGGCTACCTTCATGTCCTTGTTGGCCTTGTCGATACCATAAGCCAAAGCGGCTGCCGTAGGCTCATTCACGATACGCTTCACGTCCAATCCGGCAATCTGTCCAGCCTCTTTCGTGGCCTGACGCTGAGAGTCGGAGAAGTAAGCGGGCACTGTGATGACAGCTTCTGTCACTTCCTGACCCAGATAATCCTCAGCCGTCTTCTTCATCTTCTGAAGAATCATGGCGGAAATTTCCTGCGGAGTATAATGACGACCGTCAATGTCGACACGCGGCATGTTGTTGTCGTTCACAACAGGATAGGGCACGCGGGATACTTCTTTCTGTACCTGGCTCCAATTCTCACCCATGAAACGCTTGATGGAGTACACCGTACGCTTCGGGTTTGTAATGGCCTGACGCTTGGCAGGATCACCCACCTTACGTTCACCACCGTCTACAAATGCCACTACGGAAGGAGTCGTACGCTTACCTTCGCTGTTGGCGATTACCACTGGTTCGTTGCCTTCAAATACGGCTACGCAAGAGTTTGTAGTTCCTAAGTCAATACCAATAATCTTTCCCATAATCTTTATCTTTTTTATTTGTTATTATTCGATTTAATTCCGACCGCCTTAACAGCAGACGTTACCTATAAAACAAACGGCGTGCCAAAAGAGGGAAAGCGGAAAGGACAGGAAAGGCGCGTCAGTTCAACTGACAGATTGGCAGACATACATGACGGAACAATAATAAAAAAAGAGGCTGTCTGAAAAACCGGTTGCAAAAGTATGTAAGGATAAACAGCGAAGCATCGTTGCATAAACGGCAAAGTATCCAATAATACTTGGGCGAATAACCAATAATAGTCAGACCGCTGACGTAAGATTACAGCTACATCTATCCACAATTCACAACCGGATTTTCAGACTGACTATATAAAAGAGCACTTCCCCGTTTCGCTCAACGAAGAAGTGCCCAAACAAAAACTAAACTAGACTTAACTAAACTATTCTTCTGTAGAGTTTCACAACTCTTTGATTTTATTGTGGCAAAGGTATGAAATGTTTTATTTATATCAAAGCAACAATAGAGGAAAACAACCTTTTCTCTCTTTTCAACATACTATGAACGCATAAAATTAGCTGCGTTTGTCCAAATACTCTTGAAAAGCCTGCTTATAACTGTCGCTGACGGGTATGTAAACTTTGCCAAACAGGATACGTCCACGGTCTACGATGCGAATTTTCTCCTTCTGAACGATGTACGAGCGGTGTACACGCATGAAACGGGACGCTGGCAACAGTTCTTCCACTGCTTTCATACTCATTAATGAAAGGATAGGCTTAGAAGCTCCCTCTTCATAGATTTTAATGTAATCTTTCAGTCCCTCGATGTAGAGAATATTGTCCAGCTGGATTTGTACAAGCTTATAGTCGCTTTTTACGAAAATGGATGTTATCTCTTCACGGGGTTGATGCAATAGCTCGAACCAATGCAAGGCTTTATGTGCGGCTTGCAGGAAATCCGCATAGGAAATAGGCTTGAGTAAGTAGTCGAGTGCATTGACTTTATAACCGTCGATGGCGTATTGTTCGAAGGCTGTAGTGAAGACAATGCGTGTGTCGGGTGACACCATCTTAGAGTATTCCAGCCCGCTCAGTTCGGGCATCTGTATATCCAAAAACAACAAGTCAATCTGCTTGCCAGGAAGTTCTTTCATAGCTTGTACGGCACTGGAATACTTGCCTGCCAGTTTAAGGAAGGGTGTCCTGGCCACATAGCTTTCCATCAAGTCCAAGGCCAAAGGTTCATCGTCTACAATCGCACAATTCAAGGTCATGTTTCTATCTATTATAGGTGTATAGTTAATATCGATTGGTATTCCTTACCGTCCCCGCTTACTCCTTGTATCCACTTGTAGCGACCCGGATAAGTCAGTTCCAGACGCTTGCGCACCTGTTCCAAGCCGATGCCGCTTCCGCTTTTGTCCGCTTGCGTCTTGGGGTAGTAGCTGTTACGTATCTCACATTTCACTTCCTGTGGTTTTTCTTCAAAGCAAATGTGGATATAACTTGGTTCCGTGGGTGATATGCCATGCTTGAAGGCGTTCTCGATGAGTGAAATGAAGATGAGCGGGGCTATCTCCGTACGGCTCTCGGAACGAATGTCGAAACGGGTTTCTACCTCTACACTGGCCGAGAGGCGGATGCGCATCAAGTCAATATAGTTGCGGATGAAGTCCATTTCCTTGCATAGGGGGACAGTCTTTTGTTGGTTGTCGTAGAGCACATGACGGAGCAACCGGCTCAAATCCTGCACGGCTTGTTGCGCCTTGTCGGTATCGAAGGCAATGAGGGCGTAGATGTTGTTCAGCGTGTTGAGCAGGAAGTGGGGGTTGAGCTGGTTGCGCAGGTTTTTCAGCTCGGCCTCTGTGCGGCGTTGTTCGGCTTCGCGACGGGCGGCTTCCAGCTGAGTCCATCGGCGGCTCAGTTGGATGGCCATACTTAGTCCTGCTACCAGCATCATACTGACAGCATCGCGCAGAATCATGACCGACCGTGGTGGGCCGATGGGATGAAATGGCTGCTCATAGCGTATGGAGTGTACCAAAGTATTCATACCGATATGCAGGCAGAATGTAACGCCAGCAATAAGGATGATGTTCCACAACAGGCATTCCTTCATGCGGTTGGAGAACATGAGTCGCGGTACCAGTATCAGATAGTTGACGTAGAACATCGCGGCGTACGATGCCACAATCATCAGGCTACGCATGTAGTCATGCCACTGAACAGTCATTCCGCCACGCGTCATCGTGGCAATGGGAAACGCGAAGATAATGCCCCATGCCACCACGTGCACCAGTATTTCCACGATGTGGGGAAGTCTATGTATATCCGATTTTATCATACGGACGCAAAGATAGTGATTTTATTCATAACGTATCGCCTCTATCGGATCGAGATCGGCAGCTTTCTTGGCGGGATACCAGCCGAAGAACACGCCCGTCACTGTACAAACGGCAAAAGATAACAGCACGCTCCATGTTTGTATGTAAATGGGCCAATGAGCCACGTTCTTCACCACGAACGATGCGCCACATCCAATGATAACCCCTATGAGTCCACCTGTGATGCTGATGAGCACAGCTTCGATGAGGAATTGGCTCAGTATGTCCACGCCACGTGCTCCAACCGACATGCGCAAGCCTATCTCCCGTGTGCGTTCCGTTACACTGACGTACATGATATTCATGATGCCGATGCCGCCCACCACAAGGGAGATACCCGCAATGCAAGCCAGCAACGTTGTCATAAGGTCTGTCGTTGAGTTCAACATGGAACTTAATTCTTCCTGGCTCCGTATGGTGAAGTCATCAGCGTCACCGGCTTTCAGTTTGTGATTGCGGCGCAGTATCTCGCTGATTTCCTCCGTGGCATAATCCGTCATGTCCTCGCTCAGTGCACTGGCGAAGATGCCTTGCAAGTAGGTCTGCGCCAAGAGACGTTTCATCACGGTGGAATAAGGAGCCAGCACGATGTCGTCCTGGTCATCACCCATGGAGTTGTACCCCTTCGACTTCAGCACACCCACCACGCGGAATGGCACCTGGTTGAAGCGGATGATTTGCCCCACGGGGTCGCTACCCGGAAAGAGGTTATCCACGATGGTCTTGCCTATGACACATACCTTAGCGGAAGTTTGGATGTCTTGTTCGGTGAACATCTCGCCGCTCTCCACCGTCAGCTGGCGTATCTCCAGGTAGTCGATGCCTACACCGCTCACGCTGGAGGGGTAGTTGTTGTTGCCCGCAATGAGCTGTCCGCTGCTGCTGACGTTGGGGCTGATGGCGGCCACGAAGTTTGTTTCGTCACGCAAGGACTCGTAGTCGGTCAGCTTCAGTGTCTGCATTTCGCTGGGATCCATACGTACGCCTCCGCGCCGTTCGCCACCCGGGTGAATCATAATCATGTTGGAGCCCATTTCGCTGATTTGCGCCTGAATGCTCCGTTTAGAACCTTGGCCGATGGCCAACATCGTAATAACCGACGCCACACCGATGATGATGCCCAACATAGTAAGGAAAGCCCTCAATTTGTTGTTGGCAAGGGCTCGCAAGGCTATCTTAAATAAATTTGTTCCGTTCATAGTCTTTTAAATGATAATTTATCGGGCTGTTTAGAGAAGGCACACAGATGACACAGATAAGACAGATTTACACAGATTATTTAATTTACTATTTCTGATTTATGAAATCTGAATTCTGAAATGAGAAAGATTTGGGCGAAGCCCCTTTAAAAATCTGTGGTCATTTTGTTCAATCTGTGTCATCTGTGTGCCAATTAAATTCCCATTTATATCAATCGTCAATATTCTTAGGCAACGCCTCCAGTGCCGCCTCAGCCGAGAGTATTTTCGCGTTAGTGGTGTCCTCGGTGACGTGCCCGTCGCGCAAACGGATGTTGCGGCTGCTGTACTGGGCTATGTCGGGGTTGTGCGTCACGAAGATAATGGTACGTCCCTCGGCGTGCAACCGCTGGAAGAGTACCAGTATCTCGAAGGAAGTACGCGTATCCAAGTTACCCGTGGCCTCATCCGCCAGGATTACAGCAGGATTGTTCACCAACGCACGGGCGATGGCCACACGCTGCATCTGTCCGCCGGACATCTGGTTTGACTTATGCTCCAAGCGATCGCCCAGACCGACGGCCACCAGCGCGTCTATGGCCCGGCGGCGGCGTTCAGCGGCACTCACGGCAGGGTTGTACATTAAAGGGAGTTCTACGTTCTCCACCGCTGTTGTCTTGGGAAGGAGGTTATAGTTCTGGAAAACGAAACCTATCTTACGGTTGCGCAGGACGGCACGCTGAGGTTTCGACATGGTGCGCACGGGAATACCGTCCAACAGGTATTCACCGCTGGTAGGTGTGTCGAGGCATCCCAGTATGTTCAGCAGGGTGGACTTGCCCGAGCCGCTGGTACCCATGATGGTGACGAACTCGCCTTCGGTTATGGTGAACGACACACCCCGCAGGGCATGTACCGTCTCATCGCCTACAATGAAGTTGCGACGAATGTCGTGGAGTTCGATTACGGTCTTGCTCATAACTGTTTCTTGTAATGGCTATAATTCTTTACAGTCTGTGACAGCATAAAGTTTGAATTCGGCACATTATATAGTGCTAAAGCGAAAGTATATAAAAAGTATATAAAGTGTCGCCTTAAGAGTGCCTATACTCTTTACCTAATACTTCAAACTGTTTATATTGCTGATTTGTTCTAATTTTTCTTCTGTTTATCCTTCTTGTCACTTCCCGGGGGACCCGGCATGAAGGGGCTGCGTTCGCTACTGGCTTGCACATATTCTGATTTAGACATGTCAGTTGACAAAACAGCCTCAGTCACTACCAGCGCCCCTTCGGGGATTCCTCCAAGTATTTCGGTGCTGATGCCGTTGCTGATGCCCACCTCGACGGCGTGTGCGGTGAAGGTATTGCCTTCGCGCGTCCACAGCTTATGCTCGCCGAGACAGTCGTTCACTACAGCGTCGGCCGATATAAGGGGCGCTTCGGGCGTGAAGCGAAGAGCACGGGCAGGCACGCAGAGCACGTCATGGCGATCCAGCGTGTAAATAGTGACGTTGGCTGTGAGACGTGGCTTCAGTTTCAAATCCGGATTAGGAGCAGAGATGACTACTTCATATGTCACCACGGTGCTACTGGTCGATGTGCCCGAACTGGTGTCCGATGACTCCCCCAAACGTATCTGAGTCACGGTGCCTTCGAAGGTGTCGTTGGGATAGGCATCCACAGTGAAAGTGACGCGCTGTCCTTCCTCCACGCCGCCTATGTCAGCCTCGTCCACATCAGCCACAACCTGCATCTGCGTCAAGTCAGCGGCAATGGTGAACAGGGTCGGTGTCTCGAAGCCGGAAGCCACGGTTTGTCCTTCCTCCACGTCCCTGCTGATGACAATGCCGTCGATGGGGGCGGTGATGATGGTGTAGGACAGGTTGCGTTCGGCCGTGGCGAGCGATGCCTCGCTGCTTTCGTAGTTGGCTTTGGCCATTTGGTAGTTGTATTCGCTCTGCTCGAACTCGGTGTCGGCTATGAGTTTCTTCTCGTGCAGGCCCTTGTTGCGCTCGTACAGTTTCTGCTGGTACTCATATTCGGCCTTGGCTCCGTCGCGGTTGGCCCGTGTCTGTGCGGCGGTGCTTTCCAGCGTGGCGCGATCCATCTCGGCGATGAGCTGCCCTTGTTTGACGATAGAGTTATAGTCTACGTAGATTTTGTCGATGATGCCGCTGACCTGTGTACCTACTTCGACTTCGGTGACTGGCTCGATGGTTCCGGTAGCGGTAACCGACTCGGATATTTCGCCTTTAGCTACAGGTGCCGTGGCATAGGTTATCTGCCGCTTGGCCTTGCCTCTGCCCAGCAGCCAAATGCCTCCGCATATCACCACGAGGGCGATGAGGGCTGAAAAGATGATGGTTTTCTTCTTCATATATTTATAGTTTAATCGTTTCTCCTTGGTAGAAATTCAGCAGCTGCCGGTTCAGTATGGCCATGTACTTGGCTTGCAGGAGTTGCTGTTGTGCGATGAGGAGGTTATTCTTCTCGGTGAGCAGCTCCACGGTATTCTTCATGCCGAGGTTGAACTGTTCGCTGACGAGGTCGAAGCTGGTCTGTATGCTTTTGACCTGTTCTCGTGCGGCGGCATATTGCTGTTGCGCGCTGTTGGCGTCGAGCCAGAGGGTTTCGATCGTGCGGTACAGAGTCTTCTGCTCGTCCAGCAGGTCCAGTTGGCTGGTTTGCTTCTGTAGCTTGGCCTTGCGTATGGCGCTTTTGGTCTGCCGGTTGTCGAAGAGGGGTATGCTCACCGATATGCCGAACGAGTTGTTCCAGTTCTGCTTGATTTGTTCCGTGAAGGTGAAGTCGTTGCCGTTGGCGTTGGTGCTTCCGATACCTGCCGTGAGGCTGATGGAGGGAATGTAGCCTGAGCGTGCAATCTTGATGTCGAGGTCGGCTGCTTCTATATTCAGTTTCCCCGATTCTATCTCCGGTCTCAGGCTGAGTGCGGCGCGGAATACATCCGCTTTGGAGGGTAGAGGAGCCAATGCGTCTTCATCGTTGAGCGCGGGCAGGTAGAGGTTCATTTCCACTTCTCCGTCCAGTTCGAGCAGTTGTTTCAGTTGCAGTTTGTAGTCTTGCAAAGTGGCTTGTGAAGTCACCACGGAGTAGTTGTCGTTGCTTACCTGTGCCTCCAGTTGGGCCAGGTCGGCTTGTGAGAGCGAGCCGGCCTCGTACAGTTGCTTGCCGCGTTCGAATTGTGCGCGACTTACTTCCAAGGTGGTTTCGTTCACTTTCACAGCTTCGGCAGCATAAAGTATCTGCACGTAAATCTGCGCGATGCTTTCCTGAATGCTGTTTTCGCTCTCGCTGACGGCCAGTGAAGCGATGCGCTGGTTCAGCTCGTTCTGTTTGATGGTGTTCAACCTGCTTCCTCCGTTGTACAGTGTCCAGTTGGCGTCTATGCCGTAGGAGCCGTTGTAAGATGTCTTGCTCTGGCTGGTGGTGATGTTGTCACCGCTGATGATAGTGCCGTTTTCTGTGTTGGGCCGGTTCACTATACGCTGGCTGATGCTGGCGTTCAGGCTGGGGAAGAGGGCTGATTTGGAGGTTTTCAAGTCTTCTTCCGAGCTTTCCACACTGATGCGGTTGCGTTGGATGGTGATGTTGTGATTCAGTGCATAGTCGATGCACGTCTGCAAGTCCCAACGGGCTGGCAGTGTGTCTGCGGGTGTTTGTGCAGCAGCACACAAGCCCATCAGACAGAGAGCCATCGCCGTAGTCAATCTTTTTACCTTTGTCATAATGCTTATTTTTATTTGCATGTACAAAGGTAACAGGCATTTGCTTAAGGATGAAATGAAATGGACACTCGCCCCGATTCTATCGCCAGGATGGGAAATTTTGACGATGAAACTTATTCTTTATGCAATCTTTCGCATACGGGTTAATCCCACTATTACTCCACAATCCTTCCTCCATACCTATTCATATATAAAATAAACATCCATATAAAACATCATGCAGGATAATGGCATTCCAACCCCATGCCATATGTCAATCTGACAAATTGGAGAAATATTTCTTGCGACAAAAATAGAATCTATACAGCAGACTATAAGTAGTACGTTCGGGAATAGCCACGTTCGACATCTTATCTTGATTCTCCTTGCGAGTCTTGACATACAATGGGCGCATACGCTTGAATTCCCTCCGTGCCTTCCACACCGAGACGGCATTTGCCCATTGTCCTTTCACAAGGAAACTCAATGACGCCACATAGTCGAGGATTGTACGCACACGCATCACTCCGGTCAGCTCTTTCTCTGGCAGATTTTTATAAAGCATTAGGAGATTATTCCTGAAATTGAGGAATGTCTTATGCGGACTTTCCTGCTTCAACGTGGCGCCTCCTACATGATAAACCACACTTTGCGGTACGCACACCAGCATCCTGCCACGGGAACGAAGCCGCCAGCACAAGTCTATTTCCTCCATGTGAGCAAAGAAACGCCCGTCCAGTCCGCCCGCTTCCCAATAATCTTTTAATCGAATAAACAATGCCGCTCCTGTCGCCCAAAACACGGGAACCACAGTGTCATATTGTCCTTTATCCTGTTCCACAATCCCCATCAGACGTCCACGGCAAAAAGGATAGCCATAATGGTCAATGTATCCGCCTGCCGCACCGGCATACTCAAACCTTGTTTTCTCCCGCCAACTTCGCAATTTAGGCTGACACCCCGCCACTTCGGGATGGGCGTCCATATAATCCGTCAAAGGACGCAACCAATGCTCTGTCACTTCTACATCCGAATTGAGTAAAACCACATATTCAGCCTCCAACCTACGCAAAGCATGATTATAACCGTCGGCAAACCCGTAGTTGCGTTCCAGTAAAATCACCCGGACAGAAGGGAACTCCTCACGCAACATCCGTACTGAAGAGTCCCCGGAACCATTATCGGCCACATAAACCACAGCCCCGTCCTCCCCGGAATAGCGAACCACAGACGGCAGAAATGTACGAAGCGTTTCGCATCCGTTCCAATTTAATATGACAACTGCAATTTTATCCATGATGAGTCACGACATCTTCTCTCTTCAGTTTCCAACGCTTATGTGACCAGAACCAATAAGCCGGCGCACGTTGAATGGTCTGTTCCAAACGACGGGCGAAGCACTCGGTTATTTCTCCGTCTGCCGTATGCCTGGGTTCTTCCGTCAACAAGTCAAAATTCACTTTGCAATGTCCCCGAGCCACTCGCTGCAATTCACAATAGAACACCGGGAAATCCATCAATTTAGCTATACGTTCGGCACCATCCATAAAAACAGTATCCTGGTTCAGGAACGTTGTCCAATAATGCGCCTCCGATAAATTCGGCGACTGATCGGTTATCAATCCTACGGCAATGCGTTTCCCTTCACGTCGCAACCGGACAAGTTCACGCGCAGTGGCATGCTTGGCCACATTATATCCTCCAAATCGTGCTCGGATACGTTTAAACATCTCATCCAGATAAACATTGTGCAACGGCTTGTACACCTGTACAGGCACATCGCCCGGCTTCATGATGGAACTCATCCCCGTTATCCATTCAAAGTTCGCATAGTGAGGTATCAGCAGGACAATGCCGCCATGCTTCTCTATCATAGCCAGATAGATTTCCTTGTTATCATACTCCATGCGGGCGCACAATTCATCGAACGATAGCCGCAGCATCTTGACTTCTTCCAGCATGTAGTCACAAATATAGTGATAGAAAGCTTTCTCTATGGCACGTAATTCGAGTTCCGACTTTTCGGGAAACGACAGGCACAAATTCCGGCGCACGACTTTCCGCCGATAATGTACCCCATAATACATCAGCCAATACAATCCGTCAGACACAACGTACAACACCCGGAAAGGCAATGAGGCCAACAGCCACATACCCGCATACGTCAGCCAATAAACAAGTTTCGATTTCATATCCGTATATCTCCCGACAAGGCTGTGCCGTCTTCATTAAAATCACCTAATTTCATCGTTACGACCTGATTGTCCAGCGCATCATCGTGAGGCACTTCCACCCGGATATAGTTGGGCGTAAAGCCATGCATCGGAACCCCAGGCTTGGAACGTTCCAGGAGGACAGGCATCGTCTGACCGATATACCGTGCGTAGAAAGCATGCGTCTTTTGTTCAGACAATTCCAACAAGCGCTGGCTACGCTGGTGTTTCTCTCCTGGAGATACCACATGGGAAATCTTCAATGCCTGCGTGCCCGGACGCTCCGAATAGCTGAACACGTGAAGTTGCGTAACGTCCAGTCCTTCGATAAACCGATAACCTTGTTCGAAAAACTCTTCCGTCTCACCCCGCGTGCCTACAATCACATCTACCCCGATAAAGGCATCAGGCATCGCCTTCTTTATGCGCCGCACCTTTGTGGCAAACAAGTCCGCAGTATAGCGTCTCCGCATCAGCTTCAGCACCTCGTCGCATCCCGCCTGCAAGGGGATATGAAAATGGGGCATGAAACGTTTGGATTGCGCCACAAAGTCAACAATTTCGTCCGTCAGCAAATCCGGCTCAAGGGACGAAATGCGGTAGCGCGCTATGCCTTCCACCTCGTCCAATGCCCGCACCAGGTCGAAAAAAGTCTCGCCCGTAGTCTTGCCGAAGTCGCCTATATTGACACCCGTCAACACTATTTCCTTTCCACCTTCGGCCGCCGCCCGCCTGGCTTGCTCCACCAGCGAAGCAATGCTTCCATTACGGCTGCGCCCACGGGCAAAAGGAATGGTGCAATACGAACAAAAATAGTCGCAACCGTCCTGCACCTTCAGAAAGAAACGTGTGCGGTCGCCTCGCGAACACGAAGGAGCGAAGGAGCGAATGTCCCGCAAAGGCGATGTAAAAGCTTCGCCTTGACCGCGTTTCCGCAAATCACCCAGATAGTCCGGCAAATCCTTCTTCTGCTCGGCACCCAGCACGATGTCCACACCCTCAATTGCAGCCACGGCATCAGGCTTCAGCTGGGCATAGCACCCCGTCACCACCACAAACGCACCCGGATGCTGCTTCACCAGCCGATGAATGGCCTGGCGGCATTTCTTATCCGCCACCTCAGTCACCGAACATGTATTCACCACACAGATATCCGCCTTCTCTCCCCTACGGGCCGTACGCACTCCCATCTCGCCCAACATTCGCCCGATGGTGGAAGTCTCCGAGAAATTCAACTTACATCCCAGCGTGTAATAAACCGCCTTCTTATCTTGAAAAATAGTCGTATCAATCATAAACATTCGTTTTCCGGCACAAAGGTACGCATTATTCTCCGATTTACCAGCGCCTTTCCAAGACTACAAGCCACCGACTAAAAGACAGGAACATGAATAAGAATGAAAAGAAAGATAAAAAAAGTTGCCCATAAGTGAACAACTTAATCAAAAAGTATCTAACTTTGCAGCGTTTTAATAAAGCAATTAATTGTATTACGTTTAAAAACTTAAAGAAAATGAAGAAGTTAGTTTTAATGGCCGCAGCTATCGTAGCCGTATCTTTCGCATCTTGTGGTAACAAGGCAGCTAATGCTGAACAAGCAAAAGCTGACTCTATCCGTATCGCTGACTCTATCAACGCAGCAAAAGCCGCTGAAGCTGAGGCAGCTGCCGCAGCACAAGCCGCTCAGACAGAGGAAGCGACCGAACAAGCCGCTGAAACTCCGGCTAACGCTGACAAGGCTGAGTAAATTCATTATTCAACCTCAGAGAGAATTGAAAGTCTGACGTGCAAAAGCACTCCAGACTTTTTTTGTATCCACACATCATGTATTGACAACCCTGTTACAGATTGCCCATCACATAGAGAAGCAACAAGTGCAACGGATAAAACAAGTAAAAAGCATACTTCGCAACGCTCCCCTTTACAAATCCACGCCGGCCATTATACATACATATAGGAATAAAAGCAAATCCCGCCATCCATCTGCTTGGCAAGATGCAACTACCAATAACTGACATCAACAACTTCCATTTCCGCAAAACGTACATAAGCAAAATAAAGCCATATCCGCTACAGCCATAGTCGGCACGTAAAAAAACGGAAATGACCAGCAAAGAGATAAGCGAAGCTCCAAGTTTCAAATTCTCCCCACGGAAACGCTCGATGGCACACAACCCTATATAACCTATGAAAAGCGTGAAAAACACATTCTGGCTCGGATAAAAGAATGTGTGGGAGTGAACCAAATTCCACGGGATTTCCGACAGCAACGCAAACAACAACAAATTCCGCCCGTACTTCAAACGGTCATGCGTATGCAAAAAACCTTCCACAATCAAGAAAGCGAAAAGCGGGAATGCCCATCGCCCGACAAAACGCATCAGGAAATAGAGCGTCACTTCACGATGTCCTACCGTAAACAAAACTTCAGTCACACTTTCCACTTCCCGCAACAAAAATCCCGCAACATGGTCAATTCCCATCAGCAAGACAGCAAGAAGTTTCAAGTGACTGCCTGTCAAGACACGTAAGTCTGCATATGCTTTTTTCATCTTTCACAGAATGCCAATCAAATTCTCCCTATCGCCTTCTTAAACGTTTCAGACAGCACTCCATCCAACTCGTTATAAGTCACTGCAATACTTACATCCCCTTGATACCCATAGCCAATACTATACTTAGGAAAAATAAATGTAATCCCCGTTGCCGAAAGTTCGAAATTGTCAGGAAGCCGTTCCGCCTTACTATTATATTCATCCAAAGAAATATGCCCATTGACTATGGACAAAGCGGCTGAATAATCCGTAATCATGTCACTAATCCGCAAGGGACGGTTCGTAACAGCGTTGAAGTAAACATATTCAGTACGATTCACAATGGAAGCCCCCGTTCCACCTCCGTTATCTGCAAAGGTATAGACTTCAAACAGGAAAAGATTATTCAAACGCAGCTTATACCGGATGGATATTTCACCGGAAACAGGCACTCCCCCCAAGGCAAGGGCTTCTTCTCCATCCTTGAAGTATTTTTCTACGCAAGCATGTATGTCCTTGTTATTGTTCGAAAAAGCGATGTCATTAAGGGCCAGTTGGAGTTCGGATACGTCATCCAACCCCTTTAAGGATATCGGATATTCGATATCAACTTTAAAATCCCCTCTGCTTTCTTTTATATATTCAAACCTGTCTTGTTGCTCCACAGGTTCATGTAGCGGTTCAGAAACCGATGGAGCTTCTGTGGGAATAATATACGAAGTGTCTGCCTGTGCATTAACACGCTCATTGACCGGTTCGGATTGCCGCATGAAAAAGAGTATCAGAAGGATAAGCAGAATGGCGCCCCCCATAAGCCATACGGCATTCTTTCTTTTCGAACTTTTCAAGTGTTCCGTCCGGCCGATGACCGTTTCTTCTGCCACATCATGAGACACCTCCTCCTTCGCTTCCCTTTTTCCTCCACCCGGCAACAGGCGTATAAACTCATCCACATCCTGCGGCCTGTTTTTCTTCTGGAACGCCATCGCTTTCCGGACAGCGTCGCAAACCATAGCCGACAAACCCGCAGGGAAAGTTAATTTCATGTCGGACAATTCGCTGGCTGAAGGAGGTATAATTCCTGTCACCAAATAGAACAGGGTGGCGCCCAAGGCGTAAATATCCGTCTGGGGCGAAAACTCTTTTACACCTCCCGGGGTGTATTGTTCTATCGGAGCATAGCCGTGACTGATGCCTACTGGGGTGGAACTGGTTTGGTTTCCCTCCACATCATATTGCTTGGACAACCCGAAATCGAGCAAGAATATACGGTGGTCCGAATGGCGAAGCATAATGTTGCCCGGCTTTACATCCAAGTGGTTGACATGACGCCGATGCACGTACTTCAAAGCTTCTGCCACCGCACGGACGTAATCCACAGCTTCACTTTCGGACAAGGGACCGCTTCTTTTCACCAGTTGCGACAAGGATTCGCCCTCAATGTAATCCATTACATAATAAGCCGTATTGTTCTCATCAAAAGTATCATAAATACGGATAATGTTCGGATGATCCATCGCGGCTATCGTACGGGCTTCTTTCAGGAACTTCATCATGTAGCGTCCCATTATTTCCCGATTGGAAGCAGTACCAGGCGTAACGGATGAAGTGGAACCATCACGGGAACACAGGCCGCGCATAAAGAACTCTTTAATAGCGACTTTGCGACCCAGATTTTCTTGATAGGCCAAATAGGTAATGCCAAAGCCACCCTGCCCCAACACGCTTTCTATACGATACTTGCCGCCTTGTAAGAAGGCACCTTCAGCCAGTTGTTCCGTTTCCATTTCTCTTTCTCTATTCTAATATGTCGCAATATTCGTCATTTTTTCCGATATATACAACTCCTTGAACCAATTTATCGGAAATTGACATCAAATGTGGGGGAGCCGTAGAATGCGAGGCATCAACAGAAAGAGGGCCGGAATGCACGGTTAAAGTGCTCCAGTCCTCTCTCCTTACATCAAATATCAATGCAAACCATTCATTTAGTCAACCTCCGGTCGATGTAGGTTTTAAGCCCGAATACCGAACCGGCAAACATCAACGTCTGTGCGAAATAGTGAAGTACTGACGTGGCGATTTCTCCACGAGGCGGGTAAAAGAAACTAATGTACGAAAGTACAACGCCTGTAGCCAGTACAACAATAGCCGTCACTACCTGTACGTTCTTCATCATCCTTCACTCACTTAAGCCAACGGATTATTGGTGTCATCCTCCCCACTGTTTCCACCGGCAGTACTGTCTTCCTCATTTTCTTCCCCTCCCGTCGAAGATGTTGTCTGAGAGTCAGGAAGCGAATCTAAGGTGATGGATCGCGTAAGCAAGTCACGCAATCGCTTGCTTTGACGGAACTTCAAGCTGAAGCGCTCCACCGCATCTGCGCCTGCGCCCTCTTCCGTTTCCGAGGCTTTGGCCTCCGTGGAAAGATAAAAACTTCCTAACGTGCCCAACTCCAGTGAGTGCCCGTTGAGCACAAACTGTTCTATCTGTTGGCTGATGGCATAGAAAGACGCGGCCATTTGCGCCTGTGTAAGCCACACTGTCTCATTCTCCAGCCGCACCTCCAGTTTCACTTCATTGTCCGGCTGATATAGTATGATTTCTCCTTGATTCTCCATGTGTCGCAATTTAGGAAGACAAAGGTAATGCTTTTCAACCGCTTGACAATCAACGGACACAGTTTTTCTTCCCATTATTCACTTTCGTGTATCTTTACTTCGCTCGGCAGAATGTGCAAGCACCCTCTGCACTCGCTTATCGTAAAGATTCCTTCTCCAGTCTGTCAAAGAACGCGCAAGCCGAATGCCCTGTAGCATCCGATTGTATATTGAACCTTAATGGCTCTCCTTGTTATAATAAGCCTCCACCCGTGCCCGGATGTTCTCATGCCGGCACCCCTGTCATTGCTGCCGCACGAGGCGAGCAGGAGTGCCGCCTTTCAGAAAGGCTTGCCACACCTTGTGGTAACGGTTTCGCGAAGAAATCGCCATAATCAGACTGTTGGTATCAAGCACAATATGTTGCATGGAGAAGATTTATTTGTAAGGTGTCCGTTCGTGCAGGTTGCGAAAACCTTCTACCTTTTCTTCATTCAATGCTCCCGTTTCCCATAGCCGGTCTATTTCTTCTTCTGCCCGGCGGGCGAAGAAATCAGAAATAGCCTGCTTCAGTTGTGCCAGCATTTCAGGCGTATCTACGAAGGACATCATGTCCAACAATTCCATTTGTGCGTGGTTGAATACAGTGCTTTGCATATGTTTATCTCCTTTCTGCCACAAAGATAATTCTTTTTCCTTAAATCACAACTCCCATCTTTCAAAGAACGCTTCGTCTCATTACTTCGTTTGTACCACCGACGGCCGCGATGCCGCCCGCTACACCATATTATATATAAGTATATCTCCGTGCTTACGCTGCCGCACGGGATGGCTGTTGCCGTTTACATCAAGGCCGTGTTGCCGTCACCGGTTACGGTCACCCAATCCTTGATTTCAGCC
>CASENS010000027.1 GCA_949289345.1 uncultured Bacteroides sp.
GTGTAACCGGCAAGCCGGTGTCTTTCGCCCGTTACTCTCTTGAAATTACGGAAACAACAAAGGAACGCCCGAACCTGTCAGAGGGCAAATAAATTCAAATCAAAATGAACAACGAAATCATCGAAGTGAAGCAGGCTGAAATGCTTCAAGCAATTGACCGGGCGGAGGTTGACATCCAGATAACCACCGCTAAACAGTACCCGCGTGACCTGAACGCCGCGCTCAACAAGATAGCGACATACGCCACCATGGACAAGGAGACGGCGGAAGACTGTTTCTATGTGTTGCGTCGCAAGGACGCTAACGGGAACGACAACATCATTGAAGGGCTTTCGGTACGCATGGCGGAGATCATCGCCGGGGCCTGGGGGAATCTCCGGGTGCAGACACGCATCATCGGCAACGACGGGCGCATGATAACCGCACAGGCCATCTGCCATGACCTTGAAACGAACTTTGCCGTCAGCAAAGAGGTGAAACGCCGCATAACAAACAAATACGGCAAGACATACAGCGAGGACATGCAGGTTGTGACGGGTAATGCGGCGGCTTCTATCGCTTTCAGGAACGCCGTTCTTACGGTTATCCCAAAGGCTGTGACAAAGAAGATAATCAACGAAGTGAAGCAGGTCGCGCTCGGTCAGGCCATTGATGTTGAGACAGCCCGCAGGAACTGCCTGGCGAACTTCGCAAAAGCCGGGGTGACGGAAGCCATGATCTGTCAGTATCTCGGTATCAAGACGGTCAATGAGATTGACAAGGAACGCCTCTTTGAACTCCGGGCGACATGGAACGCCATTAAGGAGGGCACGACATCCGTGCAGGAGACATTCATTCAGCCGGCTCTCGAAGCCAAGGCACAGGAAGAGGCCGCGAAAAAGGCAAGCACGGCGCAGGAAAAGGCAGCAGCGGCTATGGCACAGGCCACAGGAGCAGTTCCAGCCATTCCAGCTAATGTTGACCCGGAAACAGGCGAAATCAAGGAGGATAAGAACAGCAAGAAATCATCAACCAGCAAAAAGTAACAGCGACATGAACAACGAAATCATCGAAATCCAAAAAAACAACGCTGTGGCTGCTTACAACGCAGCCCGTGAAGCCGGAGCAGACAGCACAATGAAAGTACTTGAAGCCTTGTTCGGCAAGGATATGTTCAAGCCGAAAGATGTGGCCGAGCGTGTCAAGACATTTGAGGACGCAGTAGCAGAACTCGGTGACGAGCATCCGCTTATAATTCAGTACAGAGAAATATTTGACAACTTCCTTGATGGAGCTTCCGTGAGCGACAGTCGCGACATCGTTGCATACCTTAAACTTCGTATCATCTGCGCCGCCTTGAACGAGGGGTGGGAGCCGAAGTTTACCAATGGCGAATATCGCTATTATCCTTGGTTCTGGCTTTATACGGAGCAGGAGATTAAGGATATGGACGAGAAGGAAAAGTTTGACCGACAGCTCATACCTACAGGCGACTATGAAACAGGATATGCGGGCTTCGCCTCTGCGTACTCGAGTAGCGCCCCCTCGTCTACGTCTGCGGACGTCGGCTCTCGCCTTTGCTTAAAGAGCGAAGCGTTAGCGGTTTACTGCGGAAAGCAGTTCATCGACCTTTGGGCTGATTTCAGCCTGATTCGCCGCCGATAACCGACTGTATGGTATGACACTCTATCCGGGGAATGAAAGCCCCGCAAAAACGAATTTCAATCAAAATAACAAAGCAATATGAGCAACATAATTATAAGGCCCAAGAGCCGTGAGGAATGGCTCGAGCACCGCAAGACAGGCATCGGAAGCAGCGAAGTGGCAACGATTGTCGGGTTGAACCCTTGGGAGACACCGTATCAGTTGTGGAGACGGAAACTCGGTCTTGACCCGGCAAAGGATGAAACCTTTGCGATGAAAGCCGGGCACTATCTTGAAGACGCGGTCGCACAGTTCTGGCATGACGAGACCGGATGCGAGATTATCAAGCGTTCCTCCGGGGACTGGCTCATCGCCAACAAGGAGCGTCCGTATCTTCAGGTAAGTCCAGACCGCACATACTGGCTTCCCGGAATGACAAAAAACAACACAAACAAAGGCATCCTGGAATGCAAGACCACGCAATCCCAGATTGATGCGGACGACCTGCCGAAACACTGGTTCTGTCAGGTGCAGTACCAGCTCGGAGTTGCGGAACTCGAACACGGCAGTCTCGCATGGCTATGTTCCGGCCGGGAGTTCGGATACAAGGATATGGAGTTCGTTCCTGACTTTTTCGCATGGCTTGTCGAGGAAGTGGACAAATTCTGGAGAGACAATATCCTTGGCCGGCAGGAGCCGTCTGTTCATTCCGTTCAGGATATCCTGCTGAAATATGCACGACACACAGACGGGAAAGTCACAGAAGTGAGCGAGGATGTCTACAATGCCTACTCCGAACTCAAGGAAGTAAGGGATCAGGTTGCGGCCCTGGAGGAACGGAAGATTTCCTTGGAGGAAAGGCTAAAATTCGCATTCGGGGATGCGGAAGCGATAAGCTACGGAGGAAAGACGCTCGCTACATGGAAGACCCCGAAGCCGTCCAGCAAGTTTGACGCGAAAGCCTTTCAGGAGGCCAATCCGGAACTCGCCAAGAATTACATGATACAGACGCAGGGTACGAGGCGCTTCCTGCTGAAATAACGCCCCGCCAAAAACTATGATTACAATGTATATCATTTCAAACAGACAGCACGACGACATACTCCGCTATATCGAGATGTTGTGCAAGGGCCTGCCGAACAAAGGCGCAAAGGCCATAAACACAAAACGCCTCGCGATGAAACTGCATAGAGCTTTGGCGGCGAAACAGCCTATCCAAAAGGATGAATTAACTGCACGGTTAAAAATTCCTTCAGATTTGAAGTGATTACATTGTAATCGTTTTTATATTTGCCATAACCAAAAATGAACAGTACGGAACGACATAGAAATCCAAGCCTTGTATATGGGTGGAGAAGCCGAAAGGCGATCCGACGCGAGCTGTTATGCGTGGTTAGCCCTACATACAGGGCTTTTTGTTACAACGGAATTATGATAACACTCAGGGAAAACCAGGCCGAGCCGATAGAAAAGGCAATCCGGTTCTTTCAGGAGACAAAGCCGAAGCCGAGCCTTATCGTGCTGCCCACCGCCTGGGGAAAATCGATCCTGACAGCCTTTGTAGCCAAGAACAGCAGCGACAGACTGATCGTCCTCCAGCCCTCGAAAGAGCTCCTGGAACAGAACTATTTGAAATACTGCACACTGTGCGGCGACTTCGGCTCAAATGCGGGGATATACAGCGCGAGTTTCGGGCGCAAGGAAATCGCACAGATAACATACGCCACGATAGGTTCAATAAAGAACCTCGGGGCTGAATTCAAGCGTCTCGGGTTTACAAAAATGCTCATTGACGAGGCTCATCTCTATCCACGCGAGGCCGACAGCATGCTCGGACGCTTCCTCTCCGACAGCGGCATAACACATGTCCTCGGGATCACGGCCACCCCCGTCAAGCTCCAGACAAACAGGGACAGGGACGGGAACACATTTTCTAAACTTGTAATGCTGACATCACGCAGCAAGAAAGGCAACTTCTTCAAGGAGATAATCCATGTCGGGCAGGTGTCGGAAATGGTCCGGCTCGGCTTCTGGAGCAGGTTGCGTTACGAGATTTCCGATTTCGACAGCAGCCTGCTCGTATTCAACACATCAAAATCAGAATACACAGAGGAAAGCGTGCAGCGGGCTTATGAGGCCAACGGCGGCACGCAGTCAATCATTGACGCGCTTGACAGGCATCCGGAACGGAAACATATACTCGCATTCGCCCCCTCCGTACAGGACGCAATCGACCTGTCGAAGAAGTACAGCAATTCGGCGGTCATATACGGGGACATGGACAAGCGTGAGCGTGCGGACATTATCGACCGTTTCAGGGCCGGACAGATCCGGGTCATATTCAATGTCAGGGTGCTTTCCACGGGCTTTGACTACACCGGGATAGACTGCATCGTCCTCGGGATTTCGACGGCCTCCATAGCCCTGTATTACCAGATTGTCGGCCGGGCGACCCGTATAGACAAGGACAAGGAGGACGCGCTGATAATCGACCTCGGCGGGAATGTCAGTCGCTTCGGGCGTGTCGAGGACATCCGGTTCGAGCGAGGCAAGATATGGCGGATGTTCGGTTCGGGCGGGAGGCTCCTGTCAGGCATACCCATACACGACATCGGAAAGTACACACGCGAGGACGCACAGGCCGTTGACACAAGGGCACACGCCCCGATAGAAATCATGCCTTTCGGCAAGTACAAGGGCAGCAGGATAGCCGACATTCCGATGCAGTACAGGCAGTGGATGATCCGGAGTTTCGACTGGAACGCCCGGAACGAGAAACTCCGCAAATCAATTATAGCAACCTTTTAACTGAACAGATTATGGCAAGGCCTCAAAAGAACAGTGCGGAATATTTCAGCCACGATGCGGACATGCGCAATGATGTCAAGGTCAAGGCCCTGCGGCGCAAGTTCCAGCATAAGGGATACGCTGTCTGGTGCTTCATCCTTGAAGCCCTCACGGACGGAGAGTATTTCGAGATAGATTACAGCGAGCTGAACCGCGAGTTCCTCGCCGCCGATTTTGATGTTTCGGTCGAGGAACTGGAACAGATAGTGGACTACTGCTGCCGGATAGGACTGCTGCAGCTGTCTGCTGACAACCGTCTTTACAGCGATGCGCACCGGCGCAGGTTCTCTTGGCTTATTGAGAAGCGCAGACGTGACAGGGAACGGCTTGCCCGGATTTACGGGCGACAACCGGCTGAAAATGATAAACCGCAGGCGGAAACGGCAAATAACGACAATTCTCGCGGCGATAATGCGCATAGTAAAGGAAAGGATACCATAGGAGAAGATAAGAAACCAAAGGACAAGAACATTCAATATCCTTATCAGGATATCGTCAACCTCTGGAACTCTGTCTGTGTCTCCCTGCCTAAAGTCGCCAAACTGACAGACAAACGGCGTCAGAAGATCCGTTGCCGGTGTGACGAATGGGGCAAGACCCCGGAAGTGTGGCTGCAGACGGCGGAGGAAATCTTCAGGCGCATACAGGCGAGCGACTTCCTCAAAGGCGGCACAGGCTGGACGGCGACATTTGACTGGATATTCGACAACAGCGGCAACAGCATCAAGGTCATGGAGGGCAACTATGACAACAAGCGGGGTGCTGCAGGGCAGAAGCCGTCAAACCTCGGCACGGGGGAATACATAGACAGGACGACCGGACGGCGCACATACGGTTCAGGAAAGGTGACGATACCGCAGGATGCCCCTCCGAGGCCGAGTGACAGGCATGCATGGGACAGTGAAACTTCAAAATGGGTTCTGTTATGATAAACTGGGCGAAATACGGCATAGAAGTCCCGCATAACAGGCGTTCGGGCAATGTCAAGGTGTTCTGCCCGCAGTGCAGGGACCAGCGGCATGACAAGCGCGACAGGAGCCTTTCCGTCGACCTCGCCACGGGCATGTTCAAATGCCACTACTGCGGGTTCAGCGGATGCGCCAAGGAACCGGACGAACAGGAGAAGCGCCGGTGGATGGAGCACCAGCCATGGTTCAACAGCGCACCGATACGGCGGCAGAAACCTGTTTACAAAAAGCCGACACACACAGGTAACGCGACACTCTCCGACAAGGCTCTCGCATGGTTCGCCGGACGAGGGATAAGCCGGCAGACGGTCGAGGCGATGAGGATAACGGAGGGCAGTGAGTGGATGCCGCAGAAGAACGGGCAGACAAATACGGTGCAGTTCAACTACTACCACGGCGGGGAGCTTGTAAACACGAAATACCGCACGGGTGACAAGTGCTTCAAGCTCGTGTCCGGGGCTGAACTCCTGCCGTACAACATCGACGGGATAAAGGGCTGCAAGGAGTGCATAATCACGGAGGGAGAGATGGACGCCCTCTCGTTCTATGAGTGCGGACGGCATGATGTGGTCAGCGTCCCGAATGGGGCGAATGCCAACCTCGACTATCTTGACGACTACATCGAGGAGTATTTCGACGACAAGGAAACCATTTTCATCGCTTCGGACACCGACACAAAGGGCGTTATGCTCCGTGACGAGCTTGTGCGCCGGTTCGGGGCTGAACGCTGTCGGATTCTTGAATACGGGGAGGGTTGCAAGGATGCCAACGAGCACCTGATGAAGTACGGGAGGGACAGTCTGCTGAAATGTCTTGCCGATGCACCGGAGATCAAGATAGAGGGCATCTTCACGGTGTCGGACTTCGAGCAGTCGCTTGATGCCCTGTTTGAGTTCGGTATGCAGAAAGGCGTGACGATAGGGCACGAGAATTTCGACCGCCTGCTGTCCTTTGAAACCAAACGCCTCTGTGTCGTGACGGGCATACCGGGCAGCGGAAAGTCGGAGTTCATCGACGAGATAGCGGAGCGGCTGAACATGCGGTACGGTTGGCGCTTCGCCTACTTCAGCCCTGAAAATGCTCCCCTCGCCTACCACGCCTCGAAACTGATAGAGAAGTTCACAGGCAAGAAGTTCGACAAGCAGCACCTGACATTCGGGGAGTACAGGCAAGTCAAGGAGCACCTCGAAACGGATTTCTTCTTCATTGCCCCCAACAATGACTACAAACTTGACACGATTCTCGAACGGGCGAAGTACCTCGTCCGGAGGCGCGGCATAAAGGCACTTGTGATTGACCCTTACAACCGTCTGGAGGACGAGAGCGACGGGCAGAGCGAGACAAAGTATATATCCCGCCTGCTTGACAAGCTCACGAACTTCGCGCAGATGAACGATGTCCTGATAGTCCTCATGGCGCACCCGACGAAGATGCCGAAGAACAAGGACGGGGTAATCGAGGCCCCGACGCTCTATGACATCAGCGGCTCGGCGAACTTCTTCAACAAGGCGGACTTCGGCATATCCGTACACCGCAACAGGACGGAAAACACCGTGGAGGTCTATGTGCAGAAAGTCAAGTTCCGGCACCTCGGGGAGTGCGGGACAGCCCTGTTCAAATACAACCTTAACAACGGGCGATATACACCCTATACGGACGGCATAGAGCCCAACTGGGACAACAGCAACCATTTGATAGAGGAAGAAAGACGACGGGCGCAGGATGCGGCGGAGGCCGCCCGGTTCGACTGGGACGACTTCTCGGCTCTGGACGACGACGAGGATCTTCCGTATTAACCACACAAAAACAGAAGAGATATGGCACGATTGAAAATACGATATAACGCGATTGACCCTTATTATTCAACGCAGGTTCAGATATTTATCGGGGAAACCCTTGATGCCTGTGAAGCGCAGCAGGCAGAGTTTGAAGAATGGCTTGGGCGCAACCATCCGGCCGGGATAATGAGCATTTACTGCCCTGAAATTTTGGAGGAACGGCCATGAGTAAATGGGGAGAAGACAATCAGTAAATAGGAAAAGACATGAACAAAATGTTTGAAAAGGCAATCAAGGCATTCCTTGATGACAAGGCCGAAAAGGACGAGGCCTTTGCCAAGAAATACAAGTCCGAGAAAAAGAACATCGCAGACTGCTGCAAGTTCATCATTGCAGAGGTCAAGAAGTCCTGCAAGGGCAATGAAGCTGCCTGCACTGATGAATATGTCTACGGGCTGGCGATGCACTACTACGACGAGGAGGACATAAAGGTTCCGGACAACGCCCCGGCCTGCAGGGTTGTCGTTCCGGGCGATGTGCAACTCACGGAGGAGGACATAAAGGAGGCCAAGGCGGAAGCCATAAGGAAGCTCAAGGAGCAGGAGGTGCAGGAGCAGATGAGAAAGGAACGGCAGAGACAGGAGACAGCAGAAAAGAAAGCCGAGGCCGAACGCAAGAGACAGGAGGCAAGGCTGGAGAAGCAGCGCAAGGCTTACGAGGATGCACCTATGCTGTTCAACTTTGACGATGAGGAGGGGCAGTTATGAAGCCGAGGAGCGGAATTGAACGGATGTTCATCGGATATGCAGAGGAACTGCCGCCTCCAAGGAAAGCTGTCGCCAAATGGGCGTACAGGCATTGCTTCAAGCCTGTCGCCCTGTGGTGGAAGCACAGGGGCAAGAACAATCAGGAGATATGGTGCCAGTGCTGCGGACACAGGGAGCCGTGCGACGGGTGGCTCGTGATGTCATCGGAAGTTTGGATATGCCCGGAGTGCGGAGCGAAGTGCGAGGTCAAGAATTACAAGGACGGAGCGATAGAGAAGAACACAGGTAGCCTTGTCTCCACCGTGGAGGTATTCAAGGGGGTGCAGGTCATCAGAACATTCGAGGTATCGAGGTCAAATTACAACGACGGAGGGAAGACGCACTATGGCATTACGGAGTTGTTCCAGATCTGGTTGCTTGAGAACGGACGGGAGATTATTACCACCAGAGGCTACGACAGAAACTACAACTATTTCCGCTGGCATTATGGTGCCGGGTATTCCATAGGGAGGAACAACGGAGGAGCCGGAGGGTATTATGTCTTTGAGGATACATACAATGTCAATGACAATTTCATTTATCCGAGGATGCACATATCCCCGTTTTTCAGGGGGAGATCTATAGACAATGATATGATCAGATGGCTCATCAGAAAAAAGGTCAACATCCCGGATGCGTTCTGTTCTATGGCCAAGGATGCGAGATTAGAGACCCTTTTCAAGACGGGATACCGGAAACTGTTCATCCGTTTCGCCAGGAAGGGCTCTGACCTCGACAGATACTGGAAATCCATCAATATATGCCACCGTCACGGGTACGCTATAGATGATGCGATACTGTGGTGCGACCACATCGACATGCTTGTGGAGCTCGGAATGGATATCCACAATCCGAAGTACATCTGTCCGGAAAATCTGAGGGGACAGCACGGTATGTTGTCCAAGAGGCTGACGAAGAAGCGGGAAAAGGAGAAGCTGGAGAGGGACATCGCCAACGCCGCCGCTGCGGAGGGCGAATACAGGAAGATGAGGGAGAAGTTCTTTGGTCTTCTCTTCCGTGGAGAGCACATCACGATAGTTCCCATCAGGTCTGTCAAGGAAATGGCGGTCGAGGGACGTGAGCTGCACCACTGCGTGTTCTCGATGAAGTATTACGAGAAGAAGGACAGCCTACTGCTGTCTGCAAGGAGCAACGACACGCACAAGCCTGTGGAGACGATAGAACTGGACCTGAAGTCTTTCCGAATATTGCAGAGCCGGGGACACTGCAATCAGGACAGCCCTTTCCACAACGAGATACTGTCTCTGATGGAGTGCAATATGCAGGAAGTTAAAAAATTATGTGTAAACGGGTAATGATATGAAGACAAGGGAATTTGATGTGGAGGGGCTGCTTGTTAATATGGCATATACGGCGGCATTTGCCTCAGAGAGACTGATACTCGTGCTTGAGAAATATCTCAATGCCAAAGGAGAGCGGCTCCGACACGACAAGAAGTACAACTTCGGGATGCTGAAGAAGTCACTGCAGGCGGCGAAAAGGTATTACGATATGGCTTTTGACAACGACCTCATCAGGGCGGTCAGCGACTCCGGAGAGATTACAGACTATGACAGGGCACACGAGGATGCCAACGAGATAGCAAGACTGCTCCTTCTGTATGCCGACAAGTGCGGCTACAACCAGAAGAACTATGAAGAGCTTTTCAAGACCCTGCGGGCTATGCCTGACGGACTTGGAAAGATTACGGAAGATGTTTTGAAAAATTTTTACATGAAGAAATGACTATAAAGACAGATTGGGAAAAAACGGCCGAGGGAACAGTCAAGGAAATACGAGAATGTTGCATGGCATCAGCGAACACCAATGTTCCGAACAAACTTATCAAATCATAAATCAAACCGTAAAAACAATAAGAAAATGGCAAACTACACTATCAAGGCGAACCTGCTCAAACTCAAAGGAGCGTTCGTCAAAGACCTGAAAGGCAAGACAGGAACCGTCAAACGCTGTCTCATTATCCCTATTGAGGATAGCGGGATGATTCTCGGCGAGAAAGGGTGCTATCTGAACATGGCTGCGATAGAGATGAAAGAAGCCCGGTACGATGATACCCACTGCATCAAGGTATCATTACCTAAAGAGCAGAGAGAAGCAATGAGCGAAGACGAGAGGAACAGCATCCCGATCCTCGGCGGCATGCATGAAATCAAGGCAAGACCAAAGCCGGTTGACATTTCTTCCGGGGCTCTGGATGATGACGAAGATCTTCCGTTCTGACATGGCGAACATATCACAGACAATCCGGGGTAAATCCCCGTTTTGTCGTCTTGGGCGTATTCGGTCCCAAATTCAAACTTTTATTTTATGGACAAGCGAACTATCACACGGGCAAAGAAAACCCGAAATACGGCGAATAAGCCACAAATAAGAGATGTTTTTACCGTCATCTGCCGGACAGACCTGCAGGTGGAGTGTGTCAAGGAGTACAGGTTCCACCCTACGCGGAAATGGCGGTTCGACTACGCGATACCGGATCACAAAATTGCTCTGGAGGTCGAGGGCGGTGTATGGACGCAGGGGCGGCATACTTCCCCGAAAGGCTTTCTCAATGACATCGAGAAATACAACACGGCCACTCTCATGGGCTGGAGAGTTTTCAGGACAACGCCTGACGGCCTGTACAAACTTGCGACAATCAATCTCATAAAATGTGCTATCTCCGGGGAGTACCGCGCAGAAAACCACTCTTTTTTGTCTAAAATATGATTATAATGTAATCATTTTGGCTACTTTTGTCACATTAACACACAAACAGATAATGTCATGATAAAATTTTCAGAGTATGTGTCGCCCGGACACCCTGATAAGGTGGCGGACTACATATCGCAGTACCTCCTCGACCGGTACATAGAACGCGACCCGTTGACAAAGTATGCGGTCGAAGTCCAGATTAAAGGCTACCATGTGACGCTCGGCGGCGAAGTGTCGAGCCGGCACAGATTTTCCGCTCAGGAGATTGCACAGTTCGTCAGGGAAGCGGTAAGTGAAATCGGATACACAAGGGATTATCAGCAGATATGGGGAGCGGAGAACACCATTTGCGGCGATATGCTCAATGTATCGGTCTATATCAGCCATCAGTCCCCGGACATCGCACAAGGGCTTGACGGCTGGGGTGACCAGGGCATCTTCTTCGGCTATTACGCATACAAGAAACAGGTCTTACCGATAAACACATTCGGTCTGTCACTTGAACACGCCCTCGCAAAGCGGCTTTGCCACGGGCTGTTCGTAAGCGGTCTCGGCGGGCTTGACATCAAGACACAGGTCGTGACGGAGGATGACAAGGTCGTCAAGGTCATAGCGGCAATCCCACTGCTTGATGACGAGGGGCTTGTCAAGGTGGAGAACCTTATCAGGTCATACAGGTCGTTCAGCGGCTGCGAGGTTATCGTGAACGGGACAGGTCGGTATGTGCAGCACAGCAGCGTAGCGGACTGCGGGACCACCGGACGCAAACTGGCCGTTGATTTCTACGGTGGGGCATGCCGCATCGGAGGCGGCTCACCATGGACGAAAGACGGAAGCAAGGCAGACCTTGCACTGAACCTGTACGCCCGTGAATTGGCCACACAATACGCCCGGCACTATGAATGCGATGTGTTTACCTCCATAGCCTGCTGCATCGGCAAGCGGGAAGTCGAAATATCGGTGTGTGATGCTGCTGACAACATCCTATGGGAGGGCATGGAGAAAACCAACCCTGCGGAACTCCGCCGACACTACAACCTTGACAAGCCTATCTACGCCTCGATGTGCCGGTGGGGGCTGTTCGGGGAATTTCAACAGGATAAACCTTGGGAATTATGAAAACAGAAACCGTAAAACTGTCGCAGATCGCGCTGAACTCTGCGAACCCCCGGACAATAAACAAAGACAAGTTCGAGAAGCTCGTCAACTCAATTCTCGCCTTGCCAAAAATGCTTGACCTCCGGCCTATCGTCGTGGATAACACCATGGTCGCGCTCGGCGGCAATATGAGATACCGGGCCTTGTCCGCTATTGCGGAAATGTCTGATGAGGAACTGAAAGAAAGGCTTTCCGGTATCCGGGACTTCCAGAAGAAAACACAGGCGGAACAGGATAACCTCGTCGAGTATTGGCTGCGGTGGAAAGACAAGCCGACCGTGCCGGTCATCAAGGCCTCCGAGCTGACGGACGCCGAACAGAGGGAGTTCATCATCAAGGATAATGTCGGCTTCGGAGAATGGGACATGGATATCCTCGCCAACGACTGGGACAGCGACGACCTCGTGGACTGGGGTGTGGATGTATGGCAGATGAACACAGCAGGAGACGCCGCCGAGGATGAGGGCGGTATCGGTGGCGGCGGAGACCGCAATCCGTCACTGAACGACAGGTTTGTCGTGCCTCCGTTCTCAATCCTCGACACCCGGAAAGGCTACTGGCAGAGACGGAAGAAGATGTGGCGTGGGCTAATCGGAGACATGGGAGAGACACGCAAGGACACGCTCATCCAGTCTCCGGAGGTCAAGTACAAAGACCTGTATCAGAAGACCCGTCAACACAGGGAGGAACTCGGACTGTCGTTCAGGGAGTACCTCGAAAAGTATGTCCCGGACGAGGTAAAGGAGCGCGAGGCGAAAAAGGTGCTATCGCAGGGAGTATCGCTGTTCGACCCCGTGCTGTCGGAGATATGCTGCAAGTGGTTCACTCCGGGCGACGGATCGTCCATATTTGACTGTTTCGCGGGTGACACCCAAAAGGGCCTTGTCTTCGGCATGTGCGGTCACAGTTTCACGGGGATAGAACTGCGGCAGGAGCAGGTCGATATAAACAATGGCATCATACAGGGACGAAACCTGCCGATACGGTACATCTGCGATGACGGTCAGAATGTCGCCAAGCACTTTGAACCGGAAAGTCAGGACATGCTGTTCAGCTGCCCGCCGTACTATGATCTGGAAATCTACAGCAGCGCCCCCAATGACGCATCCAACCAAGGCAGCTATGAGGGATTTATCGCCATACTGCGGAATGCCTTTTCAAAAGCGATAACATGCCTGAAAGAAAACCGCTTTGCCGTTATCGTTGTGGGCGATGTCCGCAACAAAAAGACAGGAGGATATTACAACTTTGTCGATGATGTCAAAAGGATATTCTGCGACAACGGCCTGCTCCTGTATAACGAGCTTATCCTTGTCGAAACAGGCGCAAGCACGGCCCTGCGTGCTTCCCGGTATATGGACAGCAGGAAAGTCGCCAAGATGCACCAGAATATCCTTGTTTTCTACAAGGGCAAGGCAAAAGACATCCCCAAGCATTTCAAGAAGATAGAATTCACGGAAGACGAGCTGTCGGCCTTTGACAGCGAAATAAACATAACGGAGGAAAACACAGATGAGTAAACCGCAGGACATCAGACAGAGGCAAAAGAAACTCGCCCGGCTTGAAATCGTGGCGACGCTCTATAAGCGCGGCTACAGCATCCGGAAAATACAGTCGGAGGTAATGGCGCGGCTCGACCTGAAGACCTATTCCGTCGCGACCGTACACAGCGATATCAAGAGTCTGCTCGAAGAATGGCGGGAGAACCGCATTGAGGATATGGACGCGGCCTTGCAGCTTGAACTGGAGCGTATCGACGACACTGTCCGGGAGCTGTGGGAGCAGTGGGAGAAGTCAAAAACGGACTATACGAAGACCGCCCGGAAGCAGAAAGGGTCTCCTACTCGCGATGAGCAGACCGGACAGACCTCCATACGCACCTACCAGACAGAGCGGACTGATACGGAGGTCATCCGTCTCGGAGACCCGTCCTACATATCCGAAATCCGCATGCAGCTCGCGGAGCGGCGCAAACTGCTCGGCCTGTATGCCCCGGAGAAAAAAGACATACAGGGCGGAATGTCGTTCGCCTCGTTCCTTATCGAAAGCGGTATGCTGGATGAAGCGGAACAGGCGGACGGTAAATAAGGCCGTTTTCAGCCCGAATGCGACACTTTATCGGGAAAGACGGACAAGTTATAGGATTTGACAAGAAACGACGGCAAAAACAAAGCAAACAGGCAAGAATCGGATAATGGCGAACCGGAACGACATCATAAGGCGTAAGGGCATAGGGATGATTGACTCTTGGCGTGCAGACTGGAACAAGTTCGTACGCGAGGCGTTCGGCGTGTACCTTGACCCGGACCAGCAGGCAATCCTGTCAAGCGTGCAGCATAACAGGCGCACCTCCGTGTCATCCGGAACAGCACGAGGAAAGGATTTCGTTGCCGCCTGTGCCGCGATGTCATTCCTTTACCTGACACCACGCTGGAAGCGTAACGCCAACGGAGAAGTGGAGCTCGCAGAGAACACGAAAGTCGCCCTGACCGGGCCTACAGACAGGCAGGTAAAGAACATCATGATGCCGGAAATCAGCCGCCTGTATAACCGGGCGAAAGCGAGGGGTATACTGTTGCCGGGCCGCCTGACGACGGCGGACATCAGGACGGATTGGGCCGAGTGGTTCCTGACAGGCTTCAAGGCGGACGAACACAACCATGAGGCATGGTCCGGTTTCCACGCCGTACACACGATGTTCGTCGCTACGGAAGCCACGGGTATAGGCGACGACACTTTTGCGGCGATAGAGGGAAACCTGCAGGGCGACAGCCGTATAATGATTGTCTTCAACCCCAATAAGACTGTGGGATATGCGGCGAAAAGCCAGAAAGGTAACCGCTGGGCGCGGTTCTGCCTGAACAGCCTTACGGCTCCGAATGTCGTCGAGAAGCGGATAGTCATACCTGGGCAGGTCGATTATGAATGGATCATCGACAAGATTGAAAACTGGTGTACGCCTATTGACAAAAGCGAGGTGCTCGTTGAAATGGACGACTTTGAGTTTGAGGGGCGTTGGTACAGGCCGGAAGATTATTTCCGAAAGAAAGTCCTCGGCAAATTCCCCAAGGTGTCGGATGATGTCCTCATTCCGCAGCAGTGGCTTGATATGGCCCATGAGCGCTGGATACAGGCGAACGGGCGTGAGCCGATAGGCAACGACGCGCGGATACTCGGAGTGGATGTGGCCGGCATGGGACGCGACAACACCTGCTTCTGCGAGCGCAAGGGCGCATGGGTCGCTCCGTTCCAGATACACAACAGCGGAGGCTCGGCAGACCACATGGCGATAGCCGGGAAGATAGCGGCTTACAGGCGCAGGCAGATTGAGGCGTATGTCAGCATCGACACCATTGGCGAGGGTGCGGGGGTTTACAGTCGCTGCATTGAGCTTGACAAAGAGCAGTACATCATCAGCTGCAAGTACAGCGAGGCTGCGAAAACCCGGAGCGGCAAAGACATGACGGACATCACGGGGCAATGCAAGTTCCTGAACATGCGGGCATACCTCTTTTGGGCTGTGCGTGACTGGCTGAATCCGAGGAACAATACCGGGGCGATGCTCCCTCCGGACGCACAGTTCGACGAAGAGGCCACATCGATATGCTTCGGATACAAATCCACAGGAAGCATATTCATCGAACCGAAAGAGGATATCAAGAACCGCCTCGGACGAAGCCCGGACAGGTTCGACGCCCTCGCCAATACATTCTATCCGATACGGAACAGACAACCGATAGACCTTGACAGGCTGTCGAGAATAATGCAATAATGGAAATCATAAAAAGAAAACGACTATGACAATCGAAGAAATCTTGAACTCCGGCAACCCGGCTGAAAGCATCATATCAGCCCTGAAAGAGAAGACGATATGCGTTCCTTTTTGGACGGGGCGCGGTGGACTTTTACAGCAGTACGATGTTACAAAGCATCCGGTCATGAACAAGTCCAAATATCCGGACATTGTCACTGACGAGGGCATTAAGCCTGTAACCCGTATTGTTCTGGATTTCCCCCGTCTTGCGACAAAGCGTATGACGGAACTTATAACAGGCATCCCTCCGAAAAGGGTTTACACCCCGGATAACGACAAACAGAAACAGATCGCCACATATCTTGAAAACATCTACACCCGCAACCGAATTGACAGCGTGAACATAGACAGGTGCAATATGTTATTCGCCAGTTGCGAGGTCTTTACGCTCTGGTATGCCGTCGAGCAGCGGAACGGGCTGTACGGGTTCGATTCCCCGCTGAAACTACGATGCAGGACTTTCTCTCCGATGCTCGGCGATGACCTTTATCCTCTGTTTGACGAGTACGGGGACATGATAGCGATGTCTATCGGGTACACCCGGAAGAAAGGCAGGAAGTTCGTCCAGTACTTCGACACCTACACGGACTCCAGACACATCAAGTGGAGCAACGAAAACGGCGGATGGGCGGTTATTGAGGATGAAGACATAACTGTCGTCGGGAAAATACCGGGTGCCTATATGTGGAGACCGGCTCCGATATGGGACGGGACAATAAACAATGTTTATGAAATGGAATGGTCATTGAGCAGGAACGGAAACTATCTGCGAGACAACTCCAAACCGAAATTCGTGGTTTTCGCTGACTCAATCGTTAATTACGGAGACGAGAAAAGCCCCGACAAGGAGTTCAAGGCCGTGATGCAATACCCTGCGAACGGCAGGGCCGAATATATCACATGGCCGCAGGCGACTGAAAACCTGAAATTCCATATCGACCAGCTCCGTAACCTGTTCTTCACGCAGCTTCAACTCCCAGACTGGTCATACGAAAAGATGTCGCAGCAGGCCCTGTCCGGAGAAAGCCGCAAGCAGCTGTTTATCGACGCGCAGCTGAAAGTCAAGGATGAGAGCGGACGCCTGCTTGAATTCTTCGACCGCGAGACCAATGTCATCAAGGCGTTTGCCAAGGTGATGCTCGGTGATAACTATGCCGCCGACATTGACGCACTGAAAGTCGAAACCGTGATAACGCCTTTCGCCATAACCGATGAAAAGGACACGATCAACAACCTCATGGCGGCAAACGGCGGCGAACCGCTCATGTCCCAGAGGGAATCCATAGAAAAGTTCGGGCGGAGCGACGATGTTGACAAGACACTCCGGGAAATAGCCGAACAGAACAGCAAAAAGGATGTTTTCGGGAACAGTTATGAATGAAGCCGATAAAATGCTGTCCGAAGCGATATTCCGGACAATTGCCGCCATAGAGCGGGAAAAGGAAACGGCCGGGAAGATGCCGGCCCACGCGATGTACGAGGACCTGATATCAAAAATGCGGGATGCGCTGAATAGCCTGTATTCACAGGGGAGAATCAGGGTCGGGAACACTATCAACAGCAAGTATATAACGACAAAGACGGCCAATGGCAACAAATAAATTCGACAAACAGCATCAGTCAAATCTGTCGGCATACGAACGGGAGATAGACAGGCTCTACCGCAAAATCATCTCGCAGGCTGTGGCGATAGGCGTGTCTTTGCCCGATTTCAAGGCCGACAGGCTGTTTTCCTTTGATGACTACCCTGCAATAAGCAAGCAGCTCGAAAAGTTGTTACAGGCGATGCAAAGCGGCTTGTCGACGATAATCCTGAACGGCATTGATGCAGAATGGACGCTGGCCAACAACAAGAACAGCGAACTCGCCCGGCAGGTGTTCGGGGACAGTATCGGCAAAATGACAAAGGAACAGGAACGCCGTTATTTCAGCACCAACGACAGCGCACGGGAGGCTTTCACGAAACGAAAGGTAAACGGGCTCAACCTTTCTGACAGGGTATGGCGGTACACGGACCAGTTCAAGTCTGAAATAGAACTCGGACTTGACATCGGCATACGCAACGGTCTGTCGGCTGATGATATGTCGCGTGAACTTCGGGATTACCTGCGGCACACCGACAAGCTCTTCCGGCGTGTCAGGGACGAGCACGGGGAACTGCAGCTGTCAAAACGGGCGGCGGCGTTCCACCCCGGACAGGGCGTGTACCGAAGCTCGTACAAGAACGCCCGCAGGCTTGCGGCCACGGAAACCAACATGGCCTATATGACCGCCGACTATGAGCGCTGGCAGCAGCTTGACTTTGTCGTCGGCATTGAAATCAAACTGTCAAACAACCACACACTCAACGGCGTTCCGTTTACGGACATCTGTGACGAGCTGAAAGGGCGTTATCCCAAGGACTTCAAGTTCACTGGATGGCATCCTCACTGCCGCTGCCGGGCCGTGACGATATTGAAAACTGATGATGAGATAGCCGAGGATACCCGGCGCATCCTTGACGGGAAACCGCTGGACGGCAAGAGCGTGAACCGGGTCGATGATGTACCGGATGCATTCAAGCGGTGGCTGAAAGACAACGAGGAGCGGGCGAAACGGAGCTATTCAATGCCGTACTTCATCAAGGACAACCCCAAATACCTGCCCCAAGGTTATTCAAAGCTCTATGCGATGAGAATGCCATACGACACGCACGAGGAATATGCAAAGGCTATGGCTTACAACAGGAAGCACGCCGGGTTCTCTGCCGCAATAACGCAGAACAACCGGGAATTGTCGGAGTTGCTGCCTGTCATTCAGGGCAAGATAATGAATTTCACGGAAGCCGACGGGAGCAGGTGTAATCCGGGCTATTCGCTTTCAGATGCCGCAGACCTGGGATATCGCCACAACTGCCAAACCTGTACGGTGGCATACGAATTACGCCGGCGAGGTTTTGACCTGCAGGCGACCCCCAATCCAGTGTTGAAAGGCTACAAAAATTACAGGAGCTTCGACCGTTTCTGCGTGAGTAAAAAAATGGACTGGCGAGACCGCTTCCTGACATCAGACGGCAAAAGGGCTGGCTATGAATGGTCGGCGGGGATAAAGGATACTGGCCTTGCCAAACTGAAATTTATCGAGGACAGGACAGCCGAACAGGGGCGTTACGAGATTTATTGCGCATGGAAAGGGAAAAACTCCGGAGCGCATGTCTTTATCGTCGAGCGACAAAAAGACGGCAACCTGTTATGGTTTGACCCACAATCAGGTCGCCGTGGTAGTTGGCAGGATTTCGATGATGATTACATCAATAAAATGAAATCCGGATCAATTGGCGTGCTACGCATTGACGACAAACTGATAAACCCGGAGTTTTCAGCTCGCTTCAAGAAGTCCGATGACTAAACCCAAGTCATCGAAAGGCTTTATTCCCCCGTCTTTCAGCGAGACAAGCACGGGTGCATCGGGAGGGCAAGGAAACCAACGCTCTCTGCTCTCCACTCCCAAACTGTATATTTCGCCACCGTCAATATCGCACAGATATGCAGCTGTTCTGTCAAGACCTTGCCTTTCGGCTTCGTCAAGAATTATTTCCGGTATCTTTTTCATATCGTATACAAACTTAGTTATTTTCCTCAAATTCGCCGTATATCGGCTTTACTTTTCGCACTCGTGTAAGTTATTATCCGTCGGATTATCGCCCGTTGTCAGGGCTTTATTCTGTTTCTTCCGGCGGATATGTTCTTTCGTTATCGAACACCGCCGCCCCTTGTAAGAAATGCCGTCCGATACTCCGATGTTCCACAGCCGGGCAACCCTGCAGCCGACCTGCTCCGGAGTGAACTGTTCATAGATTGCTGCGAGGCTCGAAAAGTAGAACTCCGTCCGCTCGTCGCCCTCTATGGGCGGTTCCTTGAACTCAACTCTGTAAAAACAATCCTTGTACCCCATCACTCGTCCTCCTGCCTGCGATTTATGACGGCCTCCCCATGCGATGAGAAATCCCAGTCCTGTATCCGATCCTCGGCTTCCGGCTGAACCTCTACCTTGCCGAGCGTCCCGCCGATGCTTTTCTCCGCTATCGCCTCCGCTTCCTGGCGGCTGTGTGCCGCCACTATGACCTGCCCGTTGAACACGAGCCTTGCCCTGATTTTGTACTGTTTCTTTGCCATTGTCTTTTCCGTTTTTTGCCCTGTGTGCATCAGGCGTTACCACTCACCCGAGAAAAACAGGTCCGGTCGCCTGACCCGTCAGGGTCTTTTTTGATAATACGAAGTATTATTTTTTTTCTATATCTTATCCTTTCTTTTACTATCCTTTTTCGCGCGTGAGGAAAACTCTTGAAATTTCCACTTATCGCAACGAGAAATATGTTTGAGAAACAATTTCCGCTAACGACAACCAACAAAGACAATGATTATCGTTAGCGAAAACGCATTTTACGGTGGTCGGACTTTTTCCCTGATTTTCCCCGTTTTTCTGTCAAAAAGCAGTGTTTTCATAACCTGTAAAAAAAATATCGCGGCGATAATGATATTATCGTTGCCGATAACTATGTGAAAAGCCTGTCAATCGGATAAAAGCCGTTCTTCCGGTGGATCGTCCGGGCCACATCATCGCCCCACACGGAGGCAATAATTCGTATGGCGTTCAAATCCCCGTCCCAGTCTATGCAGCACTCATGGTTGTTGTATTCATAGACATATACCTCCTGCGGGTTGCATTCGGAACGGATCTTATCGTCGATTGAGTCATAGAATTCATACAGGCGTTTCACCCCATCCTTTGTTCCGTACCCCCCTGCGCCGATTGAAACGAGTTTCTCGCCCTCCCGTAACGGGCGTATGGTTTTCAGGCCCTCGGCAAACTGCCTGTCCGAAAATGCGAAGAAGCAGTCATATTTCTTGACATCGACCTTGCTGCGCTCGTCGCAGAGTTCTCTGTACCGCTTCAGTGTATGGGCGTTCCTGTAGTCAAGTACGCCGTAGTTGTTCTGGTTTTCCTCGAATTCAAATTCCTGTGCCATATTGTTTGAATGTTTTAAGCCCGGCAGAGCCTGTTTTGCGGCTGTCTGCCGGGCAATTGTTATGTTACGCATTTACTTTTACACGGTTAAGCAGCTGCCCCGATATTTCATGAAGCTCGCGGCTCCGCTCCGGCGTCAGTTCCCTCGCGTGTGCTGTGATGGCCTGCGTCAGTTTCCAGAGTGTCGCTCCGCCCTGAACGCCGTCCTCCGGATCGTTGCGCATGAGGATTTTTTCGACTTCCTTGCCCTCCTGTTTGAGCAGGCCACCGTCTCGTGTCAGGCGTTTCAGTTCATGTTCGAAATCGACCTCAATCTCGCTTGCACCCTGTATCTCATAGGCTTTCTGCATCAGGTTGTCCTTGCTGAAAAGCCCTTTTGTCAGGTCGCGCACTGCCGACACGGTTGTCTTGGTGTCGAGTTCGTAGGTCTGCTGTGACAGTTGGAGATTATCCGGGAGTTTCGAGCCGAGGTGTACCTGTTTCATCACGCTCTCGCGCACCATGCCGTTAAGGCAGGCCCCGTTCAGCAGGAAAGCCCTCATGTCAACGGCCCCGTCCCCATAGTCCGAGGTGCTGAACCTCGCCCCGGCGAAGATTATTACATCGCCGTTCTTGGCTGTCGGGACGGTGATCGGTGTCGGCAGTATGGTCTCTGCCCATATCTTCGTGTCGTTCATGTATGCGTCCGAGATGACCGCCCCCTGTTCTGCGGTCTCCTGTACGAAAGCCGTCAGGATTTCGACACTGTTCAGTCGGCGGTAGCTGTCGCTCAATACGCCCCTTACCTGCTGCCCGACTGTCCGCACGAGAACCCGGCTGCGCTGTGTCCAGCCGCTGTGCTCGTTCAGGAGTGTCGCCGCGAGGTGCTTCGCCCATGGTTCGCCTGCCGCAAGTCCGCGCAGGTAGCGGGACGGAATACCCATCCGGTCGGCGAGCTGTCCTATGGCGTTGTCGTGGATTGAGAACTGTCCGTCAGGCATGTTCATCTGCAGGCTTCCCTCGCCGCTGAATGTGATTACCGGGCTGTGGTCGTTCATCTTGAGGTTCACGCCGATCGGCGCGATATAGTCTTGGGCGATCTTGCCCTCGTTCACGAGGCGCTCCATTGTAGCCCTTACTCCGACGGCCTTGCCGTCAATCATCCGATGAACCTTGTTCATCACAACTTCGTTCAATCCTTGCTGTAATTCGGTTGTCTGTGCCATAATGTTGAAATTTAGTTCGTTATAGAATTGTCAGATTTCTCAAATATTCCAGTGCCTCCGCATACAGGTCTTTGTCTGAAAGGTCGTCCGAACTCGGCTCGAACCCTGCGAGGTATGCGTCCTCGATTGTCGTGTCTTTTGTCATGTCCTTGTCCTCCTGTTATTTGGCATAAAACGAAAACTTCAATCCCCGGCGCAGCTTGCAGATACAAACATCGTCCATACATTCGAAAGCCCTTTTGAGGAACTTGTTCAGCAGTTCGACCCCTATCAGGTTCATCGCTCCGGTCACGCCTACAAGGGTGTGGATTTTATTCCCCTCGCTGTCTATCCCGGAAACCTTGATCCTGAAGTTCCTGTTTATTTCCTTTGAGCTGTACGCCAGTGTCATTGTCTTCATTTTTGCTGTCATTTTTATATTATAATCTGATTACATCGTAATCACGATGCAAATATAAGTGAAGTATTTTTGAAATAACACACTTTTTCCGATTATTTTTATCCTTTTTAGTTAATTTTCTGACGACACACAAGCATATTATCCCGTATCTATCTGAATATCATAACCACATAAAAATCCGTGTTATACGAAATTTTCTCTCGAAAATATGTTTATTATGTAATCGCTTTTATGAAATTTAATTACTTTTGTCGTAGTTATACGAACAGTTAAATTTTGCATTGATATGAGAGACCAGATTTTGAATGCGTTGAAAGCCAAATTTCCGGGGGTCAACGCCATTGTCCTGAACAGGATTGCCGACAAGCTCGCCAAGACTGTCACGACACAGGAGCAACTCACAACCGCCGTCGCGGGGGTGACGCAGGAATTCATAGAGATTATCGAAAGCTACGGCGACAGCCGTGCGACCGAAGCCCAGCAGACGGCAGTCCACAACTATGAAACAAAGTACGGACTGAGAGACGGACAGAAGGTCGAGCCAAACGGGGGTGCAGGAACTGCTGGAGGCCAGGCAGGAGGCACAACCGCACAGCAGCAGAACACAGGGGGTGCGCAGGAACAGGTTCCGGCTTGGGCACAGGCGCTCATTGACAGCAACAAGGTCATGTCAGAGCGGCTGAACAAGATGGATATCGAGCGCACAACCGCCACACGCAGACAGCAACTTCAAACAATCATCGCGAAGCTGCCGGAGGATCTCCGCAAAGGCTATGAGCGGACACCTGTTGACAATTTGACCGACGAGCAGTTCAGTACCCTTGTCGGGGAAATCACAACCGAGGTGGACGGGATAGCCAACGCGATACAGGCGAAAGGGGCTGTTTTCGGAAAGCCCACCGTACAGAGCGGCACGGGCAACCAGGGGGACGCGCTGACAAAGGAACAGGAGGAGGCAATCGCCCGTCGTGACGGTGCCCCAAAAGAGGGTCAGCCGTTCTAATGTTTAACTATTCTAAATTACGAAGACAATGAGTATGACAGTCCAGAGACGCAAGGACACAAGAGTTCCTCGCGTATTCCAGCACAAGGTCGCTGACATCAGGGGCGGAGTGTCTGTAAAGGTGTCAGAGCTCGGAGGCGATTATCTTCGCGAGGGTGCAGTGTTGAGTGCACCGGACAACGGCATCTGCCATGTTGTCAAGTTCGCGGAAGTTGCCGCCGAGGTCGGGGCATCTGAAACGGCTATCAAGGTCAAGAAGCTGCACAACTTCAAGGAGGGTGACTATGTGATGACCAATGAGGGCGGCCTGGCCTATGCCATAACAGCAATTGACAGGACAGGCAGCAAGGACTACGACACTATCACGGTCGGGACGACGCTGAAAGCGATCGCCAAAGGCGGTTTCCTTATCGAAGCAGCCGCAGAGTCCGCCGACACCACATCGAAACTGAAATACACTCCGCTCGCCGTCGTCGGCACAGGGAAGCCCGTCATCGACGGACAGAACATCGACACCGACGCTTGGCTTATCGGTGTGACCAAGGGCAATCCGCTCCCGGAGTGCATAGCCAAGCACCTCACAGGTATCATCAACTACTAAAAGCGACAGTCCATGGCAACAATAGTAAACACACTTATCCACGGCCTGACCCAGCAGATGGTTCAGGCCCGCCTGAATACTGCCGACGCTACGCCGTTCTATTTCGGTTCGCTTTTCCCTGTCAGGAAAGTGAACGGCTTCGTATGGCGTACTCTGGCAAACCAGCTTGAGAAGAAGAATGTCGCCGCCGACCTGCATTCAGACAATGCGACAATTGTCAGGAAGCGCAGGCCTATCTTCGAAAGTGCAAAGGGTGACATCCCGTTCATCTCAATCAGCCGCGAGATGACCCGCCGCGAGATCAAGGAATACCAGACAGAACTGGCATTTGCGCGGGATGAAGATGCGACAAGACTCGTCCAGTACTGGGGAGCCGATGTCGATTTCTGCTTCAACGGTGTCCAGTCCGAACTCGAATACATCGCCCTCAAGCTCCTGTCGGGAGCCGGCAAGTTGGAGTTCACGACGACCACCAACGCCACATTTGCAAATGAATTCGACCTCGACTACGATGTCGACCCCGAAATGAAAGTTAAGTCCAGCTCCGACTGGTCAAACGGTTCTTCGGCTGACATCATAGGCGACCTCCGAAAACTCATCAAGACGGCGAAAGACAACAAGCTCAATCCGAAGTTCGCCTATGTGAACCTCGACGAGTTCTACAAGATTGCTTCGTCCGACCAGATTATCAAGGCGTGCGCATCTTTCGCGTCAAACGCCCTCGGTATCTCACAGACTCCGGATCTCACGCAGGTCAATGCTATGCTGGCAAAGCAGGCTTGGCTAAACGGTATTCAGATACGGGTCATCGACCAGACCGTCACTCGCGAGTTTTCAGACGGGACGCAGACTTCCGGCAACCCGTTCGATAACTGCCGTATGGTGCTGACAGAGAGCGAGCGCATCGGAACTACGCAATACGACATCCTGCAGGAAAACAGCGACCTCATCCTCCGGGCCGAACGCGCCCATACTATCGTCAAGAAGTACGGGACAATAGAGCCGCAGAGCGAGGTGACTATCGGGCAGGCGGATGCAGTACCTGTTTTTGACACCGCGTACCGCAACCTGTATATCAGGACCGATGCAAAGGACTGGGAGTAGCCGCCTATGGAGACAGTTCTCGAATCACTGAAAGGCGTGAACGCCTATCCTGTTCCGCTCCGCACGCTGATCGCCCTTGCTGAAAAGCGTGGGCTGCAGCTGGCAGATGATGCGACCGGAGATGTCCAGAAAAGCAAGGAATACAACCTTACCGTCGCCGACCTCCTGATGTGGCTGTCAAGAGCTCCGGAAGTAACACAGGGCGGACAGTCCTATTCGTTCACTGACGAGCAGCGCAAGGAGTTCCGGAACAGCGCGAACAGCCTATACAGAGATTTCGGAGCTGACAACGAGGCGGGAACTCCGAAGCCCATTTACGGATACAAAGGTTCAAGGCTATGATAATCCAGAACGGCACAATCGAAGTAAAGCGGAAGACAGTTGGAGATATTGACCCGGAAACAGGTTACCCCGGCAGACCTACTTCCGTGGCATGGAGCGACCCGATCCCTTGCCAATACTCGGCGAACAAGCATAACTGGCTCGGACGGGTGAACGGCGAGCACTTCACGACGGCACAATATACCGTGCTGATTGAGGAACAGCCTTTTGCCGCCGAACAGATACGGTTGAAAAACCTCGCCGGGGACATCGTCGGGGAGTTCTCGATTATGGAGATTGAGCCGATGGAGGCAGTCTGTGAATTGAGGATTTTGGTCTGAACAGGCATTCAGCCCGAATGCCGGGCTAAAAAATCCTATTCGGCCAAACATACGACAACGAAAAGAAAACGGCATATACGCCGAATCAGCAATAAATAACTTGATACCATGCCCATAAGACAGATAACACCGCAGTCGAAGATTGACGATTACATCGAGGAACGGATGAACCGGCTGAAAGAGGCCATAATCTATAACCTCTGTGCAATCGGGGAAAAGGTGCGCAACGAGGCTATCGATAACGGTTCCTACACGGACAGGACGAAAAACCTCCGTAGCTCCGTCGGCTATGTAGTTGTCGTCGACGGCAAGGTTTACAAGGCAAGCGAATTCGGGAAACCTGACGGGAACAATGAGGGCAGGACGGCGGGGCTGTCGTATGCCCGTTCCCTTGCCGGGAAATTCCCGAAAGGGATAGTGCTTATCGTCGTTGCCGGTATGAACTACGCCTCGTATGTGTCCGCAAAGGGGTACAATGTCCTTGACAGTTCGGAACTGCTCGCCGACCGGCTTGTTCCAAAGATGCTGAAGCAGCTCGGATTTAACAAATAGCAGGAACTATGGCAAAGACATCAAAGCAGGTTCAGGGAGACATCTACAGGCTGTTGAAAGGCAGCGCCCTTTGTTCGATGATTTCGGGCGATGTCTATCGGAGCGGATACCGTCCGCGAGACAGCCGCCTTGAAGATGCCGTCGTGATCTTTACCACAGGCCTGCCGGATCAGATCCAGACCGGGGTCGTCACCGTGAATATCTATGTCCCTGACATTGACCCGTATCAGAACGGCGTTCTCGTCGAGGACGGAGAGCGCACGGAGACAATAGAGCGGCTCGCCCAGGAGTGGGTGGACGGTCTGACCACCGACAGGTCCTGCTACAAGTTCAGGCTGCAGCAGACCATATATACCGAGGAAGAGCCGGATATACACCAGCATTTCATCGTCGTAAAACTCAAATACGAGTATTTCGGTGATGACGATGCTCCAATAAGATGAAGTATTAACCATTAAAATTCAAGTAATTATGTCTGTACTGAGTTGGGGCGAATGCGACATTTTCCACGCGACATCCACAGCCGGAGCACCGTCTGGAGAGTGGGAGGAATTGCCTACGCCTAAAGAAGATACGACGCAGCTTGTCCCTACGGCAGGGACGGCAAAAGAGGCCAAAGAGGAGGGTGGTGCCCTTGTGGACTATTTGGCAGCAAAGGTCACACATGAACTCGAGTTCACTCTGTTCGTCAAGAAAGATGAAGAACCTCCATTCGAGGATGACGACGGCGTGATTGCGGGAGAACACGCTTTCCGCGTCGAGCCGCAGGACAAGGATGCCCAGGCAATCCAGATTGACCGCTCAACACTCCGCGTCGAGGAGAGCTATTCTTCCGCTGACGGTATTTTGATGAAGTATGTCGCCAAGGTACTGAAGCCGAAGACAGGAAAATCTGTCAAGAAGATGAAACCGAGCGAGGATTTCCCGGTCGAGGGTTGACAGATAGCGATAGCAGCAGGATGGAGCAGATGGAAGCTCGCAGGCCTTACGGCTTGAGGTCGGGGGTTCGAATCCCCCTCCTGCGCCAAACCAAAAGACTGTAATGATGAAGACCACAGAACAGAAAGTCTCCGACACCATACTCCAGAAGCCGATTGAGGTGACCGTCGGAGGGAAGAAATACACCGCAGCCCCGGCAAGCACCGCGACACTGATACTCATATCGGAGGCCATATCGCTCCTTCCGCATGCGAAACTTGACCCCGAAAGGCTTGTCGAGGATAGCCTGTCAATAGCCAAGGAGTGCCGGCCATTGGGCGATATAGCCGCTATCCTGCTGCTTGGCGCAAAGAACCTCACGGGAACGGTCAAGACCCGGCAGAAAACTGAAAAACGCCGCCTGTGGGGGCTTCTCAAATACACGGAGGAAATCGAAGTCGAGCAGGTCATCGACCGCAAGGCGGAACTTGCCAGGGAACTGCTTGACGACCTTTCGCCACGGGAACTGAACAACCTTGTCGTCATGCTTTTACAGAAAATGGAGCTGGGCGATTTTTTCGGGCTTACCACTTTCCTGACAGAGATAAACCTGCTTCGCCCGACGAAAGTGGAAAATTAAACGACAGCATCTGGGCGATAGTGGCGGGGACGGCACAGGCTTATAACCTCCCGTTCGATTATGTCCTCTATGAGGTGAGCTATGCTAATATGGCGATGTACGGGGCAGTCCTGCCGAGATATAAAGGCCGTTCCGACAAGGAGGACAAGAGTGACCCGTCAAAACAGGATGTAATCAAGGTCGATGACCCGAAAAACAGGGATAAGGTGGACAAAATTTTGGACGCAATAGACTGACACATAAGCGATGAATAACGACAACGGCAGAATATATTACGGCACAGGGATAGACAATACGCAGATGCGAGCCGATGCTGCGGAATCCAGACGGATTCTGCGCGGCATCACCGATTCCGCCGTGAACGAGGGCAAGCAGCTTGACGAAGTTTTCGGCAAGGTCGGGAAAACGATAGCCGGTGTCTTTGCCGTGTCGCAGATGAAGCAGTTCGCATCGCAGGTGGTCACTGTCAGGGGCGAGATGCAGAAGCTCGAAATCGCCTTTGAAACCATGATCGGGAGCGCGGACGAAGCCAACGCGCTGATGTCGCAGCTGATCAGGACTGCGGCCACGACCCCTTTCGGCGTTTCGGACATTTCCAACGCCGCACGGCAGCTGCTCGCATACGGTGTCGCCGCCGATGATGTGAATGACACCCTGATAAGGCTCGGCGACATAGCCGCCGGGCTGTCAATACCTATCGGAGACCTCGCCTGGCTCTATGGAACGACAATGACACAGGGGCGCATGTACGCACAGGACCTTAACCAGTTCCTCGGCCGGGGCGTACCGATGCTGGATGAACTGGCGAAGCAGTTCGGGGTGACAAAGGATGAAGTCCGTGCCCTCGTGACAGAGGGAAAGGTCGGTTTCCCGGAAGTGCAGAAAGCCATAATCAACCTCACGAGCGAGGGGAGCAAATTCGGTGGTCTCATGGAGGCGCAGAGCGCGACAATAGCGGGGCGCATTTCCAATATCGAAGACACGATAGAGCAGATGTTCAACAAAATCGGACAAGCGTCCGAGGGCGTTATCGGGACATCCCTTGACATTGTTGCATCGCTCGTCGAAAATTGGGAAACGGTCGGCAAGATCCTGCTTGAGGTCATAGCCGCCTACGGGACATACAAGGCGGCCGTCCTTGCGGTAGCCGCCGCTCATAAGGTATCGGTAATATGGGGCAATGTCTCCGCGTTCCTTTCTCTGGCGAAAAGCGTCCGGAGCGCCAAGGATGCAATGCTCCTGTTCAATATGGCTGTCAAGGCCAACCCTCTCGGCCTCGTCCTGTCGATAGTCGGCGCTGCAGCCACCGCGTTCAGCCTGTTTTCCTCAAAGTCAGGAGAGGCCGCAGAAATGACAACGAAATACGGAGAAAGCGCCGCCACGACAATATCACGGGTCGAGACCTTGACGATGACCCTTAACGGGCTCACTGAGGGGACATCCACCCACAGAAAGGTCATGGATGAACTCAATTCCATCCTCGAAGAATATGGGCTTCAGGCTATCAAGGAGGGCGACAGCATTGACATGGTCAATGCTAAACGGGCACAGGCTATTGAACTGATAAAACAGGAGGGCGTGGAGCGTCAGCGGGCAAACGCTCTTGAACAGGGTGCACAGAACTACGCCGCACAGATTGCTGACGCACAGAAAACCCTGTACTCTGACCTGTCCGGGGCAATGACCGGGACGAATATAGGCATAACCAATTTCCTCACAGGAAATAAGGAGATACAGCAAAATGCCGCCGCAATATCCACGATTATTGGGAATGTCGTCGAGGAGAATATTGCCGAGATTGCAGGCAAGACTGGAGACGAATATCAGCAGGGGCTTGACAGGATTTTCGCCACGATACAGGACAGGATGCGCGCCATAGGTATAAGCGAAAAAACAATATCCCAGGAATGGGTAACGGACAACCTGTTCAATCATCAGAACCTCATCACGAATTATATCAGCGCGGTACAGGCGGCCAAGGAGGAACACGACCGGTACTCCGATGCCGTGAACAAGGCGGCAGATGCCGAAAAGGCTGCTGCCGAGGGAGCATTGTCATTCAGCGAGAAAGTCGAGGCCATAGAAAAGGGCCTGCAGAAGCCGACGGAGGATGTCCACGACCTGTATGACAATATCAAGGCTCTGATGTCGCAGTATTCGGAGAATACTATCGGTTTCAGCATAAACATCGGTGGTCAGGTTCCGGAATGGATGCAGGGCATGGACATCGAAGAACTGGAACGGCTTGCCAAACGGTTCACGGCCCTCGGACAGACCAGTCCTATGGGAGCCACGGTAAACGGCAAGTTCTTCTCGCAGCAGGAACTCCTGCAGCGCGGGGCGGACTATGCCAATGCCGCTGACCAGAAGCAAACCGCCACGGACGATGCGGCTCGTCAGGCTGAACAATCCGCAAAGGAAAACGAAAAGGCGGCCAAGCAGCTGGCCAAGGAGCGGCAGCGCATAGCCGACGAGACGGCTGAAAGGAACCGTCAGATAGCCGAGTATTCCAGAAGCGTGCAGGAAGCGCAGTCCGAGGCCGAACTGGATATCCGGCAGCAGCGCATCGACCTAATGGACGAGGGGTTTGACAAGACCGTGGCGCAGCTTGACCTGAACTACGACAGGTTAATAGCCGAGAACGGCAGGCGGGCTCAGGACATGGTGGATGCACTGGCCGATAAAAAAGTCCTCGAATGGAGGAACGCCAATCCTAAAGCGACAAAGGAGGAAGAAATCGCCTACCGGGCATCACTGAACCTCTCCGTCACTGACCTGTCTCCGGAGCAGCAGACCATGCTGAAAGATTATGCTGACATGGCGGCGGAAATTCGCCGCAAAGGTAATCAGGAAGCACTCGATGCGATGCTGGCCGATGTAATGACCTATGAGCAGCAGAGGCTGAAAATAGCCGAAGAATACGAAGAAAAGCGAAAGCAGCTCTACAAGACCGACGATGACGGCAACTATGTTCTTGACGCAAACGGCAACAGGCAGCTCCGGGATGGCGTGACACAGGGAAATGTCGCCGAACTTGACCGTCAGGAACAGGATGCGCTGGAGGCTGTTGATGAGCAGTTCGCACAGAGGGAGGCTACATATCGGGCGTGGTGTGAGCAGATAGCAGACATGACGCTTGAACAACTGAAATCCGTGCTTGGACAGGCGGAGAAAGAACTCGCGGATATGGAGAAATCCGGGACAGCGTCCGACAGCCAGATAGCAACCGCCCGCGCCAAGGTGACGACCGCAAAGAACAAGGTCGAGACTGCGAGCGCGCGGAATTCTGTCAGCCCTGACAAGCGCAGTGTCAAGGAATGGGAGGATCTGTATAAAACGCTCGTGGAGTGTGAGCGGCAGTTCGAAAGTATCGGGGATGCCGTGGGCGGTGTCGCGGGGGAGGTCATATCAACTGCAGGGAGCATCATGACATCCACGCTGTCAATGATAAACGGCATCGTCTCTCTGGTTAATATGTCTTCCACCGGCATGCAGGCCACCGCAGGGGCTGCGGCAGCTGCAATATCAACGGTTGAGAAAGCCTCTGTCATATTGACTGTAATTTCCGCCGCCATCCAGATAGCCATGCAGATTGTCAGTCTGTTCAACAATGACGAACAGAAACAGGAAGAAATCGACGCCTTGCAGGACAGGATAGACCAGCTCCAGTGGGAACTCGACAATGCTGATATTGTGCGGATACAGGAAAATTCCGGGAAAGCCATTGACACAATAAGGCAGGCGTTGGCCGATACACGGGCCGAGCTCGTGCAGAACAGGCTTGCCGTGAATGATGTCGCCGGGGCATGGGTGTCATTGTTCACTTCCGTTTCAAACAACCAGGACCTGCTCTCCAAATCAGCGGAAAAGATCGCGGCTGCATACGCCAATATAGCCTACACTGCTGACAAGGCTCTCGGGGAGGAAAAGTACAAGAGCGGCAAGGAGCAACTTGAAAATATAGCCAAGCAGCAACTGCTCATTCAGGAGCAGATAAATGCCGAGAGCTCAAAAAAAGACAGTGACAGCGGAAAGATCAGCGAGTTGCAGCAGAAGATTGAGGAGCTTGGAGCCGAAGCCGTGGCCATCATAAACGAAATGGTCGAGGATATCATCGGGGGTTCTGCAACAGATATTGCAAGCGAACTTGGAGACGCGTTCTTCGATGCCTTTCAGGACGGAGAGAACTATGCCGAGGCCTGGGGAGACAAGGTAAAGGACATTGTGGGCGACATCATCAAGCGCATGCTCATATCAAAATACCTTGAAGAACCGCTCGGAGAGATTTTCGACAGGTACAAGTCCAAATGGTTTCCTGGCGGGCAGTTTGCCGGCATTGATGCTGTCATAGCCTCGATGAACGGCTTTGCGGATGAGCTCAACGGTGTCGGGCAGGATTTCATGGCGATATGGGAAAATATCCCGGATAGCGTCAAAGACCTGTTTAATGTCTCGGAATCGGGGTCAGGCCGAGAAGCGTCAGAAAAGGGTATTGCATCAGCATCGCAGGAAAGCGTTGATGAACTCAACGGGAGGGCAACGGCAATACAGGGGCACACCTACGCCATAAACGAAAACACACGGCTGCTGCTGGCGACCGCCAACATGATTCTTGAGAGTGTGCTGAAAATCGAGCAGCATACGGACAACATGGCGCAGCGGATGGAAAAGATCAGCAGCGATGTCAAGGATGTAAAAGACACAGTCGGAGATATGAACTTATCAGGGATAAGGCTGAAAAAATAACACGGTGGATATGGAAAACATAATAAGACAGATTTACGAGCAATGGAAAATTGCCAAGGAACAGGCCCGGAAGGAGTGCGAAAACCGTTCCCTGCACAATATCGCGGAAAAGTACCGGAGGTGCGATATGTTCAAAGGGACAGAAAGTACGGTCGATGAACTTGCCGCCATTTTCCTGTCGCAGCAGGGCCTGGAATTCTGCATCAGATACCGTTTTCCGAGCCTTGCCACATTCAGGCTGTTCAAGGCGCAGGAAGTGGACAGGAAATACGGCATTTATATCGATGCAGGGAACATAACACTGCGGAACCCGGATCGGGCTGTCCTCATAGGCAGGACAGTTGCAGCTGTGAACTGTGACGAGTGCAAACGCCACGAGATAGTGCTGCTGCATGGAGCCAAGGCGGTCATCAATGCATCGGGATGGTCTGTCGTTTCTGTGACATCCTCCGTCGGCTGTAGTTTTATCAAAAACATATCTGGCAATGCAATAATCTTATGATGACAGGCAGATTCTATATAGACGGGAAAGATGCCTACAGCGATTACGGCATCTATGTGCAGGAGGCCGGCTACAATGAGCTTGTGGCATTCCCTGAACTTAAAGCCGTCACCAGTAATGACTGGCAGGAGGAAGACGGGATAGAACCTGACCTGTCAGAACCACGGCTTAATACTAAAGAATTCTCCTTGAAAATTGTGTTGTCCGGAATTGATTATCGGTGGAACGGTTTCATAGAACTACTTTCAGACAAGGCCTACCACTCATTTGACTTCAAGGAGATAGGCCGGACATACCGACTTCGTCTTGTGTCAAATCCTAACACTGACTTGGCGACGATGCTCGGTTTCATAACGCTGAAACTTGCTGATGACTTTCCACTTGACGGCTACACCTATGTAGAGCCAGACAGTTCCGTCCCGACATACCGGGACTATGAACTTGACGGCAGGCCGTTCACAGATTATGGAGTTAGGGTGCTTGAGGGGACGCTTGATGAGGTACAGAAATCTCCGGATGTGAAGACCGGCCTCCTGCGAAACATCAGCATACTGAACGGGGCGATATATGATGACAAGACAGTGACCTACAAGACAAAGGATGTCAAGGTGAATTGCCTGATGCGAGCCACGACGCTCAATGAGTTATGGCGTAATTATTATGCTCTCCTGTACGACCTCGTGCGGCCTGAACAGAGAATGTTATTTGTCAATGATATGGGATATGAATATCCATGCTATTATAAAAAGTGCTCTGTATCAGAATTCTATCCATCAGCCGGGTGGCTGAAATTCACTATCACCATGTGCTTCATTTCTTTTCGCCTGACTGATGACGAATTTGTCCTCGCGGCAGAAAATGGAGACATTATAGTAACAGATGACGGGGAGAACGCCATTGACTTGAAGAAATTTATGAACAAACTGACAGGAGAATGACATTATGGCCCTCAAAAAAATCAAAATCAACGATTTGCCTCTGGTAGATAGCCTGAAAGGGCTGTTTACAATAGGGACAAAAATTGTGGACGGAATACAGACGAGCGTAAAAGTTAGTCTGGAACACATCCAGACAGCCTACGAGAACGCCGTCGCAGCCACCGGCAAGGCCAACAGCGCGGCAACAAATGCGAGCTCCGCGGCGAGCTCTGCCAATACAGCTGCAACAGAGGCCCAGCAACAGGCATCCGCCGCACAACAGGCGGCAGAAAATGCAACCGATAAAATTGAAGAAATGGATGCTGGCCTGGAAAGGCTGGAGGAACTGGAGGACACCCTCACCGCACAGGTCCGTCAGCAGCCTACATCCATGGCATTGGAGTACCCTAAAAAAATTACGCAAGGTAACAAGGGAGAACATCGGATAACGGCTACCCTGTCCCCTGCCGGGACTGGAAGCAATGTTATTTTCCTGGGCGATGACAAGTCCGTGTCGGTGTCTCCTGACGGATTTATTGTTGTAAACGGTTTAGGGAAAAGCCGCATCCACGTGATCCCGACAGAGAACACGAGCATCTATCAGACCATAGAAATAGAAGTCACAGCGCAATCCCTGCGCTTGAATACAAAAACTTCTTTACGGCTTATATCAAACGGGAATTTAAGGTTTAACTAACACACAAAAAATCATGGCACAGAAAGGTTACATCAGCGAGTTTATGAACGGAGGCCGCATCGTGTCCCACGGCAAGATTGAAAGCCTTGCACAAGGATTTAAACTGCCCGGCGACATGTTGTTTTCTGTTTATGCGAGACCGAAAAGTACCGGTTCAAATGTAGATACGGTATTAAGCGTGAAATGCTATCAGGATGATGATTTTTCCGATGCTCCGGTTGCATTTCACGATTGGTCGCCTATGGCGATAAAGGAGATTGCTCCTAACGATGAAATACTAACGACCTGCGACCTCTATTGGGGAAGCGGAACAGCGGTGGAGGCTATATGATTGTTTCAATATTCATATCGTTGAAAAGACGGGTGCAATCATGGGCGAGACACCGGGAGCAAAAGAAGATAAGGCTTAATACAATATCTTCGGTGATGTTCATATCATCAAAAGGAAAAACAGTTTTCAAATTCTTAAACAATTAAAATTATGGCACTTACAACAGACGAAGAAAGCAAGGTAAGACAAATTATCACTGCTTTTGAGAACGGCAAGCGCTTGGCTGACTTGCCTGATGTCGAGGGGACAAATCCCTTTGACCTGTTATGCGAAGTCCTTGACACGGACGGGGAAAGTAAAAAGGCGGCACTTGCCACTCTGCTGCCTTATGTAGAGGACACCTGCATGTATGGCATCGAGTATGACACGACCGTTTCATCTCCGGATGTGACCCGTATCGGTAATATGGCCCTGCATAAGAGCCTGCCGATACAAAGCCGAATGAAAGGCTGTTTATTGTCAGATGACGGCACTGTGAATGAATACCTCAATCCTTCCGACTGGACGGGGCAGACCCGTGACGGCTCGCGAGGACAGGTTATGGTCGAATTGCCTATGTACTACCGCAAATTCGAAACAGAGGGGAACAAACGCCGTGTTAAACTGTCGGAATATCCCCTGCCCGGCTATCATCAAGTGAAGAAAAAGTATGTGTCCGCATACGAGGCCACCGTACAACGCTCTACTACCATGCTTTGCTCTGTGGCGAATGAAGGTGCTGATTACAGGGGAGGCGGCAATAACGCAGATTGGGACAGCACATACCGAACCTTGCTTGGCCGTCCTGCGACTTCCATATCTCGAACAAATTTCCGCACCTATGCCCGCAAGCGTAAATCTTCCTCAAAGGAGTGGAACTGCATGACCTATGACATGCAGAAAGACCTCTACTGGCTGTTTGTCGTTGAATATGCCACACTCAACTCCCAAAAGGCGTTCAACGCCCAGAAGGACAGCAACGGTTACGCACAGGGAGGATTGGGCGATGGTGTCACTACGGTAGATTGGACGAAATGGAGCAATTTCAACGGCAATAATCCTTTCGTACCTTGCGGCTATACCGATACGCTCGGAAACGGCACAGGGGTCGTCGAATTTTCAATGCCTACCGAGTATGACGCGACGATAAAAAAACTCAATGTTCCCCGGTATCGTGGCATCGAAAATCCTTTCGGTCATATATGGCAGTGGACGGACGGCATCAATGTGCAGATAGAGGCCGGTGACGGGTTGAGCAAGGTTTTCGTCAGCGATAACCCCGAAAAATTCAACGACAGCAACTACGACGGTTATTCCCATGTAGGGAATGAGGCCCGTACAGAGGGATATGTCAAGTCAGTCATTTTCGGAGAGGGCGGAGAGATAATGCCTGATGTAGTTGGGGGCGGAAGTACCACCTACTTCTGTGACTACCACTACACTAACATTCCGTCAGCAACAACCCTCCGTGGTGTCCTGTTCGGCGGTTCTGCGAATAGCGGTGCGCTTGCGGGCTTCGCCTATGCGTACTCGTTTGACGCCCCCTCGTATACGGCTGCGTACTTCGGCTCCCGCCTTTGCTTTTTACCGCAAAGCGCATAGCCCGGTAACCGGCAGGATGTAGTATAAAAAGCGAGTTGGATTAATGATAGGGATAATATAAACGATAAAAGGTTGGCCGCTCTCGTGGTGTCCTGTTCAGCGGTAATGCGAATAACGGTGCGAATGCAGGCTTCGCCTATGCGAACTCGAATAACACCCCCTCGAATACGAATGCGAACATCGGCTCCCACCTATGCTTTAGAATGTCAGAAAGACAAAGATATAAGGGAGCGACGGCCTTGCCTCTTGGCAAAAAACTTCAAGTAACCTGAAAGGTGCTGGTAGGGACGCCTGTTGTATGGGCTAACCGAATGCTCCGAATAAGAAAAAAGCAAAGCGATGAAAAGAATATCAAACCTGTATGCAAAAATAATCTCTGTCGACAACCTGCGGCTTGCTGATGAAAAAGCACGCCGGGGAAAGACGAGGACATACGGTGTCCGGGTGCATGACAAACACCGGGAGGCCAATATACAGGCTCTCCATGAGGCTTTGCTGACAAAAACATTCAAGACATCGCCCTACGAAGTATTTACCATATACGAACCGAAAGAGCGGGTCATATATCGTTTGCCTTATTATCCCGACAGGATAGTCCACCATGCCATAATGAACATACTGGAACCTATATGGGTAAAGACATTTACGCACAACACCTTTTCTTGCGTGAAAGGACGGGGTATAGAGGGCTGTGCCCGGCATGTCGATAAGATGATACGCAAGTACAGAGGGAAACCCATGTACTGTCTGAAAATTGACATAAAGAAATTTTATCCGTCGATAAAGCACCATGTCCTGAAACATGTCGTGCGACGCAAGATAAAGGATAAAGACTTGTTGTGGCTCCTTGACGAAATAATCGACAGCGCAGACGGTGTACCTATCGGGAACTATCTTTCGCAGTACCTTGCCAACCTGTTCCTCTGTTATTTCATGCACAAGGTAAATGAAGTGTGGAAGATAGACTGCGAGGAATACGCCGACGACTTCGCGTTTTACAGCGAAAGCAAGGAAACGCTGCGCAGGTTTTTCGCCGAGTTTGTCAAGCCATATATCGAGCAGGAACTTGAATTGAAGATCAAGGGTAATTGGCAAATCTTTCCGATAGCGGAAAACCGTTACGACAGACACGGACGGGGCCTTGATTATGTCGGTTATAAGTTCTACAGAAAACAAAAGCTCATGCGAAAGAGCATAAAACAGAATTTCTGCCGTGCCGCAGCCCGGCTTGACAAGTGCAACCCGTCACTGGATGTAAAGGCCTATAAGCAGGCCGTCGCCCCGTGGCTCGGCTGGGCGAAGCACAGCAACAGCAAACATTTATTACAGACAATCATCAAAAAGGAATACCATGACAGCATTTTATGACAACAAGCCCTCCGTACTGGAGGCCGTCGGAAACGGAAGTTTCCTTTACAGATACAATATCGAGGAAGTCATACCGGAACTGACAGAAGAAAATGCCGGAGAAGAAAAAGTGTCGCAGTGGAAATGCGAGGAGGTGACCGTGTGGGCTCCGGTGTCGTCCGACAAGGTAATTGAAGCGGTCATACGGGCGAAATACTCCGCATCGGCGGAACTTGCCCTTGTGAACAAGTTTAACTCATACCAGCAAGGACTGGATGTGGATGCCTCGGCTGTCAGCGAGTACACGGACTACCTGACATTTGTCGCAGGAGTAAAAAGGCAGGTAAGGACAGACCTTGGGGACGAGGCACCATCGCCTGCTCCGGGAACAGCCTCCCTCGCTCCAAGGCTCGCCGACATCGCGAAACTCCTGTCGCTCACAGTGAACACGATGAGCCTCACGGATAGCGACGCATTGGCAGTAAAATCCGTTTATCCCGAATGGGGGACGCTTATCGGCAAGACCTTGAAGAAAGACGATAAACTCCAGTGCGACGGCAAGCTGTGGAAAGTACTGCAGGAGCACACCGCCCAGGAACAATGGAGGCCGGGCACAGGGACTGAAAGCCTGTATACGGAAATCGTAGAAAGCGCAGCCGGGACACTGGACGACCCAATACCTTATGACAACAACATGGCGTTGGAGCAGGGCAAGTATTACTCACAGGACGGCGAGGTGTACCTGTGTACGCGAGACACGGAAATCCCCGTCTATAACCCTCTGAAAGATCTTGTCGGCATCTATGTAGAACTCCAGTAGAAAGGAGGCGCACCATGGCAAAGCGGTTCAGCGAACTCGGTATCAAACAGCAGGACGACCGAAAAATCTTCAACTGTCCGCAAGTGTCGGTTACCGACATTCTGAACAGCGAAATAGAGGTCATCGACTATCTCCCCGGCGTCAAGACGAAGCACGGGGAGGGTCGTTACCTCATTCACTACCGGACAACGGACAGAAAGGAAGAGGGGAAGTTCTTTACAAACTCCTCCGCATTGAAAAGTGTCCTCGATCAGGTAAACGACGAGGATTTCCCGTTTATAACTGTCATCAAAGCCACTAAATGCGGCAACGGAAAGATATATCAGTTCACATGAATGGGAAAGGCGCATAAAACCCGAATGCGCGGCTTTCAAAAAATTATGGTATAAACATACCGCCGACAGATGAAGACGCGAATACGGCGGTATTTGAGTAAAATAACTTGGGAATAAAAGGTATGATAATATACGACGGCACAGGCGCAAAAATACTTGATGTAACGGTTGATGACAACAGCTACCGGCACAGGGTTATAATGGGCGACCATAACCTGACCCTGCACTACTCCCTCGCCGAGCATGTGGAGATTCCGGTCGGGGCGTATTGTGACTTCCAGGGGGAACGATACACCCTTGAACGCCCGGAGTCGCTGAAGATGCAGCACAGCCGTAATTTCGAGTACACTGTTGTCATGGAATCAAGTCAGGCGAAAGCCCGGATATGGAAGTTCCGCAATCCGGTGGACGGCAGACTGAAATTCTCCCTGACGGCGAAGCCGAAAGAGCACCTCCAGATGTTCATCGACAATATGAACCGGAGGGACAGCGGCTGGAAGATAGGAAAGTGTGTGGACGGCCCGGAAATCCTCATCAACTACAACCACGCATATTGTATTGACGCTCTCGGTCAAATGGCCTCGGAGTGCAAGACGGAATACGAGTTTGCGGGGAAGACCGTATCGCTGTGCAAGGTCGAATACAACAAGAACAACCCTCTGCCGTTGTCCTATGGCCGTGGCAACGGTTTCAAGCCCGGTGTCGGGCGTTCCAACTACGGGGACACGCCGCCGGTCGAGATACTGTTTGTTCAGGGCGGGACGCAGAACATTGACGCAAGCAAATACGGCAGCACGGAACTCCTGTTGCCGAAGAACCAGACGATCCGCTATGACGGCGTATATTTCGAGGACGAGGAGGGCTTCAATGCAGACAACGCCCGGACATACATAACGGACGACCTCGGTCTTTCAATCAGACGAGGAGACAAGGCCCTGACCTCACTCGCCGAAGACAGCCTCGACTGCTCGGAGGTATATCCGAAGCGTATCGGCGAAATCAGCGGCGTTGTCGTCGTAGATGAGGCCAAGAATTTTTACGACATCATTGATGACGGCATCCCCGAAACACTCAATTATGCGGACTGTCTTATCGAGGGCGAGACGATGACTATCATTTTTCAGTCAGGGATGCTCGCCGGTCGGGAGTTCGAGGTTAAATACTATCATGCTGCAAACAACGGAAAGGCGGCTCGCCGCTTTGAGATTGTCCCCGCTGAACTTGACGGACAGACAATGCCCAACAAGACTTTCGCTCCGAAAGCAGGAGACACATACGCGGTATTCAACTGCCGTATGCCCGATGCCTATGTCTGTGACTACGCCACTAAATCAGGAGCCTCGTGGGATATGTTCCGTACCGGGGTAAAGCATCTTTTTGACAATGAAGATCAGCGGTTCTCGTTTACCGGTGAACTTGACGGGATATGGTCAAAAAAAGATTGGGTCAATATCGGCGGCAGAATTATTCTCGGAGGGTATATCAGGTTCACAAACGAGAGTTTCCAGAGAGAGGGCGTACTGGTGCGGATCACTGGTATCAAGGATTATATCAATAACCCGTACAGTCCTGTCATAGAACTGTCCAACTCGACCGTCGGAACAAGTGTCGCCTCCACGCTCAAGCAGCTCGAAAGCGAGGAAGTCCTTGTTGAGAAACTGCACGGCGAGGCCCTGCAGTTCACTAAACGCCGCTTCCGGGATGCCAAGGAGACCATGGCGATGTTGGAGGACGCACTGCTCGACAACTTCACTAACAGCATCAACCCGATAGCCGTCCAGACGATGCAGATGCTTGTCGGCGACGAAAGCCTGCAGTTCCGTTTCGTGAACAGCAAGACAGATCCTGTGGCGGTGGCGCATAATGTGACCTACGACGGGACGGCGAAACAACTGAAAGCCCCCGCCGGCATCATCCAGCACCTGACGCTCGGCATCAGCACATTGAGCTCGGAACACAAGGCGACGGAGTACAAATATTGGGATATGGCCGAATATACAAGTGCAGCACTTAACGACGGGTCGAAGAAATACTACCTGTATGCAAAAGTCAGCAAGGCGGCCCAGACAGGCGTATTCCTGATGTCCGAAGCAGCCATAAAGCTGGAGGGGGTTTCCGGGTACTATCATCTGCTTATGGGTATATTGAACAGCGAGTACGACGGCGAGCGCAGCTTTGTGACCCTGTACGGCTTCTCCGAAATCCTGCCGGGACGCATTACGACTGACAGGGTTGTTTCCGGCGACGGCAACAGTTATTTCGACATGCTCAACAACGCCATGAAGCTCGGCGATGCGCTTGACTTCAACTCAAAAGGAGACCATAAACTGCGGCTCAAAGGTACGCTCGTTCAGAGCCAGAGCGGGGATGAGGATTACATGGGCGTTTTCCGTGGCACATATAACGCAACATATACTTACTATCAAGGGGATGAGGTCGTTTTCACTATCAACGGAGTTACATCGACATACAGATACATATATTCGACACCGAGCACCGGAATTGCCCCCTCCCATTCAGCATATTGGCAGGTGGTCGCCCAAGGGGTAAAGGGAGAGGACGGGATAGGTGTATCAAAAGTCGAGGAATTCTATCTAATCTCTGCCTCTCTAACAGGTGTAACAACTTCGACAAGTGGCTGGACCACTAATGTCCAAACGCCTACCAAGAGCAAGCGATACTTGTGGAACTACGAGAAAATCACATATTCAGACGGTAAGACTGTATCGTCAACACCCCAAATTATTGGGATGTATAGCGAGGACGGGCGAGGCATCAAGAGTGTGACCGAGTATTATGCCAGGAGCACATCGAATTCAACCGCCCCGTCTTCTTGGAGCACAACGCCGCCGACATTGACATCCACATACAAATACCTGTGGAATTATGAGGTCGTAACCTTTACTGACGATACCACAAGCCAAACCACACCTGCCGTAATAGGCGTATATGGCGACAAAGGGGATAAGGGAGAGGACGGGAAATACACCGAACTTCGCTTCGCGAGGAATGGTAGTCCAACCGTTCCTCCGGATCTTGACCAGAGGGCGTTAAACCCGAGAGGATGGGCGACCACTACACCGACAGTCGGGACTGCGGAATACCTGTGGATGACAAGTGCAGAAAAGTCAGCTGACGGATCTACGTTAATATCCTCTTGGAGCACACCTGTGAGGATGACCGGGATTAAAGGTAATGACGGGGCCGACGGTAAAAGTCCGGCCATGGTGTATCGCGGGGAGTATAACAGTTCCGGTACATACTATGGGAATCAATACCGGCTCGATTGTGTCAAATACAATGGCACATACTTTATCGCCCGTATTGATGCAGGCACATTTACAGGATACACTCCGTCAAATGCCAGCAAATGGAACCCTTTCGGGGCATCTTTTGAAAGCGTGGCAACACAACTCCTGCTTGCAGAAAATGCCAATATAGCGGGCTGGATTTTCAGGAATAACAGGCTTGAATCCCAGAACGGCAACATATATCTTGACGGAGTGAAAGGTGATATCAGGACAAAAGGAACAGTACAGTTATCAACCGGATATACAGGAAATTTCTCGGATGTGAACATCTTTTATCTTCCTGCCATAACCTCTGACAAGACGATAACGATGGGGTATGAAAGAGAGGATGTAGGAAAAGTATGCCGCCTGTATAATTCAAGTTCATTTGGCGGGGCGACATATAAAGTTCGTGTATGCGCTTTCGGCATAAGTGATAATTTTACCGATGCGACAATCGGATCTGACAAGGGCATGAGGTACGATGTTCTTGTCCCGCCTCAAACGGCTGTTGAATTAACCTGTTATGAACTGCCGAAGACTTTTGACGGTACAACCTATGATCTTGTAGCCCGGTGGGATGTGTCAGGCAGATTCGGCACAACTGACTTTGTCACAGGTGGTGCCGTCGGCCGGTTCCCGCTTGTGTTAGGGATGGGGACAATAACCATGAGCGGAGCTAAAATGTCCGTTTCCGGGTATTTTTATGACGGAAGGAGCATCAATTCAGCATTGACCATTACTCGTGACGGGAGTGGCAATTATAATTTTTCCTGGGCATCCGGTGTTATTCCATCAGGATACCAAGTAATTTTATCGCCATTAGGCGATATTGACAGACTGTATGTTTATCAAAAATTGAGTACATCATTCCGAGTATATGCTAAAACTCTTCGATTAATGAGCGGCGAATGGTACGAACTTGATACTCAATATACGGATGTAAGTTTTGAGTTCATAATTTTCGGCCCATATTGGTGGTATAATATGAAGTAATAGTGATTATATTATAATCATTTTAATACCTTTGTAAAAACTTAATTTTATGGAGGGTGTAAACGAGACATTGCAGGTTGCAAAAGGAATTTCAGACTACGGCATAATGATAGTCATCTGCGCCGTATTCCTTATCCTTGCTTCGGGCTTGATGATAGCCTGTTTCAAGTGGTTTAAGTCTGTTATCGAGAACATAATGAATGACTATTCTGACAGACTTGAACGCCTGCAGGAAACGGCCAACAAGAGCACGGAAGCCATGGTCGATATAGCCGAGGGACTGATTCCGGAGACACAACTCCGGATAAAGAACATCTCCGGGGTGTTCTTCGACCTCGCTGTGGAAAAGGTCTGCCGCCTGATAAAGAAGATCAGGGAAGAGAACCACATCGCTAATAAGGAAGCGACAAAGGCGAAGATACGGACGCTGCTGCACAACATATACGAAGACCGCAACAGCAAGTTTGACAGTTTCCGTTACCGGGGCAAGCCCCTGTCCCAATACAGTAATTCAGCGTGGGTCGAGTGGGTGGCCAAGGTCATGGAGGACGAACTGTATAATGAGGCTGGGCCGAATAACGGCAGAGCCTACACAAATGTCAAGGCGATGTACGAGAACATCAAATTGGATTTTTATCACAGGCTGAACAATTAAACCATATAACTCATTTTGACAATGAAGACCAGCAGTAAAGGAATTGACTTTATCAAGTCGTTCGAAACCTTGCAGACGCAGGCATACAAGCCTGTGCCGACAGAACGGTTTTACACTATCGGCTACGGACATTGTGGTCCAGATGTCGAGCCGGGCAGCAGCATAACGGTGGTCGAGGCAGAACGGCTGCTTGCGGAAGACCTTGCGGATACAGAACGTGCCGTGAGCAGCTCCATAGCGGGCTGGAATCTGAGGCAATGCCAGTTTGATGCACTTGTTTCACTTGCTTTTAATATCGGCGTAAGCGCATTTCAACACTCCACGCTGCTGAAACTTATTAAGCAAGGGGCTGATGAAATGTCTATTCGCAGCGAATTCGGGAAATGGGTTCATTCCGGCGGCAGGGTGCTGAAAGGGCTGCAACGGCGCAGGAAGGCGGAAGCCGACATGTTTTTCGGAAAAATGTAGGGATGCGTGCTCCGGAGGCATGTTTCCGGGGAATTGTATAATCTATAAAAATTCAAAATTATGAAAAAGAAAATCATTTTCTGGGTGGTAGTTATTGTGCTGCTGTTGGCTTTTGGCCTGTGGCTCAAATACGCCTCATTCGGTGTTACTGTAGTGACAATCCTTGTCGGCCTGGGTGGCATTGTCCTCGGGTGGATAGGGAAAATTCTCTATGACAAGTATGTCAAGGAATAGTATTTTCGTTATGGTCGCTTTCCTGTTTCTGACATCATGTGGAGCAGGAAAGCACCTTCCGACCCGGACGGAACTGCAGGACAGCACGCGGGTTGAAATCCGGGAAAAAACCGTCTATGTGCGCGATACCGTGATTCTTGAAATTCCTGCACAGACAGCGGAGAGGGAGACACGGGACAGCACTTCGCATCTTGAAAACGACTATGCGACCTCCGATGCACGGATAAACAAGGACGGGTCATTATATCACGACCTAAAGACAAAGCCGCAGGACAAGCCTGTTGAGTTTGACAAGCCTGTTGAGACACGGGACAGCGTCATATATCGTACTCAATATATTGACCGCGTCCAGACGGTAGAGGTCGAGAGGGAATTGTCATGGTGGCAGAAAACACAGATGTACGGGTTCTGGGTAGCCTTGGCAGCAATAGCCGTCATCTGCCGCAAAAAGATATTTTCCGTATTGAAACTCCTGATCCGGATTTAGCACTCTGTCGGAATAAATATCGGAAAATTTATCGCAAAACAGAGATTTTCTGTACCTTTGAGCGACATATTGAATATTTTAGCATTTGCTATTGTTTTGAGGTAAAGAAAATCGCCAATATTTCAAGTAACTCAAAAACAACGGTGGATGCCTGCGTAATATGCGCGGGCATTTTCCTTGTCGAGTTACTGGGCGTTTGGCGATGCCTCTTTACCTGCAAGGAATGCCCGCGCTTTTTGTGTGCATGTCTCTGTAAGCAAAAGCAAAAACGATTGAATGATATTTAATTAAAAACATAGACATGGAGACAAAAAAATTATTTAAGGCCCTCTTGCCTGTACTTTTGTGCGCAATCTTTTCATCAGGCTGTTCAAAGGAAAACGACGATTTGTCCACTGGCTTTTCCGCTGCCGAAACCGAAGCCCTCAAAGTCTTGAACGGGACATTTGTCTACGATGACGGCATAAACGCAACGACTATCGTATTCGGTCCGTTTTCAGAGCCGACCAAGAAGAAAAGTACGATGAACGATGTTGAAATTGAGTTCTGCGGAACACTGCAATACCTCTCAAAGTATCACGAGGGGGATTATTATTTTTACCTTGACACAGATGAGAAACAGATAGTCGCCTACATCCAGCACAGCGAAAAGGCTGACTATTTCAATGCTCTTGTCGGCAAAATCTGGGATTATGAGATTGTAGACCAAAATACAATACGGTTGTTCGACACCGATTTGAGTGACCCGCTGTTCCAGACAAACACATATATACGCAAATGAATATGGGAGTAACTGAACTGTTGATAATCGTGTGCGTTGTTGCAGGGGCTGCCCTGATCATAAAAACCGCCACGAAAAAAGGCAAGGCAATGGCGAAATCCACAAGGATTGTCCGGGTGGACGAGTTTTTCCAGAAATACAAGAGTGTCCTGCCTGATGACCTGCGGCAGCGCATTTCAAAGGAAACGCTGGACGGCAACGAGTATATGAAGATAGACATCTATACGGTCGAATTGCTTGACGAAGAACTCGCCAAACAGAAAGGCGGCGAATAAGCGCCATTGTGGGGCTTCAAATCCGTCTGACAATAATATATACCTTGCTTGTCCGAAAACGCCTTGTCGGGCGTATTAGCGATAAATAACGGGGGGGGTGTGCTATGCGCTCCCGTTATTTTGTGTCTGTCATCATCAAGGGCCGCGATATTACAGGCGAAATTACTACCGATGATGCGCCTTGTGGAAGCGACAGAAATTTCTATCTTTGTCAATACAGAGCAACGCCCCGGAAAGTGTTCCCGATACAAATTTGTTGCTGTGCTGTTGCTCTAACTTTTGTTGTTCTAACTCAATTTATTTATTATCAATAATATATAAAGATTTGAAAAGGTTTTGCATCGGAAAATAGTCCGACTTTTCGCTAAAACAACTCAAATACAAAAAGGATACAAATAATGTCAAATAACTTTCATAATTTCAATAATTTAGAGGATTAATCGAAAAGCCTGTTATTTCGCATTGTTTGTATTGGAATTGTCGTTTTTTTGTTGCTATTTTGTTGCTCGAATAGATTGAACAACAAAAAGCAACAAAATCATGGGACAATCAAAGGAACCTATCCGCTTGCGGCAGCGGAAGACACCATCGGGATTGATATCCCTGTATCTTGATATCTATCTGAACGGGACACGGACATACGAGTACCTCAAACTCTACCTCATTCCGGAGACGAGCCGGCAGGACAGGCAGAAGAATCTGGAGACGATGAAACTCGCCGAGGCTATCCGGGCCAAACGCCTTGTCGAACTCCAGAACAGCGAGTACGGCTTCAAGTCCCCGTTCAAGGAGGACAGCAGTTTTTATGACTATTATATCGCAATGTGCCAGGAACGCTTCAAGACCGAGACTATGGGGAACTGGGGAAACTGGAGGTCGGCGTTAAAGCATCTGCTCAAATACGAGCCCCGCCTTAAACAGCTCAAATGGAGGGACATTGACAAGGATTTCGTCCTTGGGTTCAAAAAATACCTTGAAACAGAAGCGTGCGCATGGTCGGAGGACAGCCGTGAACGGACGAAAGACAGGCCGCTCGCCCGCAACAGCAAGGTGTCGTATTTCAACAAGCTGCGGGCCTGTTGTAACAAGGCTTATGACGAACGCATTATCGCGTACAATCCTATACGAGGAGTGGAAGGCATCAAGGCCGAGGAGGGCAAGCGGATGTACCTGACTATTGACGAACTGCGTTTGCTCGCCCAGACCGAATGTCATTATCCGTCTGTCAAACGGGCGTTCCTGTTTTCGTGTCTTACAGGCTTGCGCCGGAGCGACATCGAGAGGTTGAAATGGCGCGATGTATACCAGCAGGGAGAGTTCACGAGGATAATATTCAACCAGAAGAAGACCAACGGCCTTGAATATCTTGACCTCGCTCCGGAAGCGGTCGAGCTTATGGGGACGCGGGGAAAGCCCGATGACAATGTGTTCGACTGGATACACACGCCGTCCTGCACTAATGACGCGCTCCGGGACTGGTGCCTGGCGGCGGGAATACGGAAGCGGATAACATTCCACTGTGGCAGGCATACTTTCGCGACGATGATGCTCGACCTCGGAACAGACCTGTATACAGTGAGCAAACTGCTCGGACATAAAGAAATCGGCACGACGCAGATTTACGCCAAGGTCATGGACAAGAACAAGCAGGCGGCGGTGGCAAAAATTCCGAGCGTCCTTTCATCGGCAGAAGACGGCCCGGAAGATGAAGAATAGCAACGACGGGGAGGAACTATTTACCAGGTTTTGCCCCGTCTTTTTTCTTGTTGAACGCAAGGATTTCTCCCCTGCCGGTAAGCAGCCATGTCGAGGACACACCGTATTTCTGTACCAGATATGAAAGCCACGCCACCTGAAAGATGTCGCGCGACATGTCCTTTTCAAGCGTGTTCAGGTTCCAGCGGTTTATCCCGAACTCATTTGTGAAAGTCTGTTTTCCTCTGATGATCTTCATCTCTTTCAGGTAGCGCAACGCCTCGAAGAAGCGGGCTATCACTTTTTGGCTGTCCTCTGTCTGCATAGTTCCTCCGATTTTCTGTTTGCTTCGGCGAATTTCGCGGCCATTTCTGTTTCACGGGCATTCAGCCGTTCCTGCCATTTCGATAGCGTTTCCGGGCTGAATACAGGTTTCTTGCCCGTCGTCAAGGCGACCTCGAACTGGTTTATCTCCTCGGCTGACATGTAGGGAATGAATTTGTCAAGGTCGAGCAGTTCCTGTATATGGCACATTGTCTCTCTCTGGAGGTCGAACATTTTCCCGATTTCAAGCATGCCGCCCTCCCCGAACAGGAACCAGCGGGCGTTTATCTCCGGCAGTTTTTCGAGAATGGACAGAACCGGCTGCAGCCCGAAGTTGTCCCCGTTAAGCAGTTTGGCGAGATACTGTGGTGTCCAGCCCATAAGTTCGGCAAAGGCGGTTTTGCGCCCGCCCGTCTTGTATTTTATTATTTCCTGCAACCTATTGTGCATAATTGTAGATTTATATTCTTCAATACAGGGGTATTTTCCTTGACCGCCCGCCGAAAGTGATTACACGGCAGCGGCAGAGGTGGCACTGCCGTCCAACCGGGCAGCCGCTTTTTTATACTCGTTAATCTGGTCCTTCAGCATGCCGATAAGTTCGTCTATCTGCCGGTCACGGGAGGCGAGGCTGGCCGTCTGCTGCTGTATGATATTCCACGCCGCCTCCGGAATGGATACCTGACTTTCACTGTTCGGGTTATTCCTGAACATGGAGCCGGCTCCGCTCTGTACCCAAACTTCGTTTATATTTTCATCCAGCGAGCATAATTTCTTTACAAACTTGTCCGATAGGGGCACTTTCCCGTTCACTATCTGCGAGAATGATGATTTTGTATATCCCAGCTTTTCCGATAAGTCTCTCTCATTCTCCGCGATATCCTGGAATATGAGCCAGTTAATTACTTTTTTAACACGCTGTAACTCATTCATTTCCGTCCTAATTTTTAATTAAAATCGCAATTAAGTTTCGGATATTTTTGTTAAAACGAAACTTTGTTTATATTTGCATCGTGTTACGGTTAAATAACCGAACAAAATTATGAAATAATTTATGAAATCGGAAATAAACTAATAAGTAAAATCGAAATAATAACCGAAAATGGACAGGATTATCGACAGACTTAAAAAACTGCTCGCCCTTGCGGAACGGGGCGAACGGGGCGAGGCGGACAACGCACGCCGGATGCTGGAGGCTGAACTGCGGAGGCACGGGCTGACGCTTGACGACATCCGATCCGAGAGAAAATCAACAAGGGTGCTGAAGTATTGCAGCAATGAAGAACTCCAGCTGATTATTCAGATTATACTCAATTATTCCGGCAGCGCGAGTGAGGCTTTCAAAGAGGCAAGATACAATACCAGAAAACGGGAGATTTACATCGAACTGTCCGATATGGAATATGTCGACATATCGAACATGTGCGACTTTTTCAAGGCGCAGTACAGGAAAGAGCGCAAACGCTTCCTGCACGACATGATAATGGCTTTTGTCCAGAAACACAGCCTGTACGACAGCACGCCGCAGGAACGCCCCGACAATGACCGGGAATTCGACTGGGATAAACTGATGCGCATACTCGCGCTATCCTCCACCATGGAAGATGTGACATTCAGGAAGCAGATCTCTAAATGACAAACGATATGGAAGTACAAGTTTTCAAGACACAATGCCGGACAGAACGGGAAGCCCGTGATACGGCAATCTACAATGAGTACAAGGAGCTCATGACAGTCAAGGGACAGAGCAAGATGCTTGTCATGGAGCACCTTATGGACAAATACGGCATCCACAGCATCGGCACGATTTACCTCATTCTCCGCCGGGTTGAAGAGCGCCTAAAGGGACAGGAGGAACCGGGCCATGTTGAGTGAGGAGGCAAAACGGCTGAAAGCCCAATACAACAAGAAGTATGTCGAGGCGTACTGGAACCGGAAAGCCCAGCAGCAAGCGGGGAAAACGGTCACAAGGAAGACGACCCGGAAGACCGTGCGCGAGACAACGATAAGCTGCTTTGATGATGACCTGTTGCCGGAAATGGCGGATGTCGAGATAACGGTATGCCGGAACGGAAAGTCCGACGAGCGTTACATCAAGGCTCTCGAACTCGCAAACAAGCGGCTGAACGGAGAGAACAACCGCCTGATAAGACTGATGATAAAGTACAAGAATTTGATAAGGCAGATAACGGAACTGTACTATGGAGAAGAATAGACACAAGGCGGGAAGCCTCGCAAAACGGCTGATACTCTATGCGCTCGCTCTCTGGGGGTTCATTTCGTTCCTTTTCCTCGCAGGAGAAAAAGCCCCCGACAGCGACATGACATCCGGGCAGTTCTGCCTACTGAAACTCGCGTCCATGGCAAGCCTGCTTTTATGCTGCTTTGTCGGCAAGGTTCTGCATAGGGCCGGGATGCTTCCCGAAGATCTGGACGAGGATGAAACAGTATAAAGACGGAGGATATATGGAAGAAAAGGCACTACAGGAATTGAACGACAAGCTCGACCATATAGCGGAACTTACCCTGATCGGGTCGAAAACGGTTCTGAACATCGACGAGGCCGCCCTGTTCACAGGTTTGAGCGTGGGACATATTTACAGGCTGACAAGCGGAAAGCAGATCCCGCATTTCAAGAAGAACAGACGGCTGTATTTCAAAAAGGCAGAACTGGAGGAATGGCTGCTTGACAACAAGATACTCACGGAGTCAGAAATCCAGAGCCGTGCAAGCACATACACCGCGATACATAAATGACAATCACGATATGGACAACAACGCAACTCATAACCAGCTTATCCGGCAGCGGCTTCTGGACGGAGGCAGCATAACCGGAATGGAGGCCCTGAACGAGTTCGGATGCTACCGTCTCGCGTCGCGCATCAGCGACCTGCGTAAAGAGGGGCTCAAAATCGTTAAACACATGGAGGCGGGGACAAACTGTGTAACCGGCAAGCCGGTGTCTTTCGCCCGTTACTCTCTTGAAATTACGGAAACAACAAAGGAACGCCCGAACCTGTCAGAGGGCAAATAAATTCAAATCAAAATGAACAACGAAATCATCGAAGTGAAGCAGGCTGAAA
>CASENS010000028.1 GCA_949289345.1 uncultured Bacteroides sp.
TCCCCCCGTGGGGGAGGCTTTGAATACTAAGTAGAATACAATAGCTCCCCCACGGGGGGAGTTGAGGGGGCTTCTAAATTCCCATTTATATGACAACGGGAAATCTGGTTTTTATCAAAATCTTTCCCTTTCACCGGGGAACGCCGAACTTTCACCGGAAAAACGCTTAACTGTTCCTTCCGAAATAGTTAAGTGTTTACCCCCGAAATACTTAACTATTTCGAGAAAAACAGTTAAGCGTTGCCGAGCAAACAGTTAAGTGCTTTTTGAAAATATAAATAACTGTAAATCAGGCGCATTTAAGGATTGTTCCGGTATATGGAAAGGTTTGGATTGATAAAATATGAAATACACAAATTCATCCCTGCGGAGTATAAAATCAGAGAACATTTGCTGTCCAGTTAATCTCCAATGGGTTGTCCTTCATTCGCCAGACTAATGGTAAGGGTGGATAGTCCAGTATCCACATCTCTTCTCCTTCTGCTACATCTTTTACGTGTAGCAGCGGAATGCCCAGTGCGTTTGAATCTGTGTCAAGCAGTCGGTAGGTAGTCTGATTGTAAGCCATCTTATGGGTGGCTTTCAGTGTGCGGTACGCTTTACGGCCTATCAAGTACACAGTCTCACCGGCGGGCATCACAATATGTCGCTTGTCTTCCGGTTGGAGGAAACTGAGCGTAGTTCCGTTCTCAACGTTGTCTGGAGTCATGGTGTAGGTTCCACTCAGCCATTTCAGTTTGCGTTCGATACCCCATGTGAGGCGGATGGTATCTTGCCGTTCCTGGAACGACATTTGGAATTTACGTGTCTGTCCGTGTAGCTTGAAGACGAACAGCAGGGTGTCTGGCACGGTCTGTGCTCCAGCGCTAAGGAACATCAGCGCGAATGTAAATAGGATAAATAATCTCGTTTTCATTGTCGTTAGTTTATAGTGGAATCCTCAAACATCTTTTTGCCCCACTCTCCGGGTTCATCATCCATCTGTAGTACCAGTGTGCCGCCTTCCATCAAAATGGCGTGGCGTAGGCCGGAGTAGGGATAATCCGTTCCGTTCAGTGTGGCGGATACAATGTGGCGGTTCTTGTCCGAGAGTCCTTCGGCTACAATTCGGAAATCCTTCCCGTTGGCCAGGTGGAAGGTGACTTCCTTCAGTATGGGGGCGTGGATGAGGTAGTAATCCTGTCCGCCGTTGGGGTAGAGAGGCATCATGTGGAACGCTAGCCACGAAGACATGGCTCCTGCATCGTCCCGGCCGGGTATGTCGTCCGCTTGCGGACCAAAGTGAAGATCTACAATGGTACGTGCACGATCCGCACTGCGGTGGGGCTTCCCTATCCAGTGGTAGAGGTAGGGGGTGATGAAAGCGGGTTCGTTATTGACGTTGTAGTAGCCATGGTCGAAAAACGTGTCCAGCCGCTGCTCAAAGGCTTCGGGACCACCGCACATCGTGATAAGTCCAGGCACGTCATGGGGCACGCTCAGTGAGTATTCCCAAGAGTTCCCTTCGTAGAAGAATGTATCCCACCAGGGTGTGTACCATGGACCTTCCGAGGTGACGGGTGTATAGACGTACTTGGGCTTGCGGATTTGGCTGTGTCCGTACACCAAGCTGTCCAGCCAGTTGCCTTCTGCGTCGCGTGGAAGGATGAAGCCACGCGAACCGTCGTGTTCATAATCACTTCGCCAAAGATTTTTCCAGTTTCCACTTTGTTTTAAGTAATGTTCTGCCAAATCTTTCTTGCCCATTCCTTTTGCTACCAAGTAGATGGCATAGTCGCAGTAGCTGTACTCTACGGTGCGGTTGCCGGCACGAGGTATTCCCCATGGTACGTAGCCTAAGCGAAGGTATTCATCCAATCCGCCGCGTCCTTCCGCTTCATGATGTCCTCCAGGATCAACGGTAGCATCTTTCAGCATGGCTTCCAGCGCTAAATTCCAGTCGATGCCTTCCAGTCCTTTTACGTAGGCGTCGGCAATCATGATTTCTGCGTTCGAGCCTCCCTGTGTGCGTCCGTTGCAGTTGCCGCTGCGTGCGTCGGGCAGGTAGCCGTCACGCTTGTATATATAAAGGAGGGATTGCACAAGTTCGGCTTCCCGTTTAGGGTCGATGAGGGTAAGCAGGGGCGTGCTGGTACGGTATGTGTCCCAAATGGCGTAGTAGTCATCATAATAAGGTTGTGGGTCGTTCCATAATGGGTTCTCTCCTGTGCGGTTGACGGGCATCATCAAGGCGTGATAGATGGCGGTGTAGAACATGCGCTTCTGTTCTTCGGGCGTGTTTTCTGCAATTTCTATACGGCTTAGCAAATGTTCCCATTCCGCTAACAGACGGTGATGTGCGTTCTCGAATGACCAGTCCGGCAGGTCGGTGTGCGCGTTGTGCTTGGCCCGTCCGGTGCTGAGGAACGAGATGCCTACCTTCAGATGCACTTGGTTGCTTTCGTTGCCGAAGCGTAGCAGGGCACCCGTCTTCTGGTAGGAGTCATACTGTTCCTTGTGGCCCGTATAGATGCTGTCGCCTTTCCAGGTCGCTGTCCGGATGAAAGGCCGGTCAGTCTGTGCGTAGAAATAGACAGTGTATGCCCTTCCGTTGTTCCATCCGCCACGGATGCGGGTATAACCTTCCACTTCCGTATCGCTGATGATGTTCACTTCTGAGCCGACAAACTGTTGCGCCTCTCGTGCGTCCGGTACGGGGTTCTCTCCCAAAAAGAAACCGGCATCAATGGCGAGTGATTGCAGCGAGTCTTCGGGATAGGTGAAGCGGTAGAATGAGGCTCGTTCGGCAGTGGTTATCTCAGTACGGATGTTATTTTCTTGGTAGCGTGTGTTGTAATAGCCCAGTGAGAAGTTCTCTTCAGCACGGTGATAATAGTGGTTGATTTGGTTCATACCAGTACAGAACGGTTGCACCAGAATGTTGCCGTATTTTTGTCCGCCTCCTGTTCCACTGATGTGTGTCTGGGCAAATCCATCCACGCGTGTCGGCATCGGATCCCATCCGTTATTGGGTGCGGGTGTGCAGTCTGGTGAAGGCTTTGCCATGCCGAAAGGGTAGGTCGGTCCGATGAATACACGACCCAGTCCTTCACTGCCGATGCGCAGGTCAACATACTTGGTCAAGGGGAATTCTTCGGCCATGACTGTACTGGTCAGTGTCAAGGTCAATGCGCAGCAGAGTAATGTTTTAAGTGTTTGCATACGGGTTGAGGTCTTAAAAAGGTGGATGTGGTATGATTCATATAAAAACACAACGGCACAGAGTAAATGTCATATAAATTAATGGACGCTCCGTGTCTTTGTGTTCCTGTGTTTTAGTTGGTACCGGCACATTTCTTTTCAGAAAGTATGTCGCTATTACTTCAATGCAGCCAAGGCTTCCTTGATGCGACGGATGGCCTCGGTGATGTTTTCATCGCTGGTTGCGTAACTCATGCGGATACAATCCGGTGCGCCAAACGAGGTGCCGCCTACGCAAGCTACGTGGCCCACTTCGAGCAGATACATGGCTAAGTCGTCGGAGGAATTTATCACACGATCTCCGGCGCGTTTGCCAAAGTAATAGCTGCACTTAGGGAAAAGGTAGAAGGCACCTTCCGGAACGTTTACTTCCAGACCTGGAACCTCTTTGGCCAGCTTCACGATGAGGTCGCGGCGGCGTTGGAAAGCTTGGCGCATTTCCTCAACCGGAGCTTGGGTGCCGGTATAGGCAGCTTCAGCAGCTTTCTGTGATACGGAGCAGGGACCGGATGTGTATTGGCCTTGCAGTTTATTCACTCCCTTTACAATCCACTCGGGTGCGGCGATGAAACCGATACGCCAGCCTGTCATGGCATAAGCTTTGGATACACCATTGACAATGACCGTGCGGTCCTTCATCGAAGGTATCTGGGCAATGCTGTGGTGACGTCCGATGTAGTTGATGTGTTCGTAGATTTCGTCGGCAATGACGATTACCTGCGGATGTTTCTTCAACACGTCGGCCAGACCGGCCAGCTCTTCAGCACTGTAAACAGACCCGGTAGGATTAGAAGGCGAGCAGAGAATCAGGGCTTTTGTCTTGGGGGTGATGGCGGCTTCCAGTTGGGCGGGCGTTATCTTGAAATCCTGTTCTATGCCGGCGGTTACGATGACGGGTTTGCCCTCGGCCAATTTTACCATTTCAGGATAGCTGACCCAATAAGGGGCAGGTACAATAACTTCATCACCCGGATTGACAAGCGTCAGGATGGTGTTGCACACAGACTGCTTGGCACCATTGGCACACGAGATTTGAGCGGCTGTATATTCCAGACCGTTTTCTTTTTTTAGTTTTGCTACAATGGCGTTGCGTAATGCGGGATAACCTGCCACAGGCGAATAGCGCGAATAGTTTTCGTCAATGGCTCTTTTGGCCGCTTCTTTGATGTGATCGGGCGTGTTGAAGTCCGGCTCACCCACACTTAGGTTAATTACATCTACGCCCTGTGCTTTCAGTTCTGCACTTTTTTGGGACATGGCCAGTGTCGCGGAAGGCGACAGGCTGTTCAAACGATCGGATAATTGGTTCATCTTTTTAGTATTTACAATTTATCATATACTAATTACTTTCTCTTAAATCGGTTGTTGGGGCTTTACTTGTTGAAGTGCAGCGTATGGCCCATGCGCTCTTTTTTGGTGCGCAAGTAGCGTTCGTTGTACGGGTTGGGAGTTACTTCGATAGGTACGTTCTCGGTGATTTCCAGCCCGTAGGCTTCCAGTCCCACACGCTTCACGGGGTTGTTGGTCAGCAGGCGCATTTTGTGCACGCCCAGTTCGCGGAGGATTTGTGCGCCTACACCGTAATCGCGTTCATCGGCCAGATGTCCCAGGCAGATGTTGGCGTCTACGGTGTCCATGCCGTCTTCCTGTAGCTTGTAGGCTTTCATTTTCTCCATCAGTCCGATGCCTCGGCCTTCTTGGTTCAAATAAACCACAACCCCCTTGCCGGTCTGCTCAATCATCTGCATGGCCTTATGAAGCTGCTCGCCACAATCGCAGCGCATGGAGCCGAGAATGTCACCCGTAGCGCACGAAGAATGTACACGCACCAAAATAGGCTCGTCCGGTTCCCACGTACCCTTAAAAAGAGCCATGTGTTCCAGCCCGTTGGATTTCTGGCGGAAAGCTATCAGACGGAAGTCTCCGTATGCGGTAGGCATGTGCACTTCCACGCCTTTCTCTACAATGGATTCCTGCTTCAAACGGTAGGCTATCAGGTCGCGGATGGAAATCAGTTTCAAACCATATTTGTCTGCCATATTGCGTAGTTGGGGCAGGCGAGCCATGGTGCCGTCTTCGTTCATAATTTCCATCAATGCGCCGGCGGGATAAAGACCGGCCAGACGGCAAAGGTCAATTGTAGCTTCCGTATGTCCGGCACGGCGCAATACGCCTTTCTCTTGTGCGTATAACGGATTGATGTGTCCAGGACGGCCGAATGTTGAAGGCGTTGATTCCGGATCGGCCAATGCTTGAATGGTAGCGGCACGGTCTGCGGCAGATACGCCAGTGGTGCACCCTTCCAGTTTGTCTATTGTTACGGTAAACGGAGTGCCAAGTACGGAAGTATTGTCCATTACCTGATGGGGCAAGTCCAGTTCCTTACAGCGTGATACGGTAATAGGTGCGCATAATACACCGCGGGCATGTATCAGCATGAAGTTCACTTTCTCGGGGGTGATTTTTTCGGCTGCGATAATCAGGTCGCCCTCATTCTCACGGTCTTCATCATCCACCACGATTACAAAATTACCGGCTTTGAATGCTTCGATAGCCTCTTCAATTGTATTTAGTCTTACATTTTCCATACATATAGGTTTTATAAGTTTTTGTCTTTCTCTATTACAGCTATCACATCATTGTTTGTCTTGATGATGCGTTCCAAATCCTTGTATAAACGCAGGCGGAAAGCCCAGATGCGGAAATACAAGAACAGGCCAACAGGGAACACAATGCCGCATGCCAAGTTCAGCCAATAGGTGCGGAAAGGACGGGTGTGCGCCCGGGTTGGGATGATGGGGTAATTGTTCAGTATATTGAGCAAGGTGGCCGATTTGGTGTTTGACATTTCTTCCACCAATGCTTCTAATCGCTCGTGTATATGTTCTACTTCTTCATCCTGCGTGTCTTTCATCCAAAGTCGGAAGTAATTTGGGGCGTGTCTCAGGTTCCGTTCCTCCATATAGCGCAGGCAGTTGTCGTTGAGTTGCCTCAAGTTGTCCGGCAGGCGTTTATAGTTGGGGTCGTTGATGATAACCTCCTTTCGGAACAGGTGGCGCACGCTGCGTATGCCGATAATTTTCTTTATCCAATGCAGGTAAGCGTCGGCGTTGAGCACTACCGAGTCATTGTTGGATTTGTAGGTAAGGAATGCGCCGAGTGGAGCCAGTACGGCGGTACTGGTCCACATGCCCATCCAGACAATCCACTTGCCGTCGCGTGCCATTTTGTAACCGGTATTATTAATAATGTAGTAGACGATGAATATCAATACCGAAACGACGACCGGCATTCCCAATCCGCCTTTGCGGATGATGCCTCCCAATGGCGCACCGATGAAGAAGAAGATGAGGCAGGCCAGTGAGAGGGTCAGTTTTTCGTGCCAGGCGGTCATGTGACGGCGCATGTTATTGTCGGTTTGCGTAATGTTGAAGCTCTTGAAGTTCCAGTCACTGGCGGCGCTTTCGGCTCTGCTTACGGCAGCTTTGATGATTTTTTCTTTCTCGGCCAGAGTCTGCACATTGTACAGGCTGTCCACATTGTAGTAAGCCAAGTTGGCTTCCTCTATCCGGGTGGTGTCTTTCTTGGTCAGTGTGGGTACTATGGAATAAGTGCCGGACATGGCTTCGGTGAAGTACGAACGTCCGATACTGTCGTTACGTACCGCCATGGAGTCGATATCCTGCTGTAAGGTAACCATGTCTTTACTGTTGGACTGGCCGCTCATGATACCTTCGTCCGCCATGTTAAAGTCTGAGTCGAACTCGATGATGGCATGTTTCTCGCGGAAAGTTTCGCGGCGGTAAGGCACGTTACGTTGGTTCATGTTCTGCGACTTCAGGTTCTCGAACTGTTCTCCGCTGTACAAGTGTAGGTAGAGATGTTGCTTGTCGGCTGTCATTTCCAGTCGTCCGGAGTCTGCTTTAATGATTTGCGCATTTTCGAATCCTTTCTCGAAGTTGTATATCAGTACGTCATATAGCATGCCTGTATTGCGGTCTTTCTGCTTGACGTACAGGTTGTAACCGTCTATTTCGTCATAAAAGACTCCTTCGGGGATGTCCAATTCCGGCGATTTTTGTCGCATGGATATCAACAGTGTCCAGAGTTTGGTCTGTGCCTTGGGACCGATAACGTTCTGGAAATAGAATGAGATACAACAAATGAACCCGGTAAAGATGATGAGCGGGCGCATGATTTTTATCAACGAAATACCTGCGGCCTTCATGGCCAGCAATTCGAAGCGCTCGCCGAAGTTGCCGAATGTTATCAATGCGGCCAATAGGACGGCCAATGGCAGCGATGCGGGGACTAGTGTCAAGGCTGAATAGAAGAAGAACTGAGCCAGCACGCTCATCTCCAGTCCTTTACCTACCATCTCGTCTACATACTTCCATAGGAACTGCATCATGAAGATGAACAGACAGATGAAAAAAGTTCCGGCAAAGAGCCAGCAGAAACTTTTCAGAATAAATTTATCTAACTTTTTTATGTGCAGCATTTTAGTCATTTCATGCAATGAGTGCACAAAAATAGCACAAAAAAAGAAGTGCGTAAAATTTTTAATTGAAAGTTAACTAAAATCCGCACTTTCTGCGTAAAGTTTCCACTTGCGAGTTCCATAGCTCGCGGGTGTCGTCGGCTTCGTCCGCATCGGCAAAATCGGTTATTTCCAGGGTGAAATCGTTGGTTAGTTCACTGTTTGTCATCTTGATTTCAAAATAATCACGTTCGTTTTCGCCGTCTGTCCATCGGAAGCGGATAAACGAGTAAGCTCTCACGGCTATGATGGTGGCGCTTCTCGATTCGGTCTTTCCCCAACAGAAAGTGACGGTTTTGTCATCGGACTGCACGCGGTCGGCAAACCATCCTTCCAGTCCGCTCGGGGTGCTGATGGCATTCCATAGGAGGGTTTTCGACGTTGCGTTCAGTGAGTACTGCAAATGTATTTTTAGTCTTTCCATGGTCTTTTTCCAGTCTATCGGGCGCCAAGATAGACACTTTATTTCTAATAACCAAAAAGCTTTGGCATATTTTTATTCGGGCGCCACTCGGTTCCCTGTTTGTTGTTGGTTGAAATGTTTTACAATGTGGAATGCTGTATGCTCTTCTCTTTTTTTTATGTTACTATCATAGATGGCCTATGTTTCTAACATGGAGGGGGAATGTTAGAAACATTCGGGGCCTATGTTAGAAACATTCCCCGATTCGCATCATACGGCGTTTTGAGCGGGGACAGGAAGATGTGTTTCGGGAATGGTTGAAATTTGTTACATTTTTAGGTGACGAGACGCTTGTCCGGAAAAACTTTTCGGCAGACGGCGGAAAATTTGTTCCCATACCTTTTAAATATGAAGAGGAAACTTTATCTTTGTTCATATTAATCTATTTTAATTCCTTACCATCATGAGACAACAAACTTTTCTTCTTATTATTGTGTGTATCGCAACCTTGCTTGTAGACACAACAGTTGCCTATTCCTCCGGAGTAACTCCAATGGAAGGAGATAAAGCCGTGGCATCCGTTCGTCCCGTAACGCCTTCCGATGCCGCGGAAGAACTGTATCACAAGGGTGTGAATGCCAAACTGGGCGGGGAATACGCCAAAGCGTTGGGGTACTTCCGACAGGCCGCATCCATGGGGCATTTAGACGCGCAACAGGAAATCGGTTCCATGTACCAATTCGGCGAAGGTGTCAGCAAAAACTATGCGGAAGCGCTGAAGTGGTACTATGCACCTGCCACAAAGGGCGATGTTCTGGCTCAATACTTTATAGGAACACTCTATTATGAAGGGGGATGGGGGCTTATGCAAAACTATACCGAAGCCTTAAAATGGTTCGCCCAAGCCGCTGTCAAAAACAATGCTTCCGCGCAAAGTTATTTGGGCCTCATGTATGAAAAGGGATATGGCACTGCCCCGGACTATGAAAAAGCGTTGACTTACTACCGTCAAGCCGCTGTGCAAGGCGATGCAGCCGCCAAACATAACCTGGTGGAATTCGAAAAAAAATATACGCCGCAGAACGGCTTGAAAGGCGATGCAGGGCTTGCCGCAGAAGATGCATACCGTCAAGGGCATAATGCCAACATACGCAAGGATTATGCACAGGCTCTGCCGTTACTCACGAAAGCAGCCTCGATGGGACATGCAAAGGCACAGTTCGAATTAGGCGCATTGTACGACTTAGGTGACGGTGTGCCTCAAAACTATGCGGAAGCCATGAAGTGGTATCGCAAAGCCGCTGAGCAAGGGAACGCTTCCGCACAAGGCAACATCGGAGTGCTCTATGAAAACGGACAAGGTGTTCCGCAAAACTATGAAGAAGCTGTCAAGTGGTACCGCATGGCGATGGAAAACGGTAATCCTTTTGCCCAAGGAAACATTGCACGGGTAGAGCAGAAGAGGATGATGGCGAAGCGCGACTATGTGGCGGCAACATCACGTAATGATGAGATCGCATCGAACACCCCCTCAAAAATAGCGCCAGCAAACTCCGGCAACAAGAAACGTCCTTTGGGCTGCTATGCGGTTTCGGGATATGATGAACCCAATCACGCTTATGATGACATATTGGGTACTGATACCAAAGATTGTTATTGGAAACGTCCTCAAAAGGGGAATAAGGATTCTAATGGTTGGATATCTTATATCTGTTCTACTGACTGGCAGCAGGAAATAACCATAAATGTCAGCTATAATTCTCGGTTAAAACAATGGGTGGCTTCCAGTCAAGTGGGTAAATATGGCATTAATAACGAATGGCATGTTTATGTAGGTGAGAATGACAAATTTTGGGTATTCTCAAATGTGGAACCGATTTTTTATTGGACAACAAGTTGTACGCCACGTCCCGGCTATGATTTATACATAGCTAAAGACTGGACACTTGTAGGGTTGTCTCACGAGCCGGATGTCGTGTACGACCAAATGGTATCTCCACGTAAAGATGCTGAAATACAAAGCCAGATAAAAATTACGGGAAAATCGCCTCAGATGCTCATTAATGACCGGTTAAATGCCGCTACCGATGCTTTGCGGAAACAGACTCAAGCGGATATCCGGCGGATGATGGATGAAGCAGACCAAAAGATTGATGCCATCAACCGACAGTCACTCGAAAGATACACGTCGGGAAGAAACGGCAATCAGTCTTCGTCCACCGTGCGGGGCATTCAGTATGCACCTGATTATACGGGAGGACAATATTTATATTGGTGCGCGGAGTGTAAGAAGTGGGGCCCCCAACATGTGCATTTTGATTTGAAGTAATCTTTTAAGTGTCTATATGTGCTTTTAATCTTGCGATAAAAGCATATCTTTGCGGTCATTAATAATTAAAGAACTCTTATGCAATATTTTCTTAACGCTCCTGCCGCATTGCAGGTTTCCGTAGGTTTGCCCGCTTCGAAAAGCATCAGCAACCGTGCGCTTATCCTGCATGCTTTGGCTCATGGCTCCACGATGCCAGACAACTTAAGTGATTGTGATGACACCCGTGTCATGATACGTGCTTTGACCGAAATGCCTGATGTGATAGACATCCGGGCGGCAGGTACTGCCATGCGTTTCCTGTCCGCTTACTTGAGCGTGGCATCCGGTACGCACTTGATTACCGGCACGGATCGGATGCGGCAACGTCCTATCCGTATATTGGTCGATGCCTTGCGGACGCTGGGTGGACGGATAGATTATGCGGGCGAAGAAGGGTTTCCGCCTTTGCGTATCACAGGAGGCGAATTGACGGGAAGCGAAGTAAGCCTGCCTGGTGGGGTAAGCTCTCAATACATATCTGCCTTGCTGATGATAGGTGCTACGTTGCCTCATGGACTGGTTTTGCGTTTGGCGGGTGATATTGTATCTCGTCCTTACATAGACTTGACCTTGCAGCTGATGTGTGACTTTGGCGCCCGTGCGGAATGGGTGTCGGCCAACAGCATTGCTGTGGAGCCGGGAGGCTATCGGGACACGCCTTTTCTGGTGGAGAGTGACTGGAGCGCAGCTTCCTATTGGTACGAGATTGCGGCGGTCCTTTTGATGAAGCATAGGGAAATGGGAATAATGGATGATGTGAAGTTGGAATTGCGTGGGCTTTTCGAGGATAGTTGTCAGGGCGACAGCCATGGGGCGGAACTTTTTGCCCGGTTGGGTGTGCGGACTGAGTATGTTTCACAAGGGATTGTCATAAGCCGTGGCGAGGCATCGGTGCCGTACATGGAAGCTGACTTGGTGGATATGCCGGATTTGGCGCAGACCTTTGTCGTCACATGTTGTCTGATGGGAATACCATTCCGCTTTACTGGCCTGCAGAGTTTGAAGATAAAGGAGACTGACCGGATTCATGCGCTTGTGACGGAACTGCGCAAATTGGGTTATGTTGTCCGTTCCGAACAGGACTGCATATTGTATTGGGAAGGTGAACGTTGCGTTCCTGATGGGCGGCCTTGCATTGATACGTACGAGGATCATCGCATGGCCATGGCTTTCGCTCCGGCATGCTTTCTTTTTCCAGACCTTTGCGTGAACCATCCCGAAGTGGTGACAAAATCTTATCCGGGTTATTGGAATGACCTGCGGATGGCCGGATTTTCCGTAACGGAACATGAAAAGTAAACATTTTGCTTTAACAGTGAGAGCCTATGGCTAATTCTCGCTATCTTTGCACCTGTAAATACATTAAATCCCAAAATGTTTCATGTGGATATTGATTGTTAGTTTGGTTGTGTTGGGGGTGGTGGCCGCCATAGCCGGCATTGCGCGCAACCGTCGTTTGCAAGCGAAAGTGAACAGCGGCGAATTGGAAGCCATGCCTGAAGTCAACGTGGCGGACATGGAGTGCTGTGGCCAACACGAAGTCTGTGAAAAGGAAAGCCTGCTGGCTGCTGTAAGCAAACGGATAGAGTATTACGATGACGAGGAACTGGATCGCTACAAGGGCGTGGCGGCTGATGCGTATAGTGCGGAACAGGAAGAGGAGTTTCGTGATGTGTTTTACACCATGCAGGAAGAAGATGTGGCGGGGTGGGTGCGTAGCCTGCAATTGCGTGGCATTGCGCTGCCCGACAGTTTGAAAGACGAGGTTTTCTTAGTGGTGGGTGAGCTACGGGCAAATCCACACAAAAAATAATTGCCGTATATATATATGGAACTGCTACACTATACTTTTTTTCAGCATGCGTTGATAGGCAGTCTGCTGGCAAGCATTGTATGTGGTATGATAGGGACCTATATCGTTACCCGCAGGCTGGTGTTTATCAGTGGCGGACTGACGCATGCCTCGTTTGGCGGTGTTGGTTTGGGGTTGTATATCGGTATCCCTCCCATTTTGTCGGCGGCAGTTTTTGCCATCCTTTCCGCTTTCGGTGTGGAATGGCTCAGCAAGCGGCAGGATATGCGCGAAGACTCTGCTATTGCGGTATTTTGGGCGCTTGGTATGGCGTTGGGGGTTATCTTTACGTTTTTGTCACCCGGTTATACGCCGGATTTGTCGGCTTACTTGTTTGGTAACATTTTGACCATCACCCAAAGTGACATCGTATTGCTGGCGGTACTGGTTGTCGTATTGGGGTTGTTCTTCTGTTTCTTCTTGCGGACTATTGTCAGTATTGCTTTCGATAGTGAGTTTGCCCGTTCGCAGGGCATGCCTGTGACGTTGTTTGAGTATGTCATGATGATGTTCATTGCGCTGTCCATCGTGTCATGTCTTCGCATGGTGGGCATTGTACTGGTCATTTCGTTACTTACCATTCCGCAGATGACGGCCAACCTGTTTTCTTGCCGTTTCGGCCACATCATCGGACTGTCGGTCGGCATTGGCTTCTTGAGTTGTCTGGCTGGTCTTGTGCTGTCGTTCTATACCAATGTGCCTTCGGGCGCTTCCATAATATTTTTCTCCATCCTTATTTATGCCGGATGCAAGGGATGGAAAAGTTTTCGGGCTTATGCTACTTGTTATATAAATAAATAATAGATGTATATATGATGGAAATCAGTATTCAATCCTTAGACCGGATTCATGATGCCGCCCGTCAGTTTGTTCAGTCAATGGGTGACAATACAGTGTTTGCTTTTTATGGAAAGATGGGGGCTGGTAAAACTACTTTCATCAAGGCCGTTTGTGAAGAACTGGGAGTGAGTGATGTCATTACCTCGCCTACGTTTGCTATCGTCAACGAGTATCGTTCCGACAAAGGAGGCGAATTGATTTATCATTTTGATTTTTACCGCATCAAGAAGTTGGAAGAAGTGTATGACATGGGCTATGAAGACTATTTCTATAGCGGTGCCCTCTGTTTCATTGAATGGCCTGAGCTGGTAGAGGAGCTGCTTCCGGGACAGACGGTTAAGGTCACTATAGCGGAAGAGGAAAACGGAGCACGTAAACTGACCTTGGAGGACTTGGTATAAAAGCGGCAGGACATGAGTCACTACATCATTCAAGGCATCTTTGCATTGACGGGGCTTGTCAGCCTGCTGGCAGCTTTGTTGGATTGGGATTGGTTTTTTACTGCCCGTAACACACAGTTTGTCGTACAGAATGTAGGTCGTCGTCAGGCTCGTATGTTCTATGGCGTACTGGGGATATTGCTTATAGCCACGGCAGTATTCTTTGCGATTAATTCATGAGGGATAATGTCCTGATATGCCAATGTGCCGATGTTATGAATGCGGCAATGTATTAACATGAGTTCAGCAATGTCCATTCTTTCATCTCTCGCATACTTAATTATCGGCATATTGGCATATTGGGTCGCATTAGCGCTTGGTACATTAGTTCTCATCTTCCTCCAAAGAGTCCGTATATTCCATTTCCCCTTGAACGACAAACAACAGGTCTTCAGGGGCATAGTCACCAACTTCGTCCTTACGTGCTTCCTTTTGGATATATTCTACAATCTTCTCTAAGTCGATGTCAATATATCCGTCGGCGTCCGGTTGTGTGTCAAGAATACCGCTTTCCGTGTAATACTCATCTATTAAGTCGAGAAAGTAGTAAAGTTCATCATCCGAGAATTTCTCCTTTACCTCCTGCGGCAGATAGTTCTTGATGAATTCAATTGTCTTTTCATCATCAATGTCTTCTTTCAGAAAATCGTCTTCCAGTCCCATAAGCTTATCTTTTTAAAGATGATATATTCAGATAGATAAAAGGAATGAACATGCAGCCTTGTTATTCCATAAGGAAATTTCGGGTCAGCCCTAAAACCCCGTTGCAAAAGTATTCAAGAATAAGTGGCCAAGTATCGTTGGATAAAAGGCAAAGTATTCAATAATATCCAAGCAAGTAACCAACGATACTTGGAAAATCAGTTGGTACAAGTTTATAGCTAGATTGATCAATAACTTACAACCGGGTTCTGGGACTTACCCGAAATTTCTGACAGGTTTGCAGTCATGGCCTTTGACTTTGCCTTAATTTATAGTAAGGCTTCAATTTTCTTCACGTAAGTAGGCTTGGGAGCCGAACCTACTTGTTTGTCCACCTGCTCGCCATTTTTGAAGAACAGTACTGTAGGTATGTTGCGAATGCCGTATGCCGCAGCCACATCGGGGTTGTCGTCCACATCGCACTTGCCTATTGTAACTTTGCCTTCGTATTCAGTAGCCAGTTCGTCAATAATGGGGCTGACCATCTTACAAGGGCCACACCAAGGCGCCCAAAAATCAATTACTACAGGATTACCGCTTTTTACTAACTCCTGAAAGTTTTTGTCCGTAATTTCTAATGCCATTGTATTCAAATATTTAGATAGTTGTTAATAGAAATGTTGTCCACCTGAAGCATGTTTTATGCTTCAGGTGGACAAAGATACTAATTTATTCGGAAATCAAGCTCTGGCCGTTCTTTTAAATATGAAATAAGTTCGCGTCCGACTGAAAGTTTCACTGGTCGCGAAATCAAGTCAAGCGATTGCTTGCTGTCCGGGTCGGTTACTTTAAAATACAGTTCGGTATTTCCAGGGTGCTCTTTTGTCAGCTGTGATAGTTCTGTTATCAAGGTGGAGTTGAGCAAGGTCAAGGGTATTAGGATTGTGATTTTCTTAATCAACTCCTCTTTGATGTCAGGCAGCAGCTGAATGGAGGTCACCTTTAGTTCCAGTTCGTCCTGTTTCCATTGTTTGGGCTGGCAGCGGGCGGTGAGGTAAAGGAAGGTCCGCTCACCTAAGTAATTCTGGTAGGTGGTCCAGTCCTTGCCGAAGAAGGGGAAATCGTATGCTCCGCTATAATCTTCTATTCTGGCTATGCCGTAGGGGTTGCCGTTTTTGCTTGTGCCACGACGCACGGTGGTTACAATGCCTCCCATGGTGATTTCGCGCCCGACCAGTTCTTCCTTCTTTTCCAATTCCGCCATGTGTGTATTGCATACGTGTTCCAGCACTACGGCATATTCGTCCAATGGATGGGCCGAGAGATAAATACCTACCAAATCGCGTTCACGGTTCAGCCGCTCCAGGTCACTCCAGCGTTCAGCGCTTGGAATTTCGGGAGTAGCGACTTCAATCATATTCTCTCCTCCGAACAATGAATTGGCAACCAGTGATTTGTCTGTCTGGTAACGGCTCCCGTATCGTACAAGCGCATCTAAAAATTGTTCCCCTTTGGAGTTTTCGGCAAGGTATTGCTCGCGACAAAGTTCGGTGAAACTGTCAAAGCCTCCGGCTAATGCCAGGCATTCAATGTTCTTCTTGTTGCATGAGTTCAGGTTTACCCGCTGGACAAAATCGAAGATGTTTTTATAAGGGCCGTTCTTTTCGCGTTCGTTCATAATGCTCTGTACAGCGCTTTCACCCACGCCTTTAATGGCTCCCAGGCCAAAACGGATGTTCCCTTCGGTATTGACGGTAAATTTCTTGTTACTTTCATTTACGTCCGGTCCCAGTACTTTGATGCCCATCGATTTGCATTCGTCCATCAGTTTGGTGATAGAGGTGATGTCCGACAGGCTTCGGCTCATGACAGCAGCCATGTATTCCGCCGGATAATTCGCTTTCAAGTAGGCGGTCTGGTAAGCCACCCACGAATAGCATGTGGCATGCGATTTGTTGAATGCATAAGAGGCAAACTTCTCCCAGTCCGCCCAAATCTTTTCCAAGACTTTCGGATCGTGACCGTTTTTCTGTCCGCCGGCAATAAATTTGGGTTTCATGTGGTCCAGCTTGTCACGTAGCTTCTTACCCATAGCCTTACGTAAGGCGTCGGACTCGCCGCGTGTGAAGTTGGCCAACAAGCGGGACAAAAGCATCACCTGCTCCTGATAGACTGTGATACCATACGTGTCTTTGAGGTATTTCTCCATGATAGGAATGTCGTATTCAATGGGCTTACGTCCCCATTTGCGGTCGATGAAGTCAGGAATGTAGTCCATAGGCCCCGGCCGATACAAGGCATTCATGGCTATGAGGTCTTCGAATGTGCTGGGCTGTAGTTCGCGCAAGTACTTCTGCATGCCGGCCGACTCGAACTGGAATGTGCCAATGGTGCGTCCATCGCAATAGAGCTTGTAGGTAGCCGGATCGTTGATGGAGATTTTGTCTATGTCCATCCGGATGCCTCGGTGCATGCGCACGTTCTCTACGGCTTCCTTGATGATGGACAGCGTCTTCAGCCCCAGAAAGTCCATTTTTATCAGTCCGGTGTCTTCAATGACAGAACCTTCGTATTGGGTGACGAGTAGCTTTTCGCCTGTTTCCTTGTCATCTGCTGTACTTACGGGTACCCAGTCGGTAATGTCGTCACGGCAAATGATGGTGCCACAAGCATGTACGCCTGTGCCGCGTACGTTGCCTTCCAACATCTTGGCATACTTTATGGTCTCCCTTATTAAGGGGTTTGACGAAGCCTCGGCGGCCTGTAGCTCGGGCACATAGGCGATGGCGTTTGGCAGGTTCAACTTTTTGTCGGGTATTTTGTCTGGTACCAGCTTGCATAAGCGGTCGGATTCGGAGAGCGGCAACTTTTCCACACGTGCCACATCTTTGATTGCCATTTTGGTGGCCATTGTGCCATAGGTAATGATGTGCGCCACTTTTTCCTGTCCGTACTTCTCGGTCACCCAACGAAGCACTTCGCCTCGGCCGTCATCATCGAAATCCACGTCAATATCGGGTAAGGAGATGCGGTCTGGATTTAAGAAACGCTCGAATAGCAAATCATATTGGATGGGGTCAATCTTTGTGATTCCCAGGCAATAGGCTACGGCTGAACCGGCCGCTGAACCACGGCCTGGACCTACCGATACGCCCAACTTGGTGCGGGCCGCATTGATGAAGTCCTGTACGATGAGGAAATATCCCGGAAAACCCATGGTTTTCATGATATACAGTTCGAAGGTCAGACGCTCCTTTATCTCTTCGTTTAACGGGTCGCCATACAGGCGTTTGGCGCCGTCGAAAGTTAGTTTGGCCAGATAGTCGGCCTCTAATTTTATGCGGTACAGTTTCTCGTATCCTCCCAATCGTTTGATTTTGGCTTTGGCGGCTTCTTCGTCCAGCACTACTTCTCCATTTTCATTGCGGGTAAATTCGTTGAAAAGGTCTTCTTCGGTGTATTTCTTGCGGTATTCCTCTTCCGTGCCAAAATCTTCGGGGATGGCAAAGGTCGGCATGATGGGGGCATGATCGATGGAGTAATACTCTACTTTATCCAAAATTTCTAATGTGTTGGATAGGGACTCGGGCACATCGGCGAAGAGTGCGTTCATTTCGGCCTTGGTCTTCATCCACTCCTGTTTGGTGTAGAGCATGCGGGTTGGGTCATCCAGGTCTTTTCCCGTGCTGAGGCAAATCAGACGGTCATGGGCTTCAGCGTTTTCTTCCTCTACAAAATGTACGTCGTTGGTACAGATGACTTTAATATTGTATTTCTTGGCATACTCCAATAATTTGGCGTTTACTTTCTGTTGTAAAGGATATGCTTCGTGGTTGGCACGTTGGACGGTAGCTTTGTGGCGTTGCAGCTCCAGGTAATAATCGTCGCCAAACTTGTCCTTGTACCAACGTATAGCTTCTTCGGCTTCTTCATATTGGTCTGCTACGATTCTCTTCGGGACTTCTCCACCCAGACAAGCCGAACAAATGATGAGGCCTTCGCGATACTTTTCCAATTCGTTGCGGTCCGTGCGCGGGCGCATGTAATATCCTTGAGTCCATGCGTGCGAAACTAGCTTGATTAAATTATGGTATCCTTTTTCGTTTTTTGCCAATACAATCAAGTGCCATCCGCCTTGATCGGGCTTGCCTTCACGTTTGTCCATTGTCCGGCGGGCTACGTACATTTCGCAACCGATGATGGGCTTGAACAGTTTGTTTTTGGCTTCTTCCATCTTTACCCGGCAGATTTCAAGTTCCGCCTCTTTATCTTCACACGCTATTTCGCCACTCTCGATGCCGGCCATGCGTTTCTTCAGGTCTTTAATCTCACCCTGCGGGCCACTATTCTTCTTGTTGACATAGTTGGTGAATTCCTTAATGCCGAACATGTTTCCATGGTCGGTCACTGCAATGCCCTTCATTCCGTCCTTCATGGCTTTATCCACCAGTTTGCTGATGCTGGCCTGCCCGTCAAGTAGGGAATATTGGGTGTGTACATGCAAATGAACAAAATCCTGCATACGTTCGTTTCTTTATTATTTGGGTGCATAAAGGTACAATCTCTGCGGATTATGGCAAAGATATTCTCTAAAAAATTATCGATGAGTGCATTTCTTCGAGAAATCTTTGTTATATTTTTAAAATAACCCTATTTTTGCAGATGGTTTCAATCTATATAGAAGCAAACAACTATACATGACCCGACTGAAAAGATTAAAAAAGATACATTTACACCGTGAAGGCACCCACACTTTAGTGGGGGGGCTGCTTGTCCTGTTAGTCCTTAATGCGCTGGTGTACTTCGGTTTTGAGTGTAAACTGCCGTTTTATATTTTGGCGACAGCCAGCCTTATAGTCTATGGCATCCTTGTTAATTTCTTCCGTTGCCCTATCCGGCTTTTCGGGGAAAGTACCGAAAAGGTTGTGGTGGCTCCTGCTGACGGTAAGGTGGTCGTGGTGGAGGAAGTGGATGAAAACGATTATTTTCATGACCGCCGTATCATGGTGTCCATTTTCATGAGTTTGGTTAACGTACATGCCAATTGGTATCCTGTAGATGGCGTTGTGAAACAAGTGTCCCATCAGAACGGTAAGTTCATGAAGGCGTGGCTTCCCAAGGCCAGTAGCGACAACGAGCGCTCTACCATCATTATAGAAACACCGGAAGGCGTGGAGCTAATGACCCGTCAGATAGCTGGTGCCATGGCTCGGCGTATTGTTACGTATGCTGTGCCGGGCGAGGATTGTTATATTGATGAACATTTGGGCTTTATCAAGTTTGGTTCGCGTGTGGATGTTTTCCTGCCACTGGATAGTGAGATATTGGTTAAGCTAGGGCAAACGACTACGGGTAACCAGACGATAATAGCTAAACTTAAATAGAACTGTTATGTCAAATCGTATTACCCGCCGTGTTCCCAATGCGCTCACCTGTCTGAACTTGTTTTCGGGGTGTGTGGCAAGTGTCATGGCTTTTGAGGCTCGTTATGAAATGGCACTGCTTTTCATTGTAGTCAGTGCTTTGTTTGACTTTCTCGATGGCTTGGCCGCACGGGTATTGCATGCTTATTCTGACATCGGAAAGGATTTGGATTCGCTGGCCGATGATGTAAGCTTTGGCGTGGCTCCTTCATTAGTGGTTTTCTCTTTGTTTAAGGAGATGCGCTATCCGGGTTATATGGAAACGGCTGCCGCATGGCTGCCTTATTTGGCGTTCCTCATTGCGGTTTTTTCGGCGCTTCGTTTGGCAAAGTTTAATAATGATACCCGTCAGGCCACTTCGTTTATAGGCTTGCCTGTGCCGGCTAACGCCCTTTTTTGGGCTTCGCTTGTGGCTGGTTTCCATCCCGCTTTAGTTGGACCCGGTTTTCACCCGTTGTTTTTGTTGGCGCTTGTGTGTTTGTTTTCGTGGTTGCTGGTGTCGGAGATTCCTATGTTCTCGCTCAAGTTTAAGAATTTGTCGTGGAGAGATAATAAAATCAGTTTCTGTTTTTTGCTGCTAAGCCTCTGTTTACTTGCCGTTTTGCACCTCAAGGGATTTGCCGCAGCTATTGTTTGCTACATTCTGATTTCTGTAATAACCTGCCGGCGCAAATGAGATCGCTTCTCTTTGGGCACGGTTGTTGTTCCCTATTATCTAGTAACAATATAACTAACTGACGTATGCTGCATTTTTTAGGATTTCTGTTCATTATCATCATAGCTGTCCTGTTCATCGGACTAAGCATTATAGGCGCAATTTTGCGAGGACTGTTTGGTCTGGGACGTCGTAAATCCGCTCCGTTCAAGGAACATTCGTCCGAAGAGAAGTGGCAAAATCATTCTTCTGACCCCGGTGAGGACATCCGTCCAGAAGAGGGTGAGCTTCATATCAACCGTAAGAAACTATTTACGAAAGAGGATGGAGAATATGTTGATTTTGAGGAAATTAAGGAATGAACGAATTGCTTCATATAACCCGTGATTGCTATGATTGTTTCGAAATAGGGCAAGAAGAACGGCGTCTATGCCCTATGTACGAGCAATGTGCTGTGGATAAATTTTGATCTGTGCACGTCAACTTATGGAAAAGGAATAAAATGTATGGAAAATTTGCGGAAGGCTAATTTGAAGGATGCGGAGATACAGAAAGAAGTGATGTACAATGACGGAGAACTGGCGTTGATTGATAATATACATGACATAAACGCTCTTCTTCCTTGTCAGTTGGAAATCTTTGTGATAGTGCTTGTGTTAGAAGGCAAAGCATCTGTAAGTATTAATGGTATCCGTTACGAAGCTGGTAAAAACGATCTTTTTATCTGTCCGCCCAATAATATCGTAGAGAATGGTATGATGAGTTTAGGCTTTAAGGGGTACTGTGTCTGTGTGTCTGCTGACTATATCCGGCGCACTATTCCTTTGGCGGATAATTCGTGGAATCTTAAACTGCTTTTTGAGAATAATCCAGTATGTTCGCTACAGCCTGATGAGGCTAAGATTTTTTGTCAGTACTACGATTTGCTCTGTTCCAAAGTACGACATCCTTCACCTGTGCAGAAAAAAGTAACTGATGCTTTGATGCTGCCTTTCTTTTATGATATGCAACACGTATTAAGCCGTGTGGCACGGTGCGATTTGCGCCCTTTCACGGCGGGTGAACAGCTTTTCAGACGTTTTATTGATTTGCTTGGTTCGTTATACCCCAAGCCGCGTTCGGTGTCCTTTTATGCAGGACAGCTGAATGTCACTCCCAAATATCTTTCCGCCGTATGCAGGCATGTGGGCGGTCAACGGGCTTCCGACTTGATTGACCGCTATGTGTCGAAAGACATTGACTACCTGCTGAAACATACGCAAAAGAGCGTGAAGGAAATATGTATTGAGTTGGAGTTCCCTAATCTTTCGTTTTTCGGTAAATATGTGCGGCGCCATTTCGGCGTTTCGCCTACAGCGTACAGGGAACAGGTTATAAGAGGCGAGGTTAAGTGAGTTGCGGTGTTATCCCTTCCTCGCCCGTTTCAAGCGGAATGCACCATCCTTTGTAGGCGGTGCAACGAGTGCGCTTCCCCTTATTCTAATGTTTTTCCGTAGTTGTTTTTTCCCGGTGATTTGGCTTTCTTTTCTCCGTGGTGCGTCTGTCCCTGCGGCGTAAGTCCGTAAGCCTTGCTCGAGTATCTTCGTTCGTTTGTGCCCCCATCCCACCTCTTCCATCGCCGTGCAGTCCCCGAGTCGACATCATCCGTCCGTCCTTTCCCGGTCAATTTAGTGACATCCGTTGAATGTCTCTAAGCGATATTCCGTCTTTTATATATATAATATGGTGTATCCCTTTTCCCCGGTTTCCTTCCCTCGTGAGAATTCCCTTCTTTCATGGCATTGAAAATCAACGGATTGTAAAAATCGCGAAGAAAATTGTCGAAAAAA
>CASENS010000029.1 GCA_949289345.1 uncultured Bacteroides sp.
AAGATTTATCATTTTATCGTTGCTTTGCGCGGCGGCTATCCGACCGGTGTTTGCGCAAGATGTCAAGCAAAGTTTTGAGGAATTCAGGCAGAGCCTGCGGAAAGATTACGCCGATTTCCGCCAAAGTCTTTTGGATAACTATGATAAGTATCTGGAAGGCATATGGAATGAGTATAATGCTTTTCGGGGTGTACAGCGTGACACTGTGCCTAAACCTGTTGAGGCACCTGTAGCTCCAAAAGATAATGAACCTCCTTTGGTGCGTGAATCGGATCCTGTGTCAGTTGGCGACCCTATACCCGACACGATAGCTGAACCTGTCATACAGGAACCCGTGCGTCGACCCGTGGTGACTCCACCGGAAGCAACGGACAATGCGTTCGATTTCTATGGCATCCGTGTTACGGTACCTGTAGCCGATGTAGGTATGTGTCCCGACCGGATAGCTACAAATGAATATGCCACTTTGTGGCGTCAGTTCAAGCGAAAAGGCATAGATAGCCGTATCGTGCCGGCTTTGCGGCAAGCAGCCTCTTCTTATAAACTGAATGACTGGTTCACTTTCCAGTTGGTGCGTACATACGTAGCTTCACATTATGCGTCTTCATCGGTTCCCCTGCGTGTGGGGTTGACGCATTTTCTGCTATGCCATTTGGGTTATAACGTGCGTTTAGGTCAAGACAAGGCCGACCGTCCTTTATTGCTTGTCGCTTTCAAGCAGATGGTGTATGCGCACACTTATTCGGAACTGAACGGGCAGCGTTTTTACGTCTACTATGACATGCAGGCAGAGCGGGAAGGTGCTGAACTTCTTCCTTTTTACACCTGCGAGCTACCTGCGGACGTTCCAGCCGGGCGTCCCGTCGATTTGTTGCTGACTGAGGCACCGCTCGTACCTTACAAAACCCATCATTTTCGCATAGGTGTGGACAGGCTGACGGTTAGTGGAGAATTGAACGCCAACTTGATGCCGATGATTTACCGTTACCCGCAGATGGATGTAGAGTGCTATGCCTATTCCATGTTGTGTCCTGACGTGCGCCGGACGGTGGTTACCCAATTGCGTGAACAATTGCAAGGCTTGCCTCAGTTACAGGCTGTCAACAGCCTGTTGCAGTTCGTCCAATACGCCTTTGAGTATGCCAAAGACCCCGAACAGCATGGCTTCGAAAAACCTTATTTCTTTGAGGAGCTATTGTTCTATCCGAAGTGCGATTGCGAGGACCGTTCCGTGTTCTATTCTTACCTGTTGTGGGAAGTGCTTGGTGTGGAGAACCAGTTGGTCTTTTTCCCCGGACATGCTTGCGTGGCTGTTCGTTTGGATGAGTCCGTTAATGGAACCAGTTATCACTATGAAGGACATGAGTTTTACATTTCCGACCCCACCTACATAGGTTCCGTTACCGGTGAATGTATGCCCGCTTATCTGAACACCCGGCCTGTGACGGCACTTTCACGGTGAAAGATGCGTGAAACTTCCGTGAAAGATGCATCCTTCACAATATTTCGCTAAGTATCAGTAAGTTGAAACGTTTGTGAAAGCGTGAAAGCAGATTTGGGAGAATGGCGTTTTTAATATGCAATGACATACAAAAAGCATGGATAAACATCGTTTTGTAAAATAAAATACATACTTTCTTTTGCCTCAAATCATACAACCTTTTGCTTCAAAACTAACTGTCTTTTGATGCAAAACATACGATGATTTTTGACGGTTCATATATGGTGCGTTGTCCCATCGGAACTTTCTTTTGGACAGCTCTGCGGATGGTTAGAAACATGCGCCCCGGAGGTCTCTTGCTTAAGCAAGGTATGTTAGGAACACGGAGGGCTTAAGTTCGTAACAGGGGAAGTATAGGTTAGAAAGGTTAAGGGAGTCATTTTTGCTGAATACACATAGAAATCTCTGAAACATAGTTAAAAATAAATAGTAAGGCAGAAGTATGTATTTGGAAATAACTACTTTTGCATGGCCGAAAACTGAAAAGGTGTTTTGAGTTTTCGGTTTGTCTTGTTTAAGGACATGGACTTTGCAAAATAATAATAGATACAGATAACAATTTAGTATGAAGAGTAGATTAGTATTATCGTTATGTCTCCTTGCGCTGCTGAGCAGTTGCGGTGGAGGCGACAAGGGCGCCGGTAATGCGCCAGAGTATGCAGTGTTGGAAACTCAAACAACAACTGCTCACCTAACCAACAGCTATCCGGCCACAATCCGTGGTAAACAAGATGTGGAAATCCGTCCTATGGTCAGCGGATTTATCACTAAATTGCATGTAGACGAAGGGTCAGAAGTAAAGAAGGGACAAGTATTGTTTACGATTGACCAAGTGCAGTACATGGCAGCCGTAGAGACGGCAAAAGCAGCCGTAGAGACGGCGAAAGCAGCTTTGCAAACACAGGAACTGACCACCCAAAACAATCGTGAACTGAATAAGCGGGGCATTGTCAGTGATTATCAGTTGAGCACATCAGAAAACCAGTTGGCACAGGCCAAGGCTTCGTTGGCTCAAGCAGAGGCGTCACTGACCAACGCTGCCCGTAATTTGGAATATACGGAAGTGACCAGCCCGAGTGACGGTATCGTGGGACAGATACCTTACCGTATCGGCAGCCTGGTGAGCGCATCCAGTGAAAATCCATTGACAACCGTAGCCGATAATTCGGAGATGTATGCCTATTTCTCCATGACCGAGCGTCAGTTGCTGACTATGATTCGTGAAGGGGGTTCTCAGAAAGAAATTCTGGAAAAGTTGCCTAAAATCCGTCTGCAACTGATAGATGGAAGCCTGTATCCTGATAGTGGACGGGTAGAAACCATCAGTGGTGTGATTGACCCGACTACAGGTTCGGTAAGTATGCGTGCCATGTTCCCTAATGAGTACAACATCCTACGCAGCAATTCTACGGGTAATGTAATCTTCCCGAATGTGCTGACAGATGTTATTCTGATTCCTCAATCGGCTACTACTGAAATTCAGGATAAGAAATTCGTATTTGTGTTACAGCCGGACAACACGGTGAAGAATACGGAAATACAGGTATATCACTTGAACGATGGGAAAAATTATTATGTAACTGGCGGCCTGAAAGCCGGTGATAAAATTGTAATAGAAGGTGTGCAGGCTATTCACGACGGACAGGCCATTACTCCTATTACGCCTGCTGACAAAGAAGCTGCCTACAAACAGGCATTGGAAGATCAGAAGAACGGTAACATTCAAACCGCATTCCAATAAAAACAAGTCATTTACCATTTACCAAGTACAATTTACAATGTGTGAAAAATAGAGAAATATCGTAAATAGTAAATTGTCGAATAGTAAGTGAATGGATTGCTAAATAGTAAATCGTTAAATAGTAAATGTAAGATATGAACTTAGCCAGATTTATAAACCGTCCGGTATTGTCAACGGTGATTTCTATCCTGTTGGTCATTCTGGGTTTCATTGGATTGGCCACTTTGCCTGTTACCCAATATCCGGACATCGCTCCGCCTACCGTTTCGGTGAGTGCGACTTATACGGGCGCCAATGCCCAAACTGTGTTGAACTCGGTCGTATCTCCGTTGGAAGACCAGATAAACGGTGTGGAGAATATGATGTACATGACCTCCGACGCATCGAACAACGGTTCGGCCACCATTACCGTCTACTTCAATCAGGGTACAGATCCGGATATGGCGCAGGTGAACGTACAGAACCGTGTGACTGCCGCCCAAGGTTTGCTGCCTCAGGAAGTAACGCAAATCGGTGTTACCACGCGTAAGCGTCAGTCATCCATGTTGATGATTTTCACCATCTACGACATGGAGGACAAGTATAACATCGAATTTATCGAGAACTACGCCAACATTAATATTATCCCCGAAATCAAGCGTGTGTCCGGTGTGGGTGACGCTTTCGTGATGGGTGCCGACTACTCCATGCGTATTTGGTTGAAGCCAGACGTAATGGCACAATACAAGTTGATTCCATCGGACATCAGTGCGGTGCTTGCCGAGCAGAACATTGAGGCGGCTCCGGGACAATTTGGTGAACGGAGTAATCAGACATTCCAGTACACCATCCGCTACCGTGGTCGTTTGCAGACTCCGGAGGAGTTTGAGAATATTGTTATCAAATCATTGGCCGATGGTGAGGTGCTGCGCATGAAAGATGTGGCCGACATCGAGCTGGGACGTAACACGTATGGTTTCGATGCTACAGTGGACGGACATAAGGGTGTCAGCTGTATCGTGTTCCAAATGGCAGGTACCAACGCTACGTCTACCATTCAGAATCTGGAAAAGGTATTGGATGAAATGCAAAAGAGCATGCCGGCCGGTATTGGCGTCAACATTGCGCAGAGTGCCAATGACTTCCTTTTCGCTTCTATCCATGAGGTGATTAAGACCTTGATTGAGGCGTTTATCCTGGTATTCATCGTAGTGTATATCTTCTTGCAGGACATGCGTTCTACGTTGATTCCCGCCATTGCCATTCCGGTGGCTTTGATTGCGACGTTCTTCGTACTGAAAATTATCGGCTTTAGTGTCAATTTGCTGACCCTTTCAGCTATGGTGCTTGCCATCGCCATTGTGGTGGACGATGCCATAGTCGTCGTCGAGGGCGTCCATGCGAAGTTGGATCAGGGTTATAAGTCGGCCCGTCTGGCTGCCATCGACGCCATGCACGAGTTGGGCGGCGCCTTGGTGTCCATTACGCTGGTCATGATGTCTGTGTTTATCCCTGTAAGTTTCATGGGTGGTACGGCAGGTACGTTCTACCAGCAGTTCGGTTTGACCATGGCCATTGCCATCTTCTTCTCTGCTGTTAATGCTTTGACATTGAGTCCTGCCCTTTGTGCCATCTTCCTGAAACCGCACAATACCGAAGGCGGACATGAAGCCACACTGAAAGAACGTATCGGTACGGCTACCAAGGAAGCCCGTAAGATATGGATACAACGTTACGCTCAAAGCTTGGGCAAGTTCATGAAGCCGAAACTGACCATCCTTTTTACGATTGTGGCTATTCTGGGTATGATATTCGGTATGTTCAGTTTTGAGGAACATCCGGTGCTGTGTCCGATATTCATTGTCATCAGTATCATGGGTGTAGCCGGTATGACGACGGATGAGTTCAAACATTCGTTCAACAGTTCGTACGATTCCCTGCTGGGCAAATATAAGAAACAGGTATTGAAATACATCCAGAAACGTTGGCTGAGCGGTGGTCTGGTAGCAGCATCCATTGTCCTGTTGGTGGTATTCATGCAGATTACCCCGACCGGTATGGTGCCCAATGAAGATACAGGTACCATTATGGGTGCCGTGACATTGCCTCCCGGAACGTCACAGGAACGTGCACAGCAGATTTTGGCGCGTGTGGACAGTCTGGTTGCCGCCGAGCCAGCCGTACAATCGCGTACAATCATTTCCGGTTACAGCTTCATCGGTGGTCAAGGACCTGGTTATGGTTCAGTCATCATCAAGTTGAAACCTTGGGAAGAACGTTCAACGATGCAGAACTCTACCATTGTTTATGCGACCTTGTTTATGCGTGCGCAGAAGATAATCAAAGAGGCTCAGGTGTTGTTTTTCGCTCCGCCTATGATTCCGGGTTACTCCGTATCTACCGATATTGAGTTGAACATGCAGGATAAGACGGGTGGTAGTCTGGACCGCTTCTACAGTGTGGTACAGAACTATATGACCGCCTTGAAAGAACGCCCGGAAATCACTTCGGCTGCCACGAATTTCAATCCTAACTTCCCGCAATACCAGTTGGATATTGACGCTGCCGCTTGTAAGCGTGCCGGCATCAGTCCGAGCAGCATTTTGAGTGTGATGCAGGGATATTACGGAGGTTTGTACGCTTCGAATTTCAACAGTTTCGGTAAGATGTACCGTGTAATGATACAGGGTGAGCGTGATGCTACTAAGAACCTCGAATCATTGGAAAGTATCAAGGTACGTAATGAAGATGGTGAGATGGCGCCTGTCAGTCAGTTTGTAACGTTGACCAAGGTCTACGGTCCGGATGTCATCAACCGTTTCAACCTGTATACTTCTATGAAAGTGATGGTGGCACCTGCCACCGGTTATACTTCCGGTCAGGCATTGCAGGCCATAGCCGAAGTGGCCGAGCAGAATTTGCCAGCTGGTTTCGGTTATGAATTGGGTGGTATGGCGCGTGAAGAGGCCGAGACGAGCGGCAGTTCTACGGGTATTATCTTTATTTTGTGTTTTGTCTTCGTTTACCTGTTGCTGAGTGCGCAGTACGAAAGTTACATTTTGCCGTTGGCCGTATTGCTTTCCGTACCTTTCGGTCTGATGGGTAGCTTCATCTTCGTGAACGGTGCCAGCCTTATCGGTGGTATACCGGCTTTGCAGATGATTATAGGCACGATGTCCAACAACATCTACATGCAGATTGCCTTGATTATGTTGATGGGTCTGTTGGCCAAGAATGCCATCTTGATTGTAGAGTTCGCCCTCGACCGTCGTAAGATGGGCATGAGTATCACGTGGGCAGCCGTTTTAGGTGCCGCCGCCCGTCTGCGTCCTATCTTGATGACTTCATTGGCCATGGTTATCGGTCTGTTGCCGTTGATGTTTGCCAGCGGTGCGGGTGCTAACGGTTACCGTACACTGGGTACATCGGCTATCGGTGGTATGTTGATCGGTATGATTTTGCAAATCTTCATTGTACCGGCTTTGTTCGTGGCCTTCCAGTACTTGCAGGAGAAGGTTAAACCGATGGAATGGGACGATGTGGACAATTCTGACGCTACCGCTGAGATAGAACAATACAGTAAATAAATGAAGAATGACTATGAAAGGAAAAATCATAACTCTGATGTGTGCAACCGCTCTTTTGAGCAGTTGCCACATCTATAAAGCATACGACAGACCGGAGGATATCTCTACGGAAGGTCTGTACCGGGACACAGCATTGGTAAACAGTGCTGTAGAATCAGACACGACTAACTTCGGCAACGTACCTTGGCGGGAAGTGTTTACGGATCCTTTGTTGCAAGGTTATATAGAGCAAGCATTGACCAATAATGCCGACCTTCGTTCCGCTATGTTGAATGTGGAGTCCGCTCAAGCTGCTTTGATGTCTGCCCGTCTGGCTTACTTACCTCAGATAGGTTTAAGCCCGCAAGGTACGTTGACCAATTGGAACAAAGGTGAGGCTACTTCAAAGACTTATTCTATTCCCGTTACCGCCAGTTGGCAGATTGACTTGTTCGGTCAGATTTTAAATCCAAAACGTGCCGCACAGGTTTCATTGAAACAAGCTGAATACAATCAGCAGGCTGTCCAGACACAA
>CASENS010000030.1 GCA_949289345.1 uncultured Bacteroides sp.
GAGGTCGGGAGTGAGGGTAGCCCAGCGCAGCAGGTTGGCACGGAGGGACAATGTATAGGAATCGACGGCTTTCGATTTCTCGGCTGCGAGCCTTTCGGCTTCGGCCTGTGCTTGGGCAAGGCTGTCGGCCTTGGCCTGTTCTGCGGCAAGGCGTGCCTGCTCTCTCTCACGGGCGATGCGCTCCGCTTCTGCCTTTTCAGCGGCTAATCTCTGCCGCTCGGCCTGTTCCGCTGCTATTCTCTCCTGTTCAGCACGCTCGGCGGCCAGCCTTGCTTCCTCTGCCTCGTCCTTGCCCGCAGGGATGACTATCCGCACGGTCACATAGTCACCTCCTCCTGAGTGATTTTTAGTGATGAAGCATTCTTCTGTCAGTTTCTGCCGCACGATCAGTTCCGACTTCACCCGGTTGGAACGAATCTTCGCCATGGCGAGATTTTCTGTCTCATCCTGTCCTGCCGTGCTGTATCCGTCCACATAGAGCGGAGTCTCTCCGGAGAGGATATCCGTTCTGTGATTCCCGATACACTCCTCCAGTCGGGCCAGCTCTGTGTCATTGCCGCTGTACGGAACATAGAACATATCCCTGTCGGAGACGAAGCGGAAAGTGTAGACCGTATCGCCCTTCTCCTGCGCCGACAGCGGCAGCAGAAATAAAGCGCAGATGGCGGTCGCTATGGTTCTCAAAGTCTTGCTCATATATTCATGTATGGTTTATTTGTTCTTTATTGGATACAAAAAGCCCCGGAAACCTGCGGGCACAGCATTGACGTGCGTGGCACGGTTCCGGGGATATATGAAAGTCTCCGCCAGCGCGTTGCCGCATGGCGGAGATACGGTATGTCTTGTGTGATTTTTGAGTAATGAATGGCCGCAGGAAGAAAAATTTCTTCCGACAACCTCTTGGAAATTAAATAATTTGGAGTAAATTCCTGCGCGTACCCCCCCCGTTGCAAAATTCCACTATCATTAGTGAAATTTAACGTAAGGGAATTGTCCGCTATTCCTGAAGTTCCGGCATCCTGTCCGGTTGCACGACAGATAGAAGCACACAAAGGACGCATCGCCATACTTTCAAGAGTGGCTGCGCAGGCAGATGAAACAAGGGATGCCTGCCGTGTCCTTCGTATTCTATCGTCATAATTCATTGTGATATAATTAACCGGCTACAAAGGTATGGAATTTTCTTATGCTACAACGTCAAGACAGGCATTTATTTTCGCCGGAAGTACAATTTTTTATTTGGGAACACTGTCCGAAGCGGAAAAAGGACGTTATCCGACCGTTCCGGCCGTATCTGTTTGTGTTGCTATGCCATAAAAGGGAAATCCCGTCGGCGCCTGTCCGACCGTAAAAGAAGACACCGCCCACACGGATATGCAGGCGGTGTCCAATACACAGGCGCATGTCCGGCTATTCAAACCAGTCCGGATTGCTTTCCTTCAAGACTTCAATCAGTTCCTCGTCAGGCAGGAGAAGATTCTCCGGCTCCGTGAAGTAGAACACCTCGTCATAGAGGGCTTCCGCCTCCTTGTTAGCAAAGCCTTCATTCGCATCCCCGAAGCTGCCCGGTTGCAGAGCATCGAGCAGTTCGGTGGAGCCAATCAGCAATTCTTCCCCGTCGATTGATTCTACGATGCGGCAGATGTATTTCTTGCCGTCAAACTGGATTTCCTTTGTCTTCATATTGTCCTCCTTATTTTAGTGGTATATGCTTTCCGTGTTCATTGAGGTATTCCATGATGC
>CASENS010000031.1 GCA_949289345.1 uncultured Bacteroides sp.
CGCGCAGTTGTCCGAGGTATCTGATACGTTCGATCAAATGCAGGCTGTCATCAACTTGTACCAGGCATTAGGTGGAGGAAGAGAAAATTAATACTTAAAATCTACTATCATGATTAGTCCTTTAGCTTATGTAGACCCTGCTGCCAAGCTCGGTAAGAATGTAACGGTACAACCGTTCGCTTATATTGAAGGCGATGTGGAAATCGGTGATGATTGCGTCATCATGTCCGGTGCGCGTATTTTGAACGGTACGCGTATGGGAAAGCAAAATACCGTGCATCACGGGGCGGTGTTAGGTAGTACGCCGCAAGATTTCCATTACGAGGGTGAAGACAGCCTTCTTCTCATCGGAGACAAGAACGATATCCGTGAGAATGTAGTGATTGCCCGTGCTACCCATAAAGAAGGGGGTACACGTATTGGCAGTGAGAATTTTTTGATGGATGGTGTTCATTTGTGCCATGATGTGCAAATTGGCAACCATTGTGTGTTGGGTATCCGGAGCATGGTAGCCGGCGAGAGTCGGGTGGATGATTGCACCATTTTGAGCAGTAATGTCATTGTGCAGCAGAATTGCCACATCGGAAGCTGGGTATTGATTCAGGCCGGATGCCGGATTTCTAAACATGTGCCACCTTATGTGATTATGGCAGGTAACCCCGTGCAGTATCATGGTATCAACGCTGTTATCTTACAGCACAAGAGCGATGTGAACCACATCACCGACCGTATTTTGCGTCACATTATGAATGCTTACCGTCTGATTTATCAGGGAAACTTCAGCTTGCAAGATGCTGTGTTGAAGATTGAAGACCAGATACCGATGAGTGATGAAATTCACAATATATTGAACTTCATCCGTGAAGCGAAGGAAATTGTGAGGTAAAGCCTGATTTTTAAAGATTCTAAAAAGCGGATTGCGCAGGTGCCACGGATTATTTTCCGTGCAGTCTGTGCAATCCGCTTTTTTGTATATGTACATGTAGATAGTATATTATTTTGGTATTATTAGATGGTTTTATGTTATTATTCTTTGTTTTATAGTGGTATATTTGCACAGATACTTAATTTCTGAAGTGAATGAATCTTCGTAAAAAGAATGATATTCTCTAATTAAATAAAATCTGATAGATGAAAAAAGTATTCTTTAGTTTAGCGTTTATTTTTGCCTTGGTATATTTTGCCAAAGCGCAAGAGTTCAAGGTTGCTGATATTTTCAGTAATAATATGGTATTGCAGCAAAACATCAACAATCCGTTTTGGGGGTGGGGAAAGCCCGGAACGAAAGTTGTAATTTCTGCCTCATGGAGTCCGGATAGGGAATATGCCGAAACGGTCAGTTCTAAGGGGACTTGGAAAATAAGCGTACCTACGCCTTCCGCCGGAGGACCTTACGAAGTGACAGTTATTGCCGATAAGAAGATAGTCTTTCAGAATGTATTTGTAGGAGAAGTATGGCTGGCAAGTGGGCAGTCTAATATGAGTATGCCTCTGAAAGGATATTATTGCCAGCCGGTATTGGGTGCCACAGAAGCTATATTGTCTTCAGCGAAGAAGCAAATACATTTTATTAATATCCCCGCCTTGGCTGCTTATAAGCCTTTGGATCATTTTGACGCGGAATGGGTCAAAGCTTCTCCGGAGAATGCGGCGGAATGTACGGCCGTTGGGTGGTTCTTTGCGGATTTCTTGCAGCATAACATAGACGTACCTATCGGTATTATCAATGCCAGTTATGGAGGGTCGAATGTTGAGGCGTGGATGAATGCTGAAGCCTGTAGCCAGTTTGATGATATACCTGTGCCTCCATTGAGCGATGAGACTTCCCAGTGGATAAACAATGTACCTACGGTTTTGTACAATGGGATGATCCATCCGTTAGTGGGATATGGCATCAAAGGCATTATTTGGTATCAAGGCGAGTCCAACATCTTTAATGTGCCCCGTTATGCTCCGTCAGTTGCAGCCATGGTAAGTCAGTGGCGTAAGGAATGGGGATTGGGTGAAATACCTTTCTTTTATGCGCAGATAGCTCCTTATGATTATAAGGAATGGAACTTCTTCACACCTCAATGGCTGGAAATCTCAGCTTATCAGCGTGATGCGCAGAGACAGTGCTTGACATTAATTCCCAATTCAGGTATGGCAGTACTGTTGGATGTAGGGGAACAATACTTGATTCATCCGAGGAGGAAAAAGGAAGTTGGTGAGCGTTTGGGATTGCTGGCACTTTCTAAAACCTATGGAATGAAAGGATTTGAGGCGGAAAGTCCGACATATAGTAAGATGGAGGTTGATGGGAACAAGGCAATTATTTACTTTGACAACCAGTTTAATGGGCTTACCAGCTATGGCAAGCCATTGGAACTGTTTGAGATAGCCGGAGATAACAAGGTTTTTCATAAGGCTGAGGCTTATATTGATGAAGAAAAGGGAACTGTGGTCGTTTTGTGCAAATATGTGAAAGAGCCTAAGGCTGTGAGATATGCGTTTAGGGACTTTGTAAAGGCGGAATTGTTTGGCACCGGCGGGTTGCCTGTATCTTCTTTCCGTACAGACGATTGGGATTAACTAAAAATGATATGCGATGAGGAGATTAGTGATTTTATCTGTGTGGGTCTTATTTCCTTGGTTGTTTGTATGTTCACAAACACCTGTTTATAAGGATGCGGGACAACCTGTTGAAAAGAGAGTGAACGATTTGTTGAGCCGGATGAACTTGCGTGAAAAGGTGCTTCAACTCAATCAATATACCTTTGGAGAAAATGACAATCCTAATAACATAGGTAAAGAGGTTGAAAATCTTCCGGCAGAGATAGGTTCTTTGATTTATCTTTCTATTGACCCTCAATTGCGTAACGAGATACAGCGTAAAGCCATGGAGGAATCTCGTTTGGGGATACCTATTCTCTTTGCAACGGATGTCATCCACGGATTGCGAACTGTATATCCGATTTCGTTGGCGCAAGCCTGCAGTTTTAATCCGGATTTGGTAACTCGAGCTTGTAGGATGGCTGCTAAAGAATCTGTTTTGTCCGGCATTAATTGGACATTTTCTCCGATGATTGATGTGGCGAGGGATCCCCGTTGGGGGCGGATTTCCGAATGTTATGGGGAAGACCCTTACTTGAATGCGGTTTTTGGCGTAGCTTCGGTGAAGGGTTATCAAGGTGAAAAGCTGTCTGACCCTTATTCCATTGCGGCTTGTTTGAAGCATTACGTTGGTTATGGTGTTTCCGAAGGTGGACGGGATTATCGGTATACGGATATATCCCCCCAAGCCTTGTGGGAAACTTACCTGCCGCCTTATGAGGCGGGTGTGAAGGCTGGTGTGGCAACGGTTATGAGTAGCTTTAATGATATTAGTGGTATACCCGCGACTTCCAATCATTACTTGTTGACAGAAGTGCTGAAGGACAAGTGGGGGCACGACGGTTTTGTGGTATCTGACTGGAATGCTATTGAGCAATTGATCTATCAGGGGGTTGCCAAAGATCGAAAAGAAGCTGCCTATAAAGCCTTCCAAGCCGGCCTTGAGATGGATATGCGTGACAATGTATATGGTGAGTATTTGGAAGAATTAGTTTCAGAGGAAAAGATACAAATGGCGCAGATTGATGAGGCTGTTTCCCGCATACTTCGGGTAAAATTCCGTCTGGGTTTGTTTGACAAGCCTTATGTGGAAGAACTGCCCGAGAAAGAACGTTATTTGCAGAAGGAGGACATTACTTTAGCATCAGATTTAGCTGAAGAATCCATGGTTCTGTTGAAAAATGAGAATAGCGTATTGCCACTTTCTTCCTCCATTAAACGAATTGCCCTGATAGGTCCTATGGTAAAGGATAGTTCCAATCTGTTAGGTGCCTGGGCGTTTAGAGGTCGGGCAGAGGACGTGGAAACCATTTATGAAGGAATGCAAAAGGAGTTTGGTGACAAGGTGCAATTGGATTATGCGCAGGGCTGTGCATTGGATGGAGAGGATGAGTCGGGATTCTTCACTGCTTTGGAAACGGCCAAAGCCTCCGATGTGGTAGTGGTGTGCTTGGGCGAAGCCAAACAGTGGAGTGGAGAAAACGCTTCACGTTCTACAATCGCTTTGCCGAGCATCCAAGAAAAACTGTTATTGTATTTAAAGCAAGCGAATAAGCCTATTGTGTTGGTGCTTTCCAATGGCCGTCCGCTTGAATTGATGAGATTGGAGTCCCAGGTAGAAGCTATTATTGAAATGTGGCAACCTGGTGTTGCGGGCGGTACTCCTTTGGCTGGCATCTTGTCGGGTAGGGTGAACCCTTCCGGAAAACTTTCAGTAACATTCCCTTTGTCTACAGGGCAGATACCGATTTATTATAATATGAGGCAGTCCGCTCGTCCTTTTGGAGCGATGGGAGATTATCAGGACATTCCTACCGAACCTCTTTATCCATTTGGGCACGGGTTGAGCTATACCACTTTTGTTTACTCCGACGCCAAACTTTCTTCCTCGAAAATTAAGAAAGACCAGAAGCTGATAGCAGAGGTTACTGTAACGAATGCGGGAAAGGTGGAAGGGAAAGAGACGGTATTATGGTTCGTGTCCGATCCTGTCTGTAGCATTTCCCGCCCTATGAAGGAATTGAAATATTTCGAGAAACAGTCATTAAAGGTTGGCGAAAGCAAGGTTTATCGTTTTGAAATTGATCCGATGCGTGATTTGAGTTATACGGATGCTACAGGCAAACGTTTTGTGGAGGCGGGTGAGTTTGTGGTATGGGTAGGCAATCAGAAACTGACTTTTGAGGTTGTGGATTAGACGAATCTGACTTTGCACGTTTATTTGAAATGAATTTTTAAGATATGAATGGAATAAGGATGAGCGTTTTGTCATTGCTGTTATTCGCATTTCTCTCGGCAATGGCTCAGGTTGACGATTGGAATAAAAATAGGATGGGAAGATTGGACAAGCCGGTGTTTGTGTATAATAACTGGTCTGCCTATGATGAGTTGTCGGATAATATTCCTTTGAATGAGGATTTGGCAATGAAAGAGTTGGAGCATGTTGTACGCTTAAAGAAGTTGGGAGTACAAGTGGATTATTATCTGATGGATGCATTTTGGTTTGACGTCAACGGAGGCTACCGTGAGTGGAGGCCGGATTGTTGGCCGGAAGGTCCCAAACGTTGGTTGGATGCATGTAAGAGAGAAGGACTAAAGCCCGGATTGTGGTTCTCGACTAACCTGTTGCGCATAAGTGAAGAAAATACGATGAAAGTCATCCCGGAATGGAAAGAATCCGTTTCGGAGGATGGAACCACGCTTTGTCTGTTTAGGGGAGGTTATTTACGGCATCTCATGCAGACTCTTCAGATGTATGCGGATATGGGTGTTAAGTTGTTCAAATTTGATTTCGCCTATTTTGATGCGGCGACTCCCGATGCTAAATCTACCATGTTGCCTATTGATATTGAAGAACAGAACAAGAACGCTTTTATTTCTGCCCTCAAAGAATTCCGTTATAAAAATCCCGATGTGGTTATTATTGGTTACAATGGTTTTGGCGGAGATATGGAGAATACGGTTACTCCATTTCGCAAAACGGTAGATTTACGTTGGCTGGAAATCTTTGATACGATGTATTGCGGCGATCCTCGTTTGTCCGATGTTCCTATGATGAACTTCTGGCGTTCGCAAGATGTGTATTCAGACCACATGACTTTCCAGTATTTGTTTAACGGAGTTCCGGGTTGGCGCATTGATAATTGTGCTTTTATGATAGGCACTACGGGTACTTGTTACAATCGGGCTTTAAACGCTTGGAAAGGTATGATGATTTTGATGATGGCGCGCGGCGGATGGCTGAATGTTTGTCATGGAAATATTGATTTGCTGAGTGATGACGATGCCCGTTGGATGGCTAAAGTTCAGCGATTATATATGAATGTACAGCAATATGGTCATATCTCAGCGTTCGGTTCTATTCCGGGTAGGGCTTTGCCATACGGATATATGGCCTCTGCGGAAGGAGGCAATCTTTATACCGTAGTAAACGCTTCGCAAGAGAAAGCTAAAGTCATTTTGCCCGAAGCGGCAGGAGCGGGGAGAGTGCTTTTCACGGATAATGGGTTTAGTCCGGTCTTAACTGGGAATGTTGTGGAATTAGGTCCCGAACAGATGGCTGTCATCGGTTATGGTAAGTTTAATTCCCAAGGATATGATTTGGGTGTTGAAAAAGACATTGTTATTCCTTCGGACATTCAAAAGGTTGAAGTAGATATACAAAAGATAAACAGCCATACCTTGCAAGCACGTTTCGTTCCTTCCCAAGGGAAAACTGTACGGGTACTTTTCCAGCAAAGGGATGAACACGGGAAGGCGTTTCGTTCGTGGGGTGGTGCTCCTCCTGCCGGGATTAAAATGGATCATTTCTTTCAAATCGAAGCAAAGCAGGGTAAACGTTCTCTTCCCATACGAAAGTCACATGACAAGATGATCTGGTGTGGTTTGTCGTGGGCTGTGGCGGAAGTTCCCGCGGAAAGTTTGAAAGCGGGGCGTCCGCTTGAAATTAGTTGCGCCACGGTTGACGGGAATAGTGACCATTGCCTGCTGGAGGTTTATGAAATTGAATATCGGTGAAAATCTTGACAAACTTGTTTGGCTTGTTGTCTGTATTTTGAAAACATTCTTTTGGGGGATGGTTCACCTCCGCCAGAAATGTTTTTGGGCAAGGTTGGGGAATGTTTCTAACATAGACCCCGAATGTTTCTAACATTCCCCCTCTATGTTAGAAACATTCCCTCCTTAGGTTAGTAACTTAAAATAGAACAGATTTTCAAACGCTCCATTTTTGTAATTTCTATTAACCGCATTCTGCTCTTTCTTTGCATCTTCTATATTTACTAATTTCCCATTGTATCGCACATGTTAAATTGGATAGTACTTATTTCCCAAAGAACATATACTTACTTTGCAAGAGAAGATATATTAAATGGGCAAGTAAGTATATATTCTCTGACGGTTGAAGTATATCTTATTTTGAAAGTTAGTATTGGCGTTGGATAAATGATAATTTAATGTGCTAATATGCTAATGTGCCAATGTGCTAATGGGGCTGCGCTGTGTTTGCACTGATGTGTTTTCACGCCGCATGGCATTAGCACATTGGCATATTAGCACATTGACACATTGCGGGGCTCCGCCCCGCTAAATTCCCATTTATTGCTCTCCTTTTTTCATGTCTCTAAAGTTTTTAGGAGTTTCATTGTATACCTCCTTAAAGCACTTGATGAAATAATGTGCTTGGTTGAATCCCGTCAAATAGGCGATTTCTGCAATAGACAGGTCTGTGCTTATCAGTAATTCGGAGGCTTTCCGAATCCGGATGGCCCGTATAAATTGATTGGGAGTCTGTCCGATAAGCATTTTGAATTTCTTATGGAGTACTGTCTTGCTGATATTCATGGCAATTGCAAACTCTTCCATGTTGAAGTCTGCTTTATCTAAATTCTCTTCGATTACTTTCATGGCTTGTTGTAGGAATACTTCTTTGGAGTTGAACTCGATAGGGTTGTGGTTGTCGGCCATTAAGTTCTTCAGAAGTTGCTCTTTCCGTTTTTGCCGTGTATTTAGGATATTAAATAGTTGGTTGATTAGAGCCGTGGTATCAAAAGGTTTTCTGATATAGATGTCGGCACCTTCTTTATAGCCTTTCAGTTCGTCTTCAGATGAGACTTTGGCGGTTAATAATACGACGAATATATCAGCATACAGAGGATTTTCCTTGATATGTCGGCATAGTGTCAAACCATCCATGCTGGGCATGATGATATCCGATATGATGATTTCCGGGAGATACTTGCCTGTTAATTTCAGTGCTTCCTCTCCATTGGTGGCTGTCACAATATGAAAGTGTTCCGCCAATTTCCCACCCAGGTACTTAAGTATTTGCTCGTTGTCTTCTACTAACAACAGGGTGGCATTATTGGTCGTACAGGTGGGTTGTGGTTTGAGGTCGACAATATCGGTCGGATGTTGTTGGTCTTCAATTTTCTCTATGGGTAAGTTGACGGATATGGTAGTTCCTTCTCCGGGTTGTGACTGGATGGATACAGTTCCGTTCATTGCGGATACGAATTTCTTTACCACATATAGTCCCAAGCCAAGTCCGCTGGGAGTATTTTCTTTATTGTATTGAGGTTCCCGGTAGAATTTGTTGAACACCAAGGTCTGATGGAACGGACTGATACCCGGTCCTGTATCTTTTATGAATACGCTTAGTGACTTGTCTGTACACTCCAATGTGACCGATACGCGGCCTTCTTCCGGCGTGTATTTGATGGCGTTACTCAGCAGGTTATATAAGATTCTTTCAAATTTTACGTTATCAATCCATACGTGAATGGAAGGGATATTGGTTTGATAATGCAATTGGATTTTTTTAGAACTTGCCAAATAGTTGAATGCGTTCACGATAATACGGCAAAATGATACAATCTCAATATTCCGGTTGTTTATTTTCACTTCGGAGAATTCCACACGTTTAAAATCGAGAATGGTAGAAAACAGGTCGGATAAGAAAGCGGCATTCTTGGTGATGATGGATAGTCTTTCGTGTTGGGTGTCATTTTCTTTGCTCTCGCGCAACAGGTCGTTGGCGGGTGCCAGTATCAAGGAGAGGGGTGTAATCAGGTCATGCCCCAAACTGTCAAAGAAACTTTCTTTTTCTTTCAGCAGTTCTTCTTTCTTTTGTGTTTCTATCTTTCGTAATTTCAGTATGCTCTTCTTTTTGTTGCGCAGGATAATCTGGCGCACGGTGAATGAAATGCCCAGCAGGATGATGAGGCAGGAAAAAAAGTAGAATAAAGGAGTTTTCCACCAAGGAGGAGTGACGGTGATATTCATGGACCAGCATGGCTCTGTATCTGGTTCTTCATTGTATTTCGTGATTTCTAGGATGTATTTTCCCGGGTTGAGTTGTGAGAGGGTCAGCGGTACGGATGTGTCAAGGTATTGCCACTTGTCTGTAAAGCCAATAATTCTGTATAGATACTTATTGCGATAATTGGTTTCTCCTACTTCAGTGAAGGATAAAGAAATCCATTTGGAAGCGTATGAAAGGGTGATGGAATGTACGTATTCCGGATTTTCCTTTAACACGATCCGGCCGTTTATCATGTCTCCTACTTGTACTTTCTTATGGTCAATTTCCAAGTCAGTTAATATGAATTGTGTCTTGTCATTTTGATCTAAGGCCTTTTCTACGTCTATAATTAGGACTTGTTCCGTATTGCCGCACACTATGTACTCTTTTCCTTGCCAAAGAATTTTCTCGGCGGAGAGTATGGCTAGATTTCCCCAATATTCGATGTTTAGTTCGCAGATGCGGTGTTCCTTGCTGATATAGCAAAAAATCTTTTCCCCGATAAAGAACCATAAATTTTGATTACTGTCCAGTAATAAGGACTTGATTGCTCCTTGGGGCAGCGGGTAAGAAGAAAACACAGGAGATATTTGCAAGGTATCATTGTGCAGCGTCATTTTCTGTAGGTTGTTGGAGGTTCCAATCCACCAGCATTGGTTATGTATGTCTTCAATGATAGAGTAAACAATCTCGTTGTCGATGATTTTGTCTTTCAAGACAATTTGTTTTGACTTGTCAAAAATGGAAAGTCCATTGTGCGAGGCGATGAACAGCTGGTTGTCTTGATAAGGCAGGATGGCGTTTATGCGATCCCGGCTGCAAGAGTCATAGTGGATGTAGTTTGTGATTTTTTGTTCCTGGGTGTTTAGGCATACGGACATCAATCCGTTTTGTTTCGTTCCTATCCATACTTTGTCGTTTTCAAAGTAGAAGGTTGTGATCTTCTCCAATTCGTTATTTGCATGGAATTCTTTCCATTGTGGCTTTGATGTTTTATCTTCTTGAAAAGAATACAGCAACCCTATTCCGTCATGCCCCACTAAGGTTACATTATCGTTTTGTCCGATGGATAAGATATGGTCCTTAAATTTGTCATTGCTTTTATAACTTTTGTGTACGGTTTGTGTCTGCATGTCATAATACCACATGCCGTTTCCCAAAGTCCCTAATAAGATTTTGTCATGTAGTAGAGCGATGGAATTGACGGGGGTATGCTGTTCCGGGATGGAGAGCAGTTTGTTTATTCCTTGATCTCGGTCAATGTACTTATAGAGCCCCTTTCCATAAGAGCCAAACCAAATGTTCCCGAATTTGTCTTTATAAATGCTGTAGATAAAGGTTGTTCCTAAATGTTCGGTTCCAGACAGTGGGTACAATTGTTTATGCTCTTTATCATACACTTTTACTCCTTCTCCCCATGTCCCAATAAGAATTTTGTTATCATTCTTTTTGATGCAGAATGTAGGTATATTGCTGTCATGAGAATGGTCTATCTGTATTTGGTCGAGACTGGTATTCCACGTTAATCTATGGAGCGCATTGTCCCAAGTAGAATAATAGAGTACGTTTTCTTCTCCGGTGTCACATAGTTGAGTGACCATTTGGTCTGTAGATGACACTGGTTTCCATTCTTGTTTTTTCAAGTCATACATGATTAATCCGGTGTAAGTGCCTATCCATATATGTCCTTTAGGTTTTTCAATGATGCTCGATGCGATGCAGTCCCAATCGCTGTATTCTATGGTGAAACGGGTACGTTCTTTATTGTCTGGAACCAGTTTGCATATTCTTTCTTCCCACCCTCCAAGCCAGATGTTGTGATCGGAGTCTTCAAAAATGGATATGACCCGGTTGGGAATGGGTTGTGAGACCAACTCATTGACATGGGTAAATTGATCCGTGCGCGGGTTATAGATGTCAGCTCCGCCGGTTTTGAAGCCAATCCAAAGCAATCCTTGGGAGTCGATAAATAGTGTTTCGATATTATTGTTTTTGAGGCTGTTCTTTGTGTCTTTACCAGATTTGTAAACTTTGAAATGATGTCCGTCAAAACGGTTAAGCCCGTCTTCGGTTGCAATCCATATATAATGGTTATTCTCGCAAATCGCGGTGATTTCCGTACTTGATAATCCGTCTGCCAGTCCATAATGTATGAGCTTTTGAGCCTTTAATGGGCATATGTGGAAAGTGATAAATAATAGAGAAAGGACTGTAAAAACTTTATTTGCCATAGTAATATTGATTTTACTAATGTTTAAGTATTCTATGTAATGAATGTCCAAAGATACCTATTTTGTTTGGTTTGATATGCTTTGTGAATAACAAAATCGTGCTTGTTAATAACAGGATCCTGCCAAAGTGATGTTTGCAGATTATTTTGTTATTTTGTTTTTTGTTTGTGTTATGTGGTTCCTATTTTAATAGGCAACTTTGAACATCAAATTTAAAACGTAATATTATGAATAACAGCATTTCTTTGCAAAAGCGAATAGTTTTCGGATTACTATTCGTTGGTGGAGTGACTTTTTCTTATGCATCGGTAGGAGAGGGAAAAGGAATGGGATCATTTCCGGAAGTTGTCATGCAGCAACAGGTTGTTACCGTAAAAGGTGTAGTGACGGACATGCGCGGTGAGCCGCTCATAGGAGCGTCTGTCATTATTAAAGGTACTCAAAGCGGATTGATAACCGATATGGAGGGCGCTTTTTCCATTCAAGCATCTGTTGGGCAGAAACTGGAAATCTCTTATGTGGGGTATGAAACGCAAATTGTTCCGATAACAAATGCAGGTCGGATGTTAAAAATTACGCTTCGGGAAAATACCCAATTAATAGATGAAGTAGTTGTAGTGGCTTACGGCGCTCAGAAAAAAGCGAACTTGACCGGTTCTATTTCTTCTGTGAAGGTCGATGAGATCAATGATATTCCGGTTTCCAATACGGCAAGTTTGCTACAAGGACGAATGAGTGGCGTTACGGTCAGTTCTTATTCCGCTCAGCCGGGTGTTGAAGGAGACATGGAAATTCGTATCCGTGGTATCAATACATTTGGTGATAGCAATCCTATGGTGTTGATTGATGGCGTAGAGGGAAGTTTAAGTAGTGTCGCTCCCAATGACATTGAGAACATTTCTGTTTTGAAAGATGCTGCTTCGGCTTCTATTTACGGTGTACGTGCGGCAAATGGTGTGATTTTGGTCACGACTAAGCAAGGAAGAGAAGGTAAAAATACACTTTCGTACAATGGTTCGTATGGCGTTCAGCAAGCTACAGTCCTGCCTACCTACATTAATTCGTGGGAATGGGCCACTCTTTACAACGAGCAGAATGAAGCGATGGGGGATGTGTCGACGAATTATACTCCTGAAATGATTCAGCAAATGAAAGATGGGTCTAATCCGGATCTGTTCGCTAATACCCGTTGGTCGGACAAGATATTCCGTTCGGCTCCTATTCAGACGCACCATTTATCTATGACGGGCGGAAATTCCACTTCCCGTTATATGGGTTCTGTGGGGTATGTAGGACAGGATGGCATCATGGAAGGTACCAGTACGGACCGTTTCAACTTCCGTTTGAACGCGGACAGCAAGTTTATTGATATGATAACGGTAGGGTTGAATGTGTCGGGAAATCATGAAGAAGTGCAAGAGCCTACTATCGGAACTTATTATGTGTTTGAAAACTTAAAGTGGCATTCTCATCCTTCTGTACCTTACAAATACAGCAATGGTGAGTGGGGTTTTGTGGATGGTAATGATAAGATGCAAGCCATTAAGAATCCTGCTTATTCCACAACAGTCACGGCAAAAACCAAATATAGCCGTTTTGACGGAAAGGCTTTCTTGGAAATAGAGCCAATAAAAAATTTGAGTATTAAGACGAGTTTCGCTTATCAGTATAATCAATATAATACGATATCGGCAGAACCTGCATATATCACACAAGACTCTTATGGAAATCCAGTTGGAGGTAGTAGTGGCATTAATTATCTGAATGAGACTTATTATTCCGAAACTCAATGGATTAATGAGAATTTGATTACTTATCATTTTAATGTTTCCGGACATGCTGTTAATATCCTGTTGGGTCAGTCCAATCAGTATAATAATTACCGTACTACGACAGCTTCGGGACAGGATCTGCCGAGTGACAATATTGAGGTTTTGAACGGAGCGCTGAGTACTTCTGCGAGCGGCGATGCCGCAGAGGCTGCTTTGAGATCGTTCTTTGGCCGCATTAACTATAATTATAAAGACCGTTATTTGGCTGAATTCAATCTTCGCCGGGATGAATCTTCACGAATACCCAAAAAGAATCGTGCGGGTTATTTCCCTTCCATGTCTGTAGGATGGAATGTTGCCCAAGAGGCTTTTATGGAGAATTTGGATTTCATTAGTCAGTTGAAATTAAGAGGAAGCTGGGGAAAGCTGGGTAATCAAGAGATTGGTTACTATCCTTTCGATCAATACTTGAGTGTAGGTAATAACTATGTTTGGGGAGATGGCAAAGTATCGGGTGTCGCCATTTCTTCGTTGGCTAATCCAGATATCAAATGGGAAACCACTACAACGACTGACATTGGTGTTGATTTAGGTTTTTGGGGAAATAAGCTGACTTTGACAGCAGACTATTTTTATAAGAAGACGGAGGACATATTGTTGCAGTTGCCTATCCCTGGAATTGTCGGTGTTTCAACGGAACCTTATATCAATGCCGGTTCAGTAAAGAATGTGGGTTGGGAATTTGCATTGGGATATAATGATCAATGGGGCGACTGGAAATTTGGAGCTAATTTGAATTTGAGTACCGTGAAGAATGAAATTTTGGATTTGAATGGAAAGGAAGCCTGGATACAAGATTGGACGATTAACTTGGAGGGACATCCCATCAATGCTTATTATGGTTACGTAGCGAATGGGCTTTACCGTACACAAGCTGAAGTGGATGAAGCAAACACAAACAACACAATAGGTGGTGGAGCATTGAAGAAAGGTGATATCCGCTACATGGACATCAGTGGACCGGACGGAGCACCGGACGGTGTGGTAGATACGTACGATCGTACGGTAATTGGTAATCCGTTCCCTAAATTGACCTATGGCTTTGGTTTAAACGCCGCATATAAAGGTTTTGATTTCTCGGCTTTCTTCCAAGGTGTAGCTGGCGTAGACCGTGTTGTAATGGATTTCCCGACAGTTTCCGGAAATGTGACTACGGCATTTTTGGATCGTTATTCAGAGAGTGCAAACCCAAATGGAAATTTCCCGAGGTTGGGTAATGGAGATTACAATAGCCAACCTTCTTCATTCTGGATAAAAGACGCTTCTTACTTGCGTTTGAAGAATATAGAATTAGGTTATTCTTTCAAGCAGGAATGGATCCGTAAAGCAAAATTGGAACGCTTGAGAATTTATGTATCCGCACAGAACATCCTGACGTTTACGGGAATAGATGATTATGACCCGGAAAAATACGGTACAGATACGCGCGGTTATGCATATCCGAATGCCAAAACATTCTCGGTAGGATTGAATGTAACATTATAACTTAAAAACAGAAGAAGATTATGAAAAAGTATATTATCTCCGTATTAGTCAGCGCTTTATTTTTCTCTTGCTCGGATTTTTTAGATAGGGCATCTTTATCTGAATTGGCTGATTCAAATTTTTGGAATAGCGAAGCTGATGCACAAAAAGCCTTGGTAGGTTGTTATGACGCATTGCAACAGGAAGGTAGTTTTGGATTTTGCTGGCCTGGCGGTAATACGTGTAGTCTGCGTGAATTAGATTTTGCAACGGACAATGGTTATTTCGCTTGGATCCCTTGGGTAGGACCTGATGTGATAACAAATAATACGTTGAGTCCAACTTCTGCTGTTGTTGAAGCGGTGTGGGATGCTTCGTATGCCGGTATTGCGAGATGTAATAATGTGATAGAAAAAGTTCCTCAAATGATAGCTGACGGAAAAATCGGTGAAGAAACAGGAAACACATTTGTATGTGAAGCTAAGTTTATCCGTGCCATGTTCTACAATCATTTGGTTAGCTTATATCGGGATGTACCATTGGTTTTCAACGTACTGACTACAGAAACGAGTCAGGTGCCCAAATCATCCAAAGAAGAAATCGTTACTGCTATTATTCAGGATTTGAAGGATATCACAGAGGAAGGTATGCTTCCTGTTACGGCTGATAGAGGTCGTGCGACAAGAGGTGCCGCTTTGGGATTGTTGACGCGTGTCTATCTTTATAATGAAATGTGGCAAGAGGCTGCGGATGCGGCAAAACGGATTATGGATTTGGGTCAGTATGAAATAGATCCCAATTACAGCTCATTGTTTACAGAGGCCGGTTGTGGCAGCAATGAAATTGTGTTTGCCATTCGTTTTGTGAATACAGATCAGTCTAACGGTGAAGGCGGTTTTTTAGCTTATAATTATGGCTATCCAATGGAATGGCAGCTTCCTTATCCTAATTTGGCTAACGATTATTATTGTACGGACGGTTTACCGATATCGGCATCTCCGCTTTACAATCCGGATGATGATGCTACGCGTGATCCGCGTTTGACTTATACGTTATTTACGAAGAATGGTGATTCCTATGATGGAAATGTAGGTACAGCATGGTGGACTTGGAACAGTCCTTTCCAGTTGTTTATGCGTAAATATCAAAATCAACGAACGACTTATACTGCGGATAATCAAGATATGTACGTTACACGCTATGCGGATGTCTTGTTGATGCGTGCCGAAGCATTGGCGATGTTGCAGACAGGTCGTGAGGAGATTATGTCATTGGTAAATCAAGTGCGTCAGCGGGCGGATGTAATGATGCCTTGTGTAGAAGATGCGGAAGGTTCTAATCTTTCATACGAAGAGTTGTTGGATGTAGTGAAGCATGAACGGAGAGTGGAGTTGGCTTTCGAGGGAACTCGCTATTTCGACTTGCTGCGTTGGCACGAAATGGAAGACGCTTATGCGCGGTGTCGTGAAGACGGAGGAGCAGGTTCGCATATTTTTGATTCCTCTAAAGGATATGTATGGCCCATTCCTCAAGCGGAATTGGACAATAACAGGGCTTTGGTACAAGCACCGGAATGGGGAGGCCGCTAATTAAAGGTAGAAAGTTTTTTAGGATATAGTCAACGAGTGTGTCAATATGATATGTTGTTAGGCTGTTATGTTGGCACACTCTAATTGATGAAGCTATAGATTTCCATTTAAATGTATGAAAAATCTGTTTTATTTATTGTTTTCATTATTGCTTGTGGTCAGTTGCACAGATGAGCAAACAATGCCTCGGGAACAATCTTTTGATGAAGGTTGGCTCTTTTATCGGGGAGATGTGGAGAATGGTGAGCGGTTGGAGTTGGACGACTCTCAATGGCGCAGAGTAAATCTACCTCATGATTGGAGTATCGAGGATATACCGGGTACTGATTCCCCATTTGCCGCGGATGCTGTGACGGAAGTATCGGGGGGCTTTACAGTCGGTGGAACCGGTTGGTATAGAAAGCATTTCTGTTTGGATAAGTCTGAGCAATGGAAACGTGTGAGCATTAATTTTGATGGAATCTATATGAATGCGGATGTCTGGATGAACGGACAACATGTGGCTCATCACGTGTATGGTTACACGGCTTTTGAAGTGGACGTAACCGAACATGTTCGGTGGGGGGAAGACAATGTGCTTGCCGTCAGGGTGAAGAATGAAGGATTGAATTGCCGTTGGTATACGGGGTCGGGAATTTATCGCCATACTTTCTTGAAGTTGACCCAACCTTTGCATTTTAAGACATGGGGAAAGTTTGTCACTACACCGGTTGCTACGGCGGACAGTGCCAAGGTGCGGGTACAAAATGTTTTGTTGAATAATGAAAAGATGAAGGGAGAATTCGTCGTTGAAACGGAAATAGCAGATAAAAGCAATACCGTCATTGCACGTAAGCGTCAATTGTTGTCATTGCACGGAGAAGGTGTTGCGCACATAGATGATACATTGGAAGTTGTTTCTCCCAAGTTGTGGTCACCCGAGAATCCTTATTTGTATCAGGTGAAGTGCCGGTTATTGCAGGGCGGCACTATAATAGATGAAGAGATTGTTGCAATAGGTATAAGGGATATTCATTTCAGTGCGGAGAAAGGCTTTTTGCTGAACGGCAAGCCGCTGGAATTGAAAGGTGGCTGTATTCATCATGACAACGGCCTTTTGGGAGCCAAGGCTTTTGACCGGGCTGAAGAAAGAAAAATAGAATTATTAAAAGCCGCTGGTTTCAATGCTTTGCGTATGTCTCATAATCCTCCGTCAACGGCTTTGCTTAACGCTTGTGACCGTTTAGGCATGTTGGTCATTGATGAAGCTTTTGACATGTGGAGTATAGGGCATTATCAAGGTGATTACGGGCAATATTTTGATAAATTGTGGAAGGAAGATTTGTATAGTATGATTGCAAGAGACCGAAACCATCCGAGTGTCATCATGTGGAGTATCGGTAATGAAATAAAAGACAAAGAAACGGCAGAGATGGTACATACGTGTAGAGAGCTGGTTGCATTTGTGAAGGAACTGGATACGACCCGTCCTGTTACGGCAGGCGTAAATTCGGTTGTAAACGCTACGGATGATTTCTTGGAGCCTTTGGATGTGTGTGGTTATAATTATTGTTTAAACCGTTATGAAATGGATGCCAGGAGACACCCAGATAGGATTATATATGCCTCGGAGTCTTATTCATCCAGAGCTTATGATTATTGGAAAGCAGTAGAAGAACATTCATGGGTTATCGGTGATTTTGTATGGACCGCTTTTGACTATATCGGTGAGGCAAGTATAGGATGGTGCGGTTATCCGCTTGATAAACGGATTTTCCCATGGAATCATGCCTATTGTGGTGATTTGGATCTGTCCGGTGAACGGCGTCCCCAATCATACTTGCGTGAAACCTTATGGAATGATGAGCCGACATCTTACATTGTCGTAACTCCTCCGGTACCCTCTTTCCCGCTGAATCCGGATAAAGCGGATTGGAGCGTATGGGATTTTCCGGATGTGGTGGCTCATTGGAATTTCCCGGATTATGTGGGAAAGGAATTGAATGTGTCAGTATATTCCAATTGTGAAGAAGTCGAGTTGTTCCTAAACGGGAAATCTTTAGGAAAACAGGTGAATAGGCCTGCAGATAAACATGTACTGGTATGGAAAGTTCCTTATGCTTACGGCACTTTGGAGGCTATAGGGTATAATGAGGGGCATCGGGTGAATGTAGCTCATTTGGCGAGTGCAGGAGAAGTGGCGCAAATAAAATTGTCGGCAGACCGTACAGAACTGGTTGCAAATGGAAACGATTTGAGTTACGTCACTCTGGAATTGGTGGATAAAAAAGGGCTACGAAACCCGCTGGCAGAAAAGCTGGTTCATTTTACTATCCAAGGTGACGCTACGATAGAAGGAGTAGGAAACGCCAATCCTATGAGTGTGGAAAGTTTTACGTCCCATTCTCGAAAAACTTGGCGGGGTAGTAACTTGTTAGTAATCCGTTCGGGTAAATCTGAAGGGGATATTGTAGTGACGGCTAAAGTGGAAGGACTTCCGAATGCAAGTATTGTGATAAAACAAAAATAGGAATTTAACAGAAAACATGGGCTTATGAAGTTGGAATTGAAAATACAGTTTATCATATTAAACATACTGATTTTGTTTGGCGTTTCGGCATGTGTTTTTCAAGCAGAGGAGTCGGAACGTAAAATGAATTTTGACGCAGGTTGGAAATTCTATCGGGGGCATGTGGAAGGAGCAGAGAACGAAGTCTTTGATGATTCTTCCTGGCGTACAATGGATTTGCCTCACGATTGGAGTGTAGAACCTTTGGTAGCCTCGGACAGCTTGCATGTCGGTCCTTTCTCGAAAGAAAGCGCAGGTGGTTTTGCCACAGGGCAGACGGTAGGGGGAGAAGGATGGTATCGCAAAACTTTTATCATACCGAAGAAAGACGCGAATAAACTTCATACGCTGTATTTTGAAGGTGTTTACGCACAGTCCGATATTTGGATAAACGGTAAGCATGTGAATTTTAATGCCTATGGATATTCGTCATTCAGATGTGACATTACGCCTTATTGCCACCCCGCAGGTGAAGTGAATACCATAGCGGTGAAGGTTGTAAACGAGGGCAAGAATTCCCGCTGGTATGCAGGTTCCGGTATATACAGACATGTGTGGCTGATAGTTACCGAAAGGGTGCATTTGGACGAATGGGGAGTGGCAGTTCGTACCACGAATGTGTCAGAGGATGAGGCTATGTTGGCCATTGAGACGAGTGTTATCAATGAAGAGGATAATCCCGCAGCGTTGAAATTGGGTATTGAGATTGTTTCTCCGGATAATCAAATTGTTGCCCGCCAGGAGAGCGTGGCGGATGTTAATGCTCATAGTGATAAAAATATTGTGATTTCTTTACCTATAAAGCAGGCTAAGTTGTGGTCGGTAGATGTTCCTAATCTATATAAAGCGAGAATCGTTCTTAGCTCAAATGAAGAACTTGTAGATCAATTGGTCGTTCCGTTTGGCATTCGTACAATCTCTTTTGATGCCCGTGAAGGCTTTAAATTGAATGGTTTCTCTTTGGAGTTGAAAGGCGGTTGTGTACATCATGATAATGGTTTGCTGGGTGCTGTTTCATTGGACAGAGCTGAGGAACGCAAAGTAGAATTATTGAAAGCAAATGGTTATAATGCGGTTCGGTGCTCCCATAATCCTCCGGCAGAGGCGTTTCTCCGGGCGTGCGATGAACAAGGCCTGTTGGTGATAGACGAGGCTTTTGACCACTGGCAGAAGGGGAAAAATCCTCAAGACTACCACCGCTTCTTTGATGAATGGAGTGAGAAGGATATTGCCGCTATGGTTCTGAGAGATCGGAATCACCCGTCAATTATTATGTGGAGTATCGGAAATGAGATTGAAGAACGTTCGGATGAGGCGGGAATAAAGACTGCGGAACGTTTAAGTCAGATAGTGAAACGTATCGATTCGTCCCGTCCGGTCACCGCCGCCATCAATGACTATTGGGATAATCCCGAAATGAGTTGGAAACAAGATGCTTCCAAAGCCATGGAACATTTGGATGTAGTTGGGTATAACTATATGTGGTATGAATATGAGAACGATCACGCAAAGGATCCTGCTCGTATTATATATGGAAGTGAGAGTGTTGCCCAAGAAACGGCTAAAAATTGGAATTTGGTGAAGAGACATCCTTATATTATAGGTGATTTCGTATGGACGGCTATTGATTATTTGGGCGAAGCGGGTATAGGCCATGTCTTGATTCAAAAAAAGGGCGAGAAAAATCCTCAGTTTATGGGTTGGCCTTGGTATAATGCCTGGTGTGGTGACATTGATATTTGCGGTGAAAAGAAACCTCAGTCTTATTACAGGGATATCATATGGGGCGAAAGAGAAATTACCATGGCTGTACAACCTGTATTATCCGCAGGTTTAGAGGAGCAAATCAGTTACTGGGGATGGAAAGATGAAGAACGTAGTTGGAATTGGAAAGGATTTGAAGGTAAACCGATGAAGGTGAACGTATATACACAAGCCCCCAAAGTGCGGCTTTATTTAAATGATCGTTTGTTGGGTGAGCAGAATGTTTCAGAGTCGGATTACTCTACTACTTTTATCGTAAATTATCAGCCAGGTACACTCAAAGCTGTTCCCGTTTATGATAATAGTGAATCTTCAAGTACTATTCTGAAAACAACAGGTTCTCCGGTGAAGATACGTTTAGTAGCGGATCGTCCGGTGATAAAAGCTGATAAAAATGATTTATCCTACATTACCATAGAATTGGTAGATGAAAATGGATTAGTAGTGCCGGATGCGGATCGAACCGTAAGTTTAAGTGTTATGGGTGAGGGCTGCATTAAAGGTTCGGGTAACGCTTGTCCTACCGATATGGGGAGTTTCCGCTCCTTGTCGCCCAAGACCTTCAAAGGAAAGGCAATGGCCATATTGCAATCGAACGGGGTCGCAGGGGAAATAATTTTGCGTGTCACGTCAGAAAATATGGGCGAAGCAACTATTACTGTTCAAGCGGCTGATAATGGTAGATTGGAATCTGACTTGCAAAAGGGAATTATCTCCGGAAGCGTTTGGAGAGACACGGACGGAAATCCCATCAACGCCCATGGAGGCGGTATTTTATACCATGAGGGGACTTATTATTGGTATGGTGAATGTAAGGGGGATTCTACTTATCGTTTGGATTGGGTAAAGACCTGGGATTGCTGGCGTGCGGATGCGGGAGGAGTAGCTTGCTATTCGTCCAAGAATTTGCTGGACTGGAAATTTGAGGGAATAGCCCTTTCACCGGTTATCGAGGACGAGCATTCGGACTTGCATCCTTCGCAGGTGATAGAACGCCCCAAGGTTATCTATAATGACAAGACCCGGAAGTTTGTCATGTGGATGCACATTGAAAGTCCGGATTATGAAAAAGCCCATGCTGGAGTTGCAATTAGTGATTCTCCGGTAGGTCCGTTTACTTATTTAGGTTCGATGAAGCCGAACGGAGAAGATTGTCGTGACCAAACGCTTTTTAAGGATGATGACGGAAAAGCCTATCATATTTGTGCGTCAGAGTGGAACAGAACCTTGTACATAAGTCTGTTGACTGAGGATTATACGGCTTGTTCGGGTACTTTTGTCAGAAGATTTATCGGGCAATCGCGTGAAGCTCCTGCTGTTTTTAAAAGGGACGGACGTTATTATATGTTTTCATCGGGGTGTACGGGCTGGGATCCCAATGAAGCTCGATGGGCCGTTGCGGATTCAATGTTAGGTTTGTGGGAACTGATGGATAATCCTTGTAAAGGCAAAGATGCCGATAAAACGTTTTATGGTCAAAGTACTCATGTATTTCCTATCAATGGAAAGGAGGATAGCTTTGTCGCCATGTTTGATAAATGGAATAAAACGGATTTGGCGGATTCGCGTTATATTTGGTTGCCGATAGAATTTGTAGGAGAAAGACCGGTTGTTCGTTGGCTTGACCAATGGGTGCCTTAAAAAAACAGTTGCAAGTATGAAAAAGATAGTTTTATTTGTTGTTGTATGTACACTGTTGATGGCAGTGTCGGCTCAGACGGTATATAAAGTAGACGCTTCTGATGTGATGGAGGAACCAGTATGCGGACGTTTGAAGATGGGGGATGCCGGTACAGGTAGCAGGGCTTTGGAAGTTAATAACCTGTATATGACTTTGGGTGATCGTCCCATTTTGCCGGTTATGGGCGAGTTGCATTTTTCGCGTATGCGTAAAGACTTGTGGGAAGACCGGATTTTGAAAATGAAAGCTTGCGGAATTGATATCATTTCGACTTATTTGTTTTGGAATCATCACGAGGAGATTGAAGGACAATTTGATTGGGAAGGTGAAAAGGACTTGCGCAGCTTCATTCAATTGTGCGGCAAGCACGGGATGCTTGTGATACCTCGTTTGGGACCTTGGTCGCATGGCGAAGCGCGTAACGGAGGAACGCCGGATTGGATATTACAGAAGAAATACATCAAAGACCGCTCCAATGACGTCGTGTATCAGCATTATGTCCGGCGTTATTTTTCAGAGATTGCAAAGCAATTGTCCGGGCTTTATTATAAAGATGGAGGCAATGTAATTGGTATCCAATTGGAGAATGAATATTGGTATGCAAAAAAGGGGGAAGCGCACATCCAGTGGTTGAAAGATACGGCATTGGAATTGGGAATAGATGTTCCTCTATATACTGTGACAGGATGGGGTGACGGTTCGGTGCCTCCTTTAGAGGTAATCCCTTTATGGGGAGGATATGCCGATGCTCCTTGGGTGGAACATGTGGAGAAGGAGTACCAGCCGGGAAATTTCCAATTTAATTATTTCCGTGACAATGAGCATATCGGAAATGACCAAATAAAGCGTGACGATGTTTATATGACGTATGAGGACTATCCTTTCTTTACTTGTGAGATGGGGGTGGGCGTACAGAATACTTATCATCGCAGACTTCATATTGACCCTTTAGACGGCTTAGGCATGATTATGGCAAGATTGGGTTCCGGTTCCAATTTATTGGGGTATTATATTTTTGCCGGAGCTACTCAGTTTACGGGAAAACTTTGGTCTACGGAAGAAGAACAGTTAAAGACCGGGTATTGGAGCCGTTTACCTGTAAAGTCTTATGATTTTCAGGCGGCAATCTGTGAGTCGGGTGAAATAGCCGGTTCCTATAAGAAGGTTAAGAAACTCCATTACTTTGTCAATGAGTTTGGAGGGGATTTGGCACCAATGATGTCAGTTATTCCTTCGTGTGACAAAAACGGTTTGCAGGTGGCGGTGCGTTCCAACAACGAGTCTGGTTATTTATTTGGAATTAATTATTCCCGATATCATCCAAAGGATGTGCAGAACGGAGTGAAATTCGAGGTGAAATTAAAGGATAAAGTGTTGCGTTTTCCTCAAAGAGGCATAAACTTGCAGGACAGTACAGTTTTTGTTTGGCCTTTGAATGTATCATTGGGTGACATGCGTCTGAATTATGCGACGGCTCAGTTATTGGGAAGTGTGGATAATTGCTATGTATTCTTTCAAAATCGAAATATCCCGGTGGAGTTCTCGTTGGATAAATCCAACATACGGAGTGTAGAGGCCAGTTTGGCGGAAATCAAGGAGGAAAGCGACTGTTGGATGGTCAGTCGTATGAAGCCAGGAAAAGACTGCTTGCTGAAAGTTCAATTGCGGAGTGGAGAGGAAAAATACATTCTTGTTTTGACGGAGAGGGAAGCCGATAATTGTTGGATGCTGGATGCAAAAGGGAAGAAAACTTGTTATTTATCAGATGCCGGCCTTTATAGTTCGAATGGGGACATTTATCTTCTTTCCACTAATAGTAAGACGGTATATCACAAGTTTGTGACGGGTGAGCAACCAAGATTTGTATCGTATGAAGTAGATATGCGTTTTCCGGAGGTGAATATTCAAGTACATCCTAAAAAAATACTGGATGATGCGTGTTGGTTGGAAACGGCTAATTTTAAAGAAATAGACGCTTATCATAAACGTTACCACCGTTTTTTCTTCAAGGAATTCAGTATAGGAAATCCTTCCGAGATAAAGAGTGCCACGATGTATATCTATCCGGAGTCTGAGTGTGTGTTGAATTTGAATGATAATTGGGTCAACCAAGCCATAAAACCCCATTGCTTGAATGAAGTGGATCTTACCGGGTATGTGCGGAAAGGGAATAATTCGCTTTTCGCCAGTTTCGGCTATGTAGAAGGAGAAAAGAAATTTGCGGCTCGTGTATTGATTGAATATTACAATTATGACAAAGTGGAGTTCTGTACGGACAGTTCGTGGGTGACAACCGATTATTATTCCAATCCTTCGTTAATGAGATGGTTCCCGTCCCCGGTGGCTCCCATAATTGTTGAGAAGCCCCAATATGCGGATCGTATTGTTTGTGACGCTTTTAAGGAATGGTGTATACAAGTGCCGGCTGACGCATTGGCGGATGTGCATAACATTTATATGCGCATGAAATATGCCGGAGACAGGACCGAACTTTACAACGGATACATGTTGTCGGATGATAACTATAATAGTCATGCGGTATGGACCGTAGGATTGAACCGGCAGGAACATTCGGTAGAAGGGAAAGATTTGCAGCTTCTGATATATAGTATGAAACCGGATGAAAAAATCTTTTTTGATTTGCCGGCCAATGGTTCCGATGAATATCCGGTTCTTCATTCCATTGAATTTGATGTGGAATGTTTGCAAAAGATAGAATGATAGAAACTAAAAATAGAATAGATTAGCGTATGAAAAGCATTAAAAGTTTATTTCTGGGAGGTTGGGCAATAATGTTGTTTTCTTGCTCGCCCCAAGTGACTACAACGAATTACTATTTTGACCCGATAAACGGAAATGATGCGAATGACGGGAAGTCAATAGAGAGGCCGTTCAAATCTTTGGCGAAGACGCGCTCTTTGTTCCTCCAAGGAGGGGACAGTGTTTTGCTGAAGTCAGGAGCGGTATTTACGGAGCAGCTTTCCCTGTCTTGTAAAGGTACGAGAGACAGGCCTGTTGTATTGGGAAAATATGGCGGTGTGGACAGGCCGCATATTAAAGGAGATGGAACAGATACCGCATCTGTGTATATTTGGAATTCAGAGCAGATTGTGATACGCGATCTTGAAATCTCGAATCAAGGAGCAGAGCCTAAGGCTGGGCTGAAAGGATTGTGGCTAAATTTGAAAGACTATGGTGAAGCTCGTAATGTGATGATAGACAACATATATGTACATGATGTTTATGGGAGTACGGTGATAGAAGAAGGAGGTGGAATAGGCATTAGCGTTCAAAATGCCCGTGATAATGACAGTATCTTGAATCGGTATGTGGGACTGACTATTCAGAATTGCCGGATTGAGGATTGCCAGCGTGACGGGATTAAGCTTAATGGATATTGGATAAGAAAGCAATGGAACCCGAACCTGCAAGTTGTCATACGAAATAATGTGTTGGACGGTGTTCCGGGTGATGGCATTGTGGTGGCTGGATGTGACGGTACCTTGATTGAATATAACGTGATGAAGAATTGTCCTCGTACCTTGCCCGCTTCCGAAGCGTGTGACGGCATATGGCCTTGGTGCAGTGACAATACGTTGGTGCAGTTCAATGTGGTAAGCGACCACAAGTCTATCATTGACGGATATGCTTATGATTCCGATTGGGGATGCCGCAACTCCGTTTTCCAATATAATTTGAGTTACAACAATGATGGCGGCTTTATGTTGGTCATCGGTACGGACGGTTGGCCGGATGAGTGGTGCGTGAACGGAAACAAAGAGACCATTGTGCGTTATAATGTCAGCATCAATGATGGTTTGCGCAACTATATGACTAACGCCAGTCATAGAGAATCTTATTTCTGCCCGGTGATGAATTTTACAGGATATACGCAGAATACGATGGTAGAGAATAACCTCTTTTATCTGTTCCCGAAACCGGAGCCTCAAATAGATCGCACATTGTTTCATTTTACTGAGCATGATTCCGCATATGGCAAGGGAGACGTGTTTAAGAATAACTATATTTATGCTCCTGAGGAAACTGTGGCCGTTAAAGAAGAGAAAGCAAAGGGAAATGAGTATACGGGGAATCGGTATGTAGGCAAACTGTTAACTCCCGCATCCGGCTTTATGAAGTATGAGGGCGCTTTTGACAAATCTTTATGGTATAATGCCGAGGACAAGAATTGGGACATCCTGCTTGACTTTTTGAAAGACAAAAAGGTGCCGATAGATGGTAAAGAATTGAGTGTGCTGGAGATTATCGGTACATCCCGTTAGCGCTTTGCGCACAGAGTCTAATTTGTGTGAATTTATGATAGTTTTCAAGGTAGAGGATTAAATCTCTCTTGAAAGCATTTACAGGCGGGGCTTCGGAATGTTTCTAACATAGACCCCGAAGGTTAGAAACATTCCCCCTCTATGTTAGAAACGTTCGGTCTCTGTGTTAGATACATTGTTTTCGAGGGTGATAGGACGCTTCTTTTATATGTTTATATTTTTATAGATAAAGTTTATGCATTGGAATGGGGAAGTACTAATTTGATTTTACGCATTTAATCATGAAAAAATTATATATAATATGTCTTGTGGCCATGAGCCTGGCAATGTTTTCATCTGTCGCTATGAGTACGAATATCATCCCTCAACCTTCATCGGTGCAGGAAATGAAAGGTGAGTTTGACATGACTCCTTGTGTCGGTATTGATTATACGGGTAAGCTGGCAGAAGTGAATGGATTGATAGAGCGTTTTATCAAGCAAATGTCGGATGAGTATGGCTTGTCCTTGAAAAACGCTAAAGGGCAGAAGCGTCAAATACGATTGCAGGATAAGTCCGATTTGGGAGCAGAAGCTTATGAATTGCTCATATCTACTCAAAAGATAACAATCAAGGCTTCTTCCATAGCGGGTTTCTTCTATGCATTCCGTACGATTGGGCAGTTACTTTTGGCCAGTGAGTCGCACGCATCGCTTCCCTGCATGAAAGTAAAAGACGAACCTCGTTTTCCTTACCGTGGGTTTCTGATTGATGCAGGCAGGTATTATATGCCAGTAGAGGATGTGAAGAAAATCATTGATGTGGCTGCAAATTATAAATTGAACCGCTTTCATTGGCATTTGACCGATGACCAAGGTTGGAGATTGGAGATAAAGAAATATCCTTTACTTACGGAGAAGGGATCTACCCGTTGGGGTTCCGCTTGGGGGACATGGGATCAATATTATCCGGCTCATTATGATGGGAAACCTCATTCGGGGTATTATACGCAGGAAGAAGTACGCGAGATAGTGAAGTATGCTTCGGAGCGGCAAATTACGATTGTTCCTGAGATAGAGATGCCCGGACATGCGTTGGCGGCTTTAAGTGTCTATCCGGAATACGCTTGTAGTTTCCATAAGAATGTAAGCATGATGGCTGGAGCCGGCATTTCGGATCAGGTGTTTTGTCCCAAACCGCAGACTTTCCAATTCATTAAGGATGTGCTGACCGAGGTGGCGGATTTATTTCCGGGAGAGTATATTCATATTGGCGGTGACGAGTGTCCTAAAACCTCTTGGGAACGTTGTGCGGACTGCCAAGCCTTAATGAAGCGTGAACATTTGAAAAATGAGAATGAACTTCATGCCTATTTTATTCAACAGGTTGAGGACATAGCTGAAGGTCTTGGACGCAAACTCATTGGTTGGGATGAAGTGTTGGAGGGAGGATTGCCGTTAAAATCTACAGTCATGTCATGGCGCGGCGAGGCCGGAGGAATAAAGGCGGCAAAACTGGGCAATGACGTTATCATGGCTCCTAATACCTATTGTTATATTGACTATTATCAAGAGTACCCTGAATTTGCGCCATTATCTATCGGGGGATTCATCCCTTTGGAAAAAGTATATGGTTACGAACCTGTTTCCCGAGAGCTTACCGAGGAAGAGGGGCAGCGTATTATTGGTATTCAAGGTAATGTTTGGGGAGAATATGTGGCAGATAGAGAAAAGTATGAGTACTTGGCTTTTCCCCGTTTGCTGGCTATTGCGGAAGTGGCGTGGAGCAGACCGGAAAATAAGGATCTCGGACGTTTTATCTCCAATTTGGAGAAGGAATTTTCGTATTTCCGGAAAAGAGATGTCAATGCTTGCCGTGAGTATTTTAGACCTCGCATTCAAGGAGCATGGGATAATACGGTGGGGAAGTTCTTGGTGAGTCTGGAGACTTTATGTCCTAAAACAAAAATTTATTATACGTTGGATGGGTCTGAGCCTACAGCTCAATCTTCTCTATATACGTCTCCGGTTGTCCTTTCCGGAAATGCCTGTGTGAGAGCTGTCGCCACAGATGCTTCGGGGGCAATATTGGAGAAGCCGACATTGAGACGTTTTGTAGTTAACAAGGCTACGGGGTGTAGTTATACGTTGTCTACAGAACCTTGGAGTTTGGACTGGTATCCAGTAAAACCGGTTTTGTTCACAGATGGAGTCTACGGTTTTGTTCCTTCCAATAGTGAATGGGCGGCTATCGTCTCGGGTGAGGAAATTGTGATAGATCTGAAAGAAAGCATAGTGGTTTCGGGGGTTCGGTTTGGTACGATGGTAGCTCCTATAAACAGCGTGCTTCCGGCTAAGTCGGCGGAATGCTTTTTGTCGGATGACGGGAAAGTTTTCCACCGTATTGGTGCCAGTGAGTTTACTTACCCTCTTTATAAAGGAGAAAAAGAGGTGTATAGGAATTATGTGAAGACAAGTGGCGGGAAGGGACGTTATTTGAAATTGGTTATTCATGGGCAGACGGATTTGCCGGATGATTACCCTTATCCTAATTCTGAGGCCTACATGGCATTGGATGAGATAGAAGTATTTTAAAATCGAGTCAAGTTATGAGCCGATTAGTATATTTGCTTTTGTTTGTTTGGGGCAGTACGTTTTTGCAACTTGCCCAAGCGCGAGTTTACCATGTGAATCAGTCCAATAGCAAGAGCCTTGCGGATGGTAGTCTGGAGCATCCTTTTAGGACGTTGGATGCATTGCAATCCGTTTGTTTGCAACCCGGAGACAGTATTGTTCTTTCAAGTAATCAGGTTTTGAAGGGAACTATTCATTTGGCTGGAATGAAAGCTATGTCTGATAGACCAGTCGTTGTAACTTCCGATGGGGAGCGCAAAGCGGAGATTTATTCAGAGGAGGCTTCGGCCATCATTCTTGATGATTGTGCTCATATTCATATTAATAATGTGGTCGTGCGAGGCAAAGGGCGTAAAGACGGGAATAAGGGCAGTGGGATAGAAATCAATGATTCGCGCTATATTAAGATTGACTCGGTTGAGGCTTCCGGTTATTTGATGAACGGCATTGGAGTAATCGGTGGTGGTGATATACGTATTACGCATGCATACGTCCATGACAATGGCTATAATGGGATTGAAGTGACCAGTCGTCAGAACGATAAATCCGTGCACAATATTTATATAGGTTATTGTGTCGCGGAGAATAATCCGGGTTGTCCTATTATATTAGATAATCATAGTGGAAGTGGGATATTAGTAGGGCATGCGACTAATGCTTTGGTAGAATATTGTGAAGCGATGGAAAATGGTTGGGATATGCCGCGCCCCGGGAATGGCCCGGTTGGAATTTGGGGGTATGAATGCGACCGTTTGACCATACAGTATTGTTATTCGCATGACAACAGGACTTCTTCTGATGGTCTGGATGGAGGAGGATTTGATTTTGACGGGGGTATAACGAATTCTCTTATGCAATACAATTTGTCTATGAATAACGAGGGAGCAGGTTATGGATTATTTCAATATGCCGGTGCTACGGAGTGGAATAATAATGTAATACGTTATAATATAAGTATGAATGATGGAATTAAAAATTCTCATGCGGGTATCTATGTCTGGTGCGATCCGTACAATAAGGATATTCCCTTGCGTGATACACGGGTACATGATAACTTGATTGTTAATAGTAAACACTCCATCTCTTTTAATACAGGTTATTCTGCCAATTTAGAGTTTGTGAAGAATAAATTCCTGTTGACAGCAGCCGGGGTGGAGTATTTGCAAGGTGATGAAACAATGAAGTTGCCTTCGTATAGAGGAAATTGCTTTTGGTCGCAAAGAGCTGAAAAGGACAGGACTACTCAACCTAAAGTGGTTTTAGACCCTGAAGCGGTATATGAAAAAATAGGGTATACATTGCTTGCGGGAGTAGATATTCATCGGATAAAGGAGATTGTTTTGGATATGATATCAAATAAGGATTAAGGACGTATTAAGAATACTTTTTAATGATATAGAAGAAAATGAAACTAGTTCCTTTTTGTAGCAGATATATAATGATGTTGTGGGTTGTATGTTTCTTGACAGCATATTCTTTCGCTCAAGAAAAGCAACCGGTCGTTTGTCAAGAGTATGAGGACGTAATTCTGACTCATGTACTGACCCCGGCGGGACCTGTGCCTACCGCCTTGGATGCTAACGGGGTTTATCCGTATAAGAGTTATTGCGAGACTTCAAATCGTCCTGTTCCCAAGACATATCGGATGATTTTGCTTGAAAATGCGCGGATCAAAGTCATAATCTGTCCGGATTTGTGCGGTAAAGTTATGTCCTTGATCCTTAAAGAAAGCGGTAAAGATGTGCTGTATAATCCACATCTTGTTCGTCATGCACGTATATTGCCTCGCTTCTATTTCGTGGCAGGTGGTATAGAAGTTAGTTTTCCCATTTCGCATTCCCCTACTCAGAATGATCCTGTTAATTATAAAATAGAACGGACTCTCAATCGGATTTATGTTACTTGTGGAGAACGTGAACTACGTTATGGTATGCAGTTCTCGGTGGAATATTCATTGGGTCCGGCAGATTCTTTTTTGACGCAACGGGTAAGAATGCATAATCCTGGCAAACAGGCTTATCCCTGGATGTCTTGGACAAATGCAGCGATTCCTTGTGAGTCTGATACAGAGTATAATTTTCCGAATGGGAGAGTACTGGTTCATGCGTCCAAATTGGATACAATAGATTGGAAACCTTGTAAGGAAGGGGGTATTCCGGAAATGACAGGATATTTTTGGCAGTTAAAAGATGTCAACGCTTTTGGTGCTTATACTCCTTCATTAGGATGCGGACTTTATCATGTTGCTGAAGAGCGAAGTGCTCCGGGAATGAAACTTTGGAGTTATGGTCGTAAGGATAAAGAATGGTCTATTTTAAGTACTAATCAAAAGCAAACTTATGCGGAATTGCAAGGAGGTCCTATCTCTGACCAGTCTATAAAGTTGGAGTTACAACCGGGCGAGTATAGGAGTCATACGGAATTTTGGATACCAACGAACAAAAAGATGGACATTTATAAAATAACTGTTCCAGAGGTTGTTTTACGTCCTATTACGGAAGTGCCGTTATTCGATTGGGATAAGAAGGAGGGGGCTGCCTTTTGGGTGACTTTGCTTTATGATTATAAAGACCAAAAGTCAGTCCCTGTAATAGACCCTATTACTACTTGTTGGGCTCCATCGGGTATGGAAGATTTGGATGCTCCTTTCCGGTGGGCAATAGCATCCTGTGATAAAAAACTGCAAGATTATTGGAAATATTATTATGGAGTGTGGTTGGCCGGCTGTAGTCGGGTTGATGAAGCTATTGCTTGTTTGGATGATGTGAAGTTTGGATTAGGGAAGGCTTTGTTGGCAAGACTGTATGAAATAAGTGGAGAATATATAAAAGCGGAGGAGGCTTATGAAGCTATTCAAGAAGAGTGGGTTGCATTGCATCCTCAAGTTGTAGTGGCTCGTGATAAGTTGTTGAGATTGTTAGGAACTGGTACTTTGTCTAAACGAGAGGAATGGTTGAATAAGGTTGATGCTTCTACAGATGAATGGATTGGCGAAAGGTTCGTGCAGTTACTTATTGATAAAGGTGAATATGAGGCGGCTAAGGAATTATTGCTTTCTATCAAATTCCAAAAAGTGCATCAGACTTATGCTCGTACAGATTTATGGTATCAGATTTGTGAGGCATTGGGCGAGCCATGGCAACCTGTTCCTGTTAGTTTAGGAGAAGATTGTTTGGCTCGTTTTGGTGCATACCGGGAATTTGAGTAATAGGAATGTGACAATTTGCCCATCATGGCTATAACGAAGATATACTTATTTCATTAAGTAAGTATATCTTCTGACCTGGTTGAAGCATATCTTTTTTTGAAACGGTACATCACTCGAAATACAGAGTTCCAAAAAACTCTGGACGGTGGAAGTCCGGGATGTCCGTTTCGATGGGATTCCAAGAAAGGAAATGGGACTTTTGTAGCTTGTCCCCACACTTGTAGAAGTTTGCCCGGATAATTTTACCCGAAAGCGATTTCATCTGATGCTTGAAATAAGTGGTAGTGGGAATTACCAGTACCACTTCCCAGGCACACTCGCCAATGCGTTCCTCGAAGGGCGTGCGGCCTAAACTGGCCCAGCGTTGCACGATGTCCAATACGGCTTGCGGAGCATGTTCCCTGCCATTTCGTCCGCTTCCTGCACCTACCAGCAACGTCCCCGCACAATTACACTCCATATTATAATAGATACCGTCCTCTTCGGGGCTGGAGAAGAACTCCACACAGGCGTCTTCCCACACAGAACCATTGTCTGTAAGAGCCGTGGCACGGACGGAGTTTTCACGCGCTTTGTAGTGCAGCACGATGGCATCATTTGTATGGGCTATGCGGAATGCCACTTCGGGCTTATAGGGATATTCTTTCCAGTTTACGGTCTCAATAGGGATAAAAGCAATTTTTTCCGTGTCCAACAGGGCGGGTACAGCTTCTACCGGCACATCTTTCAAGCTGATTTTCTTTACGTATATTTCTTTCATGTCAGTAGTTGATAATTCTTCGTTTACAGCAACGCCCAATGTAAGCGTGCATTTCTGGCATATGTTCCTCCACGCTTTGCAGCAATTTAAACTGAGCTTGAGTACGTACTAAGTTGTGTTCTGGATACTGTATCTTGTAATAGGTATCTCCGTTTAAGTAATCTGCCAGGAAGCGGACGCACTGCATGTAAGGGAATAGAGCGGCGGCGTATGGCAGGTTCTCTATCTCAACAGGCAATAGGAATGAGCGGGCCGATGTCAGATAACCGTTAGTGAAAGACTCGAATATTTTCATATTGAAGTTTATGTTATCCAGGTTGCGGTCGTCTTCCGCTCCTGTGTTGGCTGCCGAACGGAGGAAGTCGCCGTAATCGGAGAAGACGAATGATGGCATTACCGTGTCAAGGTCGATGACACAAAGCACTTCCCCCGTCTGTGCGTCGAACATCATGTTGTTTACCTTTGTGTCGCAGTGGCATACGCGCTTGGGCAGTTTGCCTTCCCGGTACAGTCGTTCAGCTTTGCACATTTCTTCAGCCCGGCGTTCGATTTCGTCTAAATAATATGATACTTCTTTGACACGTCCCGCTTTGTTGTCTGCTACCGCTTCATGCAATTGGCTTAAGCGGAATTCCATGTTGTGAAAGTCGGGGATAGTTTCTCCCAGCTGGTCAGTGATGTCTGCCAGCATTGCTTCAAAATCACCGAAGGCCAGTCCTACCAACTTGGCGTTCTCGGGATTTACCGCTTCGCGCGTTACGGCGTTCGGAATGAACGTCATTACACGCCAATAGGCAGTTCCGTCCGTCCAATATGTCTTGCCGTCTTCCGTAGGCCAGAAATGCAGTGTCTTACGCTCAATATCGCTTTCACCGCGTTTCTCTAATTGGTTTCGGATGTGACGTGTGACGGTTTCTATGTTCCGTTGCAGCAGGTCTACATCTTGAAATACATGATGATTGATGCGTTGCAGCACGAAGTCCGGATGTCCGGACATTGTGATTACCTGGTATGTGTCGTTTATAAGTCCTGCTCCTAAAGGAACAATTCTTTGGACTTCATCCGGTAGGTGAAAATGAGTGATGACAGATAAAAGGTCTTTCATGTTGGGCTGTAAATTATAGGTTATAAGTTTCTTCCTTGTTTTAAGTATTCATATCCGAAACGGCAACGCAGGCAATCGCGCCGGTCGCAATACTCCTTCTGCAGTTGGATGAGTGCTTGCGAGTCAGCGGCGGATGTGACAGTTATGCCTGCCCCCTGCCACATACGGATGATGTAATTGTTCTCTGCCGGTAGTTCTTCCAAGAGTGCTGTAGCCCGTTCACACAAGCATTCCTCCTGGCGGTGTCGGCCGTAGGCATAGAGGAAAGGCACCACGGTATTGATAATTACCAAGTCCAACCCCGATTTGCTCATTTGTTTCTTGCTGTGGGGTGAGGCTTTGGCGAAAGTGAAATGTTCTTCCCAATAGGCCGACACATCTGTAGCAAGCAATTTCCGGAGCTCGTCAATCGTCGGTGTTTCCATTACTTTAGAGAAGAGGCCTTCGCCCTTGTGATACAGATGGGCCAGTTGGGCCAACCGTATGTGGGGGAAACTTCCCGGTCGTGTCCTGAGTAGTTTCCAGCGTGAATCCGCCATCGGATCGGGCCGGTTGAACTTTTGCCGCAAATAATGGTATTCTCGTTGTAAGCAGATGTAATAATCGCTATAGTCAGGATGTTTTTCCTCTAAGAAACCTGCCGTGCCAAGGAAAAACGCTTCCACTTGGAAAAGGTTGTCACGGTGTTTGTCCACCGCACGCAGGGGGATGAGTTTGGCCCATGCCTCGAAAGCGTCAGCATTCAGTCCGAAGCCGTAGTTACGTGCCAAAGTAATGAAGAACACGTCTTCCCAATTCTTTCCACACTGTTCGAGCCGTGCCTGTATGTCGCGTGCCTTACGCTCGAAACGCTCCACCTGCAAGGCCGAAAGCCAGGAATGTACCGTTAGTTTAGGCAAATCTGTAAGAATGGTATAGCAGCGCGGGCGCACTTCCGTCTCATGCAGTTCGTCATACCGGCGGATGACTTCATCCGGGCACGTCAGCACCAGTTGCGGTATCATTTCTCCATCCATCCGTGGCACCGTGCAGTCGGCTTTGCCTACGACATGCAGAATAACATTGTTGTATGCTTTGTCCCCGTCGTGCCTGTGCTTCATCCAGTCCGATGCCCGGTCGTGTATTTCCACGTTGCCTCCCCAAAGTACCCCGTCCAGTTTCAGCTTGGCGTTGAAGAAATCAGGTCCTGCGTGTGGGTTGGGCAAGCCGGGGTCTATTACTTCCACCCGCTGTCCGTCCGTTGTACGGAGTTCGCCCAAGGGAAATAGCTTATGGCTCCAGACGTAATGCAATAACTTCTCCATTTCCGTTTCATTTAGTTAGTTTATACTCTTTCCTCTTCTTCCTTCCTTTCCGGTAGTGAAATCGTAAACTCGCTGTATCGTCCCGGCACGCTTTCCACTCCTACGTAGCCTCCATGCTCGCGCACCACGTTCATCACGTAGTTCAGTCCTAAGCCAAAGCCGGAGACTTTCTGTCCTTCGCCTTTGTCTTTGGGCAATACTCGCTCAAACTTGCCGAAGATGGTGCGTTGGGCGGACAGGGGGATGCCGATGCCGTTATCCCTTACCCGTATGTGGACGTAGCCGTTCTCCCGGCAGGAAGCGACGGTTACCTCCACACCTTCCGGCTTGGAGTACTTCAGTGCGTTGTCTATCAGGTTGGAGAGTGCCTCTTTCAGGTATTCTTTATCCGCATAAACGGTCTCTGCCTGCAGGTCTGTGCGGAAGGTGACGGGCTTTGCGGCTTTTGTCTCGAACGTGTGCGTCAATTCTTCCACCAATGGCGGAAGTTCCACCTCGTCCAAATCCAATATCAGGCGGCCGGCTTCTAATTTGGAGAGCGTCAGCACTCGGTTGGTGAGCGTCAGCAGGTGGCCCGCTTCTTGCTCTAATACCTCGAAGTGCTTTTCTTTCTTCTCCGGCTTGTCGTCCAGACGTCCGCTACGGAGTGTGCGCAGACCGATGAGCAGGGTGGTGAGGGGCGACTTCATGTCGTGTATCATGGCATAAGAGAAGTCCTCGCGCATCTGCGCCAACTTGTCCTGCCGGTGGATGATGCTCACTTGTGTGAATATGCCCAATCCCAACAGCCCAAAACCTACCAACGTGCCCAACAGATAATAAAGTTGGCTGCCCAACGTCTCTGCCCGTAGGTTTAAGAGCCGTGCCTCGATGCCCTGCCCGTCTCCCGTAGGGATGACATACGTCCTGCCCGCCTTCACAAGCGGAGCATAGTCGGCATAATAGTGTAGGGTGGAGCGGAGTGTTGTGGCAGAATCCAATCCCACGATGTTCAGCCGGAAGCGCAGGCGTCGTAGGTCGGCGGCCTTCAGTTCCTCACGGAAAAGACTGTCTATGCGCAGGGTGGTGTCGGCGGCATGGACATCATCCGCCCGGCACCAGGCTTCGTGGACATGGCGCGCCACTTGTTCGCTTCGCAGCTCCAGGCTCATACTTGTCCATCGCCCCAAGAAGAAGAGGGCGATGACGGCGGCCACGAGGGTCAGCAGGATGTAGTTGGACTTGTTCATGTGGCAAAGATAGTCCTTTTCTTTCAGAAGGCAAACCGAGGAAGGAAAAACAAGTTTAAGGTGAATGTATTGCTATAACAAAATCCATAGTCGCCAGACCCACGAAATGATATCTGCTGCATGATGGTTCATCTCTCCAATGTATATATCTGTTTCCCTGATACGATTAGTAATCGTACTTCATGACGATTAGTAATCGTATCGCGTGACGATTACTAATCGTATTAAAGACGCAGATATACCAAGTGTCTTTTCCTGATTTTACTGGTTCTTCTTCAATTTAGTTGAAAAGTATTAATTTTTATTGGAATAACATCCCCTTAATATTCTAACATTCCGGAATATGTTCTACTATAAATAAAATTTTTACCCGAAGCCCTCTTATACTTTATAAGATTTGAATAACAAAGAGGCAGTCTGATTTGTTTAATTAACTAATAATCAGTATTTATAATGGGAAAAGTATTAGGATATTTGTCAAAGATTTCATATCTTTATATCGCCAAACATAAAGTAAGAAATGATGTCTAAATATCCTAATACCGACAAAGTTAAAACAAAAATGCCAGAATCGTGCAAGGTTAATATGACAAATTTGCCCTTCAATGAAGGAATATCCCCAATTTATAAATTGTCTGAATTGATCATCCATAAAACAATATATGATGGAGACGTATTCCGTTTCTGTGCATCCAGTTGTTTGGATTATGGTGTCTGCCCTTATTGCGGCCATGTCAGCAGAAAGGTGCATAGCAGATATTTCAGGACCATGCAAGATCTGTCCATTCTTGGTAAGCGTGTAATTCTGCATCTTGAAGTGCGCAAATTTTTCTGCTGCAATGAAGTTTGCCGAAAGAAAACTTTCGCAGAACAGCCTGGAACTGAGGTGTTCCGCTATCGCAGACGCACCTGTCGGTGCGAGAGGGCAGTTGCCCGTCTTGGAATATCCGCATCATCGAATTCTGTCAGTTGTCTGCTTGGTCATTGGGGAATACATATCAGTTCCTCTACAGTCTTGCGTGACCTGCACAGGATGCATCCCTCAAACTATGAAGATGTAGTAGAAATAGGCGTTGACGACTGGGCATGGCGTAAGGGTGTCGCCTACGGAAGCATTATCATTGACTACACTAATGGATGGCCTATAGACCTGCTTGGCGACAGGGAGACAGAGAGTTTCCGACTGTGGATGGAGGAACATAAGAAAGTACATACCGTCAGCCGGGACAGGTCGACAGACTATAGTTCTGCCATTGCCTCCACAGGTCGTCCGATAACAGAAGTGGCAGACAAGTTCCATCTCATAAAGAACATCACAGATTGTATGACGAAACTCGTTGCAGAGAACTATGCCGACTACAGGCTGGCAGTACGGGATAGAGAGGATGTACCAAGTAGGAATACAAAGCATATAAGTGGCCCGCCGGCTATCAGGTAAGCTTCCAAGAAACCGGATTCCAGAGAAGTCATGTTCAAGGAGGTGAAGGAACTACAGCGGAAGGGGTTCAGACCTGCAACCATAGCCAAGAAGTTGGGGATAGCCAGACAGACCGCTACCAAATACCACAAAATGGATTCGCTGCCACCAAGGAACAGCAAGCTGCGAAACGAGTATTATAAGTATGATGCATACGTAGAACAAGAGGTCGAAATCGGAAAGGCACTCAGCACCATCTATCAGGAGATAAGCCAAATGGGGTTCTCTGGCAGCCTGACTCCGTTCTATGACCATTACAGGTATCTATCAGACGGACATCGGGGATTCAGATCCAAGAACTGGAAACCGAATCCCAAGAATGAAAAACCGAAGGATGACCGTTCAGGACTGCTATCGGTAAAAAGTATCGCGTCTGTTATTGACAAAGCGCTTAAGGGAATGGATATGGACGGTGTGCAGCAGCGTACTTTTGATACGCTGATTTCCTTGAACTGGTTCAAAGAAATGTACGAGGCAATGGAAAGCTTCTGTAAGGTCATCAAGGGCAGTGAGACGTTGGCACTCATCAAATGGATGAAAAAATATTGGAAAACAAGAATACCGTCACTGAAAACATTCATTATAGGTATCAAAAGAGACTTTCAGGCAGTAAGAAATACGATCAAACTCAATATAACTAATGGCATTACGGAAGGATTTGTCAACAAATTGAAAACAGTAAAGAGGAGCATGTTTGGTAAAGCAGGGATCGAACTACTAAGGAACAAACTCGTCTTGGAACATGTGCTTCTCAACTAAATTAAAGAAGAACCATTTTACTAGACACTTTTTCTTTTGATAAACTAATTCGGTAGACACTTTCTTCAGTTGTGGTACAGCGTGAAACATAATCCGGCGTGAAAGGAAGGTATGTTTCACAATATATAGCTAAAAAACAAAGACATAGGAAAATTGTGAAAGCGTGAAACTTTCAACAGGCAAAAGTCCCTTTTAGCGGCTGTAAAGACCGTCTTTACGAGGCTCAAGTCCTTCTTTACGCCCGTAAAGACCGTCTTGTCAAGTCTCTTTTCCAAGATGATAACATGACCGGATTAATTCCGCCAATGAGTTCTCGAAGTTATTTTCCTGCTTTCTTTGAAGCCTGCTGGATTTACTCCATGCGTCGGGCCATTTCATTAAAGATTTATACGGAGTGAAAAAGACGGCATAGGGCTACTTGAGAAACTTGAATACTTTGTTATCGGTGGATGAAAGGATATAGGTATTTTTTAAAACGGTAAATCGTAATTGAAAACATCTTCTTCTTTCACCATAAGCAACCCTTTCTCATCCAACAGAGCAATGTCTCTAATCTTCTTACGAAACAAAGTGAAGTTAGATATTTGTTCTATCTCTCTCTTGCGGTTCTGACTAAGTATGAGATATTCTTCCTCTTTGTCAATACCCAAGAAGCGTCTTCCAAGAAGATTGGCGGCGATGCCAGTGGTACTGCTGCCAGTAAAAGGGTCGAGAATCCATGCACCGCTGTGGGTAGATGCCAAAACGATACGTGCCAACACTGCCAACGGTTTCTGCGTCGGATGTTTACCACATGTCTTTTCCCATCGGGCGATGGCAGGCAAATGCCATACGTCTGTCATTTGCTTGCCGCTGTTGATTTGTTTCATCACGTCATAGTTATAACAGTGAGGTACTTTTGCCGACTTGCGTGCCCAGATGATAAACTCCGTTGAATGGGTAAAATAACGGCATGAAATGTTAGGAGGAGGATTCGTTTTTGCCCAAGTTATAACGTTCAGAATTTTGAATCCCTGTTCCGTCAGAATATTGGCGATAGAAAAAATATTATGATATGTGCCACTGACCCATATCGTACCATTGTCTTTCAACTTCTGCCGGCACTCGTTTATCCATGCCCTGTTGAACGCATCCATGTATTCCGGCGTTCCGCCCTTGTCCCATTCACCCTTGTCCACACAGACCACCTTACCGCTTTGCACACTTATACCTCCATTGCTAAGAAAGTAAGGCGGGTCGGCAAATATCATGTCGAACTTGAAACTGAATTGCTTCAACAGTTCGATGCAATCGCCGTGGAGGAGGGTAAAGGCGCGGTCGGGGGAACGGAAATAAGGACTAATCATTTTCGTCTGGTACAGGTAATCCCAATTTAGTCAATGGAATATAATTGAAATAGTATTGACATCTGACACTAATAATATAGTCTAGAACATCTTTATACTTATCAGCCTTAAACCATTCATCTAAAATATAAACATATTCAACCTCAATATTCAATTGAGATAGCAGCTTTTGATATTGCTTCTTTTTAAAATCGCATGTTTGTAACTTTTCATCGACACTACCACCAACATTTTGCGTTTTAACTTCAATGATAAAGAGCGTATTATTAATAATAACGTATATGCAGTTATCAGGAAGCAATTGAGAGGATATATGTTTCTTCCAATCTATGCCATTTTCTGCTAGAAATTTATAAAAACCATGCTTCTTAAATATCCGAGCAACTAATTCATTTTGATAATACACATACGTGTCTAATACAGAATAACCTTTCTGCGTACTGAGGAAATTTGCTAAATCGACTTTACCTTCATAAATGAGTCCTGTTTTTGTATTTCCTCCTCCTATTCCATCTTTTTTCATTTGTTTTCTAAGATTTATATGTTTATAAATAAATTTTAAAGGGTAATTTGCTTATGATACGTAATTTGTAAACTAGGAAAAAGTTGTAGCTCTTCCGGCTGCATTGTTTCCGTATAATTTCTGATAAGTAACTCTGTTAATTTACCTCTTTTGTTTGGATTGGCATTGACCATTCGCGTTGCCATCACCCGGCGAATGTTATAAGCATGATATATTTCATCAAAGAAATCATCATTTTCATCTTTACCTTTTACATCCGAATTGCTTAAAATGAAATTAGCTTTATGGGCTGATACTTGATGGCAAAAATCACGTAGTCTTATTTGTTCATTGTCATCGAACTCTTCTTTCGCGTATGAGTTAAAAGAAGATGTTTTACTCAATGGTTTATATGGAGGATCGAAATAAAATAATGCATTTGGCGTAGCATAAGCTATTGTTTCTGCAAAATCTCCGCAGAGGATTTCAACCTTTTGTAAAATCTGAGAATCGGCTAAAATAGTTTCTTCATCACAGATTTTAGGATTGGCATATCTTCCGTGAGGAACATTAAACTTTCCTTTGGAGTTTACCCTATACAAACCATTAAAACACGTTCTATTTAAGAAAATGAAAAGTGCAGCTATTTCTATATCAGACAAAGAAAAAGAGTTGTATATATCACGCTTATTCAAATAATAGATTTTCCTTTCATCCTCATTTAAAGGTATATATTCGTTTTGAAAGGACTTTAATAGTTCTATAAGTTTGTCAGGTTGTTCTTTTATAACCCGATATGTGGTTATAAGATGAGGATTTATATCATTGATAATAGCCTTCTTTATGTGGGGAAATTGCTGCAATATCCAAAATAACACGGCACCTCCTCCCACAAAAGGTTCTACATAAACGATGTCCTTCTTTTGTGAAAAGTCCGATGGTAAAGAACGTCTTATATCTTCCAGAAGTTGTGTCTTTCCACCTACCCACTTCACAAAAGGTTTGGCTGGTGTATATGTTTTATTGTTCATATTCAGTATAGTTGTCATTTTCAGTACAAAGTTATAAAAACTCTTCAAAGAAAATGGCAATATCTGTCATTTTCTTAGTTTTCCTGCTCGTCAGAAATATATTCGCTCTCCGGCAAACCGTTAACGTAAAGATAACGTAGCGTTAACCCAATGCGTGCGGCATACGCCTTACCTTTGCCTGCGGAAACAAGATTATCAACTTAAAAACAGACATACGGAAATGAAAACATCGAAATCTATCTTGAACAACCCCTTGTCGGCGGGTGGCATCGAAGTAAAACTGAGTTTGCGTAAAATGACCCTGCGTATCTTTCTTCTCTATGTATTGTTCATGTTAGCCGGATCGGCGGCTTATGTGTATATTTGGGAAGACTTTTCGGCCTACGGATTGGGGTACTACATTGGGGAGTTTTGGGGGGCGCATGCCTTGGCTGCCATCTTTTTTGTATTTATCTTTTATATCCCGTTGCAAGCACTCTTGCTCATTGTGGCCAACGGATGCAGATTGAAAGGGCTTCGCTGGCGGTGCAATTGGGTGGGAACCGGTGTTTATTCGCGCTATCCCATCGCCTTAAAAAAGTTTCGTGTCACGTTGCTGCTGCCGGTCATCCTGTTGGGCGTGCTGCCCACCCTGCATGGTTTCTGTGGTGGACATCCTTTCATCTACATCTTCGGTTTGGTGGGCATCGTATGCTCCGTGGGTGATTGTACCCTGTGGTATAGGCTTCGTCCTTTCCACGATGATGACCTTTATCAGGCGGGGCGCAATGAACTCCAGTGCACCATTATCCAACGTAACTTCGCTTCCGACAGCTTTTAGGATGTAAAAGAATGTGATATTGTTCTTGCCCTGCCGGTTTCTGGTTGTTTTTCTGGTAGTATCAGAAAGTCTTTCTCTTACTGACAGAAGACCTTTCTCTTACTAACAGAAAGCTTTTCTCTCACCGACAGAAAAGTTTTCTGGTCTGACAAGAATTTGAACAAGAATACTATCTATCAATTAATCAGTGTATTAATAGGGCAAAAATGTACGGATAAATGAAAGCCGGGAAGGATGGGATTTGCGGATGATGCGGCTTGTAATGTCAATATATATCTATTGGCTGAAGGCTCTTCACCGTCGGTACATTGTTAACAAGTCGTTAATTATGACGCTATATGTGGGAAAAATCCTATCTTTGCCACACTATCTGAACAACTTAAGAAATAGATTACGAGCATGAAAATAGCATTAATAGGTTATGGCAAGATGGGCAAAGCCATCGAGCAAATCGCCCTAAGCCGGGGGCACGAAATCGTGAGCATTATCGACATCGACAATCAGAAGGATTTTGATTCGGACACTTTCAAGAGTGCCGATGTGGCCATTGAGTTTACCAATCCTACCGCCGCCTACGGCAACTGCCTGCGTGCCATGCAGGCAGGTGTCAAGCTGGTGTCGGGAAGTACGGGCTGGCTGGCTCAACATGAAGAAGAAATGAAACGCCTGTGTACGGAGGAGGGCAAGACGCTCTTCTGGTCGAGTAACTTCAGCTTGGGCGTGGCCATCTTCTCGGCCATCAACCGCCAACTGGCCCGCATCATGAACCAGTTCCCCACATACGACGTGAGCATGACCGAGACGCACCACATCCACAAGCTGGACGCACCAAGCGGAACCGCCATCACGCTGGCCGAAGACATCCTGGCGAACCTCGACCGCAAGAGCCGTTGGGAACTGACCTCTCCCCAACAGGGGGAGCCGGAAGGGGCTGTATTGCCCATCACGGCCATCCGCGAGGGTGAGGTACCGGGCATCCACAGCATCCGTTACGACTCGGAGGCGGACAGTATCACCATCACGCACGATGCGAAGAACCGCAGTGGTTTCGCCCTGGGTGCCGTGTTGGCGGCGGAATACACGGCTCAGCATACAGGTTTCTTGGGCATGAGTGACTTGTTTCCTTTCTTGAAATGACATTTTTTATATTATATGGTTATGAAATCTGTACCCCGTAAACAATGGATTAAGTTCGGCATTGTCACCGCCCTTTACTTGCTTTTCCTCCTGTGGGTGAAGAGCTGGTGGGGACTGGTAGTCGTGCCTTTCATCTACGATATCTACATCAGCAAGAAGATACCTTGGAGCTGGTGGCGCAAATCGAAGAACCCCACTGTGCGAAGTGTCATGAGCTGGGTGGACGCCATCGTCTTTGCTTTGGTGGCGGTCTACTTCGTCAACCTGTATCTCTTTCAGAACTACCAGATACCTTCTTCCTCGTTGGAGAAGTCATTGCTGGTGGGCGACTTCCTCTACGTGAGCAAAGTAAGTTACGGACCGCGCGTGCCCAACACGCCCTTGTCCATGCCGCTGACGCAGCACACATTGCCTATATTGAATTGTAAGTCCTATCTTGACTGGCCGCATTGGGATTACAAGCGGGTAGGGGGCACGAGCCATGTGAAGCGGGGCGACATTGTGGTGTTCAACTTCCCCGCGGGCGACACTGTGGCCACCAACTTCCAACAGACGGATTTCTACAGCCTGGCTTATAGCGAAGGACGGCGCATGTATCCCAAGGAAGTAGAGATGGACAGCCTTTCCCGCAAGGAACAGCGTGCCGTGTATGACCTTTATTATAATGCGGGTCGCAAACTCATCCGGGAAAATCCGCAAATGTATGGCAAGGTCATCACCCGTCCTGTCGACCGTCGTGAGAATTACGTGAAACGTTGCGTGGGCTTGCCGGGCGATACGCTTCAGATTATCAACGCACATGTCTACATCGATGGCAAGCGCACCGAAGACCCCAAGGACATGCAGCTCAATTACTTTGTGCAGACCACCGGGCCGCTTATCTCTGAAGACATGTTCCGTGAGTTGGGCATCAGCAAGGATGACCAATGGCTGATGAATAATGACCCGGGATGGGAAGCCGAACTGGTAGCTATGGGGCTGAACCTTCGTACGGCGCAAGGTCAGTTGGCGCCTGTCTATCACCTGCCTTTGACCGCGGCTATGTATAAGGCGTTGGACGGAAACAAGAAGCTGGTGAGCCGCATCGTCATGGAGCCGGAAGATTTTGCCGGACAGATGTATCCGCAAAACCTCTATACGAAGTGGACGCGCAATGATTACGGTCCCATTTGGATACCGAAGAAGGGAGCGACTGTCACCTTGACGGAGGACAACCTGCCCATCTACGAACGCTGCATCGAAGCTTACGAAGGCAACAAGCTGGAGCGCCGCCCCGACGGACTCTACATCAACGGAGAACGGACGGACACTTACACCTTCCGGATGGACTACTACTGGATGATGGGTGACAACCGGCACAACTCGGCCGACTCGCGCTACTGGGGTTTCGTGCCGGAGGACCATGTTGTGGGCAAACCCATCCTCGTCTGGCTCTCGTTGGATAAAGACCGCGGCTGGTTTGACGGGAAAATCCGTTGGAACCGGTTGTTTAAATGGGTGGAGTAAGTTTTGAAGAAGGCCATTCTGAAAATAGCGGCTTGGATACTTGGAGCAGTGCTGATTGTGGCATTGCTCAAGGGTTGCGTGGCCACATCTTACCTCATTCCTTCATCGGGCATGGAGAACTCCCTCTATCAGGGGGAGCGCATCTTTGTCAATAAGTGGAGCTATGGACTTCGCCTGCCTTTCATGCGATGGTGGGGATATCACCGCTGGGGGAGTGGAAAGCCTGTAAAGAATGAAATAGCGGTGTTTAACAATCCGGGTAACCTGCGGGAACCGGTCGTAAGCCGTCGGGAGGTGTTCATCGGACGGATAACAGGCACACCGGGAGATACGTTGCTGGTGGACTCTTTTTTTAATATAGCGCCTTTTGAGCAATATACCCCCGACCGGAAAATTCTCTACGCCTATCCGCGGAGTAAAGAGTCTCAGCTCGATTCTTTGCTTACCGTTCTTTCCATTCCCCGCCAGGCATTGATGGGGCAAGACTCTGCGAGGAATATCCGTTCGTTCAGCCGCTACGAGTATTACTTGTTGGAACAGGCTTTGTATGGGCATTGCTGGATAGAGCCTTTGCATGAGGATACTGTCCAACGTCTGATGCCGCTTGCCGTTCCGGCCCGAGGACGGGTGGTGCGGGTTTATCCTTGGAACCGGACGTTGTTGTGTAATACCCTTGTCCTGCACGAACACAAGAAAGCCTATATTCAGAATGACACGCTCTATGTGGACGGGAAACCTACGTGGTATTGCCGGTTCACCAAAGATTATTATTGGGTTACCTCTGACAATACGGTCAATTTATCAGACTCCCGTCTTTTCGGCTTCGTGCCGGAAGACCATCTGATAGGTCGTGCCGCTCTCATCTGGTATTCCGAAGAGAAAGGGAGAATAGGAAATAGAGTCAGATAATTTACCATTAATCATGTGATTATTGTGCTGGACGAAAAAAGAAATAAAGCCGTTTATCTCTCCTCCGCCTATCTGGCTCCGGTGGAGTATTATGTCAAGCTCTTGGCATACGATACGGTGGTTGTGGAGCAATACGACCATTACATGAAGCAGACCTACCGTAATCGCTGCACCATTGCCGCACCTGACGGGCCGTTGGCGTTGACTGTACCTATCGTCAAGCCCGATACGCCGAAAGCTTTTATGAAAGACGTCCGTATCTCCGACCATGGAAACTGGCGGCATCTGCATTGGAACGCTTTGGAGTCCGCTTATAACCATACCCCTTTCTTTGAATATTATAAAGACGATTTCCGTCCTTTCTACGAACGGCGATATGAGTTTTTGGTGGACTTCAACGAAGCCTTGTGCCGTTTGGTCTGTTCGCTGATAGACATGAATCCGGATATGCGCCGCTCTACCGAATACAAGACAGAGTTTTCTTCTGATGAGGCCGATTTTCGCGAACGCATCCATCCTAAAAAAGATTTCCGCACGGAAGACCCCTGCTTCCATGCGGAACCCTATTATCAAGTGTTTCAGAACAAGTTGGGCTTCTTGCCCAACTTGAGCATTGTGGATTTGTTGTTTAATATGGGGCCTGAGAGCCTGTTGGTGCTTCAAGCAAGTCAAACGCCACTTTTCCTTTCACATCCTCAGCCGATGAGGCTATGATGGCTTCGAATTTGCCCGGTTCGGCTATCCAGGCATGTTTTAGGTTATTGAAATAGCTGAGCGCTTCCCGATTGATGGTGAATCGCACTTCCTTTTCTTCGCCCGGTGCCAGACGTATTTTGCGGAAGCCTTTCAATTCCTTGATGGGGCGGGGGAGGGTCGACTTTTTGTCACTGATGTAGAATTGTACGATTTCTTGTCCTTCCCGATTGCCTGTATTCTTCACATTGACGCGAATGGTCAGAGTGCCATTGGCATCCATAGTCTTGCTATCGGCCATGGGTTTGCCGTATTCAAAGGTGGTGTAGCTCAGCCCGTGTCCGAAGGGGAAGAGTGGTCTTACCTTCTTTTGTTTGTCCGTCCAGCGGTAACCCACGAAAATGCCTTCCTTATATTCTACGTTTACCGTATCTTTCCGTCGTTCACTTACGTAGTCCCCCAAACTATGTGCTGGTACATCCTCCAGCTTTGTGGGGAAGGTGAAAGGAAGTTTGCCGCTGGGGTTGACATCACCTGTTAGTATAGCTGCAAGGGCATTCCCGGCTTCCGAGCCTAAGAACCAGGCCTGCACAATGGCGGGCACTTGTTTCACCCACGGCATAGCCACGGCATTCCCCGAAACATTGACCACGACTAAGCGTGGATTTGCTTCAGCCAAAGCTTGGATAAGTCGGTCTTGATCATAGGGCAGTTCCAGCCCGATGCGGTCCGTGTCTTCACAATCTTGTCCCCAACTCTTGTTCAATCCGCCTACGAAGATGACATAGTCAGCGTCTTTTGCCACTTGTATGGCTTCGGTTATCAGTTCTTCTGGTGTGCGGTCATCTTTCAGGTCTTGTCCAGTGGATACTCCGTCTTGTCCGTCCGATACATCACCTACGTAGCCTCGGGCATATACTACTTCGGCCTTATCGCCTATCCTGTGTCGGATGCCTTCCAAAGGAGAGATTTCGCGTTGCACTTTCAACGAGGAGCTTCCTCCGCCTACGGTCATCATCTTGATGGCATTCTCGCCTATGACGGCAATCTTCCGGGTGGAGGATAAGTCGATGGGCAACAAGCCTCCTTCGTTTTTCAGTAGGACAATGCCTTCCTCTCCGATGCGCCTTGCTGCTTCGTAATGTTCGGATGAATTCATGGATCCGAAAGCTTGTTTGGGACCCATTGAGGTGCGGAATATCAGGCGCAATACTCTCCGGGCTTTATCATCCAGTTCCTTAGTGCCTGCCTTGCCTTCACGGATGCGTTGCAGGTAGGGTTGCGCCATGAAATAGTTGTTGTAAGCATCCACCCAGGTGCCGAATTCGATGTCCAGTCCACCCGTGATGGCTTGGTCGGTGTTGTGCGTGCCTCCCCAGTCGGAAACTACTACGCCATCATATCCCCATTCACCTTTCAAGATATCATTCAGCAGGTAAGGGTTTTGGCAATTGTGTATTCCTTTATATAAGTTATAGGAGCCCATGATGGCCCATGTACCTCCCTCTTGTACGGCTGCCTTGAAAGCTGGCAGATAGATTTCGTACAGGGCACGGTCGTCTATGACAACATTTGTATTGTGACGGTTTATTTCATGGTTGTTCAAGGCATAATGCTTGACACAGGTAGCTACTCCGTTGCTTTGCACGCCTTTGATGTAGGGCACCACCATGCGTGAGGCCAGATAAGGGTCTTCGCCCATATACTCGAAGTTGCGTCCGTTCAGCGGGGTACGGTAGATGTTGACACCCGGTCCTAACAACATATCTTTCTCCCGATAGCGCGCTTCCTCGCCGATGCTTTTTCCGTACAGCAGAGCCATGTCCGGATTCCAGGTGGCGGCCAGGCAGGTCAATGCCGGAAAGGCCACACACGAGTCGTTTGTCCAGCCAGCCTGGTTCCATTCATCCCACAACACTTCGGGACGCACGCCGTGAGGTCCGTCTGTGGTCCACACTTCCGGTATGCCAAGTCGGGGTACGCCAGGACTGCTGAATTTGGATTGTGCATGGATTAAGGCTATTTTTTCGGCCGTGGTTAGGCGTTGGAGAGCGTCTTCCACTCGTTCTTCGATGGGTTTTGTTTGGTCTAAATAGACTGGGGTCTGTTGCGCATGTAAAGGCGCAATCGCAAGGCACACAATGCTTGCCCAAAGGTTTTTCAGTTTCATGGCATTCATCTTTTTTGGAATTTTCTCCAAATATACGCATAAAAACAGAGAAGCAAAATAAATTAATTGTAACTTTGTCACACTATCTATCAATGGAACTTAAATATTTTAATTAATAGAAATGCCATCATGAAGAATTTATTCGACATCAAAGACAGAGTAGTAGTAATCACCGGCGGAACCGGTGTATTGGGCAAGGCCATTGCCGCCCACTTGGCCGAAGAAGGTGCCAAGGTAGTGATTTTAGGTCGTAAGGCCGAAGTAGGTAACGCCATCGTGGAAGGCATCAAGGCCGAAGGAGGCGAAGCGATGTTCCTCACTACCGACGTGATGAACCGCGACTTGCTGGAGCAGAACCTGGCCGACATCTTGCAGGCTTACGGACGGGTGGACGCCTTGCTGAACGCCGCCGGAGGCAACATGCCGGGAGCCACCATCGCCCCCACAGGCACCTTCTTCGACCTGAAGATAGAAGAGTTCCAGAAGGTACTGAACCTGAACCTGACGGGCACCGTACTCCCCACGCAGGTCTTCCTGAAGCCGATGATTGAGCAGCAGAAGGGAGCCATTGTCAACTTCTCCAGCATGGCGGCTTTCCGTCCCATGACCCGTGTGGCCGGTTATGCGGCAGCCAAGGCAGGCATCTCCAACTTCACGGCCTTCATGGCCACCGAGGTAGCCAAGAAGTTCGGCGAAGGTATCCGTGTGAATGCCATCGCTCCCGGTTTCTTCCTGACCGAGCAGAACCGCACGCTGCTGACCAACCCCGACGGCTCGTGGACAGAGCGCGGTCAAGACGTCATCCGCCAGACTCCCTTCGGCCGTATGGGACGCCCCGAAGAACTGTGCGGCACCATCCAATACCTCATCAGCGACGCATCGAGCTTCGTCACCGGTACGGTAGCTGTGGTAGACGGCGGTTTCAACGTCTTTGCAATGTAATTCTTCATTATTAACTCTTAATTCTTCATTAATAAAATATGATACTTTGTGAACAAACCTGGCGCTGGTACGGGCCGAACGACCCCGTCAGCCTGTGGGACATCAAGCAAGCCGGAGCCACCGGCATCGTCAATGCCCTGCACCACATTCCCAACGGTGAAGTGTGGATCGTGGAAGAGATTATGAAACGCAAGGAAATGATAGAGGCCGTAGGGCTGAAGTGGTCGGTTGTGGAGAGTGTTCCCGTACACGAGCACATCAAGACGCAGACAGGCGACTATCAGAAGTACATCGACAACTATAAGGAAAGCATCCACAACCTGGCCAAGTGTGGCGTGATGATTGTGACCTACAACTTCATGCCCGTGCTCGACTGGACACGCACCGACCTGGCCTATGAGCTGCCCGACGGAAGCCGTGCCCTGCGCTTCGAGCGTGCCGCCTTCATTGCTTTCGACCTCTTCCTGCTGAAGCGTCCCGGCGCCGAAGCCGAATATACCGACGAAGAGAAGGCCAAGGCAAAAGCCCGCTTTGAGCAGATGACCGATGAGGATAAGCAACGCCTCGTGCGCAACATGATAGCCGGCCTGCCCGGTTCGGAAGAAAGCTTCACCCTGGAGCAGTTCCAGCACGAATTGGACCGCTATAAGGACATCACGCCCGAACGCCTCCGCCAAAACCTCATCTACTTCCTGAGCGAAATCTGCCCCGTGGCCGATGAAGTCGGCGTGAAGCTCGTCATCCATCCTGATGACCCGCCCATGTCCATCCTCGGCCTGCCGCGCATCATGAGTTGCGGCGAAGACTTCCAGGCACTGATAGACGCCGTGCCCAACGAGAGCAACGGCCTCTGCCTCTGTACCGGTTCGCTGGGCGTAAGCAGCGCTAACGACTGCGCCGCCCTGATGGAACGTTTTGCCGACCGCATCAACTTCGTCCACCTGCGTAGCACCAAGCGCGACGCCGAAGGCAACTTCTACGAGGCCAACCACCTGGAAGGCGATGTAGACATGTACCACGTCATGAAAGCTTTCCTCGAGATGCAGCAACGCCGCGGCGTATCCATCGCCATGCGTCCCGACCATGGACACCAGATGGTGGACGACCTGCGTAAGAAGACCAATCCCGGTTACTCGTGCATAGGCCGTCTTCGCGGACTGGCCGAACTCCGCGGACTGGAGATGGGTATCGCGAAAACACTGTATAACGATTAAACTTCCCCGAGGGTGTGCATGAAGACAGAGAATGCACACCCTCTTTTTTACTCACCAAATGATTGAATGGATATGAAAAAGATATGGATTGTCCTTGGCCTGTGTTTGTGTGTAGGCCTGGGCTTTACCGCTTGTGAGGAGAAATCAACGCCTGTACGGGGTGAAGGTTACTCCATCGAGTCAGCCCGTTGCTTCATGGAGATGGCACGCCGGGCCATGGACGGTACGCAACCTACGGACGAAGACTGGCGTGCCTTGTTTGCCACCGAAGGTTATCACACATTCTTCAAGGTATGGAACTGGACAGACTCCACCGAGTGGCAGCGCAACATCCGTACCGGCTTCGACTTGGCTTTCAATCCTGCCCGCAAGGCGCAACTGGACAGCATCGTGGCCCGTCCTTTGGGTGAGGAAAGCGCTTTCGAAGATTTCTTTACTTACAACTTCTACCTGACCAAGCAACGTTTTGAGGAATTGGACAAGTTTATCCATACGGTCGACTTCGACCAGATTATGAAACAGGCCCACGAGCGTGTGCTTCAGTTTCTACCTGCCGGGGCAGATACGCTGGACCTGCCGCCCATGATGTGCTACTACCTGGCCTTCGACCCCGAGGGACGTACAGGCAATGGCATCATCTTCTACGACTATAACTCCGCTTTCGAAGACGGCCCTGACGGATTGGTGAACGGCATGGCGCACGAACTCCACCACCAGTACATGGGGCTGCTGTTCGAGGCCCGTTTCAAGCGGGACAGCGACGATGCTGCTCTCATGGCGCTTGTGCGCAACCAAATGGAAGGCACGGCCGATCTCATCAACAAAGGCACGATGCCTACCGACAAACTGGGAGCCTATGGTCCCGACATTGTGAAGATGTACAACGATGATTATTTCGACAGCCCCAACGTGCTCCGTCAGCTCGACTCGCTGACCTGCGGTTATCTGGCAGGTACGCTGGATGTGAAGCAATACCAGGCCGCAGCCGAGTGCGCCCACTTCGAAGGCCACACCACGGGCGACTACATGGTCTTCCTCATCCGCGACCAACTGGGCATGCAGGCGGTCATCGACTGCCTGGCCGACTTCCCTGCCTTCGTCCTCCGCTACAACGAAGCCGCACGTAAGGCCGGAACATACGTCTTCAGCGACACCTTTGTGCAGCACGTAGACAGCGTTTGCACCGGATTGCAGGCGGAAGGATAATGTTTTAATGAAGAATGACCATGCGGCATGAGATTCTTCATTTCGCCGCGCAGCGGCTATTCTTCATTTACATTCATTTCACCTTCCCCTCCATTTCAATCCACTCCACGTCCTTCGGCACGATGGTACGCTTCACCACCTTCCCGTTTTGTGCCCGGCTGTATTCGGGGATGAAGCCCACGCGCACGGCTTTCACTTGCTTCTCGAAATCGAAGTCTTTGAGGCTTTCCACGCCCACGGTGTTGAGGACGTATCGGAAATAGCCCAAGCTCTTGATGTGTACGCTTTTGCCCTGCGCCGGACGAGGTAAAGACGCGGCGGGAGCGTAGTTTTGTCAAGGGGAGGAGTGGGTTATTTATCGAAATGGCGTAAATTTGTGACGAAATACCGGGAAATATGGATATTTGGGATAAAGAGAAGCGTTCCGCCGTCATGGCGAAAATCCGCAGCAAGGACACGAAGCCAGAACTGATCGTGCGCCGTTACTTGTACCACCGGGGCTACCGTTACCGTAAGAATGTGAAGGGGCTGCCGGGCACGCCGGATATTGTGCTCAAGAAATACGGGGTAGTGATATTCGTGCATGGATGTTTTTGGCATGGGCATGAGGTGGATGGACATATACCCCATTCCAACAGTACGTTCTGGCAAAAGAAAATCGAACGTAACAAGGCGCGTGACGAGCGTAACAAGAATGCTTTGAGGAAAATGGGTTGGAACGTGATAACGGTTTGGGAGTGCCAGTTGAAGCCAGCCGTGCGCGAGCATACTTTATTGGAGGTTGAATATTGGATAAACCATGCTTACCTTGAACGGTTCAGGAAGAAGGCGATTAAACCGTATGAGATGGTAGAGAGTTCCCCCAGTGTGGCGGCTGAGGGAAGTGTGGTGTATGGGAAGAAGTTGTAGAATCAATGTGGTTATTACGCTGATATGGTGCTTTTTACGAAAGCATATTTGAAATCATACTAAAATCTTGTGGAAAAGATGTAACTTTGCAACATATTCATATAGAAAAAATAAAATCATGACAGAAGAACAGAAAAAAGCAATCATAGAAAGTGGAAAAAATTATTTTCGCACTGCCATAATACCCAATCATATTAAGAATCTTCAAAAACTACGCTTGAAAGATTTTGATATTAATCCTTTCCTCATTAATTACTTATCGGCTTTCTTATGTGGCGACACCACACCACAGTCAATGGCAAAGGCTCTTGTCTATCCACGTATTCTTGGGACAAGCGTGAATACGAGTTTCGGACAGAACATTCAAATATTCATTTCCCAACTTGCGCAAGTTGCGGGTTGTGCCTCTGGTATTGAGGGGATAGATATAGAGTTTATTGATGCCCTTGACGGTAGAAAGAAATACTGCCAATGTAAGGCAGGGCCACAGACAATCAACAAGGATGATGTAGATACTATCTTAGGGCACTTTAAGCGCCTTATTGGTAAAGCACGCCTTGACCGGATAAGTTTGCAAATGGATGATATGATTGTAGGCGTATTATATGGCGAAAGGATTTCTGCCAACTACAAGACCATAGCAACTACTTATCCCGTGTACTGTGGCGCGGAGTTTTGGGAGCATATCACAGGTGACAAGACTTTCTATTATCAATTAGCCAAAGCTTTTGGAGAGGTAGTAGAAGAAGATGGAATAGACGGGAGTGCCCTCATCATGCAAAAGGTGGAGGAGCTTGCTAAAGAAATCACAGAAAAAGGCGGTTTGTAAATATGCGGTTCATATCAGAAAACAACTTCGCTGCTTTAGTTGGGACATCGAATGCTACTGTTCAGAGATGGGCGGAAAACGGGGTTTGCCCTTCGCATTCGGAGGACGGCATGAAAGGTTTTTATCTTGAAGAACTGGAGACGTTTCCAGAGGTTAAAGAAATGCTGCATAGCCGTTGGGATGAAGAATTTCATACGCGTCCGCTGCGTGAATATACGTCTGTGGAACTTTTTGCGGGTGGTGGTGGTCTTGCTCTCGGGTTATCTTTAGCCGGTTTCAGCCATGTCTTGCTCAATGAATTCGACAAGTCCGCTTGTAATACGCTCCGAATGAACCATCCGGAATGGAATATAATAGAAGGCGATGTCCGCAATGTTGATTTTACTCCGCTCCGGGATAAGGTTGATTTTTTGTCGGGAGGTTTTCCTTGTCAGGCTTTCTCTTATGCAGGCAAGCAGGGCGGATTTAATGATACGCGGGGTACGCTTTTCTTTGAACTGGCGCGGGCTGTAAATGAAATTCGTCCTAAGGTGTTCATGGGTGAGAATGTGAAGGGATTGACTTCCCATGACAATGGACGTACGTTCAGTACCATTAAGAACACCATTGCAGAATTGGGCTATACCCTTGTGGAACCTCGTGTGTTAAAAGCCATCATGTATCAAGTGCCGCAAAAACGCGAACGGCTTATATTGATAGCTATCCGGAACGACTTGGCAGAAAAAGTAAGCTATCACTGGCCATCACCCTATACGCGAGTGCTTACATTGAGAGATGCTCTTTACAAAAGTATTATATACGATACGGATGTACCACAATCTGAAGGTGTCAAGTATCCTCTTAAGAAACAAAAAGTGCTCGAATTGGTTCCACAAGGTGGTGATTGGCGCAACCTGCCGGAAGACGTTGCCAAAGAATATATGGGAGGTAGTTGGCTTTTGGGGGGAGGTAAGACTGGAATGGCACGTCGCTTATCACTTGACGAGCCTTCACTGACTCTTACTTGTTCCCCTTGCCAGAAACAGACTGAACGTTGCCATCCGTTAGAAACACGCCCGTTGACGGTAAGGGAATATGCGAGGATACAAACATTTCCAGATAGTTGGCTGTTTGCCGGAACAATGAGTGACAAATACAAACAAATAGGCAATGCTGTGCCTGTAAATCTCGCATGGGCTGTAGGACGTTCATTGATTAGATTGTTTAATGACATACAAACCATAGAACCGGTTGAAACGCGTGACTGCTCAGAAGCCGTTGCCCAAATCATGGATCGTTTAAAAGAAGGTGAAGTTAAAAGGACTCTTGATGTAAAAATAGAAAAGCTGAAGAAAAATGATGCCAAGATTAAACAGTTGAACTTTTTCGATTTACTTGCAGAATATCCAAACGGCATTATTTCAAATTTAGTAAAGGAATCCCAAACAATAGGATATGGGAAATTGTCACAAGTAGACATGAGTAAGAATGTGCTGGTTTGTTTTGTGAAGAAAGATAATGTTAGTCAGTATCTTGATAAAAGTGCAACCGTTTATTATACAGGGAAAAGATTCCCGTCTACTGTAGAATTGGACAAATTGTGCTATTTTATTCCTTATTTAAGCGGGCAAGGAATACGTGACCTTTACAGAATCAAAGTGGCTCGTGTCGGAACGAGGAAAGAAGGACAAGCTGGCAACAATCCTAATGACTATAGATTGGTCTTTGAGATTGAATACATTAAACAACTGTTTTCTGAATATAAACATCCGGTACTTGAAATTTGGCACACTTATACTGATACTATATTAGAAGAGCTAGTTCCTTCTTTTTGAGATAGTTTTTTGGAATAATTTTGCTCAAAGAGTGAAGAAGTCGTTTTGTCGGCGGCTTCTTTCTTTGGTCGTCTTGGTCAGGAACATTCATTTCACTTTCCCCTCCATCTCAATCCACTCCACGTCCTTCGGCACGATGGTGCGCTTCACCACCTTCCCGTTTTGTGCCCGGCTGTATTCGGGGATGAAGCCCACGGTCAGCTTCGTGAATTGCTCCCCGCTCACTTCCTCCGGTGTGTCCACGCCCCGACCCTTGGCCTGACCTGTCAGGTAGAACGTTCCTATCCCTTCCAGTTTGACGGACTGGCCCAGCTCCATCAGTTCGCCCATCACCTCGCCCAGTCCCAGGAGCACGGCATACGTGTCGCCCAGGCTCACGGTGGACATTTGCGACAGCCGCTCGGCCACATATTTGGTGGTGCATGTCCCTACGGTCATGGACCGGGGATACCACTTTCCGTTTAGCTTTTGTTTCTTGTAGAACATAATCTTATCATTGTATAGACATAACTTGCTCGTCTTAGACACATGGTTGGGAATCATTGCCGATGATTCCTATAATCATTGGGGATGATTCATACAATCATTGGCAATGATTCTATATCGGTTCACAAAGATAAGGCATTCGGGTGATACATACAAGCGTGTTATGGGATATATTTAAAAATATCTTTCTGTTCCTAAATAGGAAACATTTTGTTAACTTTGCGTTCACTTGGAATAAAGGCATGGTATACCTTCATTTAAATCTATAAGGGAAATATGAAAGTCTATTCGCACAAAGAAATGCTGGATGAGGTGTTAGGTGTTAAGGGAACTGCATCCCGAGACAAGTACGAAGCCGATATGGACAAGTTTCTTGGAAAGAAAGCAATGCTGAAACTCACTACCCCTAACGGTGCCGACCGCGTGTTGCTTCACTCGTGTTGCGCCCCGTGCTCCAGCGCCATCATCGAATGCATGCTGGAGAACGGTCTGCGTCCTACCGTGTTCTACTTCAACCCGAATATCTATCCTCGTGAGGAATATGAGACGAGGAAGCAGGAGGCCATCCGCTTCGTCACCGCCCAAGGGCTGGACTTTGTGGATGCCGATTATGACTACGATCGGTGGAAAGCCCGTATAGCGGGGCTGGAAGGGGAGCCGGAGCGGGGGGCACGCTGCCTGCAATGCTTCACCCTGCGCCTGACGGAGACGGCACGTTATGCCGCCGAGAATGGTTTCACGCTGTTTACTACCACCTTGGCTTCTTCGCGCTGGAAGAGCCTGGAGCAAATCAATGAGGCGGGCCGTCTGGCGGCTTCGCGCTATCCCGGCACGGTGTTCTGGGAGCAGAATTGGCGCAAGGGGGGACTGCAGGAACGCCGTAACCAGCTGCTGAAGGAATATGGTTTCTATAATCAGCAGTATTGCGGGTGCGAGTTCAGCATGCGGAGGTTGGAGCAGGTTTTATAAAAATCTAAAAAGTTTATCTCTTATTTAGCGGGTATGGATAGATGTTGTATCTTTGCAAATGTATATTCATATTTTGCATATAGCATGAACATTCTCAAGAAGACAATCCTTTGGATGAAACATAACCCCTTGTTTTTGCAACGTTTGCCGGTGTTGGCGGTAGTGGCGGCATTGATTTACTCGTGTGCCAGTATCGGGCGCATCGAGGGAGGACCGATAGACGAAGACCCGCCCGTGTTTGTAGAAAGCCGTCCCGCACCGGGACAGTTGAATTACAACCGCGACCGCATTTCCATTACTTTCGATGAATACATCAAACTGGACCAGCCGAATGAAAAAGTGGTCATATCACCTCCACAGATACAACAGCCGGAAATACGCACCAGCGGCAAGCGGGTCATTGTCAATCTGAATGACACGTTGAAACCAAACACGACGTACACCATCGACTTCGGTGACGCTATTCAAGACAATAATGAAGGCAATCCTTTAGAGCTGTTCACCTTCACCTTTTCTACCGGTGACCGCTTGGACACGATGGCCGTGTCGGGCACCGTACTGAACGCCTCAAACCTGGAACCTGTAAAAGGAATGTTGGTAGGTTTGTATTCTAACCTGGCCGACTCGGCATTTACCACCATGCCTTTCGAGCGTGTGGGACGTACCGACAGCCGGGGACGTTTTTCCATCCGTGGAGTGGCGCCAGGCAGTTACCGCATTTACGCCCTGCAAGACGCCGACCAAAACGTGTATTTTTCACAGCCCGTGGAGCAGATTGCTTGGAATGACTCGCTGGTAATCCCCCGTTATGAATACCGCATGAGGCAGGACACGACTTGGATTGACTCGTTGACTATAGATACCATTATAGAGCGCCAATACACGCACTATCTGCCGGATGACATCTTATTGCGTTGCTTTAAAGAGGTTTATTTCAACCAGCGTCTGGCCAAAACCGAACGGTTGACCCCGCAGAAGTTCAGCCTGTATTTTACGGCACCGGCCGATACACTTCCCTTGCTACGCGGATTGAACTTCGATGAGCGCGACGCCTTTGTCATCGAGCAGACTACGGGACGCAACGACACCATACACTATTGGATAAAGGACTCGTTACTCTACCAGCAAGACACGTTGCGGGCGGAGTTGACTTATCTGGAGACGGACACGTTAGGCAAGTTGGTGCAACGCATTGACACCGTGCGCCTGCAATCGAAAGTAGGATACAAAAAACTGATGGAACAAAAGGCCGAGGCGGATGAAAAGAGGCTGGAAGAGCTGCGCAAAGAGGCTAAGAAGAAAAAGAAACGCGATGCCGAGGGCAATGAGATAGAAGCGCCCGAACCGGTGCTGCCTACCGAATTTCTGCCGGTGGAGGTTTACGCTCCTTCGTCCATGGACGTGTACGACTACATTTCGCTGACTTTCCAGGAGCCACTGGCAAGCATCGACACTTCCGCCATCCACCTGCAACTGAAAGTAGACTCCTTGTGGCAGGATATTCCGTACGATTTCCAACGTGATTCGTTAGATTTGAAAATATATAATATCTATGCCGATTGGACGCCCGGCGAGAGCTACCAGTTTGCGGTAGACTCCACGGCCATCCACGGACTATATGGCTTGTTTACGGATAAAATCCAGAACGAGTTTAAGGTAAAGACCGTGGAAGAATACGGTGCCATCCTGTTTGACATTACGGGAGCACCTTCTGCGGCTTTTGTTGAGTTGCTGAACGAGCAGGATGCAGTCGTGCGGACTGTTCCCGTAGTGAACGGGCATGCTGACTTCTACTACTTGCTTCCCGGCAAATATGGCGCCCGCCTGATAGACGATGCCAATGATAATGGCAAATGGGACACAGGCGATTATGAAACGAAACTTCAGCCGGAAAACGTGTATTACTACTATCAGGTACTGGAGCTGAAAGCCAACTTCGACCTGCAACAATCCTGGAATGTGTCCGACCGGCCTTTAGACCAACAGAAACCCATGGACCTGAAGAAACAGAAGCCCGATGAAGACAAGAAAAACAAGAATAACAACAGACGATAACCGAGAAAGGGAAAGAATATGAACCAAAACATGAAACTTATGAAAAAGCTCCGCGTCATGCTGGCCGTGCTGGCATGTTGTTTCTTTACTGTACAGACCGATGCCCAATGCACGGCGGTCAACACGGCCTTCCAGCCTGGAGAGAGTGTATCCTACGACCTGATGTTCAACTGGAAGTTTATCTGGATAAAGGTAGGCTATGCCGAACTGACCACGGACAAAGCCACCTACGAAGGGAAAGACGGCTACCGCTTCAGCCTCAAGTCCCATACCAGCAAGCGTGCCGACTTCTTCTTCAAGATGCGCGACACGCTGACTTGCCACGTTACCGACCAATTGGAACCCCAATACTTCTGCAAGGCAGCCGAGGAAGGCAAGCGCCACACGCGGGACGAAGCATGGTTTTCCTATCAGGATGGCGTTTCCCACGTCAAGCAACGTCGTACGTGGTACAAGCCTGCCGACCGTGAGACGCAGGAAATGGAGTACGAGGACAGCCGTTGCATCTTCGACATGCTTAGCATCCTGGGACAAGCCCGTTCGTGGAAAGCCACAGACTTTAAAGTGGGCGACAAGGTACATTTTCCTATGGCAACAGGACGCCGCGTAGAGCAACAGACGCTGATATACCGCGGCATAGAGGATGTGGAAGCCAATGACGGCAACACCTACCGTTGCCTGGTCTTCTCCTTCGTAGAGTATGTAGGCGAGAAGAAAGAAGAAAAAGAAGTCATCACCTTCTTTATCTCTGACGATGACAATCACCTGCCCATCCGCCTGGACATGTACCTCAGCTTCGGTTCCGCCAAGGCGTTCCTGACGAACGTAGAGGGTAACCGGCACCCCATCACCAGCATCGTCAAGAAGAAGTGACAAACAACGGAGATTGAAGCATATCCGTCAGCTGAAAGAATAAACGCCCCATGCAGTCTGTTTGAGCACTGCATGGGGCGTTCTTCATGCGTATCCTCGCCTCTGTGCGAGGGTAACAGATAAATGTGTACACCTGCTAAAAATACGGGAAATATTCGCCTTCTATGCTGTAGAAAATATCCGTTCCCTTGGAAAAACTTCCTCCGAGTATTATATGTGTTGTGCAGTGAACGTGGCTCTTTGAGATGGTAATATGTACTTTACGGACACTTACATGAGTGGCGAATAAGACTATATAAAGCCTGTGCCAAAGAGTGTATATACTCTTTACTGCACACTTTCGTATGTCTGAAGCGGGGGAAGCCGAACAGCCCGATGAAGAGAATACAGAAAATCCGTTGGGTTCATTGAAGAAGATATGTTGCTTTCTAAATTTTTCAATCGTAACAATACTACCTTACTTATTTGTGAAACGGGTGATAATAAACAGGGTATGAGAAGCCGTTTATTTGAATGCCGATTCTCTACTTATAACCGAAAATCGCTGTTTACTACAATGTCCTCTTCCGTAGTAGATAGTGAGAGAATAGTAAACTATGCCACTATCATTTTAAGGAACGACAGCCCTTATCTTTCAGAAATCATTATTGAATTTTGAAAGTCCATTTAAGCCCTCAATCAGAAGCCTGAGTAGGGAGAACATAAAAAAATCAGCAGAAAGGTCTTATTCTAAAAAGGGTTTCTGCTGACTGGTAGGAGAAGATAATAATGAAAAATCCTTATTGCCCAAGAAACAATATGCGGTGAGTGCCGAAATGATAACACACCTTTTTCTTATCCAACTTTGACGTGTCAATGCTCAATGCGGTTTTGTCTGAATTTCTCAATGCGAAACGGTAAAGCGTCATCATCTGTTCAAAGTCTTATTTCCCTTTTACAAAATACGCTGTATATGTGAAACGTTTCGGAAGCGGATGAAATAACCGTCGTGTTTGCTGTTTGGCGTATTTGCTGTCAGAAAGCATCGATTTCCTGCTTTTTGTTGACTCTGGAAAAGCCACGCGACTTTGACCCTTTTGGCCAAACAGGATTGCCCCCTTTGGCTACAATATGATTGCCCCTTTTGGCCAAAATAGCATTGACCACTTAGCTCACCTATTGTTATAGATTTTTTTGTGTAGATTTGAG
>CASENS010000032.1 GCA_949289345.1 uncultured Bacteroides sp.
AGAATACAAGGAACTGGGCGACTTGATGAAGGCCCGCAAGGAATACGTCCAGGTGCTCGGCGGCATCGACGAGGCGAAAGACATCATCGCCAACGAGACCGACCCGGAGATGCGCGACATGGCCCGCGAGGAGTTGGATCGCTGCGAGGCACGCCGCCCGCAACTGGAGGAAGAAATCAAGCTGCTCCTCATCCCCGCCGACCCGCAGGACAGCCGCAACGCTATCCTCGAAATCCGCGGAGGCACGGGTGGAGACGAGGCGGCACTCTTTGCAGGCGACCTCTTCCGCATGTACTCCAAATATTGCGAGCGCAAGGGCTGGCGGCTGGAGGTGTCCAGTGCCAACGAAGGCGCGGCGGGCGGATTCAAGGAAATCATCTGCTCGGTGACGGGCGACAATGTGTATGGCACGCTGAAGTACGAGAGTGGCGTGCACCGCGTGCAGCGTGTCCCGGCTACGGAAACACAGGGCCGGGTACATACATCTGCCGCATCCGTAGCTGTACTGCCCGAAGCCGAACCGTTCGATGTGGAAATCAACGAGGGCGAAATCAAGTGGGACACCTTCCGCAGCGGCGGCGCAGGCGGACAGAACGTGAACAAAGTGGAGAGCGGCGTGCGCTTACGCTATAACTGGAAGAACCCCAACACGGGCGTCGTGGAAGAAATCCTCATCGAATGTACCGAAACGCGCGACCAGCCCAAGAACAAGGAACGTGCCCTGAGCCGCCTGCGCACCTTCATCTACGACAAGGAGCACCAGAAGTACATCGACGACATCGCCTCGAAGCGCAAGACAATGGTCAGCACCGGCGACCGCTCGGCCAAGATTCGCACCTATAACTATCCGCAGGGGCGCATCACCGACCACCGCATCAACTACACCATCTACAACCTGGCCGCCTTCATGGACGGTGACATCCAGGACTGCATCGACCACCTCATCGTGGCTGAGAATGCGGAGCGATTGAAAGAAAGCGAATTATAATTATTATAGTTAGGAAAAATGGCACAACGACTCACTACTCTTTACAAGACCTTGAACGGTGCTTTTTATAATTGCATGCAACGTTTTCCCGTAACGGTAGGTTTCGTATTAGCGCTGACGGCCTACCTCTGTTTTCAGATAACGATGGAAGGAAACCTGGGCGAAAAGCGATTGCTAATGACCATAGGTTATTACCTCTCCGTAGGCACCCTATTATCCTTAAGCCTACACCTATGGGCCGAGGAAGTAAAACGGGCAAGTGTCCGGACAGGTGTACAAGTGACGGTACATGCATTATTGGCCATTGACGCCATTTTTCTTTACTACCTGAACGACTCTCCCCGGCTGATAGACATTATCATCGCCCATGGAGCGGGTATACTGGCCGTAGGACTTTCCATATTTTTCCTGCCTTTCTTCCGAGAAGAGAATGACATTCCGTCCTGGAACTTTACCCAATATGTCTTGGCGACAATAGGACTGGTCTTCATCATAGGAGCTGTCATGAGCGGAGGATTGTGTTTATTGGCATTCTCACTGCACCAACTCTTCGGAATTGTTATCAGCAGCAAATGTTATCTCTACATTCTGATTCTGTTTCTCTTGTTGCTTCCGGCTTTGCTTTTTTTAGGATTGCTGCCAAAAGACGAACGCAAACACGACCGTCAGCCGCAGCCCACGGTTTTTATGTATAACATCATCCGATACCTTTTCCTACCGTTGATAGGAGGCTATCTGGTGGTTCTTTACGTTTACGCCTCCACCATCATTGCACGCTGGGAATTGCCCAACGGATGGGTTTCCTGGCTGGTCACGGCGCTCATGGCGGGGTGTATAGCCATCGAATTAGGGCTTTACCCTTCGCGCATTAAAAATCAGAAACCCATAGACGAACGTATCGCACGCTGGCTGCCGGCTCTGATTTTACCTCTGCTGCTATTGATGACCATCGGCATTGGACGCCGCTTTCTGGATTACGGCATCACACTCAACCGCCTGTATCTGGCTACACTCAACGTCTGGTTCTATTTTGTCTGCATCGGACTGATAGCCAGAAAAGCCAGACGCATCAGTTGGATACCAATCTCCTTCTCCATCATCTTCCTGCTGACTTCAGCGCTTCCGGTGAACTATGCCAGCATTACCCGAAATACGCTACGAAAAGAAGTAAAAGCACTCATGGCACAAAGTAAGTTGGATACCCTGCCTTTGTCTGAAAAGCAATACAAAGCATGGTTAAAGTCACTACCCGAAGGAGGGAAACAAGTAAATGAAAAACTATACTACCTAAGCGAAATATTTGGTGAAGAAAGTATTGCCGACCTCGTCAATAAAGAGATTTCTTTTTATGACATCCGCGAAGAACAGACATCGGATGTCAGAAATCTGCATTATCAATCGGAAATAAATAATCAGAAAATACCGGAAGGATATACACGGCTGACTTCAGTCAGCATCAACCAACGTTTTTCAAACCAAGATGCGGAAAAAGAAAAAGTTTCTATTACTCTACCTCTGTCAGACACCCTGTGCCTACCATTGGATACCCTCCATGCTTTAGATAAGGACAACACATCAACACCGCCTATATTACGTACCCAAGCAGGCAACACCCTCCTGTTGTCCTCATTCCATATATATAAGGAAAAAGAAGAAACGCAAGTCATTCTTGACGGCCTCCTTTTCCATCATGAACAAACCTATAAAAAATAACGATATGAACAAACAAGAACTTATTGAGAACATCAAACGCAAACAATCTTTTCTTTGCGTAGGTCTTGACACGGACATCAAGAAAATCCCCGACCATCTGTTGGACAGTCACGAACCCGTCTTTGCCTTCAACAAGGCCATCATCGACGCCACGGCCGACCTCTGCGTAGCCTACAAGCCCAATCTGGCTTTCTACGAATGCCTGGGCGTGAAGGGCTGGCAGGCGTTGGAAAAGACCGTGAAGTACATCCGCGAGCAGTATCCCGACCAGTTTATCATCGCCGACGCCAAACGCGGTGACATCGGAAACACCTCCGCGATGTATGCCCGCTCGTTCTTCGAGGACATGGACATCGATGCCGTCACCGTAGCCCCCTACATGGGCGAGGACAGCGTGACGCCTTTCCTGACTTACAAGGACAAGTGGGTCATCCTGCTGGCACTGACCAGCAACAAAGGCTCGCACGACTTCCAGCTGACAATGGACGTGGACGGCGAACGCCTCTTCGAGAAAGTACTTCGCAAGAGCCAGACGTGGGCGGGCGATGACCGCATGATGTACGTCGTAGGCGCCACGCAAGGCCAAGCTTTTGAGGACATCCGCAAAATCGTACCGAACCACTTCCTCCTCGTCCCCGGTGTAGGTGCACAAGGCGGTTCGCTGGAAGAAGTCTGCCGATATGGCATGACCAAGGAGTGTGGCCTGATTGTGAACTCCAGCCGAGGCATCATCTATGCAAGCAAAGGCACAGACTTTGCCGAAGCCGCCCGCCGCGCAGCACAGGAAGTGCAACGGCAGATGGCCGAGCAACTGAAATCAATCTTCTGAAAACGACTCCATTCAGACAAAAAAAGACCGTCGGTGGACATGTTAGCGTCCGGCCGACGGTCTAACTTTTTATTCAAACGTAACCTTTTCCATCTCAACTCCATTCGTACGGATAATGACCTCGTACGGAATGCTGTCGGAGGGCAGTGTCGAAAACGGTTGCAGTGTCAACTCGGTCTTGGCATAAGGAGCAAGTATCGGGACTTCGCCTTGAGCCAGCTTCTCGCCTCCTGAACGGATTTCCACTTCCGACGCCTGGGAAGCCGACAGACCGAAATTCTCTATCTGCACGGACAACAGGTTCTTCTTTTTGTCGCATTGAGGCCGACGGGCGGACAGCAGGGCGGGCCGATAGTCCACATAAGGCAGGCGGGCATAACCGTAAAGCAACTCACCATTAACAGTACGCCCTATCAGCTTCGGGGCAAACTCATCAGCGGTGATGCCACTATGTTTTCCATTGAATACGACTATCAAATCGTCGTTGTCTTCCGCCTTGCGTGTCTTCATCGCCTTGCAGCCGCGACCAAAATTAACCTCAGTGTATGAACCGAAGCGAAGTGACTCCACATCAACCTCTGTCTGCGGATTGAAGCCCGGTTCAGCATGGATGCGTACTTCTATCCGTTTGGTCGTTGGCGTTATCAGTTCTTCATTTAATACAGAGAGCAGCAGACCTTTGTTCAGTGGGATGCAGATGTTCTTGGACGAATGACGGTCGCCAGGCAAATCCTCCCACTTGATGGTGTCGATGACCGCAAAGTTCATCTGCACGGCACGTCCTTGTGGGTCTTGGAACACTTTGGCGCGTTCGTACTTGAACCAATGCTCCACTGCACCATCCTTGTGGAAGGAAATACCGGGCACGTAAGCCTCGCCTTGCTCCGTCACCCAGTGCAGTCCGTCCTTTGAGCGCTGGTAGAAGGCAATGCGCCCCAGCCAGTCGTTCACGATGAGGTGGTATTGCAGGCTGTCACGCCATACGACGGGGTCTTCGAAGCGTCCGTCCACATCGGGATAGACACGCTTGGAGGTCAGTTGCCGGTAGGGTGAGAGGCCGTCGCGACTTATCCATACTCCTCCGCCACGACACACCATCAGACGCGAACCGTCCGGCCTACGAGCGAAGGTGAGGTTAGAAAGACCCTCGATAATCTTGCGGTCGCGCGAATCGAAATCGAACGTCTGATACGTCCACACGGGACTATCCTCTCGGTCGGCTATGTAGTAACCGTCAATTACGTAGACTACCACACGTCCGTCATCCAGGCGAAAAGCCTCCGGATTGTGTCCTTTGCCTATGGAGTTCTGTATTTTGAACGGGCCGTGCAGGCTGTCACTCACAGCATGGAACACGGTGGAGTTCCCCCAAAACATGTGTCCGCGTGGTGAACGTTCGGGCCATCCGCAGACGTAGAGGTGGTACGTGCCATCCGGTGTCTGGAGAATGTTACCGCCCCAAAAGGAAATGTCGGGCAGTTCGATGCCATTATCCACATAACGGTTCTGCACGCTGTCCGTACCCCATACGTGTTGCCGTGCCGGCGTACCGTCGGGCATGGGTAGGAAGCGGTCCATGAAACGGGCGCCTGGCACCAGATGGTTCCATTCGGCCGGACGGGGGCGGTCGGTCACTTGCGCATTTAGTAAAGCGCATATGCCTATGGCCGTCAGGCCCATCAATAGTCTTTTCTTGCTGTTCATATTGTTCTTTTTTCAGTGTGTTACGGTTATGTTTCTCGTCTATATGTATCCGGTCAGAGGCAGATGACTATCTCGCTACATTTGCCCGTACGGGTAGCTGTAACCGCCCGTACGCCTTCCGCAGCTTGCCAGTTCGTCCATTCTCGTCCGGCAGTCAATGAGTTTTTAGTACGGCAACAAATCCTCCGCGTGGCAGGCATTCTACCGCAAGGGATCCAACAGGTATGTTTTCTTGGATGCTGAAATTGCGGTCGGTGTTGCCGTCCTTGAACAGTGTCATCTGACCCTCGTTGACAGACAGAGTGTCCAAAGAGGCGCGAAGCGTGCGGGGCTTGTCCGTTCCGTTGATGCCGGCTATGTACCAGACATCGCCTTTACGGCGTGCCATGATGACTTCTACACCCGGATAACCAGCTAGCAGTTTCGTGTCGTCCCAGGCTGTGGGAAGGATAGACAGAAGTCGCTTTACGGCTTGAGGCAGGTTATCATACGTCGCCGGACGGTCGGGCATGTGTTGCAAGGCCGACTCAAAGAGGACGGGCAGAGCCAGTTCGTGGGCGTAAGTGGTGATATGCGGATGTTGCGAATTAGAGAAAGTGCCGGGCGTATAGTCCATAGGACCTACAACATTGCGTGTGAATGGCAGGGTGGCGTTGTGCGCGGCAGCCTTGTCGGTGAGGGTGGCGTTGTTGTTGTACCATTCGGCACCATACACACCTTCTACGGACATCATATGCGGATAGGTGCGTTGCCATCCGCGCGGCACTGGCGCTCCGTGAAAGTTCACCATCAGTTTATAGTCGGCTGCGTCTTCCAACAAGTCAATGCAGTAGTTCATGGTAGAGACGCTGTCACCGCTGAAGAAGTCTATCTTCATGCCGGCTACGCCCAAGTCGCTCAGCCACTGATATTCTTTCACGCGGTCTTCTTTCTTATTCAGCCGATATAGCGGTCCGGGTCCCAGCCATGCTGTACTTGAGTTGTACCAGACGAGAGATTTGACCCCTTGTTCCGCAGCGTAGCGTACGGCGTCTTCCAGCGTGCCTCCGTTCCCCATCTCGTTCCACTCCCAGTCTATCAGATTATAGGGCCACTTCATACGGACGGCCAAGTCAATATATTCCCGTAGCAGACGGTAGTCTTTTGTCCCGTGATTGTAGGCCCAATAAATCCACGATGCCAATCCGGGTTTTATCCATGACGTATCTTCAACCGTGGAGGGGTCGGATACGTCAGTCACCAGTGTGCTTTCCACGACATCGGCCAGGCTGCCAATGATAAGTACGCGCCAGGGAGATTCCCACGTGCCTTCGGCTATCATCCGGTCATCGGCCAGGCGGACTTGATAGTGGTCTCGGTTTTCACCATTATATAATAAGGAGCCACAGTGGCCGCGCCGGATATTCGCTTCGGTCATCAGTACAAATACGGAGTCCTGCAACTCGGCCAAGGCGGGATATCCCCATGTGTTTACTTCCGGCTGTCCGGCAAGTGTGCCGTCTGTGGACAAGGGGAAGAATTGTTCGTAGCCGATGTCGTATTTCTGCATCCATCGTTTGGCACCTTTGGGCAGCATGTAGGTGGTATGCTCACAAGTGACACGTTCTTGGCCAGCTCCTGTACGGATGCCGTATTTGAAGGCTACGCCATTGTTGTAGGCTCGGAGTGTGACGTCCAGTGTTTGTCCGATTTCATTCTCAAAAGTGTAGATGCGTTCGGAGCCCTCGTTTACGCAATGGCTGCGCTTCCCGGTCAGCATCCGGTAGTTGTCTGTTACAGGTTTGGCTTCGGAGACGGATTTCAGTCTTAGGTTTCCCGCCAGTTTTTGCGACTCTGTCTCCATGCCCCAAAGAGCGTGGGCCAACACACGCTTTCCTTTGTAATCCACGGAAAAAGAAGCTTCATCGCAGGCGCCTTCTGAACCCTGCTCAACTGTCACTCTTAATTTTTCGTTGGGAGAAACTACATCTGTATTTTCCGCCTGGCATGCATACAAGGTTATAACAGACAGGACTGCCGCTATCTTGTAGAATAAAGTTGTCATAACACTAAACACTTCTTTATACTTCTACTAATATTCTGAACACTTTACCCGGGTTGGCAGCCCATTGCTTCATGACCGCCTGTGCTTCTTCGGGAGGAACGATAGCTGATATAAGTTTCTCTACCGGACAGTGTCCGCTGTGCATGTAGTGAATAACGGCACGGAAGTCGGCTGGAAGAGCGTTGCGTGAGCCTCGTATATCCAGTTCCTTTTGCACGAACAGTTTTGTTTGGAAAGAGACTTCGCTCTTGGCGTAGCCGATGCAAACCACGCGGCCTGTGAAGCTGACTATATCTACCGCCGTTATGTAAGTGACCGGACTTCCTACAGCTTCTATCACGACATCGGCACCAAAGCCATCAGTAAACAGGCTTACCCGTTCGCGTACATCTTCCGTTTGTGAATTGATACCGTATGTAGCTCCCATCTGGCGGGCCAAGGCAAGTTTCTCATCGTCCAGATCAACGGCAATGACCGTAGCGCCACGCAATGACGCACGTACTATGGCCCCCATGCCTACCATGCCACAACCGATAACGACAACCACATCATTATCAATGACCTGTCCGCGTGATACGGCATGAAAGCCCACGCTCATCGGTTCTATCAAGGCGCAATCGCGTGGCGAGATATCGCCCGTAGGGATAATCTTTGTCCAAGGCAATACGGCATACTCGCACATGACACCGTTGCGTTGCACGCCCAACGTTTCGTTGTGTTCGCAAGCGTTGACACGACCATTGCGGCACGAAGCGCATTTACCACAATTGGTGTAAGGGTTCACCGTAACGTTCATACCCCGAATAAAGCCTTCGGGCACTCCGGGGCCTACCTCTTCTATTACCGCTCCCACTTCATGACCGGGAATGACAGGTAACTTCACCATCGGGTTACGACCCAGATAAGTATTCAAGTCTGATCCACAGAAGCCTACATAGGCTATCTTGACCAACACTTCGCCGGCATGTAACTCCGGACGCTCTATCTCTACAACCTTCATCTCGGAAGGTGATACAATTTGAACTGCTTTCATATCGAATAATAACCTTTTAATCACTCACTTTATAGCCCTTCCAGCCATAATAGGCACAGAAAAGGAAACATACCATGGGTACTAAGTAGGCCACATGATACAGATGCTTATTGACATGCATCAAGTATGCCGTGAACTGCGGCAGGCAGGCATTGCCCACGATGGCCATCACCAAGAAAGCCGAACCGCTCTTTGTTTGTTCGCCCAAATCTTTCAAGGCCAAAGAAAACTGAGTGGGATACATGATGCTCATAAAGAATGAAATTCCTAACATGGCATACAAGCCCACCTCCCCGCCAAACACTGCAACCACTACGCAAAGCACTACATTGACCAGCGCATACACCAGCAGCATGTCTTGCGGACGAAATCTCACCATCAGCCCGGTGCCTATCCAACGTCCTAAGAGAAACATCAGCATGTACAGGCCGAAATATGTGGTGGCCACGTCTTCCGGCAAGCCGGCATACGTGCAGCAATATACCAGGAAGAGGCTGTTGATGGCCGTTTGTCCACCGTTGTAGAAGAATTGGGCTATGACTCCCCAGCGCAAATGGCTATGCCTCAGCACCCCGAAATCTATCAGCTTTTCATTCGGCCGATTCTTCTGCCCTTCATTTCCTATCTTCGGCAGCCTGGAGAAGACGAATACCACAGCTATCAGTATCAGGAGTAGGGCCAGTGCCATGTAAGGCAGCTTCATGGCGTCCGTTTCCATCTGGATGTACGCCGCCCACCCGCCGGGATAGTCAGTCGGAAGCGTCTCCCTCGTGTAGGTAGAACCGCTCAATATCAGCTTACTCAAGAACATGGCTGCAATGAACGCGCCTAACCCGTTGAAAGATTGCGCCAGATTCAGTCTGCGAGGAGCTGTGGCAGGGTTTCCCAAGGCCGTGACATAAGGATTGGCGGCTGTCTCCAGAAAGCACATGCCCGTAGCGATGATGAAAAAGATGCACAAGTAAGCCCAGTATTCCTTGATGATGGCCGCCGGGAAAAAGAGTAATCCTCCTATCGCAGCCAGCGACAATCCGAATATGATGCCTGCCTTGTAGCTATACCGCTTCATGAACATGGCGATAGGTATCGGGAAGATGAAGTAAGCCAACCAATAGGCCGACTCGGTAAAAGAAGCCTCGAACGTATTTAGCTCGCACGTCTTCATCAACTGGCGTATCATAGTGGGCAACAGGTTGCTGCTGATGGCCCACAAAAAGAACAGGCTGAAGATCAGTGCCAGAGGCAATGCGTATCTATTGTTTTTCATGTTACTAACTATACTCTATTCAGACATATTCTTAATATATGGCAAGTCCGGCAAGGCGCCGAAACCGTAGAAGCTCCATGCGTTCTCGCCCAAAAAGAGACGTTTTTCCCCGTCCGTCAGTTCCGTTGACTTGGTGATGAAGTCGTAGGACATGCGATAGGTGATGGCCGTAATGGTGCGCGGATAGTCCGAACCCCACATCAACTTGTCCCATCCCACCAGGTCGGCCGCCTCGCGAATAGCCTTTATGGCTCCATGGAAAGGATAGAACTCATCGTTGAACAGCCACGTGATGCCGCCCGACTCGATGCGGACGTTCGGATGGCGTGCCAGCTTAATTTGCTCTGTCCAATCCTTCGCGGTGACCATGCCAAAGTGCCCTATCGCAATCTTCAACGCGGGACATTCCTGTATGACTTCCTCTACCTCGCCTGTCTGTGCGCTCCCTTCCTCCAGACAGAGGGAGAGAATCATACCGTTTTGCTCCATCAGCTTGAACATGCGCATCATCTCGGTACTGTTCAGCATTACCCGTCCTTCCTTCAGCCTCAGCCTGTGACCCGGTATCGCAAGGCCCTTGAAGCCTCGTCGGATGAGCCTTTGCGCCTCTTCCAAGAAGCCAGGTTTGCGATACTCGCACAAGCCGCACATGAAGAAACGGCCTGGGTAGCGTCCGGCAACGTCCTCCAAGTAGTCGTTCTGGGAGCCGTCGATAAATTCCTGCGTGATTACCGCCGCTCCCACTTGGGCGTAGTCCATGTTGGAAAGGAATACTTCGGCGCTGTTCACCCCGTCTATCAGGAATGGAGGAAGCATCTGCCTCACTTCTCCCATGAACAATGACCGGCCATTATCCAGTGTACGGACGGGAAGCCCGTCCACCATCGTGTCTTGCCTCAGCCACAAATGGGCGTGCGCGTCTATGATAGTATATGCCATAAGATGCCCTCCCGCCGGTTAAGTATTGACCCAGCTTACGCGCATCTGTCCGCCTATGATGGCCTGCACTTCCTTCACCAGAGCTTCGTCCATGGGTTCTTCGATGTAGGCTATGTTCTTACGTACGTTTTGCGGATTGGTGGTACTGAAGAGGGTCGTGGCTATACGGGGGTTGCTCACGGCATATTGCATGGCCAGCTTCTCAATCGGGTAATGTTTGTCCTTGCAATGCAGCATTGCCTTACGGCAAGCTTCAACCAACGGCTTCGGAGCCGGATGCCAGTCGGGCACGCCCCGTTCGGTCAGTAAGCCCATGGACAGGGGCGATGCGTTGATGACGCCGATGCCTTTTCCCTCGAAATAGCTTAGGAAGTCGGCCAGCTTATCGTCACACAGACAATAGTGGCAGAAGTTGAGCACGCTTTCTACTGTGCCCGCCGGTGAATGGTCGATGACCCATTGCAGGTTCTCCAGTTGGAGGTCGGTAATTCCCACGTGGCTTACGACGCCTTTCTCCCGCAGCTCAACTAAGGCGGGCAAGGTCTCGTCTACGACTTGATGAAGATCGGCAAATTCTATGTCGTGCACATTAATGAGGTCGATGTGGTCGATGTTGAGACGCTCCATACTTTCGTACACGCTCTCTGTAGCACGCTTGCCGGAGTAATCCCATGTGTTTTTGCCATCTTTGCCATAACGTCCCACTTTAGTGGATAGGAAATACTTGTCACGTGGAATGTCCTTCAGCGCTTTGCCCAATACGGTTTCAGCTTTGTAATGGCCGTAGTAAGGTGACACGTCGATGAAGTTGATGCCCGCCTCGATAGCTGTAAATACCGCCTCAATGCCTTCTTTCTCTTTCAGATCATGGAAGACTCCCCCCAATGAGGAAGCGCCGAAGCTGAGCGCCGACACCTTCATGCCGGTCTTCCCGATTTCATGGTACTGCATACGTCTGTTATTTTTTAAGATGAATGAATTAAGTTTTCTTGTGCAAGCAAAGGTAAGCAGAGACTGCATTGCCTGGATATCTGCGGGAGTAAAAAAAGCACGTAACGGATTACGTAACAAATTTTACGTTCGTGCGCATGAATATTACAAGAAAACTCTTTTCTTTGCATTCGAATATAATCATAGAACGTAGCATGAGCGACTCCAAACATATTTCCCTTAAAGACCTTGCCCAAGCTTTGGGCGTATCAGTCCCTACCGTATCGCGTGCTCTGAAGGACAGCCCGGAGATTAGCCAAGAGCTGCGTGCCAAGGTCAAGCGTTTGGCCAAAGAGATGAATTACCGTCCCAATCCTTTTGCCATGAGCCTGCGCAAAAATACGCCGCGCATCATTGGCGTGATTGTGCCCGACCTTGTCACTCATTTCTTCTCGTCCATTTTGAGCGGCATTGAAGATACTGCCGTGACCAATGGCTACTTTGTCATCATTACCACCTCCCACGAAAGTTACGAACATGAGAAGCGCAACATTGAGAACTTAGTGAACATGCGCGTAGAAGGAATCATCGCCTGCCTCTCACAGGAAACGACGGATTATAACCATTGGGCAGCCCTGTCGGACATCAATATGCCGCTCATCCTCTTCGACCGCGTATGCCTGGCGGAACGCTTCTCTACGGTGATAGCCGATGGAGCCGAATCGGCCCAAGCAGCCACCCAACATCTGCTGGATACAGGTAGCAGGCGTGTGGCGTTCATTGGCGGTGCCAACCATCTGGACATTGTGAAGCGGCGCAAGCACGGTTATCTGGAAGCTTTGCGGGCCAACGGCATCCCCATCGAAAAAGAACTGGTCGTATGCCGTAAGATTGATTATGAAGAAGGCAAGCTGGCCACCGAGTCTTTGCTAGCCTTGCCTGACCCGCCTGACGCCATCCTGGCCATGAACGACACCCTGGCTTTTGCAGCCATGGAAGTCATCAAGAGTCACGGTCTGCGTATCCCCCAGGACATCGCCCTCATTGGCTATACCGATGAAAAACATGCCAACTACGTAGAGCCCAAACTCTCCGCCGTATGCCACCAGACTTACCTCATGGGGCAAACGGCCTGCCGGCTTCTTATCGACCGTCTGCGGGGCGACCGTACCGTTCGGCAAGTGGTGATACCTACCTCGTTGCAGATAAGGGAGAGCAGTGTGAAAAACAAATAGAAGATACGCTCCGGAAACAAACAGGCATTATTTATTACAGATACCATCCCGCATCCGTCAACGATTGTAAGTATTTATAATCAGAACTTATTCAACACCCATAATCCCCTTTCAGAAGCATTTTCTGCAGCGCTCTGGGAATGTTTCTAACATAGGGGGCGAATGTTTCTAACATACCCCCCTTAGGTTAGAAACATAAGCCTCTTATGTTAGTAACATAAAAAACGGCATCCGGAGAACAAGTTCTTTTTTATATATTCTTTTCACATCGTCTGAAAGGCCATATGCACATCTCAAATTTTCACATCACCCCGACAAAAGCCAGCAAACAGTTCAGTTGGCATTATTCTTATACACGCATTTATCGGACGAACCAAAAAAAGCCGCGCGACAATCATTTCACCCGATTGTCGTGCGGCTCATTTATCCTGTATTATCTGAAAAAACCTTTCTACCCTAAATGCCGTTTTACCAGTTCGGATTTTGCGGATAAGGAGTTCCGGTTGTCGTACGGTCTATCTGCTGTTGCGGGATAGGGCGCAACCAGTGGCGTTCCGGCATGATGTTCTCATGAGCCAGCCCGTCATCATACTTCTGCACACGCTCCATCAGTGTACCGGTACGTGCCAAATCGGCCCAACGGCAATGTTCTGCCAGTAATTCGCGGGTACGTTCCTCCAGAATGAAATCCAACGTAACATCACTTGGCTGGATGTCCAATGCACCGGCGCCGCAAGTTTCCTTGTTGCGGGCACGCTCACGAATGATGTTGATGTACTTGGCGGCGTTCGTGTTGTCACCCAGTTTATACGCGGCTTCAGCGGCAAGCAGATAAGTCTCGCCTAAGCGATAGATGATGTACGAACGGTCGGTATTGTCATTAGGTACAGCACGTGTACGGTCCAGAAATTTCGTAATGGTCGGGAAGATGGCACGGCCGTTATAAGCGTCCGGTGTGTAAATCACATAGCGGTTGCCCCCATTCTCCATCTTGGCACGTATCTCGGCTGCCGACATGTAGTGTCCGGGATAGTACATGGCCGTATCACCCACTTCGGTCAAGGACCAGTTGAAATGTTCGTCCACGCCGTCTATCGTATAGTTTATTTCACCTCCCGCTACCGTCTTTGTGGCATACCACACTTTTTGGAATGTAGCGTCGTAACGTGTATCCTTGTCACGGTTATTGAACGTGTCATACGTGTACTTCGTGGGATTGAACCAGGAATAGCAACGACCGTCGTTCAAGTTGCGTTCGCCCAATATCTGGTCGTAACCGTTGACAAAATAGTGGTTCAATGTACTGCGCCCACCGTACGTATTGTCATCATCCCAGTCCATACGGGCCACCCAGAGCGCTTCTGTGTTGGCCAATGAAGGTGCGTCGAAAGCTTCGTTGAAATTATCGGCATAGTTGTCCAGCAGTTTCAAACCCAAGCTCGGAGCATCGTTGATAAGGGAAGCTGCCGTCTCATAGGCCAAACGGTAATACTCCTGTGCCTTAGTCGGATCGTAGTATTTGGTCTGCGTATTTCCCGTATAAGCCGGATTGGACGGATCCTTGTCGTACACCCATCCTAAGGTCAGATATACACGTGCCAACAAATGACGGGCAGCTGCGGCCGAAGCACGTCCCGACTCCAATCCGTCCTGCTGGGGACTGGGCTTGCAAAGCCCGATGGCATCCTTCAAGTCGGGAATAATCACTTCCTCATACGCTTTTATCATGTCATGGCGTTCGGCGGAAGTACTGGGAGCCGCATTATAAGTCGTAGTCACCGTTACGTCACCAAACTGCTCTACCAAGTGAAAATAGTTGTAAGCACGCAGGAACTTGGCTTCACCCAAATATTGGTCACGCATCTCCGGTGTAAGCGCGTTGGTAGTCACATCCACATTCGCCGCATTCTCTATCATGTAGTTCAGCGTATTGATTTGCACGTACGCGTCGTTCCACAACTTGCGCGGATATTCGTTGTTCGCATCAAACTGCGAACGGTTATAATTGGCCAAATTAGCCGTACGGTTACTGCCAGCAAGGTTATTCTTTATTTCGTCCGTACCCGGATTCATCAGTCCGTGAATGCCTTCCTCGGCACTGTAAGTGGAACGCACATTGGAGTAAACGGAGTTCAGTGCCATGCTGAAACCTTCGGGCGTAGCCATGAAATCCTGCAACACACTCGAGTGATTTTCTTCTTCCAGGAAGTCGGCGCATCCTCCAGCCAGCACAAGGATTCCCGACAGAGCTATGGTTGATAGTATTTTCTTCATACTTTTATCGAATTTTATTCATTAAACAAATTAGAAGGTCAAATTCACACCGACAATGAATGAACGGGTGGGAGGAGTCGTCAGACTAATCGTACTGGTCGTCTCAGGGTCAATACCACCGTCCTTCCGATACTCTTTACTGAACCATGTATACAGGTTGTTGCCTGTCACATAGATACGCGCATTCTGTATATTGGCTTTTGTAGTCAATCCTTTCGGCAACGTATATCCGAATGTAAGGTTACGCAGTTTCAGATAAGAACCATCGTAACGAGCCAGCAAAATTTTGTTCTCCACATTTTTCTCCGGCTTCGGCCAACGGGCATCTGTGTTGTCCGGTGTCCAATAATCCAGATTTAAGTTGTTGTAACCTCCATCCAGCATATTCATCCAACTGTTATGCATATCTGAGGTGATTGTACCGCCACAACGGAAGGACCACAAGAATGACAGGTCGAAACCCATCCATGCGAAACGGTTGTTAATACCTCCCTCAAACTTCGGCGCACGTCTACCGATAAACACTTTATCGTCTTCATTAATCACCTGCGTTTTCTTCGGAGTCACGCCGTCTTCTTCATAATCCACATGATGATTTTTGATTTTGATTGAACCAATCACAGAATTCGGTCCGGAAGTCGCATAACCAAATGTTTCAGCCAAAGCCCGATCTTCAGGCGTGTCTTGCCACAACCCGTCAGCCTCTAATGAATAGATGACCCAACGATCCTGCCCTACAAACAATCCTTGGTCCTTATCGTATTCCACCCCTTCACCCAGGCTCATCACCGTATTGCGGTTGCCAAAGATGTTCAAATCCGTCTCCCACGAGAAACGGTCCTGTCCGTCACCGGCTATGTTGACCGTTGTCACGTTGAACTCAATTCCTCGGTTGCGTGTCTCACCCAGATTAGTCAGATACGAACTGGAGTAACCGGACGTAGAAGGCAGGTTGACCGGAAGCAGCAAGTCGGTCGTATTCTGCTGATACCATTCGATAGAACCAGTAATGCGGTTGTTCCAGAAGCCGAAATCCACACCGACGTTCCAAGTCTCCGTATTTTCCCAACCCAGACTGGTATCGGGTACGGAACTGGGACGCACACCCATTACGCCAGAGCTGCCCAGCATATACTTGCTGCCCGTATCCAGGCGGGCCATGGTCTGATAAGCACTGATGGCCGTACTGCCTACATTACCCCAGCTGGCACGCAACTTCAACCCGGACAAGATATTGGTGTTGATGTCTTTCATGAAATCTTCGTGCATGATGTTCCAACCCAAAGCTACGGACGGGAACGCATGCCACTTGTTGCCTTCCGCCAAACGGGACGAACCATCGTAACGGACAGTCGCCGTCAACAGATACTTGTCAGCATAGCTATAATTCAGACGTCCCATCCAGGAAAGCAAAGCCCACTTTTCATAACTACCCGAACCTGTGACATCCCCTTGTGCCAATCCCGGATTATAATACAATACATTATCGTCAAAATAATCTCTTCCGTCGACCCCATTGCTCATATATTCGCGTTGCTGGGCACTGAACAGTCCGGTCAGATTGATTTTGTGCAGTTCGTTGAACGTATAGTCCCACGTCACGATATTCTCCAACGTATAGTCCACCGTATGACCGTATCCGCCGGATGAGTAATCCTGTCCGCCCATCTGCTTCGTGGTATTGGACGCATAGAACTTACCCCATGAGTTATACTTAAAAGTCACACCACCGTTGAAACGGTACTTGATGCCGAAAGGCAGTGACACCTCCGCATAACCGGTAGTAAAAGTCGAAAGGCTTTTGCTGTCATCCACAGCCGCATTCTCCTGCAAATCCAATAGCGGGTTCCACACATTCTGACCGCTACCCGGCAGATACGTACGCAAAGCGCCGTTCTCATCGTAAGGTGTCGTGAATGGAGAGGCACGAAGAGCCATGTCCATAGGATTCAAGTTATCCCCCTTGTTAATAATGTAGGTATTCAGCGTCGAGAAACCCACTTTCAGCCAGTCGTTAATCTGACTGTCCATGGACAACTTGGCCGTCATACGCTGGAAGCTATGCGCCTCGTAGTTGTTCTCCCCTTTGTAATAACCGATGGAAGCGTTGTAAGTGGTCTTTTCGTTACCACCGTTCAATGAAACTTGGTGATTGGTAGTCATACCGTTGCGGTAAATCAAATCCTGCCAGTCGGTATCCGTGCCTGCATAGTAGCCGTCCATCTCTTCCTGGTCGCGGAACACGTCACCCACACGCATCAGATTCGGGTCGTCAATACCGGTATAGGCATCCGGAGTGGAGTTATACGTAGCCCACTTCTTCAGCGTAATGTATTCGGCACTGTTCATAATCGGATATTGCTTGATAGCGGCTATCACACCATAATATCCGTTATAACTGACCGTCATTTTCCCCGCCTTTCCACGTTTGGTCGTAATCAGGATAACACCGTTCGCACCGCGCGAACCGTAGATAGCCGTAGCGGACGCGTCTTTCAACACACTGATGCTTTCCACATCATCGTTGTTGATTTCATTCAGATTGCCGGAAAATGGAATGCCATCCACTACAATCAACGGGTCTTTGTCAGCATTGATGGATCGCTCACCACGGATACGGATCTGAGGTGTCGCGCCCGGGTGCGTATTACCCCCTGCCATCTGCACATCCACACCGGCGGCAAGACCTTGCAAAGCCGCACCGATGTTGCCTACAGGAGCCTGCTGCAAGGCTTCACTCTTTACGTTGACCATGGCACCGGTAATGTCCGACTTCTTCTGCGAACCGTAACCTACCACCACCACTTCGTCCAGCAACTCCGTGTCACTCTCCAACACGACATTCAGGAAAGCCCCGGTAGCTTTCACTTCCTGAGGCTGATACCCGATAAAAGAGATACGGAGCGTAGCACCCCGACTAGCCTCCACGGAGAAATTTCCGTCAATGTCCGAGATGACACCCGTAGTTGTCCCTTCCACAACCACGTTGGCACCGATAACCGGTTCTCCGGTAGTATCGGTAATCTTACCTTTCACTTGAATAGATTGCGCTACGGCATCTATTCCTGCCAAAAACAACAATGTCACGAAGGACATCAGATAACAAATGTGTTTTCGTACATTCATGATACCAAATTTTTAAAATTAAAGTTTATACATTATTAATCTCATTTTATTCGCGGACTAAAAATCTTATGGAGAAGAGGCTGCGGCTGTTTTCATCTCGGTCTGAGATTTTAAGGTCTCTTTTTTCCGGGAGCAAATGTAATGAAGCGATTGCGATTATCAGTCTCCCACATTGCCAAAACCATCTCCATGAAACCAGCGTAAGCCATGTATACACATTTGGCAAAAGCGGATACAAAGCAGCAAAACACCGGAACTGCGAAAAACACACTTCCAGACCGGTAAGCCCTCCTATAAAAACAAGAATGGTAAACGTATATACAATTATTCACAAGATTTTTTCGTACCTTTGTCCACTTCTAATGGAATTTACACCGTACAAACTCTAAAAAAGACTGTTGATACCATGAAAATCCACACACCGTATATCATCATGCGCCTATTGCTCATGCTATGCTTACTGATGCCGTCAGTTGCCATACAAGCCTATAACTTACGGAAATACTCCAATATCGACGGATTGTCCAACAGCGCCATCTTGTCGCTTTGCCAGGACCAAGACGGTTTCCTTTGGATAGGAACCTATGACGGACTGAACCTGTACGACGGCATAGGCATCCGACAAATGTATAACGAAGCCTATTCATTGTCCGGCAACATCATAGAAAACATAGTAGATACCGGAAATGGAGTTCTGTGGATACAAACCAACTATGGATTGGACCGTGTAGACAAGATAAAGCGGCAAGTGACCAGCTTCACACAATTCCAAGGAGGATACTTCCTGCGGAAAGACGAACAGGGGAACGTATTTGTCCTGTCCACCAAATACATGCTCCACTGCATCAGCCGACAAACGGGAGAAATCTACAAACTGACAACAACCGGTTTACCTCAACAAATCATCAATTTCCGCATCAACAACAAACAACTGTGGACTTTCACGCCGAAAGGCATCACAAAATACCCGCTCCTGACAGATGAAAGCGGCAACTTCCGGATAGAGGAAGCCATAGAAGTGGACAGCACTCCCCTGCGCGAAGCCATCGTCAAAGACACGGCTGTCTACATCGTGGACAAACAATATGACTTATACCGCTACACACAGTCCGGACAGAAACAGTTTCTCACCAACCTGCACAGCATCATCGGCAAACGCGGAAACATCTCAGACATCACGGGAAACGAAAAGCGTTTTTTCGTGTCGTTCAAAACCAATGGCGTACTGAGATTTACCCGCAACGAGGACGGCAGCTACCACTGCGAAGACATCGGCATAAAGTCAGGCACTTTCTGCCTGCAAGAAGTTCCCGACCAAGGCATTATCTGGATAGGAACGGACGGGGACGGAGTATATCTTTACTCGGAAGACCGATACACCGTCCGACCCATAACCTACAGTGAACTGAACATTGACATAGCCAAACCCGTACGTTCCATCCTGCTGGATAAAGCAAACACGTTATGGCTCGGCACTAAAGGAGAAGGCATACTGAAGATACCAGACTTTGACCCGGACAGGATCCGTCAGCTGAAAGCCGGACTGATGACAACCGGCAACAGCGGGCTGACAGACAATTCAGTGTACGCTTTGGCCGAAAGTTCCCGCCCCCTGTTCTGGATAGGGACGGACGAAGGCCTCTGTATGTATTCATATAGGGACAAACAAATCCGGCAAGTACCCTGTGAAGAACACATACAGTTTGTGCACGCCATCTACGAAGAAAACGATTCCATCCTGTGGATCGCGACTGTAGGTACCGGCATATTGAAAGCACACATCGAAGGGAGCGCGGAACATCCACGGCTGACACGGTTGACACGATACACGATAGACGGCGGCACATTGTCATCCAACTACTTCTTTGCCATGTACAGGGATGACGATCATACAATGTGGTTTGGCAACCGTGGTTACGGCGTATTCCAAATAAGAAACAACAGGCTGCAATCGGTTCCGTTGAAAAACGACTACACCGACAAAACGGCCAATGACATCTTTGCCATCTTAAAGGAAGACACCACCCTATGGTTAGGAACCAGCTACGGACTCATACGACAGACTCCCACAACTGAAACCTGTTTCAACAAAAACAGAGACCTGACCGGCAGCAGCATTCACACCATGCTGGAAGACGACAGCCATAACATCTGGATGGCAACAAACAACGGGCTTGTACGGCTCGACATGCAGACAAGCCACACCCAACACTACAACCAGCACAACGGGCTTAGTGTCATCGAATTCAGCGATGGGGCCGCACTGAAAAAAGACGGGACACTCTATTTCGGAGGAATAAACGGCATAGTCCTCATAAAGGAGAACCCCGACTACCAGGAACGGAACAACCAGAACCCACCCTTACAATTCACACGACTGAGCATACTGGGAAAAGAAGAAAACCTGCACGACTACCTGCGCCACCGGAACGGCAAAACAGAATTGGAACTAAACCACAGCCAGAACTTTTTCCAGATTTCATTCCTGGCCATGGACTACGCCAACTCCAACAACTATTCCTATTTATACAAAATAGGCGATGAAATGAACAAATGGATTGACAACGGCCTGTCAAATTCCATCTCGTTTACCCAAATGCAACCCGGCAACTACACCTTATATGTCAAATACAGAAACAAAGCTAACGGTGTGGAAAGCCAAGCCTATCCGGTACATATTCATATCCTGCCTCCTTGGTACATGTCCCGGCTTGCCATCTACCTGTACATATTATTATGCGGTTTCATACTCTTCCTTGTCATCAGGCAATGGCTCAAAAAACAGCGCCAGAAACACCAGCACATGATGGAACAGCTGGAACAAGCCCATAAAGAAGAGGTATACGAAGAAAAGCTACGGTTCTTCACCAACATTACCCATGAATTCTGCACACCTTTAACCCTCATATATGGCCCGTGTGAACGCATCCTGTCATACGTACACACAGACGCATACATTGCCAGATACGTCAACCTGATAAAATGGAATGCTGAAAGGCTGAACGCACTGATACAGGAAATAATCGACTTCCGAAGAGTGGAAACCGGGTATCAGATTCTCAACATACAACCGACAGACATCAGTAAGATATGTAATGACATCATTGACTCGTTCGCGTACCTGGCCGAACAGAACCGCATCCATATAGAAACCTCCATTGCTCCCGGACTACTGTGGAACACGGACTACAACTGCTTCACCAAGATTGTAAACAACCTGATATCGAACGCATTCAAATACACCACCGGCGAAGGAACCATACGCATCCGGCTACAAGCCCAAGACAACCGGATGCAGTTCTCAGTGTACAACACGGGAAAAGGAATCAGGAAGGAAGACATGGCGTCGATATTCAACCGCTACCGCGTGCTGGACAACGTAAAGGAAAATGAAGTAAAAGGGCTTTCCTCACGCAACGGACTGGGCATGGCCATCTGTCATAGCATGGCGGAACTGCTGCAAGGTACCATTGACATCAAAAGCGAAGTCAACAAATACGCAGAATTTATCGTAACGCTACCCTGTCTGCAAGTAACCCAAGCAAATCCGTCTGCCGGACAACCCCAACCTGTTCCGGCAGAAATCCAACCGATGACAGCACCGGCCCGACTTCTCCAGCCGGAGATTTCACAGGAAAACAAGCCGGGAACAAACGCAAAAGAAAAGACATACAAAATATTAGTCATAGACGACAATACTGAGATACTTACACTCTTACAAGACACCTTGTCCGAATACGAGGTCGTCACGGCACAAAACGGAGAAGAAGGACTTGAACTGTTGAAAAAGGAAAGTCCGGAAGTCATTGTGACAGATGTCATGATGCCGGGTACCGACGGATTTGAACTGACACGCCAAATCAAGCAGAACAAACACACCATGCACATTCCTCTTATCATCCTGTCAGCCAAAAACGCCAACGAAGAAAAGATTGAAGGCGTAAGCTCCGGAGCGGACGCCTACATAGGAAAACCGTTCGACCTGGGATACTTAAAAGCCGTCATCGCAAGACTGATTGAGAACAAACACAAAATCCGGGAATACTACAACTCGTCAGCCTGCGCATACGAATATTCCAACGGGAAGTTAATGACAAAAGAAGACAAAGACTTCCTGGCAAGTGTTACGCAATACATCGAAGAGAACATCACTGACGAAGAACTTGGAGCGGAAGAACTTGCCGACCATTTAAAAGTCAGTGTACGCGCCATCTACAGGAAATTCAAGGAACTGGAGCTGCTCCCACCTAAAGAATTCATCAAAGAGCACAAAATCACCTATGCCGCCAAACTGCTTGCCACCACAAACCTGAACATCCAGGAAATCATTTACCAGTGTGGTTTCACCAACCGTTCCCATTTCTACAAGGAATTTGCCAAACGTTACGAAATGACCCCCAAAGATTACCGGAACCGCACCAGACAAAAGGATGACTCACTAAGGCCACAGGCCGGCAAAAAGGAAGGGTGACAGCACACGCCACACGACAGCGTCCTCTGAATAAAATCTTATACCCAAGAAATGAAGAAGAGGGTATATCAAAATAAAAAACGACTATCAAAAAGTAATGCCATTCTGAGAGGGTGTGTCAAAATGAAAGCTAATTTCTATTTTGATACACCCTCTAAAAAAGCATCCTTAGTTAAACGCCCAAGTATCCTTGCATAAAAGGCAAAGTAAGCAATGATGCTTGGACAAGTAACCAATCATACGCCCCAAAGGCAGGTTATCCATCATTAATGCGGCATGTTTCTTTCTATTGCCGTTTCATTCAGGTGGCAGATGGTATCAAAGGATGATATAAGAAAAAGGCTCACTTCCCCAACACTGAAGAAGTGAGCCTCTCTCTGAAAAGACCTGTTAAAAACGCCTGTTATCGGAATTCGGTTTTCCGTTCCAAGTCTTCTCTTCTTTACATACTGTCACAATCACCAACCCGGGTTCTGTTCGATGACCGCCCCTGTATTGGTATCAATCACAGTTTGCGGAATGGGGAACAAAGTCCATTTCGTAATGGGAGAAGCGGATGGCTGGAAGTAGCCGCCCCAAAATTCCTGGTAAGCAATGTACATGGCATGTTCGTTGATGCTGTTGATACCTTCCTGTCCCATGCGAAGCAAAGTTACCCAACGACGTTCTTCACCGAACAATTCGCGTACACGCTCATCCAAAATAAGTTGGATGGACATTTCGTCTTGAGTCACCAAGTGTCCGCATTGTGCACGCTGGCGGAGCTGGTTCACATCACTGACAGCTCCCGCCACATCACCGGCACGCAAATGAGCTTCGGCACGAAGTAACAGCGTCTCGGCCGAACGGCACGCATACTGGTCGCAATACATGTTCGAGCGGTTACCGCCGTCGGCCAAATCATCGTACCCCCAGTCATCTATCGGAGTCATCTTGGTCCAAAGCGGGAAGAACTCTGTAATCTGTTGGGCTGTATAATCCAACATCTCGTAAGGCACCACCTGACCGTACATGCTGTGCTGGGTGTCCAGACAAATGAAGTCACGACGAATGTTGCAGGGAGCGTTACGCATATCATCCGCATAGTCGCCTTCCCATACTTGCGAGATCACATAGTCGGTAGGCGAATAGTTGGCCACACCACGACCGCCGACGTAAGCGCACACATTACCTCCCGGATACAAAGACTCGTCCACGCCTCCGGCCCACGGACCGGCAGAGGCACCGTCCTCGTTGTAAGCCGGATTCCAACGCACGTCACGCAACACTGCAGAAATCTCACGCGGAGAGTTCACGTAGTTGTCGCCCCCATACTGATGATAAACGGTATAATCATTCTGCAACGTCCACAAAGCTTCCGTATTACCTTCCACATAATCATAATTCCCTTGTTGGAACAGGTCAAAGAACACATTGCCATCGGGATAGTAAGCCGCAATGCCGTTCTTTGCCGTACCACCGTTCTCAATGGCACGCGTACCGAAACGCTGAGTCATCAGCGGATGCAAATCCATCACACGATCGGCGTAGCTGACAGCTGTTTGCAAATCGCCAGAGTCGTTGTCGCGGATAATGGCGCGTGCCAGATAAGCTTCAGCCAAAAAGTGATAAGCGGCGCCTTTAGCCACACGGCCGGCTTCGGACGGATAGTCAGGCAACGCCTCGGCAGCAGCCTCTAAATCTTTAATGGCGAAATCATACGTCTCTTCACGGGTAGAACGCGTAAAGTCCAGTTTCAGTGTCTGATAGAACTGGTCTACCAAAGGAACACCGCCAAACAGTTCGCCCAAAGTCAGATAACCGTAACCACGGAAAAACAATATTTCACCGTATGTCTCCAGGCGTTCCGACTCGCTGCTCCATGACAAGCCTTCGGTGTTGTAACCTTCCAACGCCTGGTTGGCATAGTTCACCAACTGATACAACGCATCATATATCTGGTTCGAGCTGTTGGAAGTGGTAGACCACGTAGAAAAATTGCTATAGCCGTTACCCGTACAACGGAAGTAAGGCGTATCCATCACATCCGTACCACATCCCTTCATAAAGTAATTCACCTGATACCAGTAACGGATGTGCAGATAAAGATTGGTCACGCATGCCTTCACCTGGTCTACGGTACCAAAAGAATTTTCGGTCGTATAAATGGTTTTCGGCTTTTCAGTCAGGAAGCCATTGTCGTCGCAAGCCGTGATACCCAGCGCCGCGGCGGCTATCAATAGATATTTTTTTGCTTTCATTTGTTTTCAGTTTATAAGGATTTAGATATTAGAATGTCAAGTTAATACCCATAGAAACGGTGCGCGAAAGCGGATAACCGTACGAATAACCCGTACCCAGCGTCTGCTGTACTTCCGGATCACCACCTTCCCAACCGGTAATGGTAAACAGGTTTTTGCAAGCCAAATATACCTTAAAGTTGGAAATATTCATCTTCTTCACCCACGGTTGGCGGAACGTATACGACAAGCTCAAATCCTGTAAACGTACAAAGCCATAACCTTGAAGCGGTGTATAACGGCCATCCGTATAGTTAATGCGCGGATACTTATTACTGCGGTTTTCGGGAGTCCACCATCCATGGTTCAAGTTGTTGTCACCCGTCACGTCGGAAGCTGTACGGAAAGCATACAAGTTCACTTCCTGGCCATAACCATTACCACCAAAGACACCGGTCAACAAGAAATAGAGTTCGAAGTCTTTCCACGTAAACGTGTTGCCGAAGCTCATACGGAAGTTTTCTTTCCGATAGCCTAATACCTTAAATACGAAAATCAAAAGAAAGAAACAGAAATAAAAGCAACTCATAATGCTAATTTATAGATACTTATAAAATTACCTTTGATTCCTTTCGTTTTATTAAATAGCTTATTTTTGCTGTAATTTTGTTA
>CASENS010000033.1 GCA_949289345.1 uncultured Bacteroides sp.
ATATGTTTTTTTAGTTTATTATATTCGCACCGCAAAAATAAAAGAAATAAAATTAAAAATGATAGTTCCTCTTATTTTTTTCTCATACAAAAATGATAAATAACTATTTGGAGAGGCAAATTAAAGAATTTTTTCCTTATCCGCCAACAGTTGAGCAAGAAAATGCACTAAAAAAGTTGTCCGGTTTCCTATGCTCGCCTCAAGAAGGTCGGGTGTTCCTGCTTCGCGGCTATGCGGGAACGGGTAAAACGTCCTTGGTGGGAGCGTTGGTGCATGCACTGGATAAGCTGAAACAGAAGTCGGTTCTGCTGGCACCGACCGGACGGGCAGCCAAAGTGTTCGCCTCGTACGCGGAACATCCGGCTTTTACCATTCACAAGAAGATATACCGGCAGAAGTCCTTCTCCGACGAGACGGGTAACTTTGCCTTAAACGATAATCTTACGACCCATACCTTATATATAGTGGATGAGGCTTCCATGATAGCCAACGAAGGGTTGTCGGGAGCCGTATTCGGGACGGGACGGTTGCTTGACGATTTAATTCAGTTCGTTTATTCCGGCCAGGGATGTCGTTTGCTGCTCATGGGGGATACGGCTCAGCTTCCACCGGTAGGCGAAGAACTGAGTCCCGCGTTGTATGCCGAAGCCTTACAGGGGTATGGACTGGAAGTGACGGAAGCGGAACTGACTCAAGTGGTAAGGCAGGAAGAGCGGTCGGGCATTTTATGGAATGCCACAGCGTTGCGTCGGCTCATAGCCGAAGAGGCATGTTATGCACTGCCGAAGATACGTGTGTCCGGTTTTGCGGATATCAAAGTGCTGCCAGGCAACGGGCTGATTGACGAGTTGGCCGCTTGTTACGACCGGGACGGACTGGATGAGACTATCGTTGTGTGCCGTTCGAACAAACGTACTCATATATATAATAATGGTATAAGGGCGCAAATCTTATGGCGTGAAGAGGAATTGGAGTCGGGCGACCGTCTGATGGTTGCCAAGAACAACTATTACTGGACGGAGAAACAGAAGTCTCTCGACTTTATCGCCAATGGTGAGGCAGTAGTGATACGCCGGGTAAGACGCACGCGCGAATTGTACGGTTTCCGTTTTGCGGATGTAGTAGCAGTCTTTCCCGATTACGACGAATTGGAACTGGAAGTAACCCTGCTGTTAGACACGCTGCATAGCGAAGCGCCGGCTCTTTCGCGCGAGGAACATGAACGTCTTTTCCAAACCGTAATGGAGGACTATGCCGACATCCCTCTGAAGCGCGACCGGATGAAGAAGATGAAAACCGATCCTCATTACAATGCCTTGCAAGTGAAGTATGCCTATGCCGTCACCTGTCACAAGGCGCAGGGCGGGCAATGGAAGAATGTGTTTCTCGACCAAGGCTATATGTCCGATGAATATTTGACGCCCGACTATTTCCGTTGGCTCTATACCGCCTTCACCCGTGCTACAGGGACACTCTATCTGGTGAACTATCCCAAGGAACAGGTGGTATAGAAACCATGCGCTTCAAGTCCCGAATGCCCGGCTGATGACACTCCTGCTGAGTACAGACTGCATGAGACCGCGCATCAGCAGGTAAACAAGGAATGCACCCCACAAGGCGTGATTTCCCCATAGGGAGTGCAGCCCGTAATATAGCAGAAAGAATGCGGCGGTCGCTGTTGCCATAGATTGCAGCATGCCTCGTGTAGCTGTGGCGCCAATAAAAATACCATCCCAGATGAAAGCTGCCATTCCCGCCACAGGTATGGCCAACGCCCATCCGAAGTAACTGCCTGCGGCGGCTATGACTTTGTCTTCATCGGTCAGCAAGCCCAAGAACGCATTGCCTCCCGTGGCATATGCCAAGGTGAACAGCAACGCCATTCCACTTCCCCATGCGAAGAGGCACTTCACCGTACGTCCGAATTGTTCCCGGTTGCGTGCACCGATGTACTTGCCGCTCAATGCCTCACCCGCATAGGCAAATCCATCCATTATATACGAGTAAAGTGTGAAGAGTTGCATCAGCAACGTGTTGACCGCCAGCACCACTTCGCCTTGTTCCGCTCCCGCCGAGGTGAAAAACAGCGTTACAGCCACCAGGCAGAGTGTCCGCAGAAAGATGTCACGGTTCACCGAAAAGAACCGCCGCATAGCCGACCGTTCCCACAACCCTTCCCGCCGGAAGTACGCTTTCAGCTTGCCATAATGACGCATCCACAAGCCTACTCCCATCAAGAACCCCGCATATTGGGCTATCAGCGTACCTAGAGCCACACCTTCCACCTTCATTCCGCATCCATATACTAAGGTGAGGCTCGCCGCGATGTTCACTATGTTTTGCGTGATGGCTATCGCCATGGGAATACGCGAGTTCTGCATCCCGATGTACCATCCCGTTAGCCCGTAGAGTCCCAGCATGGCAGGAGCTCCCCAAATACAGATGTGAAAATACAACATGGCCAGCCGTCGGACCTCGTCCGTGGGATGAATAACCCGGAAAGCCGCTCCGAGGATAGGTTCCTGCAGCACCACCAGGCATATTCCTGCCGCCATGCCAATGCCTACCGCCCGTACCAACATACGGGTTACCTCCGTCAGGTTACGCCTGCCATACAGTTGTGAGGTCATGCCACTGGTACCCATGCGCAAGAAACCGAATATCCAGTAGATGATGTTGAACAGCATACCGCCTACAGCAATGGCGCCAATATAGGCGGCACTCCCCAGATGTCCCACAATGGTCACATCCACCAATCCTAACAGAGGGACGGTGATGTTCGATACAATGGAAGGCAGGGCTATGTGTAATATTTGTTTGTTAATGCGGTTCATCAGCATTTGCTTTTCGGACGGTAAAGATAGCATAAACCAGTTTCGGAACGCACTAAAGGTGTCGTTCAAAGAACTTCAACGTTTCCGCCTGCATGGCTTTACTGAAAAAATGGGGAGAGTCCCATATTTTGGTGACAAGGCTGTCACCGGCACCTTGGCTGTTCCAGACTTCCCGCAGGATGCGGTAAGCGTTTTGGACGCCGGTGAGGGGAAATAATTTATCCCGTGAGCCATTGTAAAACAGCATGGGCTTTGGGCAGGCTATGGAAGCTACATCCGGATAGTCCATCCAAAGGCGCAGGCCGGGTACTAACATGGCGTAGGCTGAGCCGCCACGGTTCTGGTTGTTGGTTAGAGTCATAAGGTATTCGGTCGTGTTCATCCAGCATACAGCCGCACCAACTTTCACAAGGTCGGTCAGTGCCGTCAACATCCACGCCCGATGAGCGCCCATGGAGAAGCCTAATGCGCCAATGCGTTCTTTATCAACTTGAGGGAGGGAAGCCAAGAACTCGACGCTCCTCAAGTCATCGTAAGTCATAATACCCGCCCAATTCATACCCATCTGCATCAGATTGGAGGCGAAGGCTTGTTGCCCGTCATAATCGGCTCCTTCCTTGCGCCCACGTTCATTCCAGAATAAAGCGTCTATGGACAGTACGATATATCCATGAGCCGCATAGTAGTCGCCTGCGTATTGTCCGTCATAACATTTCGCAGCCCATTCATCCGCGTCTTTTATTACTTCCGCATTGACACCAAACGGACGGACCATTTTCTCTTTGCCGATAGTGAAGTGTGCCCCATGGTCGTGAAGCATGACGATAGCCGGAAAAGGCCCTTCTCCTTCAGGAATCAGGAGGTAAGCCGGTATGCGTGACCATTCAGTCAAGTTGAACGTTATTTTCAAGGCTTGATATCCCTCACGCTGTTCGCTGGCTATGACTTGCATGTCGTATGCGGTCGGAGCGGGTGGAACGGGTAATAAGCATGAATCCAACTTTTGACGGGCTTTTGTACGCCAATCACTAAAAGATAGTCCGGAACAATGACGCCAAGCCAAAGGCCATGTCAGTTGCGCTTTCATTTGTTCATAGTAGACCGGCATGTTCTTTATCAGTTCATAACGTGCCGTGTCGGGACGTTGCGCCTGAATGGTAAGTACTGTTTGAAAGCAGATATAAATGAGAAATAGACGTTTCATAAAAACTGGTTATTGTACAATTGCGGCAATCTCTTCTACCTGCTCTACTATATAATCCGGATGGAAAGCTTCCAATTCGGTGCGTGGCCGGAAGCCCCATGTCACACCACAAGAAGTGACTTCGGCATTGATGGCGGTTTGCATGTCTACGCCAGAATCTCCTACGTAGAGCGTATCGGCGGGGGCAATACCTGTTATCTTCAAAATCTCATGAACGACGGACGGGTCCGGTTTGGCCGGAATTCCTTCCCGTTGGCCGAATACGGCAACGAAACGTATGGAGGGAAAATAATGCGCGATAAGCTTTTCCGCGGCCGATTGGTACTTGTTGGAGGCTACAGCCAGTTGGATGCCTTGTGCCTGCAATTCGACCAGCAGCCGGGGTATGCCGGGGTAAGGGAAGCTCTTGTCCGCATTGTGGACATTATAATAAGGTATAAATTGCTGGCGTACGCGCAATACGTTCGCTTCGTTCTTCTCGCCTTCGGGCAGGGCGCGCTCAAATAGTTTGTTGATGCCATTGCCCACCATGAACCGGTATGCGTCTTCCTCATGCGTAGGGAAACCCAGTTCCCGTAACGCATAATTTGTACTTTGTGCCAGGTCGGCAATGGTATTCAGTAAGGTACCGTCTAAATCGAATATGACTAAGTGTTTCATTCTACTTATTTTGTTATTCTAAACCAGTCAACGTCTGTCCAGCCTCCGTCATTGACCTTGATGGCAGGACGGGTGCAGAACATACCGACCTTGGCGCCAATCCAACGGCCTTCCTTGGCTTGGAAGGGATTACCCAGTTTCTTGAAACGCTTCCCGTCGGTGCTATAACTAAAATCGCACATTACCACGAGGTCATGTCCGCCTTCGCTTCCGGCAATTTTGCTCCCATCGGCACAGAACTTGACACGCAGGTAAACGGTGTTGTCCGTCAAGGGAACGGATGCGTTGGCTTTTTCGGGGGAGCCGCTATTTGCTTTGAGACATTCTACTTGAGAAAGCGTCAATCCTTTATCCGTGTTTTCCAAAATCAACCCGGCGTAATCCATGCCCATTACAACGAGTCCGGTGCGTTCACCCGTATAGCGTTTGTCCGGTTTGAAGGTCAGTTTCATCGTAGCGGTAAAGTTAGGGGCCGGTGTCTTTTGAAGTAAGAGGTTGGCCACATCCCACAGGTTCTTATAATCCTTCACCACCGGATAGGAATACAGGCGGACAATACTCCGGTCGCCGGCATAGTAGGCCCATTTCTCGTTGATGTTGGCATGCCATTGCCATTGGGGAGAGAGGGTGTAGCCATCGAATTCGTCACTCTCTTGCGGATTGCAGATGGGGTAGCTTTGGCCTACGTGGGGTTTCCGGTAAGTCAATACAGGTTCGCCACACCCGTCTCCGTCCTTATCGGTGCCGATAACCGGCCATCCGTCTACCCACTTCATGGGTTGGAGATGCATCAACCGGCCATAAGCGCCTACATCTTGAAAATGCAGGAACCAGTCTTCTCCCGTAGGCGTGTCGACCCAAGCTCCTTGATGAGGCCCGTTAACGGGGCTGTCGCCTTGTGCCAGGACGGTACGCCATTCGTAAGGGCCGTAAATGTTTTTGGAGCGAAGCACCACTTGCCAGCCTGTAGGCACGCCTCCTGCCGGATGGAAGATATAGTAATAATCGTCTCGCTTGTACATTTTGGGGCCTTCGCAAGTCTCGTGTGCCTCGTGTCCGTCGAAAATGATGCGGGAAGGAGTTATGGCCTTAGTGGCTTCCGCATTCAGTTCGCAGACGGCTATCACACTCTTGAGTTCGGCACGGCTTCCCGCATAGGCGTGTACCATGTAGACACGTCCGTCTTCGTCCCAAAAGGGACACGTGTCAATCAAGCCTTTGGCAGGCTTCACTAACACCGGTTCGCTCCACGGACCTTTGGGGTCTTTGGCTTTCACCATAAAAGCGCCCCGGTCGGGGTCTCCCCAGAAGATGTAAAACTCTCCGTTATGGTGGCGGATAGCCGGTGCCCAAATGTGATTGCCGTGTTGGGGACGTTCCGGAGTTTCGACGGGTGCCAAGGAATAGGGGATGGCATGGCTGATAATAGTCCAGTTCACCAAGTCCTTGGAGTGCAGGACGGGAAGTCCCGGAAGGCAATTGAAACTGGAGGCCGTCAAGTAGAAATCATTTCCCACACGGCATGCGTCAGGGTCGGAATAGTCGGCATAGAGCACGGGGTTTTTATAAGTGCCGTCCCCCTGGTCAGGACACCACACTTCGGATACATGGCTTTTTTGCTGGGCAGCCAATGGCAATGCCACCAATAGACCGAGGCCTAAGAGAGCTTTTGAAATGTTCATGGTTCTGAATGTTTGGTAAATAATCACCTGCCAATACGGATGAAGACCCGATTTCACTCAACGTATTACCGTAACTTTTACGGGATGTTCCAATTGGTCTTTCCACATTTGCATATACTCGAACCACGCTTCGGAGGTCGGGTAGCCAAAGGTTTCCTTGCGCGAGGTAAACATGGTGTAGTGGTGGAAGGACTTCTGGCCGGGGTTGGACACCGTGTACAGGAAATTATCCTTGTCTTTCACTTCCTTGCGGACGTATTTCTTGGGAATGTATGTGGCAAGGCCGATGGTTTCCTTGGCATACTTCACCGTGTCCGTGACGGGCCAATAACGTCCCCAACTTCCTACCAGTCCGTTGTGGTCGGAGAAGGAAACGGTCTCGCCTCCCATTATGTTCTGCACACCTGTGGCGAATACTTCGTTTTTCAACGGTTCGTCAAAGAAGGTTTCGACAAGCAGGTCGCGATGGCCGGCATAGAGTGTGTAATGGTGGGTCATGGTCAGTTCGCTTCCTTGATATTCCCATCCTTTTACTTTCACTTCGGCTATGACGCGCACCGGGCCGTAAGCCAACACGCTCTCGGTGCGGAAGGCTATGGGTTGGATGTGAGTGGCTTTCTGTCCGTCCCAACCTTTTAAGGCGCCCACGCCGCAACTGTTTCCCACCATCAGCACGTCGTCGCCAAAACCGCGCGCCAGTTGCTCATCATTGGGATAGAACTGGCTTTCCTCCAGTTCGAAGCCTTTGTTGAATTTCCCGTACGGGTCGATGGTTTGCTTTTCATTGAAGTAAACGCGGTATCCCACCAATTCCGACTCCAGCATCGGGCCATGACCATGCACCATACTATAGAAGTTGGTCGTGCCGGGCACGGTGATGGATTGTACCGGTGCGTGACGGTTGTTCTTCGCATCGCGTGCCAGCAGGGTAGCGAATACGCGTGGCTTGTAGGCACTTTGGCTTTTCTTTTGCGAAAGAGTGACACTGACTTTGCGAGAACTTTGCGCAGGCATGTCAAGGACAAAGGCCAGTTCGTCCGCCTTCAGGTCTCCGTCCAAATCATCCAGTTGGGAAGGAATCTCCTGTGTCCCGTCCATCACTACGGCCGAACGGACCCGGAAATCTACTGGAATATCTTTCAGACGTATAACTACCGGGGCATCTTTCTGTTCGTTGTCCCACTCGTTTTTTACTTCGACAGAGAATGTCTGGGTCTGTTGCGCCATGGCAGTTGTGCCACACAAAGCGCATAACAAGAAAAATAATTTCTTTTTCATGGTTGTGTTGTTTTTTTGACTTTGCCTGCAAAAGTAGGAAAAATATTCAGTAAAAACAAAAGCTCCCTGTGGTCAATGTTTGCGTTTGGCCACAAGGAGCGAAAACAATCGGAACGTTTTTTTTATTCCCCTTGATACGTTTGTCCGTTCACCTTTACGTTCTTGGAATCCTTCACGTCCAATGCCTTTCCGTTTGTCTCCACCAGTGCATTGTCTATAGTGACATTCTCGGCTTGGCTGATGATGATGCCGGTCTTGGCGTTGTTAATGACTACATCCTTGATTTGGATGTTCCGGATAGGCATTTCGGGCAGGCCGTTGAAGAACATGGCCCGACCGATGTTGTTGGCGGTGATGTTCGTGATGTAGATGTCGCGGAAAGCGGGTGTCTCCTCAGTGACAGGAGGTACGCTGGCTTTCATTCGGTTGGCCAAGTCTTCTTCGCTTTCCTCACCTGCTCCCTTGCCTCCGTAGAAGAGGTCGAACAGAAGGGCTTCATGAGGAATGTCTATCATGTGGATGCGGTCGATGTGGATATTCTCGACTACACCACCTCGTCCGCGCGTGCTCTTGAAGCGGAGACCTACGTCGGTTCCTAAGAACGTGCAATCGGAGACATAGATGTTTTTCACCCCACCGGACATTTCACTTCCAACGACAAAGCCTCCATGGCCATGCAGCACAATGTTGTTTTTCACAATGACGTTTTGACAAGGTTCGCCACGTTTGCGTCCATCCTCGTCTTTGCCGGACTTGATGCAGATGGCATCGTCTCCGGCATCGAAAATGTTGTTGGTTATCAGCGCATAATTGCATGATTCTAAGTCGAGCGCGTCCCCGTTTTGCGAATACCACGGGTTGAAGACTTTTACATTGTTTATCGTAATGTGTTCGCACGAAAGCGGATGCAGGCACCATGCGGGTGAATTTTTGAACGTGACTCCTTCCAACAATACCTTCTTACTCTTGACTATGTTCAGCAATACCGGACGGAGCCAAGGACGGATTTCGTTCCATTCCTCATCGGTCTCGATGCCTTCGGGCGTGTTGAATTCCTTGCATGCCTTGGCGCCTTTTAGCGAACCGGGAGTGGGATACCATACATTATTTTCCACCACACCTCCGGAACTTACCAGCTTGTTCCATTGTGAGGACGTCATTTTCCCTTTTTTCACCGGACGCCAACTATCGCCCGAACCATCGAAGACTCCATGGCCGGTAATGGCTATGTTCTCCACACCCCGTGCCGAGATAGGCGATTGGCAACGGCGGGTTTCCAACCCTTCAAAGGAAGTTTCTATGATGGGATAAGCGTTGAAATCGTCCGTAAATACCACCAATGCGTTTTTCTCCGTGTAAAGATTGACATTGTCCAACAATACAATCGGGCCGGTCAGCCACAGGCCTTCGGGAATAATCACCTTACCTCCACCTTTGGCGTTCACCGCCTTGATGGCGTCATTGATGGCTTTCGTGTTCAGCGTCTTGCCATCCGCTTTAGCTCCGAAGTCATTGATGCTGACCGAGTAATCGGGGAAGGAAGGCTGCTCCACTTGAGGCATGTCGAATGGCAGGCCTTCATATATACTATTCTCCGTACGGCTCGCTTGTTGTGTTGAAGCCGTGTGCGAGCATGATGTCAATAGCGCCACCAGCGCCGCAAGCATTCCTGACTTTACGATAAATGTGTTCATTCGTGATATCTTTAAAAAAAATTTCTTGGTTGCAAAAGTATTTGTATCCTCCCTATATTGTGTGCATTATTTGTTGGTTTAGGTGCATTTTTTGTCATTCGGGCATTTTTCTTCCTTTTTTTCGGGCTATTTACAGATAAACTTCCTACCTTTGCGGCGCAATTTTATAACAAATAGGTATGAGTTACAATTTATTAAAAGGTAAGAAAGGCATTATTTTCGGTGCTCTGAATGAGCAGTCCATTGCCTGGAAAGTAG
>CASENS010000034.1 GCA_949289345.1 uncultured Bacteroides sp.
AGCGGGAGAATAAGAAACTTTTTCATTGTATAAATGTATTTGAGATGTTATTTTGTATGCAAAGGTAGCGTGCAGGAGAAATAACATCTATACATAAATCACTGATAGATGCACCTATTTTACGGATAATGCAAATCCCGGCTTCTCAACGAAACATTTTCCCTTCCCGGTATTCCTTGGGCGACAGACCTACCAAGCGTTTGAAGTACTTTCCGAAAAACGACTGCGTGGGGAAGTTCAGTTCGTGGGTAATCTGCTGCACCGTCAAGGCGGAGGACTTTAGCAGCACCTTGGCCTCCATCACCACGAAATCGTTTATCCAGTCGGAAGGTGATTTCCCGCTGACGCGATGTATCAGGGTAGAAAGGTAACCGGTCGTGATATGCAGCCGCTCGGCGTAGTAGATAACCCGGCGTTCCTGCTTGTAGTGCGTGTGGACTTCGGCAAGGAAGCGTTGCATCAGCAACTCGTCGTTGGACAGGCGGCGGCTTTCGGCCATGCTATAGAGATAGGTGCCCAATCCGTAGGCATAGGCGCAAGTGAGGTGGCGCAGCGTCTCCGCCTGGTAAGGGCGTTTCTTTTCGAGGAGACTGCGGGTCATGTCGCAGTAATTTCGTATGGCATTCAGTTCGCCGGGCTTCAGGGTAAGGATAGGATTTTCGCGGATGCCGATGGCCAGACTGAAGTTATAGGGCAAGCCCAGGCTGTCGATGAAGCGTTGCGTCATCACTTGGCTGATTCCGCGGAAGTCTTCGCTGACGCAAGTGCGGGTGATGAGTTGCCCCGGCACGTTGACTGCCATCATGCCGGCACGCAGTTCGTAGGGCATCAGGTCGATGGTGCCTTGTGTGCTTCCCTCCAGGCAGAGGAAGAAGCCGTAGGTGTCCATCTTGAACGGGCGGTCGGGCACAGCGGGATGGTTGACGTCGAAAAGAAAGAAGTCATCCTCGAAGCACAGCGCGTCGGGGCGTGCGGACTTTATCCGTTCACTTAGGCTCAGGAGTTTTACGTTTTCCATTTTATAGAGTCTATTGTATATATCGCCCACAAATATAGCCTATTTCTCATTCCCTTTGACATCGCAGTCGATAAATCGTCCAATACCGTCAAAGAAACGACCTTTCCGTGCATGAGGGCAATGCCTACTTTTGCACCCGAATACAAATTGTACATTTATGAAGAAATATTCCATTATCCTCACGGCTTTTCTGTTGGCTGTTTCTCTGGTCGTGCATGCCCAAACAGCGGACACACCTCGGACGGAACAACGTCTTACGCTTTCGGGCGGTCCCATACTTGAAAGTAATCTCTCCGGCTTCTTCCACTCCGGCGTGGACGGGGGCGATTGCCAAATGCGGGCGGGTGTGTCCGCAGGCGGTTTCCTCGATTTAGGTATCCGGCCGACCTTTTCGGTGCAGGGCACACTGCTGTTTCACATTAAACGCAGCGATTTTGAATGGGACGGACAGACGGGCGAGTTCCGGTACGTCGGCGCTGAGTTTGCCGTCCATGCCCTCTATCACTTCCACTTGCGGAGCGGGACACAGTTCATCGTCGGCCTCGGCCCCTACACGGAGTTCGGCTTCGATGCCACACTGAAACGCAACGGAGTGAAAAGCAATCTGTATGAAAAGGACACAGACACGGGCCTGCCCATCTTGCGCGACTCGAATACGGGCTTCGCTGTGAAGGTAGGTTACGAGCTGGCTTGCGGTTTGCAATTGAACGCCACGTACAAGGCGAGCGTCACCAACCTGCTGGACGCCAACAGCAGCACGGTCAAGATGCATCCACACGCAGTGAGCGTGGGCGTGGCTTATCGTTTTGGTAAATAACCCTTATCCGCAAGAAACATGAATAGAAGAAACATCATCCTAAGCATTCTGACACTCATCATAGCCCTTCCCCTCGCGGCGCAGACGGACTCCACGCGGACACGCGGACTGAAACGCTATTGGAACAGCCTGGTGCATGGCAACGTAGATCGTACCTTCGAGCGGCGGATGGACTTGAGTTTCATCATCGCTCCCAGCTATACGCGTGAGGGCAGTTTCGGCATCGGCGGAGCGGCCACAGGGCTGTACCGCCTGGACCGGCGGGACTCGTTGATGCAGCCGTCGGACATCTCTTTGTCGGGCAACGCCTCGGTCAACGGCTTCTACACACTGACCGTGAAGGGCAACAACCACTTCCGGGGCAACCGTTCGCGGTTGTCGTACCGGCTGCAATTCCAGAACAAGAACCTGGACTTCTGGGGCGTATCGTATGATGCCTGCCGGGTGAATCCGGTGTCGGGTTACCGCCGCCAAATGGTGCGCTGGGAGTCGGACTACGTCTATAAGCTGACGCCGGACTTCCATGTGGGTGCCGCCCTCAACCTGAACTATACACGGGCAACGAGGCTGACACGTCCGGAATACCTCGCCGGACAACGCTCGTCGTATTTCTTCACCGGCGTGGGACTATCCCTGCAATACGACACGCGCGACTTCATCCTCAATCCGAAGCGGGGCATCTACTTCCTTGTTCGCGAAGTGTTCTATCCCCATTGGCTGAGCAGCCACGACCGGAACATCTTTGCCACCACCCTCACTTTCGATGCCTTCGTGCCTGTCTGGCGAGGCGGTGTCCTTGCCTTCGACCTCTACGGCCAGTTGAACGGTGATGACGTGCCCTGGACACTGCGCGAAGAATTAGGCGCAGGCACCAGCCGGATGCGCGGCTATTACGCCGGACGCTACATCGACAACAATCAACTGTCTGCCCAGATGGAGTTGCGTCAGCACATTTACGGTCGCGTAGGCTGCGTGGCGTGGGCAGGTGGCGGCACGGTATTCCCTAAACTGAGCCAACTGCGCATGAAAGACATGTTGCCCAACTACGGGCTGGGCTTGCGTGTGGAGTTCAAGCACAACGTGAACATCCGTATCGATTACGGTTTCGGCAAGGACACGGGCGGGTTTGTGTTCCAGTTTGCGGAAGCGTTTTAAATGAAGAATGAAGAATTTGGCTCCGTCCGGAGATAAAAACAGAAAGAAAGAATGAAGAAGAGTTTTGTATTGACAATCTTGCTGATATTTTGCGGTGCAATGGCAAGCCATGCACAAGTCATCAGCGACTCACTGGCCAATGATTTCCGCACGTTCATGGCGAAGAATTTCTCCCGTTACCGTACGGTCAACCTCTATTGGGAGGCCAAGTGGGCGCACGACTACACGTTTAGCCTTGACGGACAAGAGGTGGAGAAGATGCGGAAGAAAAACCTGCATACCCTGAAGGCTTCCACCATGATTCCGCTGCTGAAGTTGAGAAAGGTCTCGCTTTACGCCAATCTGGCATACAGCCGATACCAATTTGACGTGTACGACAGGCAGACCGGACAGCCGTCGGAGGTCTTCCAACAGTCTGCCTACGATTATTACGAGGGTGGGTTGAACGGCTCGTACTACTTCGGGGTGTTCAACAAACCCATGATTGTCTCGGCCGCGCTGTCCGTGGACGGGTGGAACAAAGGGTTCGGCATGTTCGATGGGACGTTCTCCGCCGTCATGCTGCTGAAGAATACCGAGCGCACCAGTTTCAGCCTGGGCGTTATGGCGCGGACGATGTTCAGCAGTATGCCCGTCATGCCCGTCGTCACGTGGTGGCACCGCTTCCGCAATCCGCGCCTCAGCGTAGACATCACCATGCCCAGTCAGTTCTACCTGCGTTACGAACTGGAGAAACAGCGCATCTCAGCCGGAGCCTCGATGAGCAGCGAAAACTTCTACCTGCGCACCACGCTGGAAGGCGCCCCGTCCACTGCCTACTACTCCAACGCCGTGCTGAAACCTGAGATTCATTATGAGTACATTCTCAACCGCCGTCTCTACTTTTCCGTCCATGCAGGCGTGTCAATGGTAATGAAAAGCGGACTGTATAAGAAGAACCGAAAGGGCATCAATGTGAAAGACGAGGAAGGTAAGACTGAGGTGGAGCCGGTGGTGAAACAGGACCGTTCGCCGATACCGTTTTTAAATGTGGGGGTGTCGTACAGTTTGTTCAAGTGATTTCTCTCCTATGCACTTGGATATTGGTCACAAATCCATTATCTTTGCAAAGTCCAATCAATAAAGGAGATATAGCAATGAGAGCAACTATTTCGTTAGACAGCCTTTGGCAAACCATTCAAAGCTTATCGCTCAATAATCAGGAGTGGCTGCTGGACAAGCTGCAAGAAAACATCCGTG
>CASENS010000035.1 GCA_949289345.1 uncultured Bacteroides sp.
CTTCAGACAGGCCCTTCTTTGCCAATACAGTCGTGATAGCAGCTGTCAACGTTGTCTTACCGTGGTCTACGTGACCAATTGTACCAATGTTTACGTGCGGCTTGGTACGTTCGAATTTCTCTTTAGCCATAGCTTTACTTGTTATTTATTTGATTAATAATCAGCTTTCGTATCAAGAGCTGTTACCGGGACTTGAACCCGGGACCTCTTCCTTACCAAGGAAGTGCTCTACCGCTGAGCTATAACAGCAACAACATTTTGTGGGCAAAGATGGATTCGAACCACCGAAGGCGTAAGCCAGCAGATTTACAGTCTGCCCCATTTGGCCACTCTGGTATTTGCCCCTGCCTTTTCGAGCCTCTTGTCGGATTCGAACCAACGACCCCGAGATTACAAATCACGTGCTCTGGCCAACTGAGCTAAAGAGGCTTGTTTTGCAGCCGTCTCGCCACTCCTTGTGCGAAACGGCTGCAAATTTAGGCATTTATTTTATTACCGCAAAATTTTTAGCGGTATTTTATTTATTCCGCAACTTTTCCTTGTACTTAACCAGTTGTTTCTCCAAAGCATCGAGGCATAAATCGACCGCTTCTTCGAATGTGTCGCATACCTTATTGGCGTACAACTCGCCATTCGGCACCAGCACTTTCACCCCGGCCTCTTTGTTTTCGGCCGTCTCTGGTTTAACTACCTTCAATGACACCTCTACTTTCTTTATATCATCATAAAACCGCTCTAACTTTGCGACTTTCTTCTGGATAAAAGCCTGCAACTGCTCTGATGCGTCAAAGTGAATCGATTGAATTCTTACTTCCATACTTACCTCCTTTTCTTTAAGCCCGAGGATGGGCTTGGTTATACACTTTTTTAAGTTCCTCAAAGGTGGTGTGCGTGTAAATCTCCGTAGTGGCCAAACTTTCGTGCCCAAGCAGTTCCTTTATGGCGCCCAACTCCGCATCATGGTTTAGCATCGCTGTCGCAAAAGTATGCCTCAACACGTGAGGGCTCCGTTTCCTTACCGTAGTCACCTTCGACAAATTTCGTTTCACAATACACTCTACCATGCCGCGATACAAACGCTCACCCGACTTTCGGACGAAAAACGCGCCGTCCGCACGTACGGGAACCGTTTCATCTCTAAGGTTGACATAATCAGCCATTGCTTTTTTCAGCTCTTCACCAAAAGGAATTATGCGCTGTTTATTCCGCTTCCCAGTCACCTTAATGACCGAAGCCGCAAAATCAACATCGGCATCATCAAGCCCTATCAGCTCAGCGAGTCGTATGCCGGTGGCATAAAACATCTCTATAACCAGATGGTCCCGACTGCCTTCAAATCCCTCACCGAAATCCACATCGTCCAATAATCTGTTCATCTCGCTTTCCTTCAAGAATACAGGCAAAGCCTTTTTTTTCTTCGGCCCGACCACTTTACGTAACGGATCCGATTTTACCTCACCCCTCTTCAACAGGAATTTAAAGAACGAACGGAGCGAACTCAACTTCCGGTTTATCGAAGTCGAAGCGTATCCACTGTCCATCAAGCTGACAATCCACTCACGGACAAGCTCCGCATCCACCTTCGACGGTGTCATTTCACCGATTTCTTCCTCCCCGAATTTCGCAAACTGGCGGAGGTCTTCCTCGTAAGCCTTTACGGTTTCCTCGGAATAATTCCGCTCAAAACGTAGATAATCCAGAAAAGAATCTGCCAACATCATATCGCTACATAACTAAATGTGCAACGAATGTATGAAAAGAATTCAATAATTCAAAGGATTTTACGAATTATTATTATTCTTCTATTTGCTGAAGTTTCTGCACGTAAATCGCACGTTCTTTCGCAAGTCTCTTAACCACAGATGGTTTGTCGAACTGCTGACGTTTTCTCAGCTCCTTTACGACACCGGTCTTTTCAAATTTTCTTTTGAACTTCTTCAGTGCCTTCTCAATGTTTTCGCCTTCTTTTACAGGTACTACAATCATTTTAAAAACAGTTTAAATGTTAATGTTTAAGAATATAACGATTAATTCGAGCGGCAAAAGTACGCATATTTTCTTTATTATCAAAACCTTTCGGAAAAATATTCAAGTCGTCTCCCCAAAATGCGTCTTCATTTGTCACCCCGCCAACCTCCGAAAGAGGCCGCAAACGGCTTCGGCAATAATCCGCAAATCGCGGATATCCTACGCATTCTCCGGAAGAGCTATATATTAATTATAATATGGTGTACCAAAACGTACAATCCACTTTACCAAACATAGTTGATGACTTGTCCAAGTATTATTGATGACTTGCCCATGTATTATTGGATACTTTTGCGGCTGCTTTTTCAGACAAGTCCCAAAACAAAACTGCAGCCCTTATAAAAAGGACTGCAGAAAAAAACAACAAACCAGTGACCGCCATGATGAAACATCTTCATAGTCGTCGCACTTTAATTCCCGACAGGAAAGGTTGTCCTTTCACGGGCGTCACACTGATAAGAATATGGTCGGCATCATTATTGATGATATAGCGGCGCTTAAAAGCGGTGCGATAGCGTCCTCCATCAGCCGGAGAAAAATTGGTCTCCACTTGCTTTCCGCAAATGGAAACATGAAAGCGCGTTTCACCCGAATGTGTTTCCTCCTTGCCCTTGCCTAACAAGTTTGCCAACTGGGTTGCAGGGCGAGTTACATCCACCATGAGCAATTCGACCTCGTATTCTCCGGCAGGGGCATCTATTCTGTAGCTCCAGTCTCCTTCACGCCAAGTCTGATAGACAGGTCCGTCCAAAGTGTTGTGGATTTCCGAAGTAGTGCTACGCGCCTGTCCGCCTACATATCCCCAGCTTCCGGCTGTATAAGGTTGGTCAGGCAGCCACGTAAGGTTCGTAATGTCCGATGTAAAGTAACAATTGCTCCCTACATTGATGGCCAACTCATCCCCCTTGGCTATATCGGGAAGCGGATTGAACTGAATCGTCATAGCGTCTTGCACTTTCTTTCCACCGTCCATGCCTTCCGCCAACAGCACCGATGAACCTTCGGGCAATACTACTTGGAACACGGCATGGCAATTATCGGTCTTTTGCCGACCGACCGATTGTCCGTTGAGGAACAATTCCACTTCCGACATGTTCGAGTAAAGCTTGACGGATTGTGGCTGCCCGTTTTTTCCGATACGTACATCCCAATCCCGACTGGCAATTCTCAGCACCGGAACATCTTTCCGCCACATGGCCTTGAAATAGTAGGCCACATCCTTCCACACACGATTATTATAGGCCAACCCTTTATTATTCACTCTCGGCATTGATTCCTGACGGGCAGCCACATTGAAATCAATAAAATTCCAATAAGTACACCCGCTGATCCATTCCGTGTTCTCAATAAAAGGCAGATAATGCTCGACATACGTCTGCTGATACTCCATGCTGAAATCAAAGGCATGTCCGTGACCGGTGTGCAACCGACGGTCACTGCCGGCTCCCCATTCGCTGATAATCATCGGTTTGTCAGGATAACGCTGATGCTTGTCTTCGCACCAAGCGTTGAAGTCCTCCAATTTATCCACATACCAACCTTGATACAGGTTCCACCCTACAACATCTATTAAATCCAGTCCAATCTCGTTGTAGAGGTCTGTCATGTTGTAGGCCATTACACTTTGGCGGCTAGGGTCTTCCTCTTTTAGAGCGGCCTCCAAACGTCTCGCCAAGTTTACGGTACGTTCCCGGCATGCCGGCCATTCCGGTGTGTCCACCGAAGGCGCAGTCAACAGGATTTCGTTCATATAACCCCATAAGATAATGGAGGGATGATTGTAGTGCTGGCGAATCATTTCCCGCAAATTACGTTCACAGATGTCATCATATCCCGGCGTGTCCGGCACGATGTTGACAATAGGAATTTCTTCCCACGCCAACAAGCCCAATTCGTCACACATCTCCAACAAGGCATCATCTTGCGGATAGTGCGATATGCGGATGAAGTTACATCCCAAATCCTTCATCAATACAACATCACGCCGATGGGCTTCGTCATCAAGAGCGACTCCTGCCGGAGCTTGGTCTTGATGACGGTTAAGACCACGTAATTTATAAGGTTTCCCGTTGAGTGTGAAACCTTTATTACCGTCAAAAGCGAACCAACGGAACCCGGTCTTATGTATGCATTCATCCAGCATCTTGCCGGTTTTCGCATCTGTCAATGTTGTCTTTACTCGATAAAGTAACGGAGTTTCCGGTGCCCATAGTGCCGGATGGGCTATAGCTTCCGATGTACTTTCAAAAGCACGTGTTTCACCAGCTTTCAGTTTTAGTTTTTTCTTCATCGTCTGCACCAGTTGCCCCTCCGGATTGTAAATCATATTCCGAACTTCCAGCGTGGCATCTTTAAGGGCGTCGTTGGTCACCTCACCGTGCACCTTTATCACACCGCTTTCCGCACAAACCTGCGGAGTGCTGACAAAAACGCCGTCAGAACCCATATTGGCCATACTGAAATGTTGTTCTGCAGTCGATATCAACCACACGTCCCGATAGATGCCACCCCAAAACGTAAAGTCTGCTGAAATGGGAGTAATGTCCTTCCGGGCATTGTCAACTTCAATTTCTATCACGTTTTCTTTCCGCATCATCTCCGTAACATCCATCACAAAAGCCGTGTATCCACCTTCGTGCGATCCCACTTCCTTGCCATTCATGCTAACCGTAGCGGCTTTACTGGCGGCATCCACTTTCAGATAATACCTACGTCCCGGTGCTACTTCGGGCACTACAAGCGTGCGTTTATAAAAGCCCTTGCCTTGATAATAATCCCGGTGCTGATAAGCATCCAGGTTATACGTATGGGGCAGATTGACCGTTTGCCACCGCTCATCCGCCGATTTACGGAATTCCCAACTGTCATTAATGGTCTTCTCTTCCCTCTGTGCCTGCAAGGTTACAATTGGGATGGTTGCCATAACAGCAACCATCCATGTCTGAAACAATCTTTTATACAACTTCATGGCTTTTCCGTTTTTTATTCTTCTGCGGCAACAGCCTCTTCCCATGTTTCCCACTTCTCCGCATTAGGATCGTACCCGTCATAGCCTGGATTTTGACTGAGTTGGCCTAACAAGTTGGCATCAATGGCCGATTGCGGGATAGGCCAGTTAATGTTATGCGCACCCATCGTGTACTGACGTCCACGGATGTTGGCACCCGTATTCTTATTATAATAGTTGTTGTACAACGTAATCCGGTGGAACCAGAAACTGTCCTCGTACAGGCGGTCTTTGTCATAAGTCTTACCTTCATTATCAGGCTTCCCACTCAATGCCAGACAATAAGAGATACGGCTCAGTTCCGTAAAGCGCCACTCTTCCATCCACAATTCGCGGGCACGTTCGTCCACGATGTCGTCAATGTTCACAGTCGTATAGAGCTGTTGGCACCGGGCACGTCTGCGCACGGCATTCACATCATCTACTGCCGTGGGGTCACCCAAGTAATACTTGGCTTCGGCACGAAGCAGATAAGTTTCCGCCAGACGATAGCAATAGAAGTCCTGATAACCGCTGCCGTTATATTGGTTGGCTGTAGGTGTATCGTCCTCTGGAGATTCCGACCAAAGTTTGTAGTGAGGCCAGTCGAACCAACTGCGGATGGTGTCCGAGCAAAGCACTTGTTCATTGCCGTTCGCATCCGTCCAACTGTAACGGACGTTCTGACCACGGTACTGGGTATCGGGACCGTTATACTTCAGGTCTTCCATACGTACCCAGTTGCCGACCTCGTTATTATGACGCAAGTCGCCCTCATCGAGCATTCCGTTCACATACCACAGCGAATTTTCGGCAAAATAGGTCGGACGGATAACGGCTTGTCCGCGTCCGAAAGCCCGATTGAAGTCCATCGTCGCATCATAATTGCCGTCATTCAACGCATAATTATTGACGGCTCTCACGTTATCAGGAGTCTTTATCTCATCGGCATTCCAACGGGGCACCATATTACGCATGGTACGGGTACGGATACCGGAGTCTGTTCCATAACGGTTGGGCATCACAAGAATAGCTTCCTTATTGGCGGCAATCGTCTTGTTTAAGCCTTGATGCAAATCCCAAATCACATTTTCGGTAATATTCCAGGTTTGAGGATTGGGGTTGGAGAACGTTCCAAAATTGTCCTGCATCAACGCATACCCCGACTGGTCAATCAAAATATCGGCCTGTTCTTTCGCTTTCTGGAAATCGCCGTTGGCCAGGTAACACTTGATGAGCAACTGGCGACACGCCCCTTTATTAATCATACCGATATACGTCATATTATTCTGATCGGGAACATGCTCTACCGCAAATTCCATATCCTGCACCAGTTTTTGAATGATGGCTTCACGCTTCGTACTCTTATAATCCTGTTTAGGCTGTTCAATCAGTTTGGTGACAAAAGGCACGTCGCCAAACTGGAAACAAAGCGCCATATAGCGATAAGCCCGATGGAAATAAGCCCGTCCCAAGTATTCGTTCTTGGTAGCCTCGTCCAGCCCTTCTACCCTGTCTATATAGCTGATGATAGTGTTGGCATACATAATCCCTTTATAAGTCTCTCCCCAGAAAATCACCAGACGGTTCTGGTCAAAATTATACCAGCCATTGGTAGGAGTGAAACGCTCTGCAATGTCGCAAAATGCCTCCGCATCATCCGTCTTTCCGGCCACGGCCAAATCCGAAAAAAGATACTCACTCATCAAAGGCAGCATTAGGTCAATGGCCTCCGTGTTTGTCCAGTAAGAACGCAGGTGCTTATCAGCGGCAGCCAGAACCGCATCCAGGCCATCTATCGTAGTGAATGTTTCGGTCGGCTCATAAAGAGACAGAGGATCCGGTTTCAGAAAATCATCCGTACAGCCCGCAAATGCCAAGGACACACAGGCTGCGCCTATCCATAATTTGAATTTATATATCTGTTTTTTCATAATTCGTTTTTTTAGAATGTTAAGTTGATACCCAAAGAATAAATTCTCGGAGCTATATCGCCAGTCTCAGGGTCTCCGTATTCCCACTCCTTGCTCCAAGTAGCTACGTTACGTACAGTCGCAAATATCTTGGCACTCTGTATTTTGTATTTCGACAAGAACTCTTCCGGCACGTTGTAGGCCACGGAAATGTTTTCCAAACGGATAAAAGAACGGTTGATGACCCGGCTCGGCGCGGTAACGCCCGTAGGACCTTGTGCCGAAAGACGGGCATACGTGTTCGAAGGATTGTCCACCGTCCAGTACTCCTTTTCGTACAAGTTCTGGCAGTTGGTAATTTGTGAGTAGTTGTTATCGTTGTTCAGATAGTTGGCATCCAAGCTCTTGTGTCCCATGTAAGAATACAGGTTGAACGATACGTTCCAATTCTTGAAAAGAGTGAAACTGTTTCTCATTGACCAATGAATGGGAGGCGTAGTCTCACCCAAGAACTGCTTATCATTATTATTATACACCGGCGAAGTGGTTCCGTCCGCGTTCACTCGGTCGTCAGCCGTATAGTGGTTGATGACTTTGGGGTCACCGGGCTTTTGTCCGTATTTGGCGGCTTCTTCCACTTCATCCACCTGCCAGATGCCGTCCACTTCATAGTCCCAAATGGCACCGATAGAGTGTCCGATAAACCATTGGTTCGTGATGTCATCACGTTCTTTGGTTATCACATTACCGGCAGCGTCCACGATGGTCTCGTATTCGCCATACAGCTCTTTAATTTCATTTTTGTTGAAAGAGAAAGAAAGAGAAGTGTCCCATTCAAAGTTCTCCGTCTCCATATTGCGTGTATTCACAGTCAGTTCGAAACCCTGGTTCAACACCCGTCCCAAGTTGGTCGTGATGGAACTAAATCCGGTAAAGTCAGGCAAGGACTGGCTCATAATCATGTCCGTAGTAGGCATGTAGTAATATTCCAGGCTCGTATTGATGCGTCCTCGCAGAAAACTCAAATCCAAACCCACATTCCATGACGTAGTCTTCTCCCATTGCAAATGGGTGTTGGCCAGACGGTCTACAAAGAGGTATTTCATATCCATCAGCGCACCGGTAGCCGAATTGATGTATCCTTGCGAATATTGTCCCAAAGCCAGGTTGGCCAACGCAATGTAGGAGTCCGCCAGACTGCGATTACCGTTCTGACCGAAAGAGACACGCAGTTTACCGCTGTCCAGTATGTTGTCCCACTTCCAGAAGTTCTCGTTGGTAAAGGTCCATGCCAAGGCACCGGAGAAGAAGTTGGCGAACGGATTGGTGGTACCGAAAGCGGAATATCCGTCACGGCGGAAAGAGAACGTACCCATGTAGCGATCGTCATACGAATAGAACAAGCGGGCCAAGTAGCCGCAAGCCGTCTCGCGGGTATCCGTCGAACGGAAATTACTCAAACTCTTATCCGCATTGGCTGTTGCGTGGAAGCCTAACGCTTCGGAAGGCAAAATGTTCTTCGCCTCAATACGGTCCAACCAGGATTGGCGTTCTTCCGCTTCCTGCACCAATGTCAGGATGGTGTGATGCTTTTTGGCAAACGTGTAATCCCACGTAATCGTATTGTTCAAGGACCAGTCGAAACGGGAAGTCTGCTCACGGTTCACGCGTTCATCCGTCTCAGCTTGCCAGTCAGGATGCTCCGAAGAACGATAATAGCGGTCATGGTAATACTGTAAACGAGGAGACACATTGAAAGCGTACGTGATGCCGAACGGAAGGGTCAGCTTGGCGGTCAGGATGGAATTTATCACGGTAAATCCTCTGTCCAAGTCAAGGTACTGGCGGTCGAAATCATAGTTATATCCTTTCCAGTAGGCATTTTCACCCTGCGGATGCGCCACCAGTTCGCCTTCGTCATTGTATGGAGTGGCAAACGGGCTGTTCGAAGTTATCTGGTTATACCAATCGACCGCCAAATCGCCATCCGTACGGTTCTGGAAGTTGACATTGGCTCCTACGCTGAGCCAGTCGGTAACCTTGGTATCCAACTTCAAGTTAGAGCGCAACGAACTGTATTCATTGCCGCGCGTGATACCTTCGTTGGAAAGATACCCCAACGAGAAATAGTAATTGACACGGTCGGTCATACCGCTGACACTTACATTGTAGTCTTGGTTCAACCCGGTCTGGAAGGTATGGTCATACCAGTCGAACGTTTTCCCTCGAAGGAAGTTTTCCAGTGTCACCTCGCTGGCACTCAACCCGATACGGTTCGCCCATATTTCATCGGTGCTCATGCCCGCATCTTGGGTAGTCTGGTTCCGCCAAGCCTCTAAGGTCAGCCCGTATCGATTCAAGTTAGCCTCTGTCGGCCGGTCGTAATATCCGGCGGGACGTCCACCCGTCTGGTAGGCTTCGTAGTTCCCGGTCTGTGGATTGACCCCGTAGGTATCCGTCTTATAAAAGTCCGTACGATAGTTCAAGTAGCCTTCCGGGTCATAAACCTTACGGCCTGCCCCCCGGGTAGACCAGCCTATGTTGGCACTGAAACTGATGACCGGTTTGTCCGACTTACCCTTTTTGGTTGTCACGATAACCACGCCATTAGCCGCTTTCGCTCCATAAACCGCTGCCGAGGAAGCGTCCTTCAGCACGTCTATCTGGGCGATGTCATTGGGGTTGATTTCTGAAAGTTCGCCATAGAACATCATGCCGTCCAGGATAATCAGCGGGTCGTTGTGTCCTCCGTCCGTATACACGGAACGCTGGCCACGGACACTCATGGAGCCGCCTCCTTTCGCCGAGCTGTCAAAACCTACGCTCAAACCTGCTGTTCCGCGCAACACATCCTGCACCGTTTTGGGAGCTTCGTTAGCCAAAGCGTCCGGTTTAATCTGAGCTACAGAACCGGTAAGGTCTTTCTTCCGTACGGAACCGTAACCAATTACGACCACTTCCTCCAGCATCTCATTATCTTCCACCAATACGATGGTCAAATCCTTCGTTGCCGACAAAGGGATTTCCTGCGTCTTATAACCTATATAAGACACGACTAATGTTTCATCCGACGAAGCTTGAATGGAAAATTTGCCTTCAAAGTCCGTAATGGTTCCTCGTTGAGTACCTTTTACTTGAATGGTTACCCCAATCAACGGTTCATTTTTACTGTCCAGTACTTTGCCCGTCACTCCGTTCGACTGGGCATACCCGCTCATTACTCCTATCAAGAAGAAAGCGAGCCACATCAAAAGTTTGTGTTTCATGTCATTAAATTTATTAAAATTATCAAGAATTTGCGCAAAAGTAGAAGATATTGCCTGTCAGCATACCAAAAATACACTCAAACAAGGGATAAAATCGGCTCACTCCATTTTTTACCCCATCATTGAACCAAAACTGGCACACCACCCAGACCCCTTCAAGCTAATTTAGCACGCAGTTTCGACTATGTCCGAATCACCAGACCACCAATTGCCAGACAAAAGAGAACAATCTTTGATTATTTAAAGAAGTATTTTTATCTTTGTGGCATTCAATACACAGCTATGAACATAAAAACACTCATTTTACCCATCCTCCTGTTCAGTCTGCTAAGTCTGCCATTCGGGAAGCCGGTTCATGCCCATCAAATCATCGTCAATCCCATGCCCTTTTTGGACGATTTGTCTACCAACTCCATTTTTACCATGTATCAGGACAGTCAAGGTTTCATCTGGATAGGTACTGCCTACGGACTGGAACGCTATGACGGCTATGACATCCAACCCTTCATCAGCAACTATAAGCATCCTCACATACTGACCCATAACGATGTCCGATGCTTTACCGAAGACAATCATTACTTATGGGTAGGTACACTTCGCGGCATAACCTTAATCCATAAAAGCACCTATCAAAGCACCTCCTTCCCGGATTCCGTTCTACAGGATAAAGAAATAATAGACCTTATCCGTGACCGGAAAGGAAGCATTTGGGCAACCGCCGACCAGTCCGTATATCAATGTGATGCCCGCTATGGCGTTCTGAAAGAATATATGCTGGAGAGCCATGCGAACTACTTCTGCCAAGACCGGGACGGCACTTTATGGCTTTTGACACAAAACGGCGGAGTTCTGAAATATAACCCCAAGGACGATACTTTCGCAGAGCATGCACAAATGAGTAACTGCAATCCCTACCGCATGATGCAAGATAAGCAAGGCCGGTATTGGATTGTCACGTGGGGGGATGGCATCTGGCGGTTCGACCCCACTGCAACGGATGAAGCACACATGTTTCATCGTCAGCCCGTCACCAATCCCGTCCGCCATTTTCCGGAAGAAGTCTTTTATGACATAGCACAAGACGACACCTATGGTTATATATGGGCACTCTCCCACTTCCGGCTTTATGTATTCCGGGTAAACGAACGGCAGGAATTGGAGGAAGTAGACATCAATATGGCTCCTAACATCAATCGCCCCATAGACCAGTCCAAAACGTACAGCCGAATCCTCAAGGACAAGGCCGGCAATCTGTGGTTGGGAGCTTATGACCAAAGCTATACCATCACCTTCGAGCAGGCAGAAATTGAAAACCATACGATGACAAACATGAAAAAGCAATTGGGTGTGGACGCCAACATTCTCTATTTCCACAAAGATGCCCAAGGAGTCATCTGGTGCGACCAATCACGCTACGGTCTCTGCCTCTTTGACGAGCGAAACGAAAAGACCACCTACGGCAACAATACCAATGCCGTATACTCCATCGTAATCGGGGCGATTGTTCCATCCCGGAAAGAAGATGCCATGTGGATAGCCGGGCGGGAGCACCTTTCCACCCGAATATGGAAGATGAAACAGGAGCAAATGCGGATTTCCGTTTTAGAAGAGTTTGATTTAAAAGAAACCGCCGACTCGCCGGGTACCATAGTCCAGCTCGTAGAGGATGACAGCGGAAATCTCTGGATTGGCACTTCAACCCACCTGTTTTTCAAACCGAAAGATGCCTCCAACATCGAACGGCTTCCTTTCGAATTGTCCCAAATTACAGATATGTCCCAAGACAACGCAGGCAACGTTTGGGTGTGCTGTAAGGAAGGTATCTGTCAATTGAGCTATAAAGGCAAGCCCACCCTCGTTGAACAATATACCCCTGAATTCCTTTCATTACACACAGATGCCATCAAAAAAATAAGCGCTACTTCGCACAGCGTTTGGTTCTCCACGGTGTTGGGAAGGCTGTTCAAGCTGGACGTCCGTAAACAGCAAATAACGGAACAGACCGACAGTTGCGGACTGCAAGGAGACAACATTTTACGACTGTTGACCCATAAAGACAATCTTTGGATTGTCGGTGACAAATACATCATACGCCACACGCCCGATGGAAATAACACTTATTCCACCAACGATGCCAATATTTTCACGACCTCATTCCGCCTCAACGCCTCCTTTGTTGACGAAGAAGGCTGTCTATACGCCGGAGGACATAACGGCTTCATCAAAATACAGCCACGCAACAGGGATAGAAAGAAATATCCGTCCGGACAAGTCTTTATAACCGACATCAAGTCCGACAACCGCTCCGTTCTCTTTTCCCCCATAGGACGAGAGAAGGGCAATTCCGTCCACCAAGTCACGCTTCTTCCAGATGCACGAAACATCGAATTCCGTTTTTCCGCCCTCTCCTATACAGACAGCCGGAAAATCAAGTATGCCTATCGGTTAGAAGGGGAAGACAAACAATGGACCTACATAAAGAACGGCGCTCACACAGCATTCTACAACAATTTAGATAAAGGAGTCTACACGCTGCAAGTCAAAATGACCGACCCTTATGGCAACTGGATGCCCGAACAGTGCACCCTTAGCGTACACCGGCTTCCAGCTTGGTACGAAACCTGGTACGCCAACTTGACGTACATTCTCCTTTCCGTTTTCCTCGTTTACCTTTTGTTCCATGCCTATGCCCGCCATCTGGCACGGAAAAACAAGCTGAAGTTACAAGAAGAACTCATTCAAATCAAACTTAATTACTTCACCAACATTTCTCACGAACTCCTTACGCCACTCACCCTCATCTCTTGTGTAGCCGACGACATGGAAGAGAACAAAGAAAGCACGGACAGAATGGTAGAGATTTTACGTGCCAACACCAACAGGCTGAAACGGCTGTTGCAACAGATTCTGGATTTCAGGAAAGTGGAAAGCGGAAAAATGGAACTGAACATAAGCCATAGCAACCTCTCCTCCTTTATTTGCAGTATCATAGCTTCCAATTTCCAACCATTGGCCCACAAAAAAGGCATTCGCCTCCTGACTCATGTGGAAGATAACATCTGGGGATATATGGATATGGACAAACTCGACAAGATTTTATTCAACCTGCTTTCCAACGCCATCAAATATACGCCGGAACACCGAAACGTCGAAGTGACCGCAACTACCGCATACAAGGACGGCTGGCGTTTCCTGGTGCTTCAAGTAAAAGATGAAGGTATAGGAATTGCCGAAAAAGATATCCAGCACATTTTCACCAAATTCTATAATCACCGGAACCATACGGGAGCCGAATCCAACGGAATCGGCCTGTCACTCACCAAGGAACTGATTACCCTTCACCATGGAAGCATTGAGGTAAGCAGCGAACTGGGCAAAGGTTCTCTCTTCACGGTAAAAATACCGATAGATAAAGAAATCTATAAGGAAGAAGAACTTACGACTGTTTCCCCTGCACCATCCGAAGCAAACCCCAAGGATACCAGTCTGCCCGCACCCCAGAACTTGCCATGCATTCTGTTTATTGACGATAACGAAGAACTATGCGGACTCATCCGGCATATCTTCCATAAGAAATATCAAATAGTTACGGCTCAGAGTGCTGCGGAAGGTTTCGAACGGCTTGAGGACAATGCGGTAGACATCATCATCTGTGATGTAATGATGCCGCAAATGAACGGATTGGAATTTTGCCGACAAATCAAAGGAGACGTACAAACCAATCATATCCCCATCATCATGCTGACAGCGAAGAACACAACGGACGACCAAATTGAATGCTATAAGGCCGGCGCTGAAAGCTACATAGCGAAACCTTTCGAGATGAAAGTGTTGCAGGCACGCATCAGCAACCTGCTGCAAAAGCAAGAGCTTTGCCAAAAAAGTTTCCGCTCCCGGATGGAGATAAACATCTCGAATATAGACTACCAAAGCTATGACGAGAAGTTCCTGACCGATGCGATGCAATGTGTAGAAAGACATATTCAGAATCCGGATTTCGATCTGGAACTAATGGCAAGTGAGCTACACATATCCCGCTCCACCTTAACCCGGAAATGCAGAGTCATTGCCGGATGCACCCCCTTGGAATTTATCCGAAACATTAAACTGAAATACGCTTGCGCCCTATTGACTAAAGACAAAGCGGGGAATATCTCTGAAGTAGCGTACGCTACCGGTTTCTCGTCAGCTAAATATTTCACCAAATGTTTCAAGGAAGAGTTTGGCATAACCCCGACAGAATATCAGAACCGACAAGCCACAACGGAAGGAAACAATTAACTTATACACCATATTATATATATTAATTATGAACGACATCATTAGAAACCGAATTCAAGCCTTCCGTACCTGGATGACCCAAGCCGAAGTAAAGGCATTCATCATCCCCAGTACGGATCCCCATCTGAGCGAATATGTAGCCCCGCATTGGCAAAGCCGCGAATGGATATCCGGATTCACCGGCTCGGCAGGCACCATCGTCATCACGCCAACGCAAGCCGGCCTATGGACCGACTCCCGCTATTTCCTGCAAGCCGCGCAACAACTGGAAGGAACAGGCATTGACTTGTACAAGGAAATGTTGCCCGAAACGCCTTCCATCCCGGCCTTCCTGTGCAACCACCTTCAAGCCGGAGACACGGTAGGTATCGACGGGACTGTCTTCTCTGTACAAGAAGCCCGTCGGTTGGAACAAACATTAGCCACCCATCAGATTAAACTGAAATCCATCGACCCGATGGAACAGTTATGGAAAGACCGGCCTCCTTTGCCCCAAGCGCCTGCTTACCTTTACGACAGGAAATACGCCGGACGTACTTGTGCCGAGAAACTGGAAGCGCTACGGGCGGAAATGAGGAAACAAGGGGCAGACAGCTTATTGCTTTCCGCCCTCGACGAAATTGCCTGGACGTTAAACCTGCGTGGGAGCGATGTGCATTGCAACCCGGTAGTGGTGAGCTACCTGGTCATTGACAGTCAGCAGGCCCATTACTTCATCGCGCCTCAAAAACTGACACCGGAAGTAGCCGGATACCTGAAAGCGAACGACGTCATCTGCCATCCTTACGAGAGCCTCAACGAGTACCTGTCCCAAATGACCGGACATCTGCTATTGGCACCGGAAAAGACGAACTATTCCGCTTACCAGGCAGCCGCTCGTTCATGTCACCTCATCGAAGGTCCCTCGCCTGCCACCCTGCTGAAAGCCATCCGCAACGAACAGGAGATTGCCGGACTTCATGCCGCCATGCAACGCGACGGTGTCGCCTTGGTGAGATTCCTCCGATGGCTGGAGAAAGCCGTACCCGCCGGCGGTGAAACCGAAATCAGCATCGACCGGAAACTGCACGAACTACGCGCTGCCCAACCTTTTTATATAGGAGAAAGCTTCGACACTATTGCCGGATACGGTCCTCATGCGGCTATCGTCCATTACGAAGCGACTCCCGAAACAGATGTTCCCCTGCAACCGCGCGGCTTTCTGTTGCTTGACTCAGGAGCCCAATATCTGGACGGCACTACGGACATCACCCGCACCATCGCCTTAGGTCCTTTAACCGAAGAAGAAAAGACCGACTATACGTTAATTTTGAAAGGACACATCAACCTGGCCATGGCCGTATTCCCCGAAGGGACACGCGGCACCCAGCTTGATGTCTTGGCCCGTATGCCTATCTGGAAGCAGCACATGAACTTCCTGCATGGCACCGGGCATGGCGTAGGACACTTCCTCAACGTACACGAAGGCCCGCAAAGCATCCGCATGAACGAAAATCCCGTGCCTTTACAGGTGGGCATGCTCACCAGCAACGAGCCGGGTGTCTACAAAGCCGGCAGTCATGGCATCCGTACGGAGAACCTCCTACTCACCGTCCCGGCCGGAGAAGGCATGTTCGGCCGTTACCTGAAGTTCGAGACCGTCACCCTCTGCCCCATCGACACGAAAGGCATCCTTCGTGAGATGTTGACCCAAGAAGAGGCAGACTGGCTGAACAGCTACCACCGGAACGTGTACGAAAAACTTTCGCCCGCACTCGACGAAGATGAACGTCACTGGCTGGAGCAAGCATGCAAAGAGATTTAAAATGACAAATACCAAATCGCCAAATAGTAAATCGTAAATTGCTAAATAGTAAATTGTTAAATAGTAAATGACCCCATGGCACTAATCAAATCAGTAAGAGGCTTCACGCCCGAAATAGGAGAGAATTGTTTTCTGGCAGACAATGCCACGATTATCGGTGATGTAAAAATGGGACGCGACTGTAGCGTATGGTTCAACACCGTATTGCGGGGCGACGTCAACTCCATCCGCATCGGCAACGGAGTGAACATACAGGACGGAAGCGTGCTGCACACACTTTACGAGAAATCCACCATCGAGATAGGCGACCACGTGTCCATCGGACACAATGTCACCATCCACGGTGCCACTGTGAGGGACTATGCCCTGATAGGCATGGGAGCCACCGTCCTCGACCATGCCGTTGTAGGCGAAGGCGCCATCGTAGCCGCAGGTTCCTTAGTACTGAGTCACACAATCATCGAACCGGGCAGCATTTGGGGAGGCGTTCCCGCCAAGTTCATCAAGAAGGTAGACCCCGAACAGGCCAAAGAACTGAACCAGAAGATTGCACACAACTATCTGATGTATGCCGGATGGTATCAAGGACAGGATGCGGGCCAAGAGTAAACAGGACCGATTTCCCAGTTATAAATCCATACAAATCGTCTACAATTCCACACAAAGTCAAAAGGTAGGCTACTAACCTAAATGCCGAATGTTTCTAACCTAATGGGGGTATGTTAGAAACATTCGACCCTTAGGTTAGAAACATTCGGAAATCACGCTCAGAAGTGCTTCTGACAAGGTGGAAAACAGCACGCCTTCTCCTTAGTTACAATTCTTTACAACAAGCAGAGTTTCCACCCTGTTTACCGCAAATAGGCTTCGGCACGTCCCGGTGTGTACAGTTCCCACAAGGAAGCCACCGTCCAGCCCGGTGCGAAGATGTTGTTGTAATAGCCCTTTCCGTTGCGGCCATAGTCCCAATTGGTGTGCTGCACCACTTCCGGATAATAACCGGGCTTGGCTACGCCACACAAATGGCCTTCACAAGGCAACAACTGACGCATGGAAGTGGACATCAGTTCTGCCATTGAAGCGAAACGTTCGTCACCGTATTGCCGGGAAAGCCAGCGCAACACGTCAGCGAACTCAAAGACAAAGACATCAATATGATTATTCTCTACCGACACGTTGCCCCAACCGCGTGTCTGTAATCCAATGTCGCCCAACATCTGCCCCTCGGCAAAAGGAACATCCCACAGGTAATACCACGACAGGGCGAAATAAGCCGCCTTACGGCATAGCTCGGCATAGTGACGATTTTCCTCACCCTTCGTCACCAAAGCCAGATAATACGTGGCAGTGGCGGCATAGAGCGAAGCTTCCTTATCCTCGCAGTTGGCGTCGAGCGTGGACGAGAAATAGTCCGCTTTGGAAATAAGTTCCTTTTCTAAATACTCTGCCGTCCGTTTGGCTGCAACCAAATAACGTTTGTCGCCAAAATACTTGTAAGCCATTACTAAAGGCAACGTAGCCGACGGCGTACTGCCACCCGTAGAGTCCACAAGTGACAAATCATCCCGGAACTTACGCGGAAAGCTACCGTCCCCGTTCTGCAAACGCAGGAAGAGGTCAAGCATGTTACGTACCCTTGCCTCCCACTCCGTGTGGCGGCGTCCTTGCTCCCGCTCATAGCGCAGGTAGTGAAGCATGGCATATAGGCCTTCGGACTGACGGCGCACGCTGAGTGTCTTTTCCTCCGTACCTTTGTCAAAATCCACATACTCACGGAAGAAGCCGGCCGTGGTAAAGCCGTTCTTCAGGTAAGTGTCGAACACTTTCCGGCTATTGGCCTTCAAGTCCTCACGTCCGTTCAGCCAGCCATATTCCCAGGCATTGAACGCATTGAGCAGCGTCCGGCCGATAAATCCCACTTCCGCTATGCCTTTCGCCTGGCAATCGTCCACACGGATATGCGCCCCGGAGTTATAAGCCAACGGATAGCGGTTCACAAAGCTGGCAGTGAAGTAATCGCACAAGGCGTCTTTCACTTGACTGGCCGAATAGATTGTATCCACCGCTGCGGGACGATAGGTATCGTAACTGTATTCCCACGTCCTACTGATGAAGTCTGAGTAATCCGCGGCGGAACCTTCCTTCACTTCCCAAGTCAGCGTGATGCTCTCTCCTTCCTTCAGCGACTGAAAAGCTTTCACTTCGGGAGCCAAAGTCAGCTTACGGATATAGCTTTTCGGCGCCTCACGGTAAGGGAAACCGAAAGCAAGGACAGTGAAGCCGCCACAGTTCTCAAAACCGGTAAAGCCTAACGAGGTACTGCCCGAAAGGATGACTTCGCCTTCCTTATGTGTCGTCAGCACATCTTTATCCAGCTTGTCCAGCCGGCTTACTAACCACGAGTGCCCGTTCTTCTCGTTGAAGACACCCGTCAGCGGCGCACTTAGACGGTCCTCACGCACCACCCAACTGTCCGACGTATGAAACGAAGGAGCCCCCTGCGGAGAGCGGAGGTTGCGGCGATACCAGAAACCGGGCAGATAGAACTGACAGTCAGTATGAGTAAAGCCGGTATTCAGTTGCTGGCTGAAATTGAAATATACATCCTTCAAGGCCGTGATTTGTGTCTTCAACACCATGCTGCCGTCAGCCGGTTCCACTTTCTGGAGGATCATCACCGGCAGCTTGCCATCCGCCTTCCATTCGTAGTCAAAATAAGAATCCGCCAAACGTACGCAACGCAAAGCGTAATCGTCAGCGGGATTGCCGGGAACTTTCAAGGACAACGTGGCCTGCATGCGCTCCGACAGGAAAACAGGCCGTTCAGCCTCCGTAGAAGCTGAAACGTTCTTTACCTCAGGCCAGCCGTTTTTCCACTCCACACAATCCAACAGCAGTACGCGACCATGTGGATTGACGGCATCCACTCCATGATACAGAATCCAATCCTGCCCCATGTCGTCTGTCACCAGTTCGGCATTGTGTCCGGTTCCTACAAAACGCCCGTTTCTGCCTATCAGCAGTTCATGATGGTTTTCCATCATTCCCTTGCCTTGCTTGTCCACATAAGGTCCCCACAACGAACGGGAACGCCCTACCACCGTTTGGTATGTACTCTTCACCCCTTCGCAACAGGTTCCGGTTGAAGCAAAGAGATAGTAATAACCGTCACGTTTATGAATGTACGTACCCTCGTAGGCCGTTCCGGCAATCTGTCTTTTCTCGCCTCCGGGTTTCAGAGCCAGCCCGTCGTCTGTCAGTTCCGCACCATAAATGCCCCGGAAGCTACCCCAAAACAGGTACTTCTTCCCTTCATCCTCGATGTAGAAAGGGTCGATACAATTCTGTATGCCAATACCGTTGCTGCGGAACATCATTCCATGGTCCTTGAAAGGACCTGCCGGACTGTCTGCGGTGGCGACACCGATACCGCAAGTCCACTCCTGCCCCCAACGGGACATGGAATAATACAACACATAGTTATCACCTATCCGGTTAATGTCGGGCGCCCACAGTCCTCCTTTCGGTTCAAACGTGGGACGCGTTTCCTTTGTAAAAGCCGTACCGACAAACTCCCAATCCACTAAGTTCTTAGAACGATGGATAGGGAGGTTACGGATATCCTCCGTGGCATACAGGTAATAGTACCCGTCCTCTCCTTGAATAACAGAAGGGTCGGGCAGGCTGTAGTCCACCACCGGATTGCGGTAACCTGTATCAGTTTCCCCTGCCATGAGGCAAGTGCTCACGGCAAGGGAAATTCCTAAAAACAATCTTTTCAACATAACCTTTAAACCTTAAATCATCCACATACCGGCGCTTCCGCCTCACTGGAAGGACTGCTGTTCATTACTTGCGGCCAGCCGTCTTCAGTCCAAGTGATGCGGTCCAGCATCAGGAAGCGGCCTTTCTTGGGTGTCATCCGGTCATAGCTGTGATACAGCAGGAAGTCATTACCTTCACTGTCCGTCACAATTTCCGAATTATGTCCCGGACCGACGAAATGGTCGTTCGCACGAATGACCACATCATATCCGTTGTCCAACATCGGCACGCCCGACTTGGAGACATACGGTCCTAACAGTGATTCCGAACGGCCTACCACCATCGTATACGTGCTCAGCATGGCGTTGCAGCAGGCACCTACCGAAGCGAACATGTAGTAGTAATTACCCCGCTTGTAGATGTAAGGAGCTTCGAAAGCTGTTCCTGCCACCTGGATACGGTTCTTCTTGGCAGCTTCAATGTCTCCATTCACCACATTCATGCCATCGTCCGACAACTGCACTGCGTAAATGCCGTTAAAACTTCCCCAAAACAGCCACTTCTTACCGTCTTCTTCAAAGAAACAAGGATCGATGGAGTTGCGCACATTGATTTCATTGGAGGTGAAAAGCAATCCTTTCCCGTCACGCGACTTGTCCAGTTTGAACGGTCCTGCAGGCGAGTCGGCATATGCCGTACCCAGAGCGGCCTCGGCAGGTTTACCCATGGCGGACATGGCATAGTAAAGCACATACTTGTCACCTATCTTCTCAATGTCCGGTGCCCATACCGACACGCCCGAACCAGTCACAAACGATGGCCGTTTCTCGAACAGGTTCTGATCCAGCTTGGTCCAGTTCACCAAGTCGGTGGAATGCAATGCCTGCCAGGTATTCGTGCAATACACGTAGAAAGAATGGTCATTTTCTTTCCACACCGTAGGGTCAGCCGCACTATAGTCGGTCAGCGGATTTGAATACGGATTTTTTAAATTCTCGTTTGTGTTTTTTTCGTTATCCGAGCAGGATGCAAAGACACCTGTCAGCAGAGCCAAAGCGCCTATATACAGATAATTCTTATTCATAAAAAATTTAATAAAAATGCGTTTATTTAAAAAGAGACACAGAGACACCGTGTTTTTCCGGGAGACAAAAGCCAATCGAAAAATCCGCTGTGTCTTTGTGTCTCTGTATTCTCGTCATTAATTACCGGCTCGCGCGTCCAGTTCTTCTACCGGAATATTGTCCTCATAGCCATCGTAGCCATAATTCTGGTTGATGCGGCCTTGTGTGTTGGATTCGATAGCATTCTGCGGGATGGGCCACAATACGTGGTAAGGCTCCATGACGAAGGCATTCGTATCATAGAAGTATTGTTCCGCAAAGAAGTTGTTCTTCGCCATCACACGGTCGTAGTACCAGTTCTTCTCCGAGAAGTTCTCCAACGAGTAACCGTCAATGCCTTGTTTGGCTTTCAAGTAAGCCACACGGGTCAACTCCGTCTTACGGTGGTCTTCCAAGAACAGTTCACGGGCACGCTCGTCAAAGATTTGTTCCAATGTAACGGTTCCCGCGGGATACTCGGGAGCGTTGACACGACGGCGGATAGTATTGACATCCTCCGTTGCACCGGTCAAGTCGCCTTGCCACCAGCGTGCCTCAGCACGGTTCAGATAAGTCTCAGCCAGACGGTAGATGTATTGGTCTGTAAAACCGCCTGTAGGTACTTTGCCGCCGGCCTTGGGGTCATCCTTGTCAATCAGCACTTTTACGATAGGGAAAGAGAAATAGCAACGCATGGTATCCGTCACGTAAGCCGGATCTACCGGTTTGCCGAACCATTCGGCACTACCGCCCGCGCTTGCCGGACGATTGTAATAAATGCGTGACTTGTCGAACCAGTTGTTATCATTGTGGCGCATATCGTTGCCACAGTTGCTCCACAGTTCATATTGGAAATAGTTGCTCGGACGGAGTTTTGCCAAGCCACGACCCAAGTACTCCAATTGCTCATAACCGTCGTAGATACCGGAAGCGTCTGAGCATCCCGGCTTACCATCCGGAGTTTTTACTTTAGCGTTGTCATACCAACGGGGAACGTAATTACGTTTACGCTGTGAGCCACCACCCGAAGCGTTACCTTCCAGACCATAACGTTCCTGAGCTACAAAAATGGCCTCCTTGTTATCGGTACGGCTGATGTTGTCCTCGTCAAACAGGTCATTAAATACATCCAACGAAGCATTGTCCGCATTAACACCAAAGCGTTCTGTCATCAAGTGCAGGCCGTGGTTATTGATGACATTGTTACACATCTCTTCGGCTTTCTGGAATTCACCCAACGCCAAGTAGATTTTCGACAACAGATGTTCACCCGCAGCACGATTTACACAACCAAATTCGACTGACTCAGGCAACCATTGTGCGGCAAACTCCATATCGGTCTTGATGTGCTCCAAGATATTCCAACGGGAAGTGGTGTTGAAGTCCAGCTTCGGTCCAGTGATTTCTTCTCCAATCCAAGGCACATCCCCAAACTGATGAACCAACAGATAGTACCAATAAGCACGGTGAAAATAGCCTTCCGCCAATACAGCGTTGCGGTCTTCTTCCGAAGCCATGCCGGTAGCCTCCGCCGAACGGGTGATGACTGTATTAGCATACTTAATACCGTTCCAGCCCCACACCCAGTAACGCAAATGCAGATACATGTTTGTGGTAGGGGTCAGTTGCGTTACCATGTTATGTATCTCCTTTGTCTCCGGACCACCAATGACACCTATGTCCGACCATGCGTATTCATACACGGCAAATGCATCACAGTTTTTTGAGCCAAACGCATCGCCAAACCACTCAAATTTAATTTGCTTACGGCACAGGCGGAGCATGGTCTCCAGACCGTCACGATCCACAAACGTGTTTTCAGGTGTCAAGAAAGACATCGGTTCGGGGGTCAAATCTACACAACCCGACAAACCGGCGGCCAACAAACAAGCCGCTACGCCTTTTGCTATATATTTTTTTGTTTTCATTTCGATTTTAATTTGGTATGATAGTTAATGTTTCTTGGTTACAAAGTCATGTTTACACCGAACGTCCAAACTCGCGGTGAAATGGCGTCCATTACCGGGTCTGATTTACGCCAGCCAGAAATGGTGAATGCATTATCCACATTGACACTGACACGCAAGTTCTCAATCTGTAACTTTTTCACCAGTTGTTTCGGGAAAGTATAAGATAATTGCATATTTTGCATCTTCATAAAGCTACGGTTCTTCCAAATGTTCACGGTCGGGTTACCACAGTCAGCACCTAAGCGCGCATATTCCGTACTCGGATTCCATGGCGTCCAATATTCGTTCCATACGGAGTTGGAGGTATTGAAGAAACGGTTGTCCTCATTACGTGCCGTGTTGTCCACAGCTTTCCAACCGAACTCACCACGCAGAGTGAAAGAGAAGTTAACGCAATTCCACAAATCCAAACTACTGGTGATGTTCAAACGGTGAGTCGGAGTCTTGGAACCTAACCATTGTTTATCGTCATCATTGATAACGCCGTTACCATCCACGTCTTCCAATTTGGGATCACCCGGCTGTTTACCGTATTTATCGGCTTCGGCCTCTTCGCCCAATTGCCAGATGCCGATGTACTTATAGTCGTAGATGTCATCAATACCGTGACCGATGTACCAACCATTCTGCACATCATCGTCCTCACGCTGGCCTATCACGTTGCCGTCAGCGTCCAGCACATCCACCATGTTGCCATACAGGTGTTTGATTTCATTCTTATTCTTCGAGTAGATAAACGAAGTAGTCCAATGTACCTTATTCGGGATATGGATATTGGTAGTCGTCAAGGTTACTTCCACACCTTTGTTATCCACCTGTCCTAAGTTGGAAGCGATTGAACCATAACCGGAAATAGAAGGCATGGCACGGTCCATCAGCAAATCCGTTGTCTTGTTCCAATACAAATCCACCATACCTGTGATGCGGTTGTTCAGCACGCCAAAATCTAGACCGAGGTTGCGTCCCGTTGTGGTCTCCCACTTCAAGTTACGGTTAGCCAAAGTATTGGGATATACAGCTTTATAGTTTACACCACCAATAATAGCGTTCGTAATATTCAACTGTGCGAAAGCGGCGTAACGACCGATGTCACGGTTACCGTTCTGTCCCCAAGAGAAGCGCAGTTTTAAGTTATCCAACCAATCAGCACTGTCCAAAAATTTCTCCTCACTAATACGCCAAGCCAAAGCAGCAGAAGGGAACACACCATAAGGATCGTTCTGACCGAAAGCAGAGAAACCATCGCGACGTACAGCCGCCGTCAACAGGTAGCGATCCATCAACGAATAATTCACACGCCACAACAGACCGTTACCCGTCTGCATTTCATCTTTTGAAGTTACAGTCGGCGTAATACCGGACTGAATGGCATGGTAAATCAAGTTACCGTTAGGTTGGAAGCCTTCGTTATTACCCGTTGAATCCCAATTCTGATATTTTTCAGCTGTATATACAAAAGTAAAGTCCACGTTGTGGATATCATTGAACGTACGGTTCCACTTCAACATGTTATCCACGCTCCATTCTGAATCTGAGTAATCGCGACGTTTTGCCTTACCACCTGCTACCACGCTCGGTTTGATGTCCGAGTCAAAGTAATAGTCCTTAATCCAACCGTAACGTACATTGAACGTTGTTTGCCAAGAGAAGCCCCAAGGCAATGTTACCTTACCATACACACTGGCTGTAAAGGTCTGCGTCTTATTCAACTTGCTGTCCACGGTATGAGCCAACAGAGGATTAGTTGTACGATTATCGTTGGCAGGTCTCACTTTGATGCTACCATCTTCTTCCCACATGTTACCGAAGGGACTCTGCGCTCTAGCAGCTGAAACATCGGCAGCAATACCGCTCTGATCCTTATCTGCGAACTGGGCGTTCAAACCCAAATTCAACCATTTCGTTACTTCCGTATCCAAATTGATGCGGGCACGTACAGTTTTGAAATAATCACCCACCTTGATACCGTCGTTATTCGTATAACCTAAAGAGAAGTAATAATTTGTACGTTCATTCTTACCGGAAACAGAAGCGTTGTAATCCTGACGAATACCATTCTGCAACACCAAGTCCATCCAATCTGTATACTTGCCAGCTTTATAATTCTCAATTTCCAAAGGATCGAAACCTAAACGGTTCAACCATGTACCAACGTAGTCACCATCGAACGAAGCGTCATAGCCCGCCCACATGTCCTGCGTCACACCTTCAGGCAAATTGTTAGGATTATCATAGTAACCAGTCGGCTTCTGCGAACTGCTGGGATTGAAGTAATCCATCGTTTTCCAATAGTCCATACGGCGCTGCACGTATTGTTCGGGAGTAGGCATCTCCTGCACAAACGTCGGCTGAGCGACACCTAACCTTGCACTAACATTAATAACCGGTTTGCCCTCCTTACCACGCTTAGTGTTGATCATAATTACACCAGCCGAACCTTTGGCACCGTAAATGGCCGTAGAGCTGGCGTCCTTCAATACGTCCATGCTTTCGATATCGTTCGGATTGATGTCTTCCAACTTACCATAGAATACCACTCCGTCCAACACGATCAATGGACTTGTACTTGCCTTCAAAGACTGTTTACCACGAATCAGCATTGTACCACCACCGGCTGCGTCAGCGGAAGGCGTCAAGTTCACACCGGCAATCGTACCAGAAAGGAACTCCAAAGGGTTAGTAGCCACACGGTTCTGCGTTACTTCGTCACCGATGTGCGAAACCGAACCGGTCAAGTCCTTACGCTTCATCGTACCGTAACCTACTACCACTACTTCGTCCAACATCTCGTTGTCTTCAGCCAGCGTCACGTCCAGCGTGTTCACGTTTGCTTCCAACACTTTCTCTTGTGTCTTATATCCAATAAAGGAGAAGACCAATGTAACCTGTTTTTGGGGAAGGCGGAGGTGATAACGTCCGTCGATGTCGGAGATAGAACCCGTAGTAGCATCCCCCTTTACCGTTACATTCACACCGATGACCGGCTCACCGGTAGCATCCTTAATAACGCCCGAAACGTCCCGGAAAGACTGGGCTTGTACAAACACTGCTGACATGAAGAAAAGCAACAACAAAGCGCCTTTCCGAGTCAAAAAATCAATCAGAATCTTTCGTCTCATGATATTAAAATTAAAAACTCATGTTAGTAAAATATTAGTTTATAAACTCCATATTTTCGCTTTCAGCACTGCGAAAGTAGTGCAAAAGAGGAATAAGAAATAGCACAAAAATCCCTAAAAAAAGAAATAATGTCCCAAAACAGAGAGTTGGGACGGGATTTGGAGGACTTGGGACGATTGTAAAGCACCGGCTGCATGGTTCATACAGACCTGAGACAGAAAAACGCGTACCTGCCTGCTGACATAAAAAAGGCATACACACTTAAGGCCGGAAAAACGGTCGCAAAAGCATCCAAGGAGAAATGGTAAAGTATCATTGGATAAATGGCAAAGTATGCAATAATAATCGGGCGAGTAAGGAATGACACTTAGAAATAGCAAAACCGGCTTGTCCGGGACAGAAATATAAAAGAGGATGGCACCAAGCGGCCCCACCCCCTTCTTCGCAGTATATACAATGAAAAAAGAAAAAATTACTCGCGGTCGAGCGAATGGCAAATTTCCTCGTTGACCCGACGCACCTCGGCCTCATTCAGCTTGATCACTTTACGGTCGTAAGTCATCAGGCCGTTAATCTCCACTTCCACATCAGTGGTCTGCGTATAGACAGCAGCGGAGAAGCCATGTTTGGAGAGGTCCAGCAGCTGACGGGCATACTTGACATACTCCGCCGTTGCCTCATCGGAGTTCTTGAACTGGACATAGCCCCAGTTACGCTTGGTTTCCCACGTGTGTCCCTCAAGAGGCAGACCGATGCCACCGTACTCACCCAACACGGTGGGGCGGGAAGCGTCGTACAGATATAGTTCCGGAGCAGGATATTTGTGCAGGTCCAGCATATCGCCACAAGCATAGTGGTTGCCACCACTGGCAGGATTGACAAGACGGGAGGGGTCGTACCGCTTGGTCCATGCCACAATCTCCGGCGTTTTGAATTGCCCCCAAGCTTCGTTAAAGGGTACCCATACGCCAATGCAAGGGTAAGAATACAGGTAGTCGATGATTTCCTTCCACTCCTTGCGGTAATTGGCTTCGGACTCCGGCGAGCGGGTCACGTCACGGCCGTCAAAATACCGGGCAGACTGCCACTCCGGACTACGGTCGCCATTGGGCATATCCTGCCAGACAATGACACCAAGGCGGTCGCAATGGGTGTACCAGCGGGCGGGTTCTACCTTGACGTGCTTGCGTATCATGTTAAAGCCGAAGTCTTTGGCCTTCCGAATGTCATAGGCCAAAGCCTCATCAGAAGGAGCGGTATAAAGCCCATCGGGCCACCAGCCTTGGTCCAAGGGTCCGAACTGAAACAGGTCACGGTTGTTCAGTTGCAAACGGACGATGCCGTCAGCATCCCGGCGGGTGGAATATTTACGCATGGCAGCATAACTCTTCACCCGGTCTGCTAATTTGCCATTGGCATAGAGACGGACATCAAGGTCGTAAAGGAAAGGATGGTCGGGCGACCACAGGTGCACATTGCCTGGCATGCTGACTTCCACAGGCACACCATACAATGCAGCCGCGGAAGCGACCTGTGTTTCTCCATCGAAAACAGAGACTTCAACACGGTCGATGCCCCGGCCATTGGCGCATACATTCAGCGTAAGAAGATTACGGTCAATATCGGGCACGGTACGAAGCGTCTCGATGTACTGCTGCGGAACAGGTTCCAGCCAGACAGTCTGCCAGATGCCACTTACAGGCGTGTACCAGATGCCATGCGGGTGATTGGACTGTTTACCACGGGGTTGGTAGCTGTCATCGGTAGGGTCCCACACCTTGACAGTCAACTGGTTGCTTCCCTTGCGCAAGGCGGAGCTGATGTCGAAACTGAAAGGAGTAAAGCCTCCGGTGTGGGTACCGACCTTGATGTCGTTCACCCACACGTCCGTTTTCCAGTCCACCGCACCGAAGTGGAGCAACACGCGCTGTCCTTTCCAAGCGGAAGGCACTTCGAAAGAACGCCGGTACCAAAGTTCATTCTCCTGCCCCAACCGCCGGCCTACCCCACTGAGACTGGACTCAATGGCGTAGGGAACCAATATCTGTCCGTCAAACTTGTCCGAGACAGGAGTTCCTGCAGGAAGGATGGCATAGTCCCACAGTCCGTTCAAATTCAACCAAGCTTCACGCTCCATGATGGGGCGGGGATACTCCGGCAGAACGTTCTCCACATCCATCCGCTCCGCCCACTCAGTACGGATGCGGTCGCCTGCGGGTTTCCATTGGGCGTCTGCCCACGGACTACCCAAGCAAAGGGCTAATGTTAATGTAACAATCTTCTTCATGGTCTATTCATTATTTTAAGTCAATAATCCGCTTTCCATCCCACTGTTCGCAGGAACCAGTCAGCATCCTCGGATTTCAACCCTTGACGGCGGAGGACACCGGGCAGGTCGGTCCAGCACCGGCGGAACTCGGCAACGCGGTCAGCAAATTGCTCGGGATAGTACATCAGCGCTTCGGCAAGGCTACCCATACGCCCCATTTCTTCCTTGAAACAAATGTAGGAATTGCGATATTTCAAGGCTTCCATAGCCTTCGCCATGCGGCGGGCAGCACCGAGGAGGCCATTTAAATCAGGTTGGCTACCGCCTGCATAATCAATTTCCACCTTTTTCTCCTGGTTACAAGGCAGCAAGGGAAGCTCGATTAAAAGAGCCAATTCGTCACCCAAATAGGTATAGGGAACAGGACTGCCGTTGACGGTGACGGTCTGCGGAAGGTCGGAAGCCAGCACTTTGACCTGGAAAGGTCGGGCATCGGGCATTCCTTGGTAGGAGCCTTGACGTGCGCCGATGGTAACCGTCAGCTTGTCCTCTTGACGAAAGGACTCCAGCCGCGTAGTGGCGTATTGCGAAGCATAATGCTTATCGTTGCCGTTATCTTCATAGAATAGGAAAGAAGCATTTCCTGTTCCACCGGGAAAGACCGCAACAGTAATCTTTTCGGCCAGACCGTCAAGGTTCATGACCTGATCCGTATAGAACGGAAGTATGGCACCTGCCCTGACGTATACAGGATATTCGTCAAGTGCAAAAGGACGTTCCACTATCTTGTCGCCAGGAAGCAACGTCCCGGTAGCCCACTCGTACCAATCGCCTTGAGGCAACCAGGTGGAAACCTTCAAGTAACCGTCATCGGCCACAGGAGCGGTAGCGGGAGACACGAGGAGATGGTCGCCGAAAAAGTATTCGCAGGAGTGACAGTAGGCTTCAGTGGCATCGGGACACTCATAGTAGAGAGGACGACAAAGGGAAAGTCCCTCATCGTAAGCGCGACGAGCCATAGTATAAATGTAGGGCACAAGGTCGTAACGCTGGCGAATGGTCTGCCGGATAATGTCGCTGTAAGGTCGTGCAAAAGCCCATGGTTCTTTGTTCAGTCCGGCACTTTTCTGCGAATGCGTACGCATAATGGGGTTAAACGCACCGAATTGCAGCCATCGTACATACATCTCAGGATCGATGGAACTGCCTATGTGTCCGCCAAGGTCGTGGCTCCAATAACCATAGAGCACATTGGAGGCTGTGGAATTGAAAAATGGCTGATAGGCAAGCGACTTCCAAGAAACGACAGCATCGCCCGAAAAGCCCACCTGGTAACGATGATTGCCCAAACCGCCCCAACGGTGATAAAGCATGGGACGGGTATTGCGGTCGCGTTCCATCCGGCTAAAGAATGCGTAGTTTATCCACCAGGTATTGCTCAGACTGTCCAGTTTGGAGTCATACATGCCTTGCTGCCAATCCAACCACCAAAAGTCCACACCTGCTTTTTCCATGGGAGAGAGGATATGCCGGAACATGTTGTCCATAAAACGCTTGTCCGAGTTGACCCAAGGAATGGTCTGTTTGCCGGCAGGGTCGAGTCCCATGTCACGCGCCATATCCGGATATTGTTCTTCGTAAGCGGCGACACCTCCGGCAGGATGCAGGTTGAGCGTAATCTTCACATCTTGCTCTTTGAGGTATTGCAAGAAATTTTCGGGCGAAGGAAAGAGGTCCCGGTTCCAAGTCCAGCCAGTCCAAGCCCCTTTACCTTTTTCCGTATAGTGCCAGTCCATGTCGACCACCAGGACATCAAGAGGTATGGCATAGGTGTGGAAATTATCAATCAATCGGCGGAATTCCTTGTCGGAATACAACCAATAGCGCGACCACCAATAGCCGAAAGCATAACGCGGCGGAAGGGGCACCTTCCCTGCAAAAAGTGTATAGTCGCGCAATGCAGTCTTGTAGTCGTGACCATAAGCCATGAAGTACCAGTCCTGGCATTCGCCTGCAGGACGTTTCTTCACCCATTCCCAGTCCTCATCATTATCAAACAGGTAACTGCGCGAATCATCAATCAATGTCCATCCGTCGGTAGCCAACAAGCCATCCTCCAAACGAAGCGTGTCACCCTTTTGCGAATCGCTTACCCAAGTTTGCGTCTGGCGATTACCGTCCATTCCGTCCAAAGTGCGGTACGTACCTTTCAGATTTCCTTTTTGGCACATGCCGGGCTTCCACGTGAAAGGAACAGAAAGGTTTCGGGATGTGATGGAAAGGTTGTCCGCCGTGAAGCGTCCACTATCCTTGCGATAGCGCAACTTCATCTTCGGAGTAATAATCTCAATCCAGCCACCACGGATGCGGGAACGGTAATCCACAGCGGGATAGAGACGTTGAACAGCGAGTTGCGACTTGTCATCAACAAATTGTCCGTCAGTGGTGTACTCCAGGCGAAGAACACCGTCTGCAATAACCGTGAAGCGTACATGCGCATCGCGATAGGCAATGTTAGACTGAAGTGCCTGCGCACGGCACACGGCGGTGGAGGCAAACAGAACGCTGACAAGAGCAGCGATGGTTAATATCCATTTCATGATATTGGTACATTTAAAGTTTCTGATAGAGCAAAAGTAGAATTTTGAAGGAGTGGAAAATAGCAGAAATGTACCAAAAAGAAGTACAATCGTGTCAAGCATTCCACTAAGAGACATTTTTACTATATAAATTGGACGAAAAGGAATTATCTTTGTCCATTATCTGATGTTAAGTAACTAATCAAATTTATACTAAATGATAATTTAGCGGAGTGTTTATATGGCACACTGATGGTAATTTAATTCTCCTCCTTCTGGAAGGAGGAGTACCCGTAGGGGGAGGTGGTAGGATAAATATGCCGCGTAAGCGACTCCTATTTCTATATAATATAAATAGGTCGAACCACTCTTGTCCTACCACCCCGCCCGGTGGGCACCTACCCCCTCCTTGCTCCCCCGTTATCGGGGGAGAGCAACCTTCCGGAAGGAGGGGAGTTTGTTTTCATTCACTTTAGGCGTATAAATTCCCATTTATAATATAGGCTGATTTTGTTCACTTACTTCTCAATAAAAAAAATAAAACAACAATGAAAAAAGCATCGTTACTTATCCTCGCAGGCATCCTGTGTACTTCCTACGTAGCATGGGGCACGAACGACATACCCTCCTCCTGTCTGACTAACAGCCATGACATCATAACCCTAAACTCATGGGGACCTTACTCTAAGCGCTACGCGGGCATCTCACACATCCCAGACCTACAGAAAGGAATTCGGTTCGACTTTTCCGTAATGCCCGGTTATTACCGCAACCGCCAATTAGTTCCCCATGTTTTGTTCGAATCATCGTACTATCCTTGGAACATCAGTCCCGAAATGGACCGTATCACCTACCGGTATGAACTGGAATGGAAAGACAGAGTATACGCTGATGTAACATATTTCGTACTGAACGACTCTACGACCTATGTGGAAATGGATTGCGTCAACCGGACAGACATCAACCAAAACCTAACCCTGAACCTAATGGCTTACATCGACTATGAAAACGAACAGCCCCGTTACGCCCTAAAAGGCAACGGGAAGATGACCTGGCAAAACGCCATTGACTATCAACAATGCGAATCGGAATATAAATCGCCCCAATACAATCTGATCTACGACGGAGCTAAACGCTACGAAGAACGAACGGCAGACGCACTTAGCGGATTTGCCTTAGGAAAAGAATTCGGCAAAAATGAAGGAGACCGTGTAAGCTACCGAATAGATGTACCAGCCGGAAAGGAAAGAGGAATACTCATGCTACGATACAGAACAAAGGACGGAGAAACAGCCCGCTTCCGGTCGAAAGGCCTCATAAACGGAGAAGTGGAACTGAAAGGACACGGCGACTACACACTGGCGGCCTTGCCTTATACCTGCAACAACCCGGGTGTCTACACTTGGGAACTCTGCTCGGAAGGAACAGCCGCCACAAGTTTGGACGGCTTCTTTATCGGGAACAGCCAAGATACCACACATACGGACATCGTATCCAACCCTCCCTCATTTACACCTATTATATATAAAGGAGAGAATGGCAGAGACATCACATTGAAATACGCCCTATGTGACAACTACTACGGCATAGCCTGGAACTATACGGATTGCGTCGTCCGTGAGGTTCTTGATGACAATTTGGAATCTTTCTTTCGCAAGAAAACGCACGACCACGTGTCCCACAAACTGACAGGCAATAGAAAATGGCACTACGCCAACGCCTTCCTGCGGCCTATTATCCTCACACCCAATTCACACCAAACAATAAGTGCCTTGTTATGCACAGGCACTGCGGAAAGCGTAAAAGCCCAGATAGCCCGTTTTCATCAGGCACCGGATGCCTGTTCAGCCCTTGTTTCTGACCGCAACCGGCGACAGCCTGCAACGCTACCTGCCGGAAAGAAATATGCATTCGGAAACCAGATGTTGCAAGCAGCCTTACTATCCAATGTAGTTTATCCCGTACATACCCAAGGACAATACATCCGCCACTTTACGCCCGGCAAGAACTGGAACAGCCTCTATACATGGGACTCCGGATTCATCGCCGAAGGATTGATAGACATAGACCCGATAAAAGCCTTTGAGTGCATCCGGGCCTATACAACCGAACGAAGCAATCAGTCGGCCTTCATCCATCACGGTACGCCGCTGCCTATCCAGATGTACGCCACTTTCGACCTATGGAACCACTTACAAGACAAAGAAGCACTGGCTTATCTGTATCCACGGTTGAAACAATTCTTCAATTTCATGACAGGCGCCTGTCCCACATCTACAACCCGGATGAAAAACACCTGGTTGCTACGTACATGGGACTATTTTTATAACTCCGGCGGTTGGGACGACTATCCGCCTCAAAAGGCATTGAAGGACAAAGTCCACGTAACGCCTGTAGTCAGCACAGCCTACTATATACGCGCAGCAAAAATACTACGTCTCGCCGCTCAGGAATTGGGACTGAAAAAGGACGTGAAAACATACGAACAGACGATTAAAAAGATGACCTACTCTCTGCAAACATATTCTTGGGATGAAGGAAGCGGATACTTCAGCTATGTGATACATGATGATAACGGAAATGCAAAAGACATCTATCGCTACAAGGACGGTTCCAACTTCAATCAAGGAATGGACGGCACAAGGCCACTCATAGCAGGTATCTGCACCCCAATGCAAATCCAAAGACTTTTAGGGCATCTTTTCTCGCCAGACGAAATGTGGACACCCGTAGGAATCTCCACCGTAGACCAGTCCGCCCCCTACTTCCGCAACGACGGTTATTGGAACGGAGCCGTCTGGTTTCCCCACCAATGGCTGACGTGGAAAGCCCTGTTGGATTTAGGCGAAGGCGACAAAGCATACCAAGTGGCCTCCACAGCTCTTGACACATGGGAAAAAGAATGTCGGGAAAGCTACTACACATTCGAACATTTCATTATCTCCTCACGGCGCGGAGCAGGTTGGCACCAATTTTCGGGACTGTCCTCGCCATTGCTCAACTGGTATGCCGCCTATTTCCGTACCGGCAAGGTATCCACAGGCTTTGAAATCTGGCTGAAACAATCACTGTTCAACAAAGACTATACCCGCTATGACGCCACACTGACATTTGATGATACGTCCAAGCCCCACGAACGCACTATGCTGGTCTGCATGAATCCAGCGAATCGTTATGAAGCCACCTTCAACGGCAAAAAGATAACTTGTAAGGAACGCCACGACGGGCTGGTAGAAATCACACTCCCTGCCACAAACCTGCAAGGAAGGCTGTGCATCAGTCCCCGAACGTAGCCTCTTCCTCCAGGCGGGCTCCAGGCGGCAAGTGGTAAGGCTTGATGTCAAGTTCCGTCTGTGCCTGTTTGAGGAAAAAGTAGTCGGTTGTGCGATTGCGGCGCAGGATTTCACGGTCGCGACGGTCGCCCTCATCCAAAGCGTTCTTGATGCCTGGTTCCAGCTGGCGCCACATTGCTTTCAGATTACGGAGCGTGGCCTGCTTGCTTCCGTCGCCAGTGTCCTCTATGTTCCGACGGGCAAAGCGATGCACTATCTCACCGAAGTTAGGCATTGAGACAAGAGCGGTGGCTGCACGGTGGCGTTCGGGTGAGCCAGGCTTTTCGCTACAGATTATCTGCGCCAGATGCCATACCTTTTCTTCTTCATACACCTGCTTCTTAAGGGGCGAAAGACCGTCCTTGTCCATAAAGGTGATGTAGGTCAGCATGTCCTCAACGTAGTCCGTAACGTAAATGCCTTGGCGGGCTATCCAAAACTTATTGTGCTGTCCTTCGCGTACACCCACATCGGCACACTTGTAGTATGTGCCTGGAAAACTCTCCGGATTGTGAAGTTGGAAATACAGGGGCACAGGCATGGCTCCGATGTCGATGCCTCGCGGGACGAGGTGACGTTCCTTGTAGCGTTCAACGAAATGCATGGTGAAGCGCTCTACAAACAACCGGTTCAGGCTGTTAAGGAAGATGTACTCGGTGCCAGTAGTGCGATATACAGGAATATAGATGAAGTACTGGCACACCATCTCGCCCATCGTACCGGGCAGGTGGTCAAAACAGAAGTAGGTTCTCCACACGTTGCGCCGGCGTGTGGGCCACTGGCGCTGCTCCACGGTACGGGGCAGAAGACTGCGAGGCACATCATTGACCTGTAGTCCGCTTTTGACGGAGAGGTCGGCATGACGGTGGCTAAAACGTTCGATAGCCATACGTATCTTGCCGGAAAGCTCAAAAAAATCCCGGCGGGCTTCTTGCCGTATCTCCGCATCAGTCATAGTAGAAGTGAACATAAACGAATATATTTAGCTTACCAAAAATAAAGTTTCCATCCGACATACACAACACCTTGCAGTTTTTTTTGCGAAAACCCGATCAGACCACACTTTTCCCCTGCACTTTATGGAACACAAAAAGCCCGTACACAACCCTCACGGCTATGTACGGGCCATTATCATAAACAGATTTAAAACAGGAACAGGTTTAACTCATGTCATTAAAAAATGGTGCCGTCCTCTTCAATGTTCAAATAGATATCCCGCTCGCCCTGCTCCATTTCTACGACATAATAATCGTTCGTGGGGGTTTCAACGAGATCTATATCTTCTATCTGATAATCCGGATGCTGAGCCGAAGCCGCATTGAGTACAGCCGAAGGCACTTCACTATAAGGCGGATTAAGGTCGGTCTCTGTCATTTGCCAGACATAGTCCGGTGAGAACCAAGCCGTTTTCTCATAATTATCTTCCCAGAAGTCGGCTTCGTAGGCATTGCGCCGTCCGTCCCATTCCCATTGCACAAAGCGTATGTCCACTTTGGGGAATTGCGCTTCGAAAGCATTAGTCAACTGGGCATCGGCTACAATATCCTTATCATCATCATCGCAACTTTGAAATCCCAAAGGCAGCAATCCTAAAGCCATTCCTAATACTAAATTTTTCAGTTTCATAGTTTCTTCCTTTCATTTTTTATTTGTACAACATTCCTATTTATTCTGATTTCCAGTGGCAAAGATAGAGGATAAATCTGGAAAGAATTAGGAAGAGTACCATTTCTTGGGGAGGAAGCATTTATCTTTGTCCGCGGATAATTTATGATGTCGGAACTGGCCTTCAACGCCCTCGACACGGTAAACGTAGCCACATTCAGTGCCCGTGCAATGTCCTTAATCGTAATCTGCGGTTTATTCATGGTCATTCAATTTTCCAGCCAAAGGTAAGCAATTATTGCCATTTTCCCCTTGCAATGACGGAAGCCTTTATGAATTATTCGCAAAAATAGCGCAAACACCGTTACCGTTTCTGCCCGGCAAAGCTTATTTAAAGAAGAGCCCGACGCAAACAATTGCATGTCATCAGCCTATCACCTTCCGACACATTTATCGGAGGAAACATGGTTTCTATCGACAGATTTACTATATTTGTCATCAGAAACTTAAATCTTTTACCTATTTATGGACCGAGTTTTTGCTTTTCTCACTTCCGCCGGCCTACGATGCTTTCTCGGAATATGCCTGACAAGCATGATGTGCCCCCCCCTTTTCGCCCAGAAAAAGAACGCCTTATTGATGCGAGACACCCTGACCGGGAAAGACACCTTGCTCATCGGTAAGCAATTCATTCCCGCTTCACCGGAAAAGCGCCAATACCTCCTCGAGGTGGAACTGACTCCGCCAAAGAAAGTCACCTTCACACCGAAAGAGATTTCTTTCTTCCGCGAAGATGGCACTGACTATCGCTCGTTCACCCTCCGTTGGGAAGGTAAGGAGCAACCAGTCTTCCTGCCGCGAGTGTTCTTCCAACCCGAAGACCGCCTGGCCATCTACCGCTTCATCGACCCGCAGAAACAAAAACATTACTACTACCGTTTTGCTGAAGGCGAGCTGCTTCCTTTGGCCGTGACCGACTCGACCGGCAACGTACAAAGCGCCTTAACGGATTATCTGTTGAAATTCCCCGTCGCCCAATCCGACAAACGCCTGCAACGCTACATTCGCCGCATGAAGCCCACGCCCACCTCTTACAAGCGTCGCCATCGCATCTGCTCCAGTGGCAATCTGAATTATCTCCCCCGCTTTCGCTGGGGTGTATTGGCAGGAATCGGGTTTCCTTCGGTGGAACTAACATGGGATGATGACCTTGGCCGAATCCTTTCCTCCGATATTGGTCGACAAACTCAATGGTATGCCGGTGCTTTTGCCAATGTACCTTTAGGACAACGCGGTTTCTCAGTCCATACGGAAGTTACTTTCTCAAAAGTTTCAGTTTCATTGCGAGGAGTTACTTATGAGGGTAAAGATGTCGCATATAATCGCACAATGCTTTATATACCTTTTTCTTTCCGTTATACCTTAGTGCCTTTACATAGTAATTTCTTACCATATATACAAGCAGGACCGGTCTTGAATATTGCTATTGCAGGAGATATGAAATCGCATATAGATAAGCCGGACGAAAATGGCTATATTGTATATTCACCTGTAGAAATAGAAAAACTAAACAGATTAGTCCCAGCACTTAGTGTAGCAATAGGTATAGAAATGAAAATACAAAACAATCATTCTCTTTTCTTTGATATTCGTTATTTAACTGATTTGAAAGACGATATTCATTTCTTCCAAACTTCAGGTTGGTATCTTACCATATCATACAACTTATAAAAACAAATTTTACCATGAAAGCCCATAGATATTTCTTTATTTTATGTTTATTATTAAATGGATTGCTTATCGTTGGATGTGTACAAGACGCTGAACTACCCATATACAATGATAATATCCAAATAACCGTTGATGTACATGTTGAGAACGATGGATTCGATTTATTAGGAAATTTACAAGCAGAAGGCCATCAAATGACTGAACGAGGTTTTGTACTCAAGCGGACTTTTTTCTCAGAGCCTGATTATTCGTTCCAAGACATCATACAAACCGATTCGTTTAAGCTGGAAACTTATGATACCCCTTTTGTACTTCACATTAGCGATTATATGAGTGATGCAGCAAAATGTGAAGCTTACGCATACGCTAAACTGAATAATAAGCTCTATCGTAGCCCCTCAGTATGGTTTGATGCAGGAGGTGAAACACAAGCAGAAATTTCTTCGGTCAAAGTTTATCCAGTGGATGAAGGCGTAGAAGGTACAGTTGTCATAGAAGGCAAGAACTTCTCCAAATTTGATTTTCGTAATCGTTTGGAAGTAGATACCTCTTGGATAACCCCAGCTTATGCTTACTTTACATTACGAGAAAAGGAATTTAGCTCAACTCGTTTGGTATTCGATTATATATGTTGTCAAGTGGGTGAAGCCCCTTTACGCCTGACTATAGGCAATATGTCTACTCGACTTGATACACCATTAAAAGTAGAAGGAGCACATTTTTTAGGATTCAACCCTTCGTCTCCACGCGTAGGAGAAGAAGTAGAAGTTCTAATGGAACATCCTAATAAAAATACTTACTATACATTATTGATTAATCATGAACCTTGTCCATTTACAAATAATAAAACTGTCTTTTACAATCTTCCCCAACAAGACAATGTTTTACTTTATTATGAAAAAGAGGTACAAAATTATTATCATAAGATTTATTCCAACATGTTGCCTATCACTTTTTCTTGCCCTTGGGTACAAGCAGGTTCTCTTTCTATACCTGCACCTCGTACCACGTCTGAAGGATGGGTATACGCTACAGATGGTGAACGGTTATATGCACGTCTCATTGCTGGAGGAGAAATGAAATCATGGCCCATATATAGCAATGGCATAAAGAGACCTCCAGTAGATATGGATAGTAGAAGAAGTTGTGACCTTTGCGCTGATGGAGATAACGTATACCTAAGTGTACCTGCTGTCGGTAAAGACGACTGGTATACAGTTTTGTTGCATTTTAATCGAACTGAAGAATCATGGGAAATATTAGCTTGGTTACCCTATTCTTCAGAGCTCCATATTGCGCAAAGTGGCCACCGTCTGCTTATAGCACTCAGCTATTTTGACATAATCGTCTATCAGTTAGATAATCATAATTGGACACGACATGAGGTAACTTATATAAAACCTTATTGGGTCGGAACTTATAGAAATAGTTTCTATTTCATAAAGCAAGTTAGCAATGGTTGGCAATGTTACCGAATAAATGCGGATGGTACCGGCCAAACGCAGCCTATAGGACCAACATTACCGTTTACTGTTAATAATATGGATCCTAAACAAATACAAATAGAAAATGGTTATTTATATGTACACCCTCCTATAGCCCGTCTATCTCTAAATAAAAACAATGCAGTTTGGGAACATTTAGGAGCACCAGCTTCTACTATATTAACCGGAATATTGCCTTCTTCTAACGATGTATATTGTATAGATATCTTTGACAACCTCTACCGCTTCGAAGACGACCGGAAATAGTCAATATTTTTCAAGCAAATTCAAGGAGTTGAGAGTACCCCGTCCAGAAGGCATCTGAGAGGGGGGCTGGGAATGTTAGTAACATAGAGGCCGAAGGTTACTAACATTCACCCCTTAGATTACTAACATTCGAGACTTATGGTAATAACCTATCTTAAAGAGCATCCGCCCCAAGTATTCAAATTATCAAAAAGAATTACCACATTCGCTTGTCCGGTGAAAGCGGATGCGGACACAACAAGAGGGATGTGGAGCACCGTAGCAGCGGTGACAGTCTGTATAGTGTGACGCAAATGACTATCTTCGCCGAAGCAAATATGCAGGGACAGCGTTCTTTACGGTGATATGACAGGAGTTTTGGAAGCCCATTTCGCGTGGATTTCCTTCCCGAAAAAGGCAACGGATAGGTAGCAATTCATTCTCCTAACCCATTAAAAAACGGCTGACGCACCCCAATGATGGATATGGAATACAACCGCACATCACCTTTCATTTCCAAGAGTTTGCATTATTCCTCCGAATTTCATCCGTATGTGAGCGAGTTTCCGTATCTTTGCATCACATTTTCAATCCCATAACAACAAAATACATCGAATAATAATATGGAAAAGAATTTCAAACGTACTACCGTGACATCGGCTCTGCCTTACGCCAACGGACCGGTCCACATCGGCCACTTGGCGGGAGTGTACGTCCCGGCAGACATTTATGTGCGCTATCTGCGTCTAAAGAAAGAAGACGTGCTCTTCATCGGAGGGTCCGACGAACACGGAGTACCCATCACTATCCGTGCAAAAAAGGAAGGCTGCACACCTCAGGACATTGTAGACCGCTATCACGAACTCATCAAAAAGTCGTTCGAGGAATTCGGCATTTCGTTCGACGTGTATGGCCGTACCACCTCGAAGGTGCACCACGACACGGCTTCCGACTTCTTCCGCAAACTCTACGACAAGGGTGAATTCATCGAGAAGACGTCCATGCAATATTATGACGAGGAAGCCAAGACCTTCCTGGCCGACCGTTACATCACGGGCGAATGTCCCCGCTGCCACGCCCAAGGCGCGTATGGCGACCAATGCGAGAAATGCGGCTCCACGCTCAGCCCCACGGAATTGATTAACCCCAAGAGCGCCATCAGCGGAAGCGAACCGGTGATGAAAGAAACCAAGCACTGGTACCTGCCTCTGGACAAACACGAAGCCTGGTTGCGCCAATGGATATTGGAGGACCACAAAGAATGGCGTCCCAACGTGTACGGCCAGTGCAAGTCATGGTTGGACATGGGCCTGCAACCCCGTGCCGTAAGCCGCGACCTGAACTGGGGTATCCCCGTACCGGTGGAAGGTGCCGAAGGAAAGGTGCTCTATGTGTGGTTCGACGCACCCATCGGCTACATCAGCAACACCAAGGAACTGCTGCCCGAAAGCTGGGAGAAATGGTGGAAAGACCCCGAAACACGTCTCATCCACTTCATCGGCAAGGACAATATCGTCTTCCACTGCATCGTCTTCCCCGCCATGCTGAAGGCCGAAGGCAGCTACATCCTGCCGGACAACGTGCCCGCCAACGAGTTCCTCAATCTGGAAGGAGACAAGATATCGACCTCGCGCAACTGGGCCGTATGGCTGCACGAATACCTGCAGGACTTCCCCGGCAAACAAGATGTCCTGCGCTACGTCTTGACCGCCAATGCCCCGGAGACCAAAGACAATGACTTTACATGGAAGGACTTCCAGGCACGCAACAACAACGAACTGGTGGCTGTGTATGGAAACTTCGTGAACCGCGCCCTGCAACTGACCAAGAAGTATTTCGATGGCAAAGTACCGGCGTGTGGCGAACTAAATGCCTACGACCGGGAAACTCTGCAAGAGTTTGCCGACGTCAAGGGTGAAGTGGAGCGTCTGCTGGATGTCTTCAAGTTCCGCGACGCACAGAAGGAAGCCATGAACCTGGCACGCATCGGCAACAAATACCTGGCCGACACCGAACCATGGAAACTGGCCAAGACCGATATGCCTCGCGTAGGAACCATATTGAACATCGCCCTGCAACTCGTAGCCAACCTGGCCATTGCTTTCGAACCGTTCCTGCCCTTCAGCAGCAAGAAACTGCGTGAGATGCTGAACGTGGAACACCTGGAGTGGAACAGCCTGGGACATACAGATTTGCTGCCCGTAGGTCACCAACTGGGCGAACCGGTCCTGCTGTTCGAAAAGATTGATGACGAAACCATTCAGGCACAAGTGGACAAACTGCTGGCCACAAAGAAAGCCAACGAAGCTGCCAACTACAAGGCCAACCCGGTGAAGCCGACCGTCAGCATCGAGGACTTTGACAAGTTGGATATCCGCGTGGGCACCGTGCTGGAGTGTGCGCCTGTTCCCAAGATGAAGAAACTGCTGCAATTCAAGATAGCCGACGGACTGGAGAACCGCACCATTGTGAGCGGCATCGCCCAACACTACAAGCCGGAAGAACTGGTTGGCAAGCAAGTATTGTTCATCGCGAACCTGGCTCCCCGCCAATTCAAGAACGGATTGGTGAGCGAAGGCATGATACTCTCTGCCGAAAATTGGGACGGTTCACTGGCAGTAACTTCTGTATTGCGCGAGGTGAAGCCGGGAAGCGAAGTGAAGTAAATGAGAATTTAACAGTCCCTCCCTATCCCTCCCCCGAAGGGGAGGGACTCAGAGCATTCAGCTTATTTATAAATGGATTAGAACAGGTCACCTCCCCTTCGGGGGGAGGGGGCTGCTACATTATTTATATAATTCGTAAAATTTGGTAACATTAAAGGAAAAGACAGCACGCGGACTGTTGTGGGGAGCCGTAAGCAACGGAGCCCAACAAGTGCTGAACTTGCTTTTCGGCATCGCATTAGCCCGCTTACTGAATGATACGGACTATGGCATGGTGGGGATGCTGACCATCTTCACCGCCACTGCCGGCACCTTGCAGGAAAGCGGATTTACCGCCGCATTAGCTAACCGCAAGGAGGTGAGACATGCGGATTACAACGCCGTATTCTGGTTTAGCCTACTGATGGGAGCCGGCATGTACATCCTGCTTTTTTTCCTGTCGCCTCTCATTGCAGATTTCTACGGAGACCAACGATTGACGCCATTGGCACGTTATGTGTTTTTAGGCTTTCTGATTGCCAGCACCGGAACGGCTCATCATGCCTACCTGTTCCGTAATCTGATGGTGAAACAGAAAGCGATGGCACAAGTGCCGGCTCTGATCATTTCCGGAGCGGCAGGCGTGGCTATGGCATGGGCAGGAATGTCATATTGGGGCATCGCGACGCAAACATTGGTATACATCGCTCTTACAAACCTGGCTTATTGGCGCTTGTCTTCCTGGCGGCCTACCTTGCAATGGGACTTTCATCCATTGCGCGAAATGTTCGGCTTCAGCAGTCGGCTGTTGGTGACCAACCTGTTCACCCAAGTAAGCAACAACCTGCTGTCCGCTCTGTTGGGCCGTTTTTTCACACCAGGCGCCGTAGGACAATACACCCAATCGGCCAAATGGAACACGATGGGATACTCATTCGTGAGCGGCATGATAAGCAGCGTGGCGCAGCCGGTGCTGACCGAAGCGTCCGACGCCCGGAGCCACCAGCTGAAGGTGTTGCGGAAGATGCAGCGTTTTGCCGCATTCCTTTCTTTTCCAGCCATGTTAGGATTGGCGCTGACGGCCGAGGAACTGATAGTCATCGCCATTACAGACAAATGGCTGCCCTGTGTACCCATCCTGCAAACGTTATGCTTATGGGGGGCTTTCGTGCCAATCATCACCCTCTACACCAACCTGATTATCAGCAAAGGATGGTCGGGCATCTACATGTGGAATACCATCGTGCTGAGCCTGACACAAATCGTCCTGCTGATTGTATGCCACAGCCACGGCATACAAGTCATGGTGACCTGTTTTGTTTGCGTCAACATCGGATGGCTGTCGGTGTGGCATCATTTTGTAAAACGGGTCGTGGGACTGACCTTATGGATGGCAGCCAAAGATATACTCCCTTTTGCCTTGATTGCATTGGGTACCACACTACTGGCATGGTATGCAACGCAAGACATCGGAAACATCTATCTGCGCTTCATCGGCAAGGTGGCGGCAGGTGCGGCAGGATACATGGCCGTCATGTGGTTCAGCCGTGCCAAGATATTCAAGGATTGCATAAGTTTTATCATAAACAGAAAAAACAAACAATGGAGAGAGTGAAAGTCAGTGTCATAATGCTTGCTTACAACATAGGAGCCTACGTGGAAATGGCCATACGAGGCGTGTTATGCCAACGCACGACGTACAAGGTGGAACTGGTTATCGGCGAGGACTGCAGCACGGACGGTACGCTCGACATCTGCCGACAATACGAAGAACGCTATCCCGGGCAAATCAAAGTCATTGCCCATAAACAGAACCTTGGACTCCAGCGGAACTTCTTAGACACCCACCGGCACTGTACGGGCGAGTACATCGCCATCTGCGACGGAGACGATTATTGGTTCGACCCGCATAAACTGCAACGCATGACCGACTTCATGGATACGCATCCCGACTTTGCCATCTGTTTTCACCGGGTCATCAACTATTACGAGGAAAGCCATGAGAAAAGCCTCTCCAACGGAGGGCAGCGACGCATCACTGACATCAACGACTTGGCACGCAGCAACTACATCACCAACTCATCCTCCCTGTTCCGCCGGAGTTATTACCCCGTTCCGCCCGCATGGCTGGCGGACATCACTTCGTGCGATTATGCCATGCACATGCTCAACGCCCAGTTCGGCAAAATCTATTATTTCAAACGACCGATGGCCGTCTACCGCAAGCATGCGGCAGGCGTCTGGAGCGAAGTCCAAACAAGCCGGATGCTGACAACGGCTTTAGCGGCAAGGGAGAAACTGTTGGACTATTTCCAAACAACCCGGCCGGAAGTGTACGAACTGTTGCGACAGTCGCATACGCAGATATGCCTGAACCTGTTACGCCATTATCGCCGGCACTCTTCTACGCCAACTCCTCCGACCGATATACAAGCTGCCGAAGAACGGTTGCTGCGCTATCAACCTCAATGGACACCGGCTGCGATTGACATCCATCTGGCTGAGCCGCATCAATCGCCGTGGAAACGCTTCAAGTCGTTCTTTATGAGGTTCTTGAAAGGCATAAGAAAAGTCGGTTCCCGCCTTATCCCTTTGCCAAACATTCCTTTATAATCCCCTCCAACAGGCCTGCATCCGCCAGCAGTTTCTCCACAAACTCCCGGAAAGCCCCATAGCCTCCGTGTGCTGTGGTGACATAATCCACTTCGCGCTTCACATAATCGGGCGTATTGACGGGCGAAGCGCTGAGACCGACCCGACGCAGCAAGGGCAAGTCGTTGAGGTCATCGCCGATAAAAGCCACCTCGTCCAAACCGATGCCCAGTTCCGCACATAAGGCTTCGGCCTGCGCCACTTTGTCCTTCACGCCCAGAAAGTAATAATCCACTTTCAATTTCTCCGCACGGCGCTGCACAATAGGCGTGTTCTCCCCCGTCATAATGGCTACGGGTATGCCCGCCCGACGCAGGAAAATAACTCCCCAACCGTCTTTTACGGAAAAACGCTTCATCACATCACCTTCGGCAGTGTAATACATACCGCCATCGGTCCACACACCGTCTATATCGGTGATAACCAATTTTATAGATTTACTATTCAGCATATACCATTTACAATTATCTGTTCTAAACCAATGCTCCGGTCCTGCCACGCCTACCGTCCCAATAACCTTTCCAAAGCGCTTCCAGCTTAGCCATTTTCTGCCGTTCATAAAGCAGCACAAAGACAATGCGTTTCCATAAATGATAACGCAGATGTGCTTTGAGATTAAGATAATCAGGATAAACCCGGTGAAGGATGATGCCGTTGCGTACATTATAATAAGTACGGGCAGGAGGGTATTCATTGGGAAAGACTTCACGCCCCAACAGACGATGCTTCTTCTTCTGATACCCAAACTCATGTTGCAGCAAGATGTTGCGGAAACATAACGTGGGAATGCCTTGCCGTGCGGCCCGCCAGCAGAACTCACAGTCAATGCCCCAAACGAACAAGTCTTCCCGAAACATGCCTAACCGTTCAAACAGTTCCAACGGATAAATGCTGGCTGAAGTCATGGCTGAAGCCACTTGAACAGCCGACGCCTCTTCCGGATAAAGCGTGGTGTGCTGTGAGCGCAGGTAATAATTGGTTGAGAAAATGGCAGTCCGCCCTTGATGCCCCTTCGCCCACTCTTCCACCTTCGCCCGATAACGAGCCATTTCACCGGGCAGGAAACAACTGTCCTGATCCATAGTCATTAAGTGAGTACAGCCATTGGTACGGGCAAATCGGATACCTTCGTTCAGCGCGGCACCGATACCCATGTTACGGGGCGTATTGTCCCATCGCAGGATACAATCCACCTGCGGCAGATAGGTTTGAATATTCGCTTCCACCTCCTCCGACGGATGGTAGAGTACAACAACGCAAGCTAATTTCATTGCAGATCTTCGGAATAAATCAACTCATTGCGGGGAATGAAATTTTTCACCATGCGCCCGACCACTTGAGCACGGTCAGCCCACTTGTAACCGTCACCGGGACTTAGCAAGTGCAGGTCTTCTTCGCGGACGATATCACCCGGATGCAGGTCACGGCGGGTAGCGACAGAACGCTCTAACTTCACGCGGGCTGCAGCTACGGCAGGCTCGATGTACAGTTCCTCACGCCCCAGCCAGCGTTCGGCCAGGCGGATGTCGCGTATCATACGGTTCACCCCGTCAGGACCTAATGAACCTTGCTGGTCAGTGCCTTTCATACGGCGGTCGATAGTGATATGTTTCTCCACAATTTCGGCACCCAAAGCCACGGCTGCCACCGGAGCCGCAATGCCGATAGTATGGTCCGAGAAACCGATGGTGTACTGTCCATAATGGTGTTTCAGGTAGCTGATGGTGAGCAAGTTGAGGTTGTCCGGCGCAGTGGGGTACTGGGATACGCAGTGCAGGATGGCTATCCGGTCGTGATGGCGGGTGATGACCTCCAGAGCGTCGTCCAGTTCCTTGCGGCCTGCCATGCCGGTGGAGAGAATGATAGGGATGCGTGTCTCCGCCATTGCCTCCAGCAGGGGCAAGTTGGTGAGGTCGCGGCTGGCCACCTTCAAGCGGTCGGGAATGAAGAGCTTCAGCAACGAGAGGCAACCGGGTGAACAGAGTGTCTCCACGAAGTCCAGCCCCAAGGATTTGGCATGGCGGTAAACTTCGAAATGTTCCTCGTCCGTCAGTTCCAGCTTCGCACGATGTTCACCATAGGTGCGTCCAAAGGAATTGGGCGAGTCGTAGGGACGGTTCATCTGCGAGTCCGTCAGTTCTTCGCCAAGGTCGCGTTTGGTCATTTTCACGGCATCCATCGGCCGAAGGTCCAAGTTAAAAGCCTCTTCATGCACCGGACGTGACACCAAATCCACAATCAGCTTAGCCAAATCGACAGACCCATTGTGATTCTGCCCTATTTCTCCTATAATATATGTATGGTTCATTGTATAAATGGGAATTTAGCAGCCCCTCCCCATCCCTCCCCCGAAGGGAGGGGGGTCAGAGCATTCAGCTTATATATTCGAGCGAGCCACCTTCCCTTCGGGGGGAGGAGGAAGGGGCTAAATCATCATTTCTCATTCCTCTTGATATTCTCCTTCATCCTCGCCAGATATTCCGGACGGGCGTCTACTGTCTGCAGCAACGCCGGAAGGCTACGGTCGGTTCCTTCGTACCAGTCAGCATAGAGGTTACTCAAGAGCATGAAATCGTCCGATGTGTCGAGCGTAAAGCGCAAGTCCTGCCTGTGTTCCAGTTCCGCAGGCAAGGGAAGCAGCTCAACGCTGAAAGTTTCCGGATGGGTGTACAGATAGATAGTGACATGCTCGTGGTAGAGTCGTTCACCGGTAAGCGAAGCCGCACGGCGCAAGGCATCCAGTGTAGTCAATTCGGCGAAGAGTCCGATATGAGACTTAATGGTAGGCCGGCCATCGGGCCACCCGAAAGCCACATAGTCAGCCGGCCGCTTGTCGTGCGTTTCGAAGAGCCTCCGGAAAGTATCCGCCCTCAAGAAAGGATTGTCCGAGCATACCCGTATCAGACGGTCTATCCCAAAATACTCCGCCGCTCCGATAAAACGTCCCAGCACATCATCCTCGCTTCCCCGATAACAGGCTATACCGGACTGTTGCGCCATTTCCGCCAGCGCGTCATCCTGGCTACGTGTCGTAGTGGCCAGAACAATACACATACCGGGACAAGCCGCACGTATACTTTCTATCTGGATATCGACAATACGCTTCTTTCCGTAGAAAGGCAACAATATCTTGCCCGGAAGACGGGTGGAACCGGTACGTGCCTGGATAATGATGCCGTCCATAGCTTACAGTTCCTTTCCGTTCACCTTCACGTTCTTAACCTTCACCCCCTCGATGCACTCCTGCAAATTGACACCCGCCTTCTCGGCACGGATATTCAGGCGCTCGAAAGTAAAGTCCGAAAGCTTATATTGGTCGTCGGCACGGTCGATGTTGAAAGCCGTCTGGCACTCGATGTCGATGTCGCGCATCGTGATGTGGCTGGAGTAAGAATAAGGAATGTCCTTGCGTCCTTTCAAGTCAAAAAACTGGGTCCAAGGCTTCACATACAGCAGATTGGTCACATTGCCCGTAATGCCTTCGACAGTGATGTATTCATAATTCTGCGGTGTATCCGGACGCATCTTCAGCCACAAGAGCCGTTGTGCCTGGTCCACTTGTATGCGACGCAACAGGATGTTGTGGTTGTGAATGGATTCACTGCCGCAAGTCAGTGCGCTATGACAGAAACCATATGTACAGTCCTCGATAATGACGTTGCGGTTGGCACCGTTGTTCACCGTGTCCTGGTCCGCCCACGGGCCTTTACCGCCCTTTAAGGCAATGGCGTCATCGTTCACGGAAATGTAGCAGTTCTTCACCAGCACGTTGGTGCATACATCAATGTCAATGGCGTCGCTACTGGGTGCCTTCACCGGAGCCTTAGGAGCAAAAATGTGCAAGTTCATCAATTTCACATCCCGGCAGCGGTAAAGGTGCGTGGTCCAGAACGGCGAGTTCATCAGACGCACACCGGTTATCTGCACGTCTTTGGAGTCGGCGATGTAGAGCAGACGCGGACGCAGTTCCTCCAGGTTGGTACATTTCGGATTTACCTGGCGACGAAGCCAGAAGGACTTCCAGTAACGCAAGCCGTTGCCGTTCACCGTCCCCTTACCGGTCAGCGTAAAGCCGTCCACACCGATGGCATTCACCAATGCGGCAAAATACTTCAGATTCTGTCCTTCCAGGCGTGTGTCTATCACGGCAAAGTTGCTGATATCATCGCTACCCTTCAACGTGCCATCCACCTGTAAGTGCGTGCCGGGCTTAAAGAAGAGCGAACCGCTGAGATATACTCCTCCGGCAGGAATGCGGACAACGCCACCGCCATTCTCCGCGGCCAAGTCTATCACCTTCTGTATCTCTTGTGTCTGCACCACAGTGCTGTCATTCTTCACACCATACTGTGTGACGTCATACACCTTGCCCAATGTTTCCACACTTCTTACAGTGTAGTCCTTAAACCATGCCGGGACAGGTGTTCCATCAGGAAATACTTCCTGCGCGCAAAGTCCCGTCGGAACCATGCTTGCCGCCAACAACGCGAATCCCAGGCTCAATAGTCTGTGTTTCTTCATACTAACAACTTTATCAATTAAACAAATTATAAATATTCAGTCCTTACATATATGCTGTACTCATGTCCAAAATGGCTTTCCCTCCTGCAAGGCTGATGGGAGGAAACTACAGGCGCCTCTACCCCTCCGCCTAAACGGACTGGAGCTTCTTCCACCCGTATTTCGTCCCACAGTTCCGCATCGAGGAAACTCTGCAACAACCTGGCTCCGCCTTCCACCAGCAGTGACTGCAGGCCACGGTTATATAAGTCCGTCAAAATGGCGTGAAGCTCACGCGTGTCATAGACCAGCGTCTGCTGACTGCCGTCGAACAGGTGCAATCCGCCTGGCAACCGGTGTTCACAATCAATGACCACACGTACGGGTTGTGGCCCCGCCCAGGCTCTTACGTCCAGTCGCGGGTTGTCCAGCCGTGCCGTGTCCGTACCTACCATGATGGCGGCATGCTCCGCCCGCAGCTTATGCGCCAGCATCTGCGTGCAGGCGTTGGAAAGCTTCGCGGGCGTTCCTCCTTCCACGCGACAGCCGTCGATGTAACCATCCGCGCTTCGCGCCCATTTCAAGGTGATGTAAGGGCGTTTGCGGATATGAAAAGTGACAAAACGCTTTATCAAGTCCCGACATTCTTCCTCCAGCACGCCGACAACTACCTCGCGTCCTGCCTGCCTCAGTTTCTCAATGCCTCGTCCGTCCACTTTCGGGAAAGGGTCCTGACATCCGATGACAATCCGCCGGATGCCCTTTTCCACAATAAGGTCGGCGCAAGGCGGCGTCTTGCCATAGTGGGCACAAGGCTCTAAGCTGACATATATCATAGCCTCGGGCAACAGCTCCGGCCGACGTACAGAACGTATGGCATTCACCTCGGCGTGAGCCTGTCCGCACCGGACATGATAGCCTTCCCCGATGACGCGCCCTCCATGCACCACCACCGCTCCGACCATGGGATTGGGCGGCGCGCCACACAACCCGTTACGGGCCAGCTGAATGCAACGGCGCATGTATTTTTCATCTTCATTTTCCATCTTCCTATTTCGTATTTACGCTACATTGCTTATTTTTGCCTCCCGTTTGAGCGATAAACGCCCGGCATCCTAAACAATGACGCACATGAACACACTTGTCTCCCCCACCCACATCCGCCAACGGCTGCAGGCTCATTACGAGCCCGGTGAAGCCACGTGGCTGACGCGCATCGTATGCAACGAAGTGCTGGGGCAGTCCATGACGGACTATTATTTGGGCAAAGATATAGTTTTATCCGCAAATAAAGAAACAGAACTGGAAAACATTCTTAACCGTTTGTGCCGATACGAGCCTATTCAGTACATACAAGGGAAAGCCCGCTTCCTGGGGCGTGACTTCCACGTGGCTCCCGGCGTGCTGATTCCACGGCCCGAAACTGAAGAACTGGTCGAACGGATTGTGCGCGACACTCCGGCCGGAGCACATGTGCTGGACATAGGTTCGGGAAGTGGTTGCATATCCGTCTCATTAGCCTTGGCTATCCCTGGCGGAACCGTAACGGCCTGGGACATTTCAACGGAAGCCATCGACATAGCCCGCGGCAACGCCCAAGCCTTGGGCGCGGAGGTGCGTTTCGTGCCATGTGACGTGCTGGCGGTACAACCCGACGCGGACGAACGATATGACGTAATAGTCAGCAACCCTCCCTATGTGACCGAACGCGAACGGGACGATATGGAGCCCAATGTCCTGGAGTGGGAACCCGCCTTGGCACTCTTTGTCCCCGACAATGACCCGCTGCGCTTCTATCGGCGCATCGCGGACTTAGGACACCAGTTGCTGGCACCGGGCGGGCGGCTCTATTTCGAGATTAACCAGGCGTATGGGAAAGCGATGACAGACATGCTGCACGGACAAGGTTACGCCCATGCGCGTGTCGAAAAGGACAGTTTCGGGAAGGACCGATTTGTAATATGCAGCCTGGGCAAAACAGGTTCCCATACTTTGTAAACAAAAAAGCATACATACTTTTGCCCAAAATCATACGACCTTTTGGGACAAAACTAACTATCTTTTGACCCAAAACATACGGTGATTTCGGACGACTCATCCTGTGCAAAAATCATTCCAACCTATGCCATCAGCCTCCAGACGCCAGGAAAAACAAAGGCAAAATTGGCCAGATCAAGCAGGGCACCGATGAAATAACAGAGAAACGCTTCTCATTTTGAATAAAAAGAGTATATTTGTGCAGAAATCAAGGAGCATGAGATAACTTAACATTTACCATGCACCTGTTTATAAAAATGGTACGACTATGATAAACGAACAGCTTCTGCATCCGTCCAGCATTGTGGTAGTGGGTGCATCGAACAATGTCCACAAGCCCGGTGGCGCCATCTTGAAGAACCTGATAAGCGGCGGATACGCCGGCGAATTGCGTGCGGTGAACCCCAAGGAAACCGAAGTGCAGGGCGTGAAAGCCTATCCCGATGTACACGCCGTGCCCGATACGGACTTGGCGGTGCTGGCCATTCCCGCCGCCCTGTGTCCCGATGCCGTAGAAACATTGGCCGCCGAGAAGAATGTCCGCGCATTCATCATCCTGTCTGCCGGATTTGGCGAGGAGACGCACGAAGGAGCTTTGCTCGAAAACCGCATACTGGATACAGTCAACCGATACGGCGCCTCGCTCATCGGCCCCAATTGCATCGGTTTCATGAACGCTTGGCATCACAGTGTGTTCAGCCAGCCCATTCCCCATCTGCACCCGCAAGGGGTAGACCTTATCTCCAGTTCCGGCGCTACGGCGGTATTCATCTTAGAGAGCGCCGTCACGAAAGGCTTGCCCTTCAACTCCGTATGGTCCGTGGGCAACGCCAAGCAAATAGGGGTGGAAGACGTGTTGCAATACATGGATGAGACGTTCGACCCGGAGCGTGACTCGCGCATCAAGTTGCTCTACATCGAAAGCATCGGCGACCCCGACCGCTTGTTGCTGCACGCCTCATCGCTCATCAAAAAAGGGTGCAAGATAGCCGCCATCAAGAGCGGAAGCAGCGAAAGTGGAAGCCGGGCAGCCAGCTCGCACACAGGCGCCATCGCCAGCAGCGACTCGGCCGTAGAAGCCTTGTTCCGCAAGGCGGGTATCGTGCGGTGTTATTCGCGCGAAGAACTGACCACCGTAGGCTGCATCTTTACCCTGCCTCCCCTGAGAGGGCGCAACATAGCCATCGTGACCCATGCCGGCGGACCAGGCGTGATGCTGACCGACGCGCTGAGTAAAGGCGGACTGAACGTGCCACGCCTGAGCGGTCCTGTGGCGGAAGAACTGAAAAGCCAACTTTATCCAGGTGCCTCTACCGGTAACCCCATCGACATATTGGCCACGGGCACACCGGAACATCTGCGCCTCTGCTTGGCGTATTGCGAAGAGAAGTTTGAGGATATTGACGCTGTGATGGCCATCTTCGGCACGCCGGGCTTGGTCACCATGTTCGAGATGTACGATGTGCTTCACGAACAGATGCAGACGTGCCGCAAGCCCATTTTCCCCATCCTGCCCTCCATCAATACTGCCGGTGCCGAAGTGGCGGACTTCCTGAAGAAAGGCCACGTGAACTTTGCCGACGAAGTTACCTTGGGAACTATGCTGACACGCATCATGAATGTACCTCGTCCGGCGGCCAACGAAATCGAACTGTTCGGAGTAGACGTACCCCGCATCCGCCGCATCATCGACTCCATTCCCGAAGACGGATACATTGCCCCCCACTATGTACAGGCATTGCTCCATTCGGCAGGCATCCCTGTAGTGGATGAGTTTGTATCCTCCAAGAAAGATGAAGTGCTGGCCTTTGCCAAGCGGACCGGTTTCCCGGTTGTGGCCAAGGTCGTAGGCCCGGTGCACAAGTCCGATGTAGGAGGTGTGGTGCTGAACATCAAGAGCGAGCAGCACTTAGCTTTGGAGTTCGACCGCATGATGCGGATTTCCCAAGCGACCGCCGTCATGGTGCAACCCATGTTGAAGGGAACGGAATTATTCATCGGTGCCAAGTACGAGGAGCGTTTCGGCCATGTAGTGCTCTGTGGCCTGGGCGGTATTTTTGTGGAAGTGCTGAAAGACGTTTCGTCCGGTCTTGCTCCCCTGTCCTACGAAGAGGCCCACTCCATGATACGTTCCCTGCGTGCCTATAAAATCATCCAAGGCACCCGTGGGCAAAAAGGAGTGAACGAAGCCAAGTTTGCCGAAATCATTGTCCGCCTCTCCACGCTTTTGCGATTTGCCACGGAAATCAAGGAAATGGACATCAACCCGCTGCTTGCTACGGAAAAACACGTCATAGCGGTGGACGCGCGCATACGGATAGAAAAAAGACAAGAGGCAACGGAATAAGAGACGATTGTTTCATTTATTGGGACGTTTTTTCTAGTGGCATGACGGCATTTTGTACTATTTTTGGGCGCAGAAAACAACATAACGAACACACGCCATGAAAAATGTACTGATTTTCGTCCTTTCAGTAGTTTGCGCCATACAGATGACGTACGCAAAGGAACGCCATTACTATTTTGAGCGTTTCAGTGTGGAGGACGGACTCTCGCAGAGTACGGTGAACGATATTCTTCAAGACAATAAAGGCTTTCTGTGGTTCGGCACCAAAGATGGCCTGAACAGGTACGACGGTTTGTCTTTCCGTCAGTTCAAGCATGACCGCACCAACGCCTACAGCTTGGGAAACAATTTCGTGACCACCCTGTATGAAGACACGAAAGGACACATCTGGGTGGGTACGGATGTGGGATTATACATTTATTATCCGGAGCGGGATATTTTTGAGCGTTTCCAAGCTGCCGCCGATAACGGGACAAAGATAGAGCGCTCGGTTTCCGCAATAGTGGGAGATGCGGACAGCTGCGTATGGGTGGCGGTGGAGACGCAAGGAATATTCCGGTTCGACTTACGGAAACAGACGTTGACCAACCATGCATTGCGCGGCGCAGGCATTTCCGCCAATGTCCAGACAATGGCTTTCGACAATAGCGGCATCTTGTGGATTGGTTTGTATGGCGATGGGCTGTACTATTCCAAGGACCATCTGGAGACACTCCAGCCCTACCTTTCGGAACAAGGCAAGGAAGTGTTCGACAACGACGTGATAACCCGGTTGGTTTGCGGCACGTACAACCGCCTTTACATCGGGTCGACACACGGCGTGCAGGAACTGAACCTGACATCGGGCCGGCTGCGAAGCATTTTACACGCCAACGAAACAGGCGAGGACATTTATTGCCGTGACTTGCTGATGGTATCGGATAACAGTTTGTGGGTTGGCACCGAGTCCGGCATCTACATTTATAATCTCCATACAGACCAGTACGTCCATCTGCGTAATTCGATGAACGACCCCTACTCGCTGTCGGACAATGCGGTCTATTCGCTTTGCAAGGACAACGAAGGAGGCATTTGGGTAGGCTCCTATTTCGGAGGCATCAACTTTTATCCGTCCCCCCAGACCTATTTCGAGAAATATTACCCTACTTCGGACTATAATGGACTGCACGGGATGCGTGTCCGCGAGTTTTGCCAGGACAACCGGGGCATCCTGTGGATAGGGACGGAAGACGGCGGCTTAAATCGTTTCAATCCGGACACGGAAGAGTTCTCGTTCTTCGAACCCAGTGCAGGATTTACAAATATACACGGACTTTGCTTAATGGATAATTACCTGTGGGTAGGCACTTTCGCAAAAGGCATCAAAGTAATAGACACACGCAACGGCAGCATCGTAAAGACTTATCAGAAGGGCTCTTCGCCGCACTCGTTGATAGACAACAGCGTCTTCTCCATCTGCCGGACCACAACAGGCGAGATATTTGTCGGCACCATGTTCGGTCTGCTCCGTTATGACAGGCAAACTGATGGATTCCAACGGATAGACGACTTGAACGGCTGCTTTGTGTACGACATAAAGGAGGATTACGACGGCAATTTATGGCTGACTACGTATGCCAACGGGGCGTGGAGGTATGACGTCAACCAAAAGCGGTGGGAGAACTACCGACACAATGCCACAGACAGCACCAGCCTTCCCTATGACAAAGTCCTAAGCATTTTTGAAGATTCACATCACCAAGTATGGCTGACCACTCAAGGAGGCGGTTTCTGCAAGTTCAATCCGCAAACAAACAACTTCACGGCTTACGACATACGCCACGGGCTTCCCAACGATGTTGTATACCAGATAGCCGAAGACAAGAACGGGCATCTTTGGCTGACCACCAACAACGGACTGGCATGCTTCGACCCTGTAACAGAAGAAATTAAGAAAGTCTACACGACAGAAAGCGGCTTGCTGGGTGACCAGTTCAATTACCGTTCCAGCTATGTTTCAGAGGATGGGATTATTTACTTCGGCAGCATCAATGGTTTTATAGCTTTCAATCCAAGCAAATTCGTGGAAAACAGTTACCTGCCCCCCGTTGTGTTGACAGACTTCATGTTGTTCAACAAAAACGTACGTGCCTGGCAGCAAGACTCACCTTTGGAGAAAAGTATTGTCTTTACCGACAAAATAGCATTGCGCCCTGACCAGAACGCTTTTTCGCTAAGACTCGCGGCGTTGAGCTATCAAGCGCCCCGCATGAACAGGCTGAAGTATAAACTGGAGGGATATGACAAAGAGTGGAACATTATGAAGGGAAGCCCCGTGATAAGCTATTCCAACTTACCTTACGGAGATTATGTCTTTCGGGTGAAAGGAGCAAATAACGACGGACTTTGGAATCCCGAAGAAAGGACATTACGGATAGAAATCCTTCCTCCGCTTTATCTTACGGGATGGGCTTACTGTATCTATACCTTGCTGTTCATCGGATGTTCGCTATACACGTTCTGGTACTTCAAACAGCGTAGCAACAGACGCCATCACAGGCAGTTAGAGAAGTTTGAGCAGGAGAAAGAACGGGAAATCTATCGGGCTAAATTCGATTTCTTTACGAACGTAGCCCATGAAATACGCACACCGCTGACGCTGATTAAGGGTCCCTTGGAAAATATCCTGCAAAGGAAACTGGTGGATGCTGAAACACGTGAAGACTTGAACATCATGCAGCAGAATACCGAAAGATTATTGAACCTGACCAACCAATTGCTTGATTTCCGAAAAGCGGAAAGCCAAGGGTATCGGTTGGACTTTGCGGAATGCGACATTACCCAGATTTTGCATGACACTTATTTGCGTTTTACTTCGGCAGCCCGACAAAAAGGCTTGGATTTCACCTTGAAGATGCCGGAGCAGACTTTTTATGCCCATGTAAACAAGGAAGCCTTCACTAAAATTCTCAGCAACTTGTTCAACAACGCAATGAAATACGCGGCTACCTACGTGCATGTTTCCCTGGAAGTGGAGGGACAGGAGAGGGAGAAATCAGTCTTTCGTGTCCGCACGGTGAATGACGGCGCTTTAATCCCCATCGGGATGAGAGAAGCTATCTTCAAACCGTTTGTACGCCTCAATGAACAAGGAAATGGACAAGTGACAACGGGCACGGGTATAGGTCTGGCACTGGCCCGCTCTTTGGCCGAACTGCATAAAGGAAGCCTGGTCGTTACGGACAAAACGGATGTCAATGAATTTTGCCTGACCCTGCCCGTCGTACAAGAGCAGATAATCGTATTGCCGAATGAAGAGGCCCATGCCAAACATGAGACAGTCCATACCGAACCGGTTGAAACGAAGAACGGAAATCCATCGGTTCTTGTCGTAGAGGACAACCCCGACGTATTGTCTTTTATCAGTAAGCAGATGTCACACAGCTATGAAGTGCTGACTGCGTCCGACGGTGCTGAAGCATTGAAAGTGCTCGATAAGAACTTTGTGAGCTTAGTTATCAGTGATGTCATGATGCCTGTCATGGATGGTTTCGAACTGTGCAAACGCATTAAAGCCGACGTGAATTACAGTCACATTCCCGTTATTCTGCTAACGGCCAAAACCGACATGCAGTCCAAGTTGGAAGGCCTCGAACTGGGTGCAGATTCCTATATTGAAAAACCTTTCTCACCAGAATATTTAGTAGCGGTCTCAACCAATCTTATCAAAAACCGTGAGAAGTTGCGCCAAGCCTTTGCCCAGTCTCCTTTTGTAGAAGTAAAAACCGTGGCGCAAACGAAAGCCGATGAGGAGTTCGTAGAGAAACTGAACGAAATTATTCTGACCAATATGGATAATTCGGAGTTTACTTCGGATGCCTTGGCTGATCATTTAGGAATGAGCCGCTCTAACTTCTATCGGAAAATAAAGGGCGTTTTGGGCATGACTCCCAACGAGTACATCCGTGTGGAACGCCTGAAACGCGCCGCCCAGTTAATGAAAGAAGGAAAAGACCGGGTTACAGAAGTGTGCTATGCCGTAGGTTTTAGCTCTCCTTCTTACTTTGCAAAATGTTTTCAAAAGCAATTCGGAGTGTTGCCAAAAGACTTTGTGAAATAGCCTGTTGTGTCCAGGAAAGCTGAAAATCCATACAATTAAATGAAATTGGGATATTCCTTTCATTAGTTAGGAAATCTGTGCTAGAATATGGATAGGATACAGATTACCTTTGTGGAAGCAAAATTATTAATGAACAGATAAAAATTAGTTATTATGTTAAAAAAATTAGTTATTGCATTTTTATGCTTGTTTTCATTGCAGTACATGTCTGCTCAGACAGAGTTATTAACTAATTTCCCCAAGGGATGTGAACCTGAGAGCATAGGCAAACGCCTGGCTTACCATTTTGTAGGAGGCAAACACTTGCTGCACATAGGTAAGTGGATTAGCTATCCGGAAACATTTACATGGAACGGTGCCTTGAACTTTGGCGAAGTTACCGGAGATAAAAAACTGATTAAGCTAATGCAGGAGCGTTTTGAGCCCTTGTTCACAACAGAGAAAGCATTGCTTCCCATCATGAACCATGTGGATGTGAACATGTTCGGAAGCCTGCCTTTGACACTTTATCGGATTACCGGTGAACAGCGTTATTATGACTTGGGTATGCCATACGCTGATACGCAATGGCAAGTGCCCTCCAACGCAAAACCGAAAGAAAAAGAATGGGCCGACAAAGGGTACTCTTGGCAATCGCGTCTGTGGATTGATGATATGTACATGATTACAATTGTACAGACAATGGCTTATAAAGTCACCGGCGACCGCAAATATGTAGACCGTGCCGCAAAGGAAATGGTTCTGTATCTGGATGAACTACAGCGTCCCAACGGATTGTTCTATCATGCACCGGACGTACCTTACTACTGGGGACGCGGAAATGGCTGGATGGCCGCCGGCATGACCGAATTGCTGCGTTGTCTGCCTAAGGACAGCGAATACCGTGAGCGTATTTTGGAAGGTTACCACAAGATGATGAAGAGCCTGAAAGATTACCAGACGGAAGAAGGCATGTGGCGCCAGTTGCTGGATCAACCAGACTGCTGGATAGAGACATCGGGGTCGGCCATGTTCACCTATGCGTTCATTGAAGGCGTCAAAAATGGCTGGCTGGATGCCAAAGAATATGCTCCTGCAGCCCGTAAGGCATGGATAGCCATGGTGAGCTATGTAAATGAGAATGGCGACGTACGTAATGTATGTACAGGTACAAACAAGAAGAACGACAAACAATATTATTATGACCGTAAACGTAATGTAGGCGATTATCACGGACAAGCACCTTATCTGTGGTGCGCCGTGGCTTTGACGGAACTGAACAAATAATCTTAGGGCAAATGCGTTATCTTTATTTGCTTTTGACAATATGGCTCCTACCTTATGCCGCATCCGTTTGGGGGCGGCCACAAGGTGGGAGTCCGGGGGATACAGGCCGTGTGTGGCTGACTTCAAACGCCATACATGGAGGCCGATACCAGTGGAAGATGAAGAAGGCCAAAGAAGTAGAGGCTGACGGGAAACAAATCTCCGCTTTCGGATATGACACGGCTGGATGGATGGAAGCTGTCATACCGGGTACGGTGTTGCGTTCATTGGTATATAACAAGGTATATCCCGAGCCCTATTATGGGAAAAACAACAAACTGGAAACAGGACTAATACCTGATATCGCTAAAACAGGACGGGACTTCTACACATATTGGTTCCGGACTGAGTTTGAAGTTCCGGAAACATTTCTCGGCAAGACAATCTGGATGCAACTGGATGGCATCAATTATCGGGCTGAGGTCTGGGTAAACGGAAATTTGCTGAGTACGATTAATGGCATGTTCGTCAAGGATTATGTCAATGTAACAGAGTTCGTAAAGCCAGGTCCTCAAAACGTATTGGCAGTAAAAGTCTATCCTGTAGATGTACCGGGCACGACGGCACCCAAACCTTGGGGAGCAGCCGGGGAGTTCCACAACGGCGGAAACGGAAACATCGGACTGAATACAACCATGCTGATGAGCGTGGGGTGGGACTTTACCTTCATGGATGGCATCCGTGACCGTAATACCGGTATTTGGCGAGACATTTCACTGTATGCCACCGGCAAAGTAACATTGCGCCATCCTTTCGTAAAGTCGGACTTACAGAAGCCCGGTTATGACAAAGCGTATGAAACCGTTTCAGTGGAAGTAATCAACCCTTCAAATAACAACCGGACCGTACGCTGCAAAGTTAAAGGCGAAATTGTAGGTGAAGGTATCTCTTTCGAGCAACAGATAAGTTTGATACGAGGTGAAGAAAAACTGGTTACATTTACACCTAAAGAGTTCCCGCAGTTAGCCATCGACAATCCACGCTTATGGTGGCCAGTCAACAAAGGACCGCAACACCTGTATAAGATGAAGCTCACCGTATCCGTGAATGATGTGGTTTGTGATTCAACAAGTACAACTTTTGGTATCCGTGAAATTACGTCGGACACAAACACGCCGGACGGTTCACGTGTGTTTTATGTGAACGGGAAGCGTCTCTTTATCCGTGGTTCCAACTGGATACCCGAAGCGATGTTAAGAGGTTCGGACGAACGTACATATGCGGAATTGCGCTATACACGCCAGGCCGGTATCAACTTGCTTCGCATGTGGGGAGGAGGTATAGCCGAGTCGGATTACTTCTTCCAATTGTGTGACGAAATGGGCATTTTGGTCTGGCAGGAGTTTTGGATGACGGGTGATACAAAACATCCGCAAGACAAGAGTGTGTATCTGAACAACGTTGCCTCGACAGTAAAACGTATCCGTAACCATCCTTCACTGGCTTACTACGTGGCTTCCAACGAGAGTACAGAAGTGACAGGCACGCCCGCACTGTTGAAATGGCTGGACGGTACACGCGGCTATCAAATGCAATCGGAATGTGCAGGTGTGCATGACGGTAGTCCTTACAAACAGGTAAATCCAATGCAACATTACGACGACAGTGCTTCACCAAGAGGCAGTCGCGTAAATGGATTCAATCCGGAATATGGCGCACCGTCACTGCCTACAGTAGAAATCCTCCGAGAAATGATGGACGAGAAAGACCTCTGGCCGATAAACAAAGAAGTGTGGGACTATCTGGATGGGAATGGGTTTCATGGCATGACTACGCTCTATACGGATATGGTCAATCAATATGGTCCATCCACTTCCATTGATGAGTTTGCCGCCAAAGGGCAGCTAGTGGGAGCAGTCAACTCGAAAAGTATTTGGGAAGTTTGGAATTACAACAAACTGGATTATGGCGACCGGTTCTGTTCTGGATTGTTGTTCTGGTACCATAACTGTCCGGTACGGCAGGTATCAGCGCGCATGTGGGACTGGTCATTGGAACCAACGGCTTCGCTGTATCATACATCCAATGCGCTGGAACCGCTACACGCCCAGTTCGACTACTTGAAAAACACCGTTTCCGTCATCAATGATTACTATAAGTCTTTTAATGGCTATCAGATAACGGCAGCAGTGTACGACATAGAAAGCCGGAAAGTGTGGGAAAAAACGGCAAAGGTTAATTTGCCTTCAGATGGAGTCGCCAACGATGTTTTTCCGATTGATTTTCCAGAAAACATTTCTCAAGTACATTTTATTAAATTATCGTTGAAAGACGAGAAAGGACACGAAGTATCTTCCAATTTCTACTGGCGTTCCAAAGACAAATATGAAGGACCGAATACACTGACAGGGCCAATTACCTCCGGGTTCGAAAATTTAGAGAAAATGAAACCTGCACGGCTAAAGTCTTCTTATAAACTGAGAACAGAGAAAGGCCGGGTGTTTGTGGATGTAACGCTGAAGAACGTATCAAGCAGGATTGCATTCTTTAACCAATTGCAGTTTTTGAACGGAGAAGGAAGTCCCATACGTCCCTCGTTCTACACTGACAATTTCTTTTCCTTATTGCCGGGAGAAACCAAGACAGTAACCATTGAAACAGCCGATAAAGGGCTGTCCAGTGGAGTAGTGCTAGGCATTAAAGGATGGAATGTAAAAGCGGAAACTCATAAAATAAAGTAATCGTTATGAGAAAGATTGGGAAATATAGCATATGGACTCTTATGCTGGCCAGCTTATCTGTAACCTTGGAAGTTGAAGGGCAAGAAGTGCAGGCCGGTGCATCATGGGCTTTAGGGCCATTCGTCCGCCCGCAACAGGTCAATCCGATACTTGCACCGCAATCTGCTTCTACTTTTATCTGCCCTATGCACAACGGACCGGTGAAATGGGAAGAAGGAGATGTGTTCAATCCGGCAGCTGTTACAAAAGGGGGAAACATAGTGGTGCTCTACAGAGCTGAAGATAAATCCGGAACAGGCATTGGCAAACGTACCTCACGCATCGGATACGCTGAGAGCACGGACGGTCTCCATTTTAAACGTGAGGGAAATCCAGTACTCTATCCAGCGGATGACGACTTCAAGGAATTGGACTGGCCGGGAGGATGTGAAGACCCCAGAGTGGCTATGACAGAAGAAGGCCTGTATGTTATGCTATACACATCTTGGAATCGTAAAACGCCCCGGCTTTCGGTAGCCACGTCGCGCGATTTGAAACATTGGATCAAACACGGCCCGGCTTTCGCCAAAGCATATAAAGGACGCTTCAACCAAATGGCAACAAAATCTGCGTCCATACTGACAAAGCTGAAAGACGGTAAGTTGGTCATTGACAAAGTAGATGGACAGTATTTCATGTACTGGGGGGAATATGCCATCCATGCAGCCGTGTCGGACAACCTGACGGACTGGTATCCGGTGTTGGATGAGAAAGGAGAACTTCGGAAACTGGCGGTTCCTCGACCAGGATACTTTGACAGCCAGATGACGGAATGCGGTCCTCCTGCCATTCGTACTAAAAACGGAATTTTGCTTTTGTACAATGGGAAGAATGAACGTGGCTTACGCGGCGACACTGCATATGCAGCCGGTGCCTACTGCGGCGGACAGATGCTATTCGATGCAAAGGATCCTAATAAACTCATCGAACGTCTGGACAAGCCCTTCTTTGTTCCTGAAGCTCCTTTCGAGCGGAGTGGACAATATGTCCATGGCACTGTCTTTATGGAAGGCTTAGTTTGTCACGAACACCGGATTTACCTGTACTATGGCTGTGCCGATTCAAGGGTCGCTGTAGCGATATGCGAGAATATAGATAATTTATGAAATAAATCAATAACAGAAAACCAATATGAATGTATATAGAAGACTTATGTTAGGAGCCGCAACGTTGCTTGCGACATCCGTAGCGATCGCCCAAGTCAACCTGTCCACGGAAAAAGAAGGTGCCCGCATATTTCCGTTGGTCAGTCCCCAAGGGAACGCAACGGTGTACTACGACAAGGCCGATTACATGGTCGTAAAAAAGACAGCGGAACTCTTTGCCGCAGACGTGAAACGTGTCACGGGTAAAGACATTGCACTCAGCCAGTCGGAAAAGAAGCGGGCCGAACACTGCATAATAGTAGGAACACTTGGACAGAACACTTTAATTAACAAATTGGTTGCCGATGGCAAACTGGATACCACTGATTTAACCGGACGCTGGGAGTGCTACTCCCTACAATTGGTACAGAAACCGATGCGAGGAGTGAAGCAAGCCTTAGTAATCATGGGTAGTGACCGTCGCGGCACAGCCTACGGACTACTTTCCATATCGCGCGCCATCGGCGTGTCTCCCTGGTACTGGTGGGCGGATGCTCCCATAAAACGACAGGAAAATCTTTACCTCACAGTAAATGACATGCATTCCAAGGAGCCATCAGTGAAGTATCGTGGCATATTCATTAATGACGAAGATTGGGGGCTACTGCGCTGGTCCAAACGGAACTTCGAGAAAGAACGGGGAAATATAGGGCCAAAGACCTATTCGAAGGTGTGCGAACTATTGCTACGCCTCCAAGCCAATTATCTGTGCCCCGCTATGCACGAAGCCTCAACGGCCTTTAATCAGATACCCGAAAACCGTCTGGTAGCAGACAGTTTCGCCATTGTCATGGGCACCTCCCATTGTGAACCGCTTCAATTCAATACAGCCAGTGAATGGAATAGCAAGACAATGGGCGAATGGGACTACATAGGTAATCGTAACGGAGTAGACAGCGTATTGAAAGCCAGAGTAGTAGAAACAGCTCCTTTTGAGAACGTCTATACACTGGCACTACGCGGACTGCATGACAAAGCCATGAAGGCAAGTAATGACATGGCCGACCGTAAGGATATGCTGCAGGAAGCCTTGATGAAACAGCGTCAAACACTGGCAGACGTCATCGGCAAGCCAGCCAACGAAATACCCCAAGCTTTCACCCCCTACAAAGAAGTGCTCGATGTGTATGACGAAGGTCTGGAACTACCCGAAGATGTCACCATCATTTGGCCGGATGACAACTACGGATACATGAAACGGCTGAGCAGCCCCAAGGAGCAGAAACGATCAGGCCGCTCAGGCGTCTACTACCACTCGTCCTACTTGGGCAAGCCACATGACCATCTGTGGATGAACACCACGTCGCCGACGCTGATGTACGAAGAACTGCGTAAGGCCTACGACATGACTGCCGACCGCATCTGGCTGCTAAATGCCGGAGATATCAAGTCCTGCGAGTTTGCAGTCGACTTCTTCCTCACTATGGCGTGGGACATCGACTCCTTCAATTTTGAGAGGGCGGCTACCTACCGCACCGAGTGGCTGTGTAATCTTCTGGGCGATGAGTACCGCAAAGAGTATCTGGACATATGGAACGCATTCTATAAACTGGCATTCGCCCGACGGCCGGAATTCATGGGATGGGGCTATCAGTGGGCCACAGACAAACACGGACGCGAACGCAACACTGATACGGACTTCAGTCTTATCAACTACCGTGAGGCCGAGCTTCGCCTGGCAGAATACCGCCGCATAGGCGCTTTAACCGAACGTATCTACCGCAACCTGCCGGAGGATAAGAAAGCCTGCTTCTATCAAGTGATGTACTATCCGGTAAAGGGATGCGAACTGCTGAACCGCATGATTCTTGACGGCCAACGAAATAGGTGGTACTCCATACAAGGACGAGCTGCTACGGAACGCTACGCCGAGTCGGCAAAACTGTGCCACGACAGTCTGGATGTCATTACTGAAGGATACAACAGCCTTCTGGGCGGTAAGTGGAACCACGTCATGACAATGAAGCAAGGCTTCGCAGCCGCCTACTTCGAGCTTCCTAAACTGCGCAGTGCCGAACTCTCTGAAAACGCCGTTTTAGGCATCATGGCCGAACAGGAAGACGTGCTCAAGAGCCAGCGGAGTTTCCATTCCTTACCTTGTTTCAGTGTCTACCTGCCCGACGTGTCGTATTACATCGACGTATTCAACAAGGGGGAAAAGCCGTTGACGTGGAAGGCCGTAACCTCCGACAAGTGGATCATCTTAAGCAAGAGCAACGGAAAGACGAATACCGAAGACCGTATTTACGTCACCATCGACTGGACAAAAGCTCCTGTGGGCGAACGCATCCTGGGCAAAGTAGACATCACAGCAAACGATGCCGGAAGGGAGACTGTATGGGTGTCTGCATTTAACCCCGTATCACCCGCCAAGGACGAACTATCCAAACTCTATGTGGAGAACAACGGATACATCTCGATTGACGCTGCCGGATACCACCGCAAGTTAGAGAACGACGCCATTCGGATGCGCCACATTCCCAACCTCGGTATCCATAACACTGCCGTACAACTTGGCGACCCCACAGCACCCCAGCAGCGCACTGCCGGTCGCAACACGCCGCGCTTAGAGTATGACTTCTATACCTTCGAGCAAGGCTCAGTAGATGTCTACACCTACGTACTACCTACGTTCGTCACAAGCGATGACCGTGGCTATGCCGGACACGAAGCGACCAACATCGAAACCAAGTACGGAGTATGCATTGACGAAGGACCGGTGATGAACCCCTCTACCTCGTCTTTCGAATACGCCCAGATATGGTATGAGAGTGTGCTGAAGAACTGTCGCATCAACAAGACAACCCTACACATCGACAAGCCCGGCCGCCACACGGTAAAAATTATCTGCGGTGACGCAGGTACCGTCCTACAGAAGATAGTGCTGGACTTCGGCGGCTTGAAGCGCTCATACTACGGACCTGAACCCTCGAAACAATAACCTCATATCCTAACAGAACAGGGGCGTGTCTATCGAACGACGGATACGCCCCTGTCACATAAAACAAAAGAAACAATGAGAAAACTCATACTTATACTGATAATCACACTGGGCCTGACAGGATATGCCAAAATCATTGCCCAGACACACAACTTCAAGGTGCTGCAACTCAACCTGTGGAACGGTGCCACAACCGTACCCGGAGGTTACGAAGGCTTCCTAAAATTACTGGAGCAGACTGACCCCGATGTGGTATTCCTCTGTGAAATAAAAGACGGACCGCACTTCATGAAACGAGTAATAGACGCCATGAAACGCCACGGGCAAACCTACTATGGCGAGACCTTTGGACTTGCCGTGGGCATACTCACGAAGTTTCCGCCCGACAGTTTGAGACAATGCTGCACCGTCATTGGCAATGAAGAACGCACCATGGTGAAATTAGTCACCACCATCGGCCATCGGCAGGTAGCCTTCTACTCCTGCCACTTAGACCATCGCCACTATGCCTGCTACCTGCCCCGCGGATACGATGGTGCCACCTGGCGGAAGATGGACCGACCGGTGACGGACGAGGCGGAGATTCTGGCCGCTAATCGCCTGTCGTTCCGTGACGAGTCTGTCCGTGCATTCCTGGCCGAAGCCCGGCACGACCTGAACCGGGGATGCGCAGTCATCTTAGGTGGCGATTTCAACGAACCGTCGCACTTGGACTGGCAAGATGACACGCGCACACGGTGGGACCACAATGGAGCGGTCATCAACTGGGAATGTTCCTGCATGTTGCAAAGTGCGGGCTTCAAAGACGCTTACCGCACAATCCATCCCAACCCCGTGAGTTGTCCGGGCTTTACCTTTCCTGCAGGGAACCGCAAGGCAGAGGAAACCCAACCCGGCAAACTGGCTTGGGCACCCGAAGCCGATGAGCGCGACCGCATAGACTTCATCTACTTCCACCCTGCCAATCAACCGCTGCAACTCACGGACTGCATCTTAGTAGGACCCCAAGAAACGGTATTCCGGGGCACAATCGTCCCAACACCAACGGCCGACTTCGTCCTCACTCCTGCCGGCATATGGCCCAGCGACCACCGCGGACAGTTGGCAACCTTCATATGGAAATAGTAGGGAATAGGTATCATGCTATGGATAAAAAGCATTACATTTGCATAAACATTACTTAAAAAGCATGAAGATTATCAATTTTGCAGAGAAGAATTCCGTTCTCAACCAATATGTTGCCGAGTTGCGCGACGTAAATGTTCAGACAGACCGTATGCGTTTCCGCCGCAACATCGAACGCATCGGCTCACTGATGGCTTATGAAATGAGTAAGGAACTGACGTATTCCGTCAAACAGGTACAGACGCCATTGGGCATAGCCGAAGCCAGCACACCGGATGACGATTTGGTGATTGCAACCGTATTCCGTGCGGGATTGCCCATGCACATCGGTTTTCTGGACGTATTCGACCATGCGGGCAACGCTTTTGTCTCCGCCTACCGCTATTACACCGATGCGGAACACCGGCAAGTGGATGTGCATATCGAATACATCGCTACACCCGAACTGAACAATAAGACGTTGTTGCTGGTAGATCCTATGCTGGCCACCGGAGAAAGCATGGAACTGGCCTATAAGGCTTTCTGCACCAAAGGACATCCCACACGCCTGCTCATAGCCTGCATCATTGCCAGCCGGCAAGGTGTGGAGCATTTACAGAAACTCTTCCCGCAGGATGATGTCACCCTGTGGTGCGCTGCCATTGACCCGGATTTAAATGAGCACGCCTACATCGTACCCGGCCTGGGCGATGCGGGCGACCTGGCTTACGGGGATAAAATGTAAGATTCAGCTACAAGTTATACCATATCCTCTCCCGTGCGGATGACCGGTACGCGTACGGTCTTGTGGAAAGGAATGAAACGCGACACGATGGCAATGACCAGCGTCACCATGAACAACCAGCCCAAGATATGCTTCAAGGCGAGCAGGGTGCTTTGTTGTTGCAACACGGTGTAGAGGCTGTTGGTGGCCAGTTGCATGGCTTCATCGATGCCGTGGCCTTGCGCCAGGTTGCTTTCGAGGGTGGAGGTATAGCGCGAAGCCGCCAAGGGGTCGAGCATCGTCAGGTTTTCCGATAGTTGCACCAGGTAAGTCTGCTGCATGCGGTAGAGCACGTTGCTGTAGAAAGCCGAAGCAATGACCGGTGCCAGCACCGAGCGGAAGGTAATCAGGAAGAAGGCGTTATAGATGAGCAGATTGGGGCGCAGGTCTTCCACCACGAACAGGCCGAAGGCGATGAGCAGCACCATCATGCCCAGGCCCCGGAAGAACAGGGGCAGGAAGAGCATTTCGTAAGTGCTGTCGGGCGAAATAGTGAAGTAGAGTATGCCGAAGAAGAGGGCAAAACAGGCCATGCCTCCGGCTATGAGAAAACGAAACCGCCACCGTTGCCACCTGAACCACCAGAAGCAAAGGAAGGCACCCAGTACATAACCTGGGAGCAAGTATATATATAAGGTATAAGTATGCGTATTGTCCACGTGCAGGATGTTGGTCATGTAGTTACTGAGCAAGGTGGTGGAGGTAGAGAAAAACATGACCAACATCATGTAGAAGTATCCCAGTATCGCTTTCCATTGGAACAAGGGCTTCAGGCTGACGTATGGCTTGGGCGAACGGAACTGTTCCCAGAGAAAGAGTCCTATCAGCAGGGGAGCGATGACGATGTAGGTGCAGATTTTTGGGGAAGCCATCCAGTCCAGAATCCGTCCGTAGATGAGGAGGTAGACCAGCATCAGCAGACCGGTGGAGATGATGAACATCTCGCGCGGATGCAGTTCTTTCAGGGGAATGGGGCGCGAAGGGCGGTCGTGCCGCAGGAAGATGATGACCAGCAGGATGGACAGGATGAGCATCAGCATCATGAAGTAGTACATGTATTTCCAGTCATAATGATAGGCCAGCAGGGCGGTGACCACCATCGAGAGCTGTCCGCCGCTGAACACCAGCGGATAGAAGTAAGCATAAAACTCGCTTCGCACGTCGGCCGGGCTGAACACGCACTTGATGCGCCGGATGAGCCACAGCATAAGGAATCCTTTGAGGAACCCGATGATGAAACTGAAGCATATCATGAGGTCGGTACTGGCCGAACGGGCACAAATCCAACTTAGAAGAAACTGCAAGGTGAGGTCGACCAGCAACAATGACTTGCTGGAGATGGCGTTCAGCACCTTGGGTACAATGGGATAGGCAATGGCCATGCCAGCCGATGCGGCATAGTAGCCGATGGTGATGTCCTCAGTATAAGCACCCAGGGTGTTACTCACTTCCACCATGCTGCCGGTATAAGCGCCGTTGAGCATGGTCACAGGTAGGACGATGAAGAATACAAGGGCTATGGCCAGCCAGTCGGGTACCCAGCGGCGTACGGGGATGTCGAGTTGTTGGGCGGTCATCATACGCGTTTATCTCTTTTTCAATGCCTCGGTTTCTACCATCATGCCGGCACGCAGCCGGGCCATGTCCTGGGGCGATACACTATCCAGATCGATGCGTACGGGGATGCGTTGCTGCACCTTGACAAAATTGCCGGCCGAGTTGTCCGTAGGCACTAAGGAGTATTTGGAGCCGGTAGCTTCGGAGATGGCGGTGACGTGACCATGAAACACTTTGCCCGGCACTCCGTCCACCCGGATGCGCACAGGCTGACCGATGTAGATGTTGGCTATCTGGGTTTCGCGATAGTTGGCCGTTATCCATTTGTCGGATTGTCGGACGAGGTAGGACAGGGTCTGACCGGCCGATACGTATTGTCCCGGTTCCAGGGTGCGGCGTCCCATGTATCCGTCATACGGTGCCGTGACTACAGTGTAGGACAGGTTGAGGTTGGCCAGGTCGAGGGCGGCTTCGGCTCGCAGGATACCGGCTTCCACGTTTACTTGCCGGCGGCTGGTTTCGGTGTATTGCGAGTGGGCCGCTTCCTTTTGCCGGGTCAGGGCCTGATAGCGGGCCAGGGCAGCTTCGTAAGCGGACTTCATCTGCTCATATTGTTGGGCGGGGACGGATTCTTCTTTCATTAACCGTTCGTAGCGGCGATAGTCTTGTTCGGCTTGCCACAGTCGGGCCCGTGCTTCGGCCAAGTTGGCATCTTGTTCGGCAATGCGGGTTTCCGAAGTGCGTATGCCGGAATGCAGTACGCCGCGTGCTCCTTCGGCATCGAGCAAGGATGCCTGTGCCTCTTTTTGCCGGATGAGGAACTCCCGGTTATCCAGTATGACGAGTGTGTCGCCCCGGTGTACGAACTGGTGCTCGCGGAAGCGTACTTCCTGAATATAACCTGCCACACGGACATTGACCGGGGCGATGTATTGGTCGACGAAAGCATCGTTGGTTATCTCGTAACTGATGTAACGCCAGAAGTAATGGGCTGTCCACATCACTCCGGAGAGAGCAATCATCAGGCAGACGGTGTTTAGCACGATGTTACGGCGTTTGCGGCGTTTCAGCCATCGGTGTTTCTGTTCCAGTGTACTCATAATGGGTTCCTTTTATGATGTTAAATCTTTCCCACGGCCCGTTGCAGTTGGTAGTAGGTGTAGATGACGTCAGTGCGGGCGGTGGTTAGTTGCAGTTCGGCATTCAGACGCAGGCGGTCGGCATCGAGCAGGTCGGTGAGGATGGCCAGTTGGTTCAGGTAACGGTTGCGCATAATGCGGTAGTTCTCTTCGGCCTGGCGGACGGAAAGGCGTAAAGCCTCCACGCGGCGCAAGGCTTCTTCATGCTTCAGGTAGGCTGTGCGTACGGTGTGACGTAAGTATTGCTGTTGCTGTACTTCGGCATTGCGCCGGAGGTCCAGTTGGCGGTCGGCTTCGTTCAGGCGGTGACGGCGGCTGTAGAGGGCATCGAGCGAGTAAGAGAGGGACAGGCCGACATTCCACGAGTTGTTGTACATGTCGGCCAAGGTGCGCGACACCGGTCGGGCCAGGGTATTCGAGGCATATAGCGAAAGGCGGGGCAGTTGCTCGGCGCGTACTTGGCGGATGTGGTTCTGCGCCAACTTCGTCTGTTGCTGTAGCAGTTGCATGGAGGGGTCGCCCCAGTAGGCTTGGCGGATATAGTCATCGCAGGCTTCTACGGTGTAGTCGGTGCGTAGCAGCAGGGTATCGGGGCACAGCAGAAGTCCTTCGTCCAGCCCCAGCAGAATGTCCAGCTGTTGCGAAGCGAGGCGGATGTTGTTCTCGGTTTCCAGCAGGGACAGGCGGTCATCGGTCAGTTGCATCTCGCTGCGCAGCACGTCGTTATTGGTGATGAGACCTTCCCGTTTCAGCCGGCGGATGTCCTGCAGCCGGCGTTCGGATTCGGCGATGTTGCGGGTCAGTACATCGTGCTGTTTGTAGAGTGAGAAGAGTTCCAGATAGTGCTGCAACAGCGTGAGTTTGACGTCGGCCTCGTCGGCTGCGGTTTGCAGGCAGGCTATTTCCTTCTCGATGTCCGCCTGACGGATGGCATAGCGGATGCGGCCGCCATGGTAGAGCGGTTGGTCTACATCGAGGGCATAGTTCTGTTGCCAGTCGGGCGACTCGGGGCGGGTGGCGTGCGACAGGCCGCGTTCGAAAACCACAGGCTGTCCCAATACACCGGCTCGAAGTCCCACGGTGATGTCGGGCAGTCGGTCGGTGCGTGCCGTCCGGCTTCGTTCGTGGGCGGCTTGTTCTTGCAGGCGGTCAGCGGTCAGTTGCAGATTCGCCTTGGTGCCGAGGGCGAAGAGTTGTTCCAGGTTGAGGTAAAGAGAATCGTTGACCGGGGGAGTGGGTTGGGCATATACGGAAGAACTGATTAGAGTGACACATACAAGCAACCGGATGGTGTGGTGCATCAGTCGTCGAATATATTCCCTTGAAATCATGCGCTCATTGTCGTTCATAGGGCCTCCTCTTTTTAATTCGGGCGACAAAGGTACGACTTTTGCGCAGATGGTCAATAGGATCCAGACGTTTTTCAGGAAGTGGGTGATGAGTTCCCCCCCCTCATGCAGGCATGAGGGGGGAAAGGAATGGGATGGATTTATCGATGCAAGTTCGGGTTCAGTATCGCGTCCTCATACGGATAGGGAGCATACATCTTGCTGTCGTCCCAAGCGCCGGTGACGGGCACAACTTCTTTACGGAATACACCGGGAGCGACTTCTATTTCCGGATTCTCCTTGCGGAATTCGAAATGGTCTTTCAGACGATACATACGGAACATATCGCGGGCACGGGTGGCCAGACTGGCCCAGTAGTATCCGGCTATCTCCCAACCATGCTCGTTATAGGCGGCTTCGGCCAGTTCGGTCGGTGTCATGGTTGTGGTATAGCGATTGGTAGGTTGTCCGTCGGCACGATTGCGAACGCGGTTTAAGGCGTCTACGGCCTTGGCGGTGACTCGTCCGGCACGGCCTGTGGCTTCGGCATACCAGCAGTACACTTGTGAGAGGCGGATAATCTGAATGGTCTTTTCGCCCGACGCGTTGGGCATGGCCGGATTGGTATAGTCAAACTCCGTGCCACGCGTAGCACCTTCGGCTGTCTTTCTGAATACCGGGGCGACAACTTCGCGTGAGGGTGGATCGGTGTCGTACCACCAATCATGCAGCTGTCCGTCTGTGAGCAATATCTGGGGAAAGTAAGTGGCCTCTTTGCGCGGGCCGTCCGGAAAGTCTTTCCAGAACTTAATCTCTCCGTTCGTGTCACCCCATCCTGCCTGCGCCATGTCTTGCAGGAGGTCGGTAAGAGGAACTGACTGTCCCAATTGGTCGCGGTTGTAGTAGATACCCAACAGCACTTCGGGATTGTTGTAATTATACGCCCACGAATGAATGTCGCTATAGTTGTCCAACAACCGATAGTAATATGTGCCGTTCTCCACACCGTCTATTACCTCTTCGGCCTTATCGGCGGCTTTCTGGTAATACTCCGTACGATTCAGCGGCCAGCCTGCCATACATAGGTAGACGTAAGCCTCGGTAGCTTTTACCGCACCTTGACTGACTGCTACATTGACACCGTTGCGGGCGTATGGTTCCCCGTCATACATCACCGGGCATCCGGCTTCGGCAATCTCCAAGTCGGAGAGGATGAGGTCGTAGATTTCTTCTACACTGGAGAGGGGAGCGTTGTAATTAATCTCTTCCTCCAGCATGACGGGCACGGGTCCCCAGGTAGTTACTAAGTAGAAGTAAGAATAGGCGCGCCAATAATGGGCTTGCCCTAAGGCTGCATTCAGTTCCTCTTCCGATACGTCAGGGGTACGTGCTGCATTGTTGATAATGAAGTTGGCAGCTTTGATGACTTTGAAGCGTTGCTCCCACATGGTGCTCATCCATGAGTTGTTGTCTTTCACGTCATACTGGTCGTATTCGCGCAGAGGTTGTTTGTTGCTGGCGGGATGGGTGGAGATGTCATCGCCTGCCAGCATGTTGGTTCCGATACAGTTATTGGCAGCCTGCGAAGCGGCTATGGTGGAGTAGAGGGCGGTGAGCGAGGCCTCTAAGTCTGCCCGATTACTGAAAAAGCCATCGGTAGTAAGTTGTCCCTTGGGGTCTTCGGTAAGAAAGTCCTCGCAGGCAGTGAGGCTGCATAGGGCAATGGCCACCATGCATATTCCCTTTATGGTTTGATTAATAGTCTTCATATCCAATTATACTATAGTTAGAATGTAAGTTTGGCTCCGAATGTTACGGTACGCGGTACAGGGTAGGCACCGTAATCCAGCCCTTCGTATCCGGCATATACTTCCGGGTCCATACCTTTGTAACCGGTTAGTGTGAATACGTCCTGCGCACTGACGGAAAGTTCAATGCTGGCAAATTTCGCCACGCGGCGTGGGATGCGGTAGGACAGGCTGATGTTCTTCAGCTTGAGGAAAGAGGCGTCTTCCAGCCAGAAGTCCGAATTGGCGTACACTTTGTTGTCACCATTGCGCAGGCTGGGATAGAGAGCCTGGCTTTTGTCCGTCACGTGATCCCAGCCCCGGTAGTAGGCGTCGCGCAGGGTGACGAATTTGGTATTACCCGTCATGGAAGCGATGCGGAAGCGGCTGATGTTGAGGCGGTCGTAACCTGTGGCCGCGTTGAAGAAGATGTTCAGCGTCCAGTTGCGCCACGTGATGTTGTTGTTCCAACCGAATGTCCATTTAGGGCTGGCTTGTCCCTTGATAACTAAGTCTTCGGAGGTGGGATTGGTGGTCAGTTCACCCGCTGCGTTGCGGTAGAGATTGGCTCCATTCTCATCGAAGCCTTCCCATTGGTATACGTAGAAAGACCCCATGGGGTAACCGGGTTTCATGATTTGCAACGCGCCGCCCAAGTCGCTGTAGTTGGCGGTCAGCACAAAATCATCGCCCGCCAGGTCGCGCACAGTGTTCTTCACGTAAGAAGCGTTGAAGGTGGTTTCCCACGTCACACTGCCTTTCACGGGGAATGCACTGACGGTCAGCTCCACGCCGGTGTTGTCCAGTTCGCCGTTGTTCACCCAGTAAGTGCCGCCGCCGTTGTAGCGGGGAACTTGTTTCTGGAAGAGCAGGTCCTTGGTGTGCTTTTTGAACCAGTCGAAAGTAAAGTCTACTTCGCCGATGCTTACGTCCAAGCCTATGTCATACTGGTAGGTCTTCTCCCAGGTCAGGTCCGGCGTGGCAAACTGGTTGCCCCAATAGCCTGTCAGAGCCGTGGAAGTACCCCAGCCGTAAGAAGCTCCGGAGAGCATGCCCAGGGTGGAATACGGGCTGATGTCCTGGTTACCCGTCACACCGAAGCTGCCGCGCAACTTCAGTTGGGTCAATACGTGCTGCCGTTGCATGAAAGGTTCTTTCGCGATGTCCCATGCCACGGCGGCCGAGGGGAAGTACCCCCAACGGTTGCTGCCCTGGAACTTCGACGAGCCGTCGGCACGAATGGCGGCGGTAAGGAAGTAACGCTTCTTGTAGTCGTAGTTGGCACGGAAGATGCCGGATACCAGTGAAGCCTCACTGTAGGAGTTCGACGCGTTGCGGATGGCGGCGTTGCCCAAGTTCCAGTAGCCCACGCTCTCGTTGTTCAGGTTGGAGCCGCTGCCGGTCAGGCCTGTGTCCGTGGTATGGCTCAGCTCCCATACGCCCATCAGTGACACCGTGTGTGCCTTGTTGAAGGTCTTTTGCCACGTCAGGTTGTTGGTATTCTGCCAGTAGTTGTGCATCGAACTGCTGTTGCTGGCGCTGTTGATGGCTCCGGGAGCCACATACTGCGATGCGAAAGAGTACGACGGACTGTGCAGGTAGTCATACCCGCCTTGTACGCTCAGCGTCAGTCCGTCCATTATTTTGAACAGGAAGGTCAGGTTGGCGTTCAGGTTATAATTATAGGAGTCGCTGTTGTTCACCACCATCTCGGCATAGGGGTTCGAGGCGTTGGCCACGTTGTAAGGGTCGCGGTTGTAGATGCCTGTCTCGGGATCCATCAGTTCCATGGTGGGCGAGAAGGAAATGACGTTGCTCCAGTTGGGCGCGCCGTTGTGCTGGTGGATGCGGCTGCCGTTCAGCTTGGCGCTGACGGTGAGCCAGGGCTTTACATCAGCGTCCACGTTGACACGCAGACCGTACGACTGCCGCTTCGAGCGGATAGTGATGGCCTCCTGGTCGAGCACGTTGCCCGAGATGAGGTATTTCACCTTCTCCGAACCGCCCGTCACGCTCAGGCGATAGTCTTGTGTCAGGGCGGTCTGCGTCATGAGGTCCACCCAGTCGATGCCTTTCGCTCCTGTGCGGTAGGCCTCCAGGTCGGCGTCAGAGATGATGGCGGAGCCGCGCAGCTCGTTCAGTGCCGTGCCATATTCGTAGGCATTCATCAGCTCATACTGCTTGCGCAGGGTGGCAATGCTGAAGTTGGCGTCCAACGATATGCGGGCACGTCCCTCCGTACCGCCCTTGGTAGTGATGAGGATGACACCATTGGCTCCGCGCGAACCATAAATGGCGGTAGACGAAGCATCCTTCAGCACTTCCATTGACTGGATATCGTTGGGATTCAGTCCACCCAGGCCGCTGGGCGATATCATGCCGTCAATGACGTACAGCGGGTCGCTGCTCTTGTTGATGGAAGTGGTGCCGCGTACACGCACCTTCATCCCCGCGCCGGGCAGTCCGCTCGATGCCGTTACCTCCACACCTGCGGCACGTCCCTGCAATACGTCCTCCACACGGCGCACGGGCTGATTCTTGAACTGGCGGGTATTGACACCGGAGACGGCTCCCGTCAGGTCGCTCTTCTTCACCGTTCCGTAACCGATGACCACTACTTCCTCCAACAATTGGTTGTCCTCTTTCAGCACCACGGGATAGTTGCTCATGCGGCGGTGTACGCGAATGGTCTGCGTGTGATAGCCGATGAACGACACCTCGATGTACGACCGGGGCGGCACCTCCAGCGTAAACTTGCCGTCTACGTCACTCGTCGTCCCGATTTCCGGTTGTCCCTTCACGATGATGGTGGCGCCAATGATACTCTCGCCCTGTTCGTCGGACACGATGCCCCGGATGCGCAGGTTACCGTTGGGCAACACTTCGTCCGCATCGTCCGTCTCACCTGCAGCCGGTTGTGTCTTCACCGGATTGTCCGGCATGGGACCTGCCGCTTGCTGAGCGATGAGGCAGCCGGGCAATAACAACGCAACGGCCAAGGTTCGCAGCCGCACGCACGATTTCATTGTTCTACTCTTCATTTGCTTTTCCATTACATAATCTATACATGGAAGTCCATGCAAGATGTGTGCCACCTCTGTCTGTATATTGTTATGGTGTATATCTGATGCATCGGGGTGTGGAAGTGTGGAAATATTCCACAAAGTGTTGACAATAAAAGAGGGTAACAGTCAACAAAAAAGAGAAAGGCACCGGAAGGTCTGCCAAAGGCGAGAACCCTTCCGGCACCTTTTAACTACCGGTTCTCCGCGTCACATGAATGACGTATCTTCCTCAAGTCCGCTATGCCAACGGGTTGTTTGTGTCATCCTCGTCATCATTACCGCCGGTACCGCTACCGCCCGGTTCAGGTTCTTCAGTGGCGGCGTCATCATCCTCCTGCACATTCAGTCTCTTCAACTGAGACTCCAACGAGACAAAGTCAATACGATCCTCCAAACGAGTCGTAGCGGAATTCAAGTTAGGACGAATAGCGCTGGAAGCACGGAAAGTGATTCGCACCGCCTTAATGTTGTCCGCCGAACAGTCCTCTTTCTTCTCCGTACCGACGGATTGTGCCGAAAGGCCAAACACGCCGAAACCATCGATGTTGACGGAATGGCCGTTGTATAGCTCACGACGCATCTCAGTCACAAAGTTGACAAGCACACTCTTGATGTCGCCTTGAGTCAACGAGCTGGCATATGCCATGCGGTCGGACAGAGTGTCCAGCGTGGCCGATTTACCCCAAACGAGCAGTTGGGGATAGAATTTCCCCGAGCCATCTTTCTGTTGGGGATTTTTACGGAATACAGGTTTGTAAGTTACTGACATAATAAATTAAGTTTTTAAAAGTTTGTCGCACACATTTGTTCATCGGTACGGGCATGCGTGCTTGACCCGTTTAGCTTTTGTCCTTACAGCCCCATCGCATTGGCGCCCAATGCGCCCGCTATGGCCGAAGCCACGGCGATGATTACTTTCAAAATGGTGTCCCACACCGATTTCTTGATTGCCATACGTTTACACCTCCTTTCAAACGACTAGTTAAATGCCCCCTCAACTCCCCCCGTGGGGGAGCTATTGTATTCTACTTAGTATTCAAAGCCTCCCCCACGGGGGGAGGTCTGGTGGGGGCTAAATTCCCATTTACAAATCCCTCGCCACATCGAAGCAGGGACACAGTTTGGTCCATTCCTCCGGTTCCACCGTGCCGTCACCGTCCAGATCGGGACTAAGGTCGCGGTGTCCGCAGATGCGGACATTACGACCCACGATACCCAGTAACTGCCACACCAACAGACGCAGGGCGATGCGTTGCTCCGGCGTGCGGGTATCTGCCGGACAGCCTTCCACATCCAACCCGCCTTCGTAACAGATGCCGATGCTGTGGGCGTTGTAACCCTTGCAATGCGCTCCCGGACGGCCGATGGCACGAGTGTTCACCGTGGTGCCGTCACGGAGGATGTAGTAGTGGTAGCCGATGCACTCAAAGCCACGGGCACGGTGCGCGGCCTCCAGCTGTTCCACCGTAAAGGGACGGTCGGCGTGCGTGGCGCTGCAGTGGATGATGAGATGGGTAATCTCCCTGCCGATGTTGCGTTTCATTCTTCTTTTCATAAAAACCTCCTGTTCGTTTTTTTCGACTTGAAAATTTGTTTCATCAAAGTTCATTGCGTGCATTTGTCGGGTACGTACGCCATGCGCTTTGTCAACCGGTTGACACGACAAAGGTGGGAAAAACAAGACGGGCGGGACGCGTACTTGTGCGTACCCGGGCGTACCGACGGTTATTCGTGCGTACTTTTTGCGTACTTTATTTGTTGCATTAAACATAGAAATTGTTATGAAGACACCCATCCATACTTGCGGAAAACATAAAATCCTGGCAAAGAATCATAATGGCTTACGTGCTGATTATCAATCAAACCGTAGGTACTGGCCGAAGTCTGACCATACCGCTGCAATGTTTTGATATAAAAAAGCAATCCTTGAATCAGATTGCGCTGAAACAAGGATTGCTAATTCATACACATACAACTCTAACCTTTTTTCTTATGAAAAAGACTAATTATTATTAATAAGATTGTAGTTAATACATAATATAAAAAGAACTTTAATATACTAATTACTCGCAACAAATATCCTTCAGCTCTTTCCGTTGGGATATTGTTTTTATCAAATAGAATACGATACTCATATATTTCATATTTCAAACTAACATAATTATCCATAATACTGAGTATAAGAATCAGTACAACTCCAATCGAAACAATTAAATATACGAGTTTAATAAATTTCATATCATTTCATTTTATGAACGACACTATTAGTATTTGATATTCTATTTAAATGCCATTGTAATACAGCGGGAATAACATATCTTCCCTTTACACTTATCGATATATAATTCCCTAATATGTTTGACTCAATACTCATAATCTCCAAAGCTTTAGAGCCAGTTTGGTTCAATATATCTGAAACAAATGTTGTACAATTATTATCCAATAGTTCATAATCATCAATAATACGTGCATATGGTGCATCATAATAGTCTCGACCTGGTATATTGGGAAGTTTAGATGAAGACTTAAATTTTGTGTCCAATATCCTGCTCACATCTTCATCTGTTATGTCCGTAATTGTAAAAGCATTCATTCCAAGTTTTTCTTTATCCAATTGATAATCTTTTGCTTCTTTACCGGTCATCCTTAATAGAACACCATCACCATTACCTAAACCATTAGCAAAATTAATGCCTTTTTGACCTTTATATGTCCCATTAAAACGGCCATAGCTATAAACCACCATGTCATCTCCCTCACCAACACTCAGCCAAGAATGCCCATAGGAATCTGTTTCAGTATAAACCCTAACGCTATCCCCGTTAATATCAATATTGCAAACCGGATTATTCGCCCCATACTGATAAGGTGACATGGCCGGATATTTCTCCGCAAATCGGTCTTGCGTCGTAAACCGCCCCAAAGCCGGGTCATACATACGCGCCCCATAGTCATACCAGTTCAGCCCGTTCTTTGTATCC